>NZ_JASZYL010000001.1:0-892304 GCF_030316985.1 Variovorax sp. J31P179 | reverse complement strand
GCAGGCGGTCGAGACGCTGTCGGGCGGCCAGCGCCAGTGCGTGGCGGTGGCGCGGGCGGCGGCCTTCGCGAGCCACGTCGTGATCCTCGACGAGCCGACCGCGGCGCTCGGGGTCAAGGAAGGCAACATGGTGCTCGAGCTGATCCGGCGGGTGCGCGACAAGGGCCTGCCGGTGGTGCTGATCAGCCACAACATGCCGCACGTGTTCGAGATCGCCGACCGCATCCACGTGGCCCGGCTGGGCAAGCGCGGCGCGGTGCTGAACCCGAAGAAGATCAGCATGAGCGACACGGTCGCGGTCATGACCGGGGCCTTGCCGCCCGAGCAGTTGCCCGCCGAATGCCTGGCGTGAGCGGGGCGGTGCATGCGATGACGATGCCACCCTCGGCCGACGACGGGTCGCAGGAGACGACCCGGCTGCGCCCGCGCGGCTCGAGCCAGGGCGGCCTGCGCCAGTACAACGAGCGCGTGGTGCTGCAGGCGATCCGCAACCACGGCCCGATGCCCGGCGCCGAGCTGGCGCGGCTGACCCGGCTGACGCCGCAGACCATCTCGCTGATCACCAAGCGGCTGATCGACGACGGCCTGCTGCTGCGCGGCGCCCTGCTGCGCGGCAAGGTCGGACAGCCCTCGGTGCCGCTGGCGCTGAACCCGGACGGCGCCTTCTCGATCGGCATCAAGCTCGGCAGGCGCAGCCTCGACATGCTGCTGGTCGACTTCACCGGCGCGGTGCGGGCGCGGCGCAGCCTGAGCTACGACTATCCCCGGCCCGAGGCGGTGTTCGGCGAGATTGCCGCCCGGCTGGCCGAGTTCCATGCGCTGCTGGGTGCCGCCGAGCAGGAGCGGCTGCAGGGCATCGGCATCGCGGCGCCGCTGTCGCTGGGCGGCTGGCAGGCATTGCTGGGCGTCGAGGCCGACCGCGCCGCGGCCTGGAACCGCACCGACGTGCGGGCGCGGGTGGCGGCGCTGTCGACCTTGCCGGTGAGCTTCGTCAAGGACACCGCGGCCGCCTGCGTGGCCGAGCTGGTGGCCGGGCGCGGCCGCAGCGTGCGCAGCTTCGTCTACATCTTCGTCGACACCTTCGTGGGCGGCGGACTGGTGATCGACAGCCACCTGCGCGGCGGACTCAACGGCAACGCGGGCGCGATCGGCTCGCTGGCCCTGCACCGGGCGATGCCGGGCGACACCGCGCCGCCGCCGCAACTGCTCAGCGTGGCCTCGCTGATCATGCTGGAGCGGCGCTTCGAGCAAGCCGGGCTGGACCCGGACGCGGTGTCCGACCGGCGGGCGCTGCAGGCGCCCTGGCAACCGATCACGCAAGCCTGGCTGGACGAGGCCGCACCGGCGATCGTGCTGGCCATCCACGACGCCGCCTGCCTGCTCGATCTCGAAGGCGTGATCATCGACGGCTCGTTCAGCCGCGAGCTGCTCGAGGCGCTGCTCGACGCGGTGTCGGCCGCGCGCAGCCGCTACAGCTGGGAAGGCGTCGAATGTCCGCAGCTGCTGCCCGGCACCACCGGCTCGGACGCCCGCGCGCTCGGCGGTGCGCTGCTGCCGCTGCATGCCAACTTCGCGCCCGACCGGGACCTGTTCCTGAAGCTGGACAAGGGGGCGGGCTGACGCGGACCCTCGACGGGTCGGCTCGCCGGCCTACATGCGTTGACTCCCGAGGACGATTCGCGCGCAGGCCGCCTGGCGCCAACATACGCGGCAGGGCTTGGTCCAAGCCAACGGAGTACCTCTTGTCAACTTTCTTCGACACGCGCGACAGGGCCGCATGAGACGCCACCTGAAAGCCATCGCCTGGACCTTCGTCCTCACGCTGTCCGCCACGCTGCTCGTCCTCAATTTCCGCAGCGGCGAGAAAAAGCTCGACGAGCAGGTGAGGCGCGAGTACGCGCTGCGCGATCCGCAGTACCAACACGTGCTGGGCGTCATGCTGGGCCCCCCGATCACGCACGGCAATCGCTTCGAGGCCCTCTACAACGGGGACCAGATCTTTCCCCCGATGCTGGCCGCCATTCGCGGGGCACGGCAGAGCATCACCTTCGAGACCTACATCTACTGGTCCGGCGACATCGGCAAGGCCTTCGCCGACGCCCTCGCCGAAAGGGCCCGCGCGGGGGTCAAGGTGCACGTGCTGCTGGACTGGCTCGGCAGCGCCAAGGTGGACGAGGCATTCCTGCGCGAGATGGAGGATGCCGGCGTCGAGATCCGGAAGTTCCACAAGCCCGACTGGTACGACATCGCCCGCATGAACAACCGCACCCACCGCAAGCTGCTGGTCGTCGACGGACGAATCGGCTTCACCGGCGGCGTCGGCATCGCGCCGAACTGGACCGGCAGCGCGCAGGACGCCGAGCACTGGCGCGACTCCCACTTCAAGGTCGAGGGGCCGGTCGTCGCGCAGATGCAGGCCGTCTTCATGGACAACTGGATCAAGGTCTCGGGCGATGTCCTCCATGGCCGACGCTACTTTCCGCCGATCGAACCCGTGGGCGAGGGACGCGCCCAGATGTTCAGCAGCTCGCCATCCGGCGGCAGCGAGAGCATGCACCTCATGTACCTGCTGTCGATCGCCGCGGCGACACGGACCATCGACCTGTCGAGCGCGTACTTCGTGCCCGACGACCTGACGGTGGACGCGCTGGTGGCCGCCATGCGGCGAGGGGTGCGCGTGCGGATCATCACGCCGGGACCCATCATCGACTCGCAGACGGTCCGTGGGGCATCGCGAGCGTCATGGGGACCGCTGCTGGAGGCGGGCGCGCAGATGAGCGAGTACCAGCCGACGATGTTCCATTGCAAGGTCTTCACGGTCGACGGGCTGCTGGTCTCGGTCGGCTCCACGAACTTCGACAACCGCTCTTTCAGGCTCAACGACGAAGCCAACCTGAACATCTACGACGAGGATTTCGCGGCGGCACAGACCGCCCAGTTCGAGGCCGACCTGAAGCAATCCAGGCAGCTCACGCTGGCGGCGTGGCGAGACCGGCCTCTCACGGAGAAAGCCATGGAGCACGTCGCAGCATGGCTGTCGAAACAGCTGTGAGGACGAGAGCGCGGCGGGACCGCCGGGCCGGCGCCTAGCCCAGCGTTCTTCGGGGCAGCTTGATGGTGAAGACGCATCCGGTGCCCGGCACATCCCGAACGGTCAGGACGCCGCCATCGGCCTCGACGCTTCGGCGCGCGATGGAAAGACCGAGTCCCAGCCCGGTCTTGTTGTCGCCGACTTGTACGAAGGGCTGGAAGATGCGCGAGGCAGCGCCTGGCGGCAGTCCTCCGCAATGATCCTCGACGTCGACCAGGACATGGTCGCCTTCGGCGTGGGCACTCAGTGTGACTTCGGAATCGGCGTGGGTGAACTTCAGCGCGTTCTGCAGCAGGTTCGCCAAAGCCGCCAGGAGCCGCTCCCGATTGCCCGAAATGGCCAGCGCGGGATCGACATCGCGGACCAAGAGCGTGCAGCCCCTGGCGCTGGCATCGAGCGCGGCGCCATTCCTGGCTTCCGCGACAAGCAACGCGACCGGAAAAGCCGTCTCCTGTGACGCTTCGGCCGTGCCCCTGACCTGGGACAGCGACAGGTTGAGCAGGGTCGCCAACGAAGTCAGGCTCCTTTTCAACACGGCGCCGGTCGCACCGCCGATCGGAACCTTTCCCGATTCGAGCACCGTGAACGCAAGCGTTGCGGTGTGCAGGTAGTTTCGCGGTTCGTGCACCAGCACGCCCAGGCGCTCGTTCTCGTCGGCGGTCTGCTGAAGTGCGACGCCGGCGTCCCGCCAGATGCCGAACTCCGTCACCGCATCGGCAATGGCGTTGTCGAGGCAACGGTTCAAGGTGCGAAACTCGTCGACAGAAAACGGCGCATCGAGTTCGACGGCGAGGTCGGTGATGGCCTGGCAAAGGTCGCCGTAGTCGTGCACCACCTGGTCGACGGAAAAGCCGAGCGCCAGCAGTTCCTTGCCATGCGCAGCAGCGCTCAGGCCCATCTCGGACAAGGCCGTTCTTGCGCCACCCCCGGCGGCACCTGAAATACGGAAACTCTCGTCGACCTCGCCGTTTTCCTGCGCCTCCAGCGTTCTCGTCAACTGGTCCAGAAAGATGGGCACGCCGTTGGCGAGTTGGGCGGCCGTGGCTTCTCGCCTGGGCCGCCGAGCGACCTTTGCCTTGCACCGCTCAATGAGCTCGTCGCGATGGTTGTAGAGGAATCGGTGCATGGGGTCCTCCAGCGATAGCCTCGCGCTTCAACCCGGTCGAAGCGCTCAGCGGGAAAGTTCGACGCCTCCCGCACGTCGTCGAGAGTCGCCCGAAAAGGTCCATCATGCGCCTTCCGTGCGCTGCCGAAATGGAGCCCGCCCCGTTCAGGGCCCTGAAGCCCTGGCTGGCTGCCTACCTCCCGGCGGGCCATTGGCCGACCCTGCCCGGTGCTGCTCGGCCACAAGCTGGGCCACCCGTCGACAATCAAGGAAACCGCGTGAGCCCACCGACATCGATGGCCAGCGCCACTTCGCGAGAGTCGGGCGCCGGCCCTGAGCACGGTGCTGCCGCGAGCGCGGCACCGGACGCCGCCGCGCCTTCCACTGCCCTCGCCCTGGTCTCGCTGGTGCCGGAACTGAGGACAATGGCCGGCGCGGTGACGGCAACTGTGGTGATCGCGGCCCTCTATTTCGGCCGCGACATCCTGATGCCGCTGGCCCTCGCCTTCCTGCTGGGCTTCGTGCTCGACCCGCTCGTGATGCGCCTCAAGCGGCTGGGCCTGCCGCGCGCGCCCGCGGTGATGCTCGTGGTGCTGCTGGCCCTCGGCACGATGGGCATGGCGGGCCTGCTGCTCGGCAGTCAGGTCAGTACCCTGAGCGCCGAACTTCCGACCTACCAGAACAACATCAAGACCAAGCTCAGCGAGCTCCGCGCCCGGGCCAGCGGCCCCGGGATGTTCGACGGCGTCATCAAGACCTTCGACACGTTCAAGAAGGAGGTCGAGGACGCACCGCAAGCCCCGGCCCCGGCTCGCGCGGGCGCCAGGGGCGCCACCGGCAACACGGCGCCCGCGCCGGCGCAAGCCGTGCAGCTGGTCGAGAAGACGCCCTCGTCCTTCCAGCAAGGCATCTCGTTGCTCGAGATGGCGAGCGCGCCGCTGGCGACCGCCGGCATCGTGCTGGTCTTCGTGGTGCTGATCCTGCTGGACCGGCTGGACTTGCGCGATCGCCTGGTTCGACTCTGGGGCGGCAGCCTGCATCGCTCGACCGATGCCATGGACGAGGCCGGCCAGCGCATCAGCAAATACCTCACGATGCAGCTGGTGGTGAATTTCAGCTATGGCGTGCCGATGGCGCTCGGCCTGTGGTTCATCGGCGTGCCGGGCGCGATGCTCTGGGGCGCGGTGGCGGCGGTGATGCGTTTCGTTCCGTACGTGGGGCCGATGATCTCCGCCGTGTTCCCGATCGCGCTGGCCTTCGCGGTCGATCCCGGCTGGAGCATGGTGCTGTGGACCATCGGTCTCATCATCGCGCTCGAGATGCTGAGCAACAACGTGATCGAGCCCTGGCTGTACGGCGCGAGCACCGGACTCTCGGCCATGTCGCTGATGGTCGCGGCGACTTTCTGGACCGCGCTGTGGGGCCCTCTGGGTCTCATCATGTCGACGCCGCTGACGGTCTGCCTGATGGTCATCGGCCGGCACCTGCCACGGCTGCGCTTCCTGGACGTCCTGCTCGGGAGCCAGCCCGCCCTCGACGCGCCGACGCGCATCTATCAGCGCCTGATCGCCGACGATGTCGAGGAAGCCATCGAGCTCGCGACCGACCAGGTCGTCGACCACAACGTGCTCGGCTTCTACAACGAGACCGGGCTGCAGGTGCTGCGCATGGCCTCGAGCGACCACGCCAACGTCGCGCGTGCCGAGCACCGGCACCGCGTGGTGATCGGCATCGAGGCCCTGATCGACGAGATGCGAGAGCTTCATCCCGAACCGCACTCGGCCTCCGCGCCCGCCGCGGTGGTGTGCATCGGGGGCAAATGGGAAGTCGATACACTGGCGGCGCGCATGCTGGCGCATGCCCTGTCGATGCAGGGCTGCGTCGCCCTGCCGCACGGGGCCGGCGCGGTCAACGCGGACTTCATCACGGGGCTCGACCTGGGCGGCGTGGAGTGCGTGTGCATCTCGTACTTCAGCCCCGACCCGCAGGTGGCGGCGCGCCACTTCTGCCGGCGGCTGAAGCGTCGCTGGCCAGGCACGCGGGTCGTGCTGGGCCTGTGGAACGCGCCACCGGAGCTGTTGGGCGAGGAAGCGATCCGCAACCTCGGCGCGGACGGCGTCGTCACCTCGGTCGGCGAGGCGGTGGTCGCGATCGCCGCACTGACCGGCACCCAGCCGGCCGAGGGCTTCATGCAGGCGGCGCGCCCCGAGGCGGATGCCGACAGGCTCCACGCCCTGCGTGCCAGCGGCGCGCTCGATCCGCGCGCGAAGGAGCTCTTCGATGCCGCCACGCAGCGCGCGGCCGACGTGTTCGACGTGCCGATGGCCATGGTGTCGCTGATCGAGGAGAGCACGCAGGAGGTGCGCGGCGCCTACGGCGAGTTGCGCGCGCCGGCCAGCCCGGATGCCGCACCGCTGCGCGGCGTCGACCTCGGCATGCCGCGCGAGCTGTCGATGTGCGGCCATGTGGTCGCGAACGCACAGACGCTGGTGGTGCCCGATGTGTCGAGGGACCTGCGCTTCGCCGGCAACCCCGCGCTGCAGGGCAAGGGGCTGCGCTTCTATGCGGGCGCGCCGCTGCGCGGACCGGGCGGCCACGTGCTGGGAACGCTGTGTCTGCTGGATGTCGAACCCCGCGCGCTCAGCCAGAGCGAGGTTCGTCTGCTGGAAGCCATGGCCAAGGACCTGATGCAGGCCCTGCAGGCCGCGGCCGCGCAATGGGGCGAGATGGTGCCGGCGCCGGTGGCCATGGGTCCGCCGTCGGCCACGGTCGGTCAGCTGCTGCCGTCGGCCTGACGCGGACCGGACGCGAAGCCGCCCGGCCGCGAGCGTGAGAGCGACTCACGCAGCGGCAGCTTCATTGAGGCAGCTTCACTGAGGCATCACGCGGGCGCCCTCGCCGTTGCCCTGGATGAAGACCCGCTGGCCCACTCGCAGGCCGGGAGTCACCGGCTGCGTCACTTCGACCAGCACGCCACTGTCGGTGCGAACGAAGATCTGCTGGCCTTCCAGCGGCCTGCTGTAGCGCTCGGCGATCTGGCTGCCCGCAACGCTGCCGCCGATCGCGCCCACCACCATGGCGACATCGCGGCCGGTACCGCCGCCGATCAGACTGCCGACGCCCACGCCGGCGAGGCCGCCGAGCACGGCCCCCACACCGGTATGGTGAGAAGTCGGGATCTCCGTCGGCATGATCTGCTCGATCTTGCCCTGCCGGATAGTCATCGACCCTTGCTGCGATCCCGGCGCGGCGCAAGCGGTGAGAAGGACAGCCATTACGAATGCGGAAAACAAGGAGAAGAGGCGCACTTTCATGAATTGGACTCCGGTACAAGGTGGATGAAACCGATGCGGATCGGGCTCGGGAGGCGACGAAGACAGATTCGCCAGCCTCGTGCGCGCACTATGTGCTGCTTCGACGGCGGCGTCTACTGCACTTAGGGGCAATTTCGCGCGTGCCTCCGTCGCAGCCCTCGGCGGCCGTTCCAGGCCCGCTATTGCCACGCCGCGAACGTCGGGTGCATCATCGGCCCACTCGGCTGCCAGGCGATCTCCTTCCGTGCACCGCGCCCTTGGGCCATGAGGAGGAGCATCCATGCAAGCCACCCCATTGCTCGACCTGGCCATCGTCGGCGGAGGGGTCGCCGGCGTCATCCACCTGCACTACGCGCGGCAGTCGGGCCTCGATTCGCTGCTGCTCGAAAAGCAGGGCGGCGTCGGCGGCCTGTGGCGCCAGCTTCCGGCGTGGCAGGACATCCAGATCAGCCCGGCCGACTGGACCCTCGGCGATCTGCCGATGGGTGGCCCGAAGCAGCCGTGCATCCTCGCCAACATCGAGGCATGGGTCGAGCGCTTCGACCTGGCTGACCGCATCCGGCTCGACAGCCCGGTGTCTCGTGCGCGTTACACCGGCACCTGCTGGGAGCTCGACACGCCAGGCGGCACGGTGCGGGCGCGTCATCTGGTGGCGGCCACCGGGGGCCACAACACGCCCGCCATACCCGATGCGATTCGTCGCGACAGCGAATTGCGAGAGCTGCATTCCAGCGCCCTGCGCGACCCGACCGAGCTGACCGGACGCGAAGTGATCGTGGTCGGCGGCGGCGCCTCGGCCTTCGACTTGCTGGACCTGTGCCTTGAGCACAAGGCGCGCCGGATCGCATGGGTGTACCGGGGCTTGCGCTGGTTCACGCCGACCGGAAAGCCGAAGGCGATCGCCGGCAGCGTGCGGCCCTACGCGAAGATGCAGGCGAGCGGCATGACCGTCACGCAGCAGAACGAGACGATCGGCGCCGACCTGCTGTCCCGCTACGAGAAGTTCGGCATCCAGTCGATCCGACCCCAGCGCTTGCTGGACGTGCGGCAAGACCAGCTCATACCCGGCCGCGCACGCATGCTGGCCAGCTTTGCCGCGTTGGAGCGGTATCCGGGCAGCGTCGAGAAGATCGAGGGGCGCCACGTGACGCTGTCGGACGGCACGCGGCTCGCGGGGGACGTGCTCCTCTGGGGCACGGGCTACCAGACCGACCTCTCGTACTTCGAGGAGCCGCGCATTGCACGCGTGCGAACCGTCGCCGAACTGGCCTCGCGCTGCGCCTGCATCTTCCGCAGCCTGGATGCGCCGGACCTCTATTTCCCGGGCGTGGGACTGGACGGCATCGGCGCCGCGCCCTGGGCTTTCATGCTGATGGCGCGATCCGTCATGTCGCACATCCGCGGCACGGCGCAGCTGGACATGGAACCGGTCGACGGCAGGCTCAACCACTTCGACATCGTGCGCTACCTCGCCGAGCGGGACCGAGGCACCTACGCCGGCGAGCGGGGCTGGGACTTCTATCGCGAGTTGGCACTCGGCACACCGGACGACCAGCCCTACCCTCTGCTCTGACGCCGCTGCGCGGCCGCACGCGGCCACGACGGCGATCCGCGCGGGCGATCAGGTGTAGCGCTTTTCCAGCGCATCCCAGACCGGCTTGCCGACCAGGCGCTGCCGCTCCGCGAACGGCACGACCAGCGCCGGGTCCTCGTCGACGCGCCTGGCATCGCGCAGCACCGTCAGCGCCTTCTGCATGCCCGCCACCGCACCCTGCAGCGCCGCATTGGCGTAGAGCACGATGCCGTAGCCGAGGCGGCCCAGCTCGTCGGCGCCGACGATCGGCGTCTTGCCGCCGATCACCATGTTCATCAGCTGCGGCTTGCCCAATCGCCCCGGCAGCGCGCGGATCTCTTCCGCGGTGGTGACAGCCTCGACGAACAGGATGTCGGCACCCACCTGCGCGAACAACTGGGCGCGTTCGAGGGCGGCCTCGAAACCCTGGGTGGCGCAGGCGTCGGTGCGCGCCATGATCAAAAAGTCCGGATCGTGCCGCGCATCGACCGCCGCCTTGATCTTGCTCACCGCCTCTTCGGTGGAAATGACTTCCTTGCCCGAGAAGTGGCCGCAGCGCTTGGGCGCCAGCTGGTCCTCGAGCTGGATGCAGTCGGCGCCGGCCCGCTCGAGCACACGCACGGTGTGACGCACGTTGAGCGCGTTGCCGAAGCCGGTGTCGGCGTCGACGATCAGGGGCAGCTCGACCGCATCGCGGATGCGCGCGGTGTGGTCCGCGATCTCGTGCAGGCCCATGAAGCCCTGGTCCGGCATGCCGAACCACATGTTGGTGACGCCGGCGCCCGTGACGTAGATGGCTTCGTACCCCAGGTCTTCGATGACCCTGGCGGACAGCGCGTTGAAGGCGCCCGGGACGATCACGCCGCGACGGGCTTCGACCAGCGATCTGAGTTGCTTGCGAGTGGACACTGGAAAGACTCCTGAGATTCAAAGACTGTCGCCGGGTACGCGGACCTGGCCTTCCATCAGCACGCGGGCGCTGCGGCTCATCAAGGCCTTGGTGACCGTCCACCGGCCGTCGACCTGCCTGGCTTCGGCGCCGACGCGCAGCGTGCCCGAGGGGTGGCCGAAGCGCACGGCGGTGCGTTCGCCGCCACCGGCCGCCAGGTTCACCAAGGTGCCGGGGATGGCGGCCGCGGTGCCGATGGCCACCGCCGCGGTGCCCATCATCGCGTGGTGCAGCTTGCCCATGGACAGTGCGCGCACCAGCAGGTCGACGTCGGCCGCGTTCACCGGCTTGCCGCTGGAGGCCGTGTAGGCCGCGGGAGGCGCCACGAAGGCCACCTTGGGTGTGTGCTGGCGCAGGCCGGCCTCGGCGATGTCCCGGATCAGCCCCATGCGCACGGCGCCGTGCGCGCGAATGGTTTCGAACATCGCCAGCGCGGCGTCGCTGCCGTTGATCGCATCCTGCAGCTCGGTGCCGGCGTAGCCGACGGCATCCGCATTGACGAAGATGGTCGGGATGCCGGCGTTGATCAGCGTCGCCTTCAAGGTGCCGACACCGGGCACTTCCAGGTCGTCCACCAGGTTGCCGGTCGGAAACATGGCGCCACCGGCCTCGCCGTCACCCTCGTCGGCCGGGTCGATGAATTCCAGCTGCACCTCGGCCGCCGGGAATGTCACGCCGTCGAGTTCGAAGTCGCCCGTCTCCTGGACGGCGCCGTAGCTCATGGGCACGTGCGCGACGATGGTCTTGCCGATGTTGGCCTGCCAGATCCGCACCGTCGCCATGCCGTTGCGCGGCAGCCGGCTGGCATCGACCAGTCCGTTGGCGATCGCGAAGGGCCCCACGGCGGCGGAAAGGTTGCCGCAGTTGCCGCTCCAGTCGACGAAGGGCCGGTCGATGGCCACCTGGCCGAACAGGTAGTCGACATCATGGCCGGGCCGGCTGCTGCGCGACAGGATCACCGCCTTGCTGGTGCTGGAGGTCGCGCCGCCCATGCCGTCGATCTGCTTGCCGTAAGGGTCCGGGCTGCCGATCACGCGGAGCAGCAGAGCGTCGCGTGCCGGCCCGGGGCGCTGCGCCACCTCCGGCAGGTCCTGCAGGCGGAAGAACACGCCCTTGCTGGTGCCGCCGCGCATGCAGGTCGCCGGGATCTTGATTTGTGGCGTGTGTGACATCAGGCCGGTTCCGTGGAAGCAAGGAAGTCTTGCGCAAATCGCTGCAGCACGCCACCGGCTTCGTAGATCGAGAGCTCCTCGGCGGTGTCGAGCCGGCAGGTCATCGGCAGCTCGACGACATCGCCGTTGCGGCGGCGGATCACCAGGCCCAGGTCGGCGCGCGGTCGACGCTCACCCACGACGTCGTAGGTCTCGGTGCCCTCCAGGCCCAGCGTCAGGCGATTCACGCCCGGCTTGAACTCCAGCGGCAGCACGCCCATGCCGATCAGGTTGGTGCGATGGATGCGCTCGAAGCCCTCGGCCGCGATCGCTTCCACGCCTGCCAGCCGAACGCCCTTGGCCGCCCAGTCGCGCGAACTGCCCTGGCCGTAGTCGGCGCCGGCGATGATGATCAACGGCTGCTTGCGCTGCATGTAGGTCTCGATGGCTTCCCACATGCGAACCACCCGGCCCTCGGGTTCGATCCGGGCGAGCGAGCCCTTCCGGACCTTGCCGTCGACCACGGCCATCTCGTTGACGAGCTGCGGATTGGCGAAGGTCGCGCGCTGCGCCGTCAGGTGGTCGCCGCGGTGCGTGGCGTAGGAATTGAAGTCTTCCTCGGGAAGGCCCATCCGGTGCAGGTACTCGCCCGCCGCGCTGTCGCGCAGGATGGCGTTGGACGGCGACAGATGGTCGGTCGTGATGTTGTCGGGCAGCAAGGCCAGCGGGCGCAGTCCACGCAGCGTGCGTTCGCCGGCCAGCGCACCCTCCCAGTACGGTGGGCGGCGGATGTAGGTGCTCTGCGGGCGCCAGTCGTACAGCGGGCTGATCGGCGCGTGGCCGGCCACGCCGATCTTGAACATCGGATCGTAGACGCGGCGGAAGTGCTCGGGCTTGACGCTGGCGGCGACCACGGCGTCGATCTCGGCATCGCTCGGCCAGATGTCCTTCAGCGTCACGGCCAAGCCGTCGGCGTCGATGCCGAGCACATCCTTCTCGATGTCGAAGCGCACGGTGCCGGCGATCGCGTAGGCCACGACCAGCGGCGGAGACGCCAGGAAGGCCTGTTTGGCATAGGGATGGATCCGGCCGTCGAAATTGCGGTTGCCCGACAGCACGGCCGTGGCGTAAAGGTCGCGGTCGATGACCTCCTGCTGGAACGCAGGGTCCAGCGCACCGGACATGCCGTTGCAGGTGGTGCAGGCAAAGGCCACGATGCCGAAGCCCAGCCGTTCCAGTTCGCGCAGCAGGCCGGCCTCTTCCAGGTACAGCTGCACCGCCTTGGAGCCGGGCGCGAGCGACGACTTGACCCAGGGCTTGCGCACGAGACCGCGCGCATTGGCATTGCGCGCCAGCAGGCCGGCGGCGATCACGTTGCGCGGGTTGCTGGTGTTGGTGCAGCTGGTGATGGCCGCGATGATCACTGCGCCGTCGGGCATCCGGCCCGGCACGTCCTCCCACTCGGCAGCGATCCCGCGCGCGGCCAGCTCGGAGGTCGGCAGGCGCTTGTGCGGGTTGGACGGGCCGGCCATGTTGCGCACCACCGCGCGCAGGTCGAAGCGCAGCACGCGCTCGTATTCCGCGCTGGCCAATGCGTCCGACCAGAGTCCCACTTCCTTCGCGTAGGTCTCGACGAGGCGAACCTGTTCGTCCGTGCGTCCGGTGAGGCGCAGGTAGTCGATGGTCATCCGGTCGATCGAGAACATCGCCGCCGTGGCGCCGAACTCGGGCGTCATGTTGGAGATCGTCGCCCGGTCGCCCAGCGTCAATGCCGAGGCGCCTTCGCCATGGAATTCGAGATAGGCGCCCACCACCTTCTGCTGGCGCAGGAACTCCGTCAGCGCCAGCACGATGTCGGTCGCCGTGATGCCGGGCCCTGGCTTGCCGCTGAGCTCGACGCCGACGATGTCGGGCAGCCGCATCCAGGAAGCGCGGCCCAGCATCACGCTTTCGGCTTCGAGCCCGCCGACGCCGATCGCGATCACGCCCAGCGCGTCCACGTGGGGGGTGTGGCTGTCGGTGCCGACCAGCGTGTCGGGGAAGGCCACGCCGTCCCTGGCATGGACGACCGGCGACATCCGCTCCAGGTTGATCTGATGCATGATCCCGTTCCCCGGCGGGATCACCTCGACGTTCTTGAAGGCCTTCCGGGTCCACTCGATGAAGTGGAACCGGTCTTCGTTGCGACGGTCTTCGATGGCGCGGTTCTTGGCGAACGCATCCGGATCGAAGCCCGCGAACTCGACCGCCAGCGAGTGGTCCACGATCAACTGGGTCTGCACCACAGGGTTCACCTGGGCCGGATCGCCGCCCCTGTCGGCGATGGCATCGCGCAGGCCGGCCAGGTCCACCAGTGCGGTCTGTCCCAGGATGTCGTGGCACACCACGCGGGCCGGAAACCACGGAAAGTCGCGGTCGCGCCGGCGTTCGATCAACTGCAGCAGCGAGTCGTCGAGGATGGCCGGGTCGCAGCGGCGCACCAGGTTCTCGGCATGCACGCGCGAGGTGTAGGGCAGCCCGGCCCAGGCGCCGGGCCGAAGGGCGTCGACGGCTTCGCGGGCGTCGAAATAGTCCAGCGACGTGCCCGGGAGCTTCTTGCGGTACGAGGTGTTCATGCGCGGGTTCCTGTCAGCGGCGATCGCCGATGGGCAGGAACGCCAGGTCCTCGGGACCGGTGTAGTTGGCACTCGGGCGGATGATCTTGTTGTCGATGCGCTGCTCGATGACGTGCGCGGCCCAGCCGCTGGTACGGGCAATGACGAACAGCGGCGTGAACATCGCCGTCGGCACGCCCATCATGTGATAGCTCACGGCACTGAACCAGTCGAGGTTGGGGAACATCTTCTTGGCATCCCACATCACCGTCTCCAGGCGCTCCGCAATGTCGAACATCTTGCTGGCGCCCGCTTCATCCGACAGCGACCTGGCGACGCCCTTGATGACGACGTTCCGGGGATCGCTCACGGTGTAGACCGGATGTCCGAACCCGATCACCACTTCCTTGGCCTCGACCCGGCGACGGATGTCCGCTTCGGCTTCGTCGGGCGAGTCATAGCGCTTCTGGACCTCGAACGCGACCTCGTTGGCGCCGCCGTGCTTGGGCCCGCGCAGCGCCCCGATGGCGCCCGCGATGGCCGAGTACATGTCGCTGCCGGTGCCGGCGATGACGCGCGCCGTGAAGGTCGAGGCGTTGAACTCATGCTCGGCATAGAGGTTCAAGGAAGTGTGCATGGCGCGTTCCCAGGCGGCGCTGGGTTGGGTGCCATGCAGCAGGTGCAGGAAGTGCGCACCGATGGAGTCGTCGTCGGTTTCCAGCGCGATGCGCCTGCCTTGCGTGGACCAGTGGTACCAGTACAGCAGCATGGAGCCCAGCGAGGCCATCAGGCGGTCGGCGATGTCTCGCGCACCCGGCGCGTTGTGATCGTCCTTCTCGGGCAGCGTGCATCCCAGGGCCGACACGGCGGTGCGCATCACGTCCATCGGATGCGCGCCCGCGGGGATCTGCTCGAGGGCCGACTTGACGCTGGCCGGCACGCCCCGCATGGCCTTGAGCTTCGCCTTGTAGGCCCGCAGTTCGGCCGCCGTGGGCAGCTTGCCGTGCACCAGCAGGTGGGCGATCTCCTCGAACTCGCAGACCTCCGCGATGTCGAGGATGTCGTAGCCGCGGTAGTGCAGGTCGTTGCCTGTGCGGCCGACGGTGCACAAGGCCGTGTTGCCGGCCGTGACGCCCGAGAGCGCAACGGATTTCTTCGGCTTGAACCCTGCGGGTGCAGCCCGGGTGGCGGTTGTCATGCAGTCTCCTTGTCCAGATAAGAGCGATCGATGGGAACGGGGCGTCCTGCGGCATCCACGGCCACCATCTCGAACACCCCCTTGAGAACTTCTTCCGGCGGCGTTCCGTAGTGGTTGGCCTGGTCCGGAAAGACGATGTCCTTCAGTGCAACCGTGGCGCAGGGTGTTGTCATGCTTCGCAATTTACGCACAATCGGGTCCTTGCAGAAGAACTGAAAGGGCGAAGGTTTGCGAAGAAAAATCGGCAAATTTGCGAATCTTGCAAATCGTTCGACCCGGCGGAGATCACGATGAAGAAGACTTTCATGGGCGTGCGCCTGCGCAAGCTGCGGGCCGAACGCGGCCTGTCGCAGGTCGCGCTGGCGAACGCGCTCGGCCTTTCGCCGAGCTACCTGAACCAGCTGGAGCAGAACCAGCGGCCGCTCACCGTCGCCGTCCTGCTCCGGATCAGTCGTGCGCTGGGCATCGACGTGCAGCAGTTTTCCGAGGACGAGGAAGCGCGCCTGGTGGCCGGCATGCGCGAGGCCCTGGTCGACAACCCGGGCGGCGAGGAGGTCGCGTTGCCGGAGCTGCTCGAGGTCGCCTCGCAGATGCCCGCCGTGGGGCGCGCGCTGCTGGCCCTGCACCGTCGCAATGCCGATGCGGCCCAGCGTCTCGAAGCCATGGCACTGCGCCTGGGAGACGACCGCGCCGACATCGCGCCGACGCGGCCGATGGCCTTCGAGAGGGTGCGCGACTTCTTCTTCGCCCACCAGAACCATTTCGATGCCGTGGACCGTGCCGCCGAGGCGCTCGCGGCCGAGGCGAACGCCGAAGGAGGCCCGCTGTCGGAATGGCTCGTCCGCCGACTCATTCAGCGGCACGGCGTGCACGCGATGCCATCGCACGATGAGGCCGAGGAGAGCCAGCGCCGCTATGAGCCGGGCAGCCGGACGCTGCGGCTGTCGGCCTCGCTGGAAGCCGGACAACAGGCGTTCCAGCTGGCGACGCAGCTGGCCCTGCTGGAGCAGTCCGCGCTGCTGGACCGGCTGGTCGATACGCCGGAATTCGGCGGCGATCCGCAGGCGCGGACCTTGGCGCGCATCGGCCTGGCGAACTACTTCGCGGGCGCCTTGCTGCTGCCCTACGCGGCGTTCCTGAAGGCGGCCGAAACCATGCGCTATGACATCGACCGGCTCTCGCGCCGCTTCGGGGTCGGCTTCGAAACCATCTGCCATCGCCTGAGCACGCTGCAGCGGCCGGACGCGCCCGGCGTGCCCTTCTTCTTCATCCGCGTGGACCGCGCCGGCAACATCTCCAAGCGGCAGTCCGCCACCCACTTCCACTTCTCCAAGACCGGCGGCACCTGCCCCCTGTGGAACGTGTACGAGGCCTTCTCGCAGCCCGGCAAGATCCTGCCGCAGCTGGCGCGCATGCCCGATGGCCGCACCTACCTCTGGATCGCCCGCACGGTCTCGAAGGGCCAGGGCGGCTACGGCGCACCGAGCAAGACCTTCTCGGTGGCGCTGGGCTGCGACACCCGGCACGCGCCGCGACTGGTCTATTCGCGGGGCATGAACCTCGACGACCCCGAGATCGCCACGCCCATCGGCATGGGTTGCAAGGTGTGCGAGCGCACGCGCTGTCCGCAGCGGGCCTTCCCGTTCGTGGGAAGGCCGCTCGAGGTGAACGAGAACGAAAGCCGCTTCACGCCCTACCCGGCGGACTCGGCCGACCCGCCCTGATCGCCTCAGGCGACCGCGCGCAGGGCCCTGGCGGCCTCGACCATGTGGGTCAGCGCGGGAATCACCTCGGCCCACTGGCGCGTCTTCAGGCCGCAGTCCGGGTTGACCCACAGCCGCTCGGCCGGAATGCGCTCGGCCGCCTTCTTCATCAGTTGCACGATGTGCTCCCGGGTCGGGATGTTGGGCGAGTGGATGTCATAGACACCGGGGCCGATCTGGTTCGGGTAGTTGAAGTCGTCGAAAGCGTCCAGCAGTTCCATGTCCGAGCGGGAGGTCTCGATCGTGATCACGTCCGCATCCATGTCGGCGATGGACGCGATGATGTCGTTGAATTCCGAATAGCACATGTGGGTGTGGATCTGCGTCTCGTCGTCGACGCCATTGGCGGTGATGCGAAACGATTCGACCGCCCAGTCGAGGTAGTTCTTCCACTGCGACTTGCGCAGCGGCAAGCCTTCGCGCAGGGCCGCCTCGTCGATCTGGATCACGCCCACGCCGGCCTTCTCGAGGTCGAGCACCTCCTCTCGGATCGCCAGCGCCAGCTGCTTGCATGACGCCGACCGAGGCTGGTCGTCGCGCACGAACGACCAGTTCAGGATCGTGACCGGACCGGTCAGCATGCCCTTCATCGGCTTGTTCGTCAGCGACTGCGCATAGCGGATCCATTCGACCGTCATCGCCTTGGGGCGCGTGATGTCGCCGAACAGGATCGGCGGCTTGACGCAGCGGGAACCGTAGGATTGCACCCAGCCGAACTGGCTGAAGGCATAGCCGTCGAGTTGCTCGCCGAAGTACTCGACCATGTCGTTGCGCTCGGCTTCGCCATGCACCAGCACGTCGAGGCCCAATGCCTCCTGCTCGCGAACGCTGCGGGCGATCTCCGCCTGCATGGCGCTCTTGTAGCCGGCCTCGCCGAGCTCGCCGGCCCTGAACCGGCTGCGTGCCTGGCGGATCTCCGCGGTCTGCGGGAACGAGCCGATGGTGGTGGTCGGGAAAGCCGGGAGCTTCAGGCGCGCCGCCTGCAGCGGGGCGCGCTGCGCGTAGCCGCTCTTGCGTCGGCCGAGCTCGGCGTCGATCCGGGCGATCGCCGCCCGGACCGCGGGGTTGTGGACCCGCGGCGACACGCGACGCGCTGCAACGGCAGCCTGGTTGGCGGCGAGCGCGTCCTTGACCGCGTCGCGGCCCTGGTTGAGCGCCGTCGACAACAGCTTCAGTTCGTCGAGCTTCTGCAGCGCGTAGGCCAGCCACGACTTGATTTCCGGATCGAGCTTCTGCTCGCTCTCGAGGTCGACCGGCACGTGCAGCAGCGAGCACGACGGTGCGATCCACAGCCGGTCGCCGCCCAACTTCTGCGCGATGGGCTCGAGCCAGTCGAGCACGGCGGCCAGGTCGGTCTTCCAGATGTTGCGGCCATCGATGACGCCGAGCGACAGCACCTTGTGGGCCGGCATCAGGCCCAGCAGGGGCGTCACGTCGGCCCGGCCGTTGACGGCATCGATGTGAAGGCCCGCCACCGGCAGGTTGGCAGCCAGGTACTGGTTCTCCAGCAGCTGGCCGAAATAGGTGGCCAGCAGCAGCTTGACGCGGCAGCCCTTGAGCTGGTGGTAGGCGGTGTTGTAGGCATGCTGCCAGTCGGCATCGAGCTCGGTCACCAGCAGCGGCTCGTCGATCTGCACCCACTCGACGCCCTGCGCGGCCAGGGTGTCCAGCAGTTCGGCGTAGGCCTCCAGAAGCCGCGGAAGCAGGGCCAGCTTGTCCGAATCGTCCTTGGCCTTGCCGATGGCGAGGTAGGTGACCGGTCCGACGATCACGGGCTTGGCCTTGACCCCTTGCGCCCTGGCCTCGGCCAGCTGCGCCAGCAGGCGGGAGGCATCCAGCTTGAAGTGCGTCTGCGCCGTGAACTCCGGCACGATGTAGTGGTAATTGGTGTCGAACCACTTGGTCATTTCGCCGGCGGCGACACCGCCGCAGCAGGCGCCGTGGTCTTCGCTGCCGTGCGCCGAGCGGCCACGGGCGACCCGGAAATAGTTGTCCAGGACATCGCCATGGAAGCCCCGCACGCGCTCGGGCAGGTTGCCCAGCGTGAAGCTCATGTCCAGCACCTGGTCGTAGAACGAGAAGTCACCCACCGGCGCGAGGTCCAGGCCGGCCTGCCGCTGCCAGTGGCGCTGGCGCAACCGGGCGCCGAGGGCCTGGAGTTCGTCGCGCGACGAAGCGCCCTTCCAGTAGGACTCGAGCGCGAACTTGAGTTCGCGCTGCGCGCCGATTCGGGGAAAACCAAGATTGTGGGTCAGGACCATGAGACTGCTTTCGGGATGCATCGGAAATGCGAATGGCGCTGATCGTAGGGATGCCACTCCATGAAGTAAAATGGTCTTATTTCAACAATCGATTAGTTTCATTCATACGAAATGCTGGAGCGCATTCATCTGGCCATCGTCCGGGAGGTCGACAGGCAGGGCTCACTGACCGCTGCCGCGGCGACGCTGTGCCTGACGCAGTCGGCCCTCAGCCATGCGATGAAGAAACTGGAACTGCAGTTGGGCACTGCGATCTGGCTGCGCGAGGGGCGCGCCCTGCGGCCCACGCAGGCCGGCGAATACCTGCTCGCCGTCGCCAATCGCGTCCTGCCCCAGCTCGACGTCGCCGAGGAGCGCCTGCAGCAGTACGGGCAAGGCGAGCGTGGCACGCTGCGCATCGGCATGGAGTGCCACCCGTGCTATCAGTGGCTGCTGAAGGTCGTGGCACCCTACCTGGCCAAGTGGCCCGACGTGGATGTGGACGTCAAGCAGAAATTCCAGTTCGGGGGCATCGGTGCGCTGTTCGGCTTCGAGATCGACCTGCTCGTGACACCGGATCCGCTGTTCAAGCCGGGGCTGCGCTTCGAGCCTGTGTTCGACTACGAACAGGTGCTGGTCGTGGGCGCCAGCCACCCGCTGGCATCGGCCGCCTACGTGAAGCCGGCGCAGCTGACGCCGGAGGTCCTGATCACCTACCCGGTGGCGCCCGAGCGGCTGGACGTCTACAACCAGTTCCTGATGCCCGCAGGCATCACGCCCAAGCGCCACAAGACCATCGAGACGACCGACATCATGCTGCAGATGGTGGCCAGCGGCAGGGGCGTCGCAGCGCTGCCGCGTTGGCTGGTTGAAGAGTATGCGGACAAGCTGGAGATCGTCCCCGTCCGGCTCGGCCGCCATGGGCTCGCCAAGCAGATCTTCCTGGGTGGCCGGGAAGCGGAGATGGACGTGGACTACCTCAAGTCCTTCATCGACTTCGCGCGTCAGCCGGCGCGGGAGAAACCGCGCAAGGCTTGAACACGGATGCTGTCGATGCCGCAGATGGCGGGGTGAGACTTCGCAGGCTCAAGCAGCGACTGCCGTCGGCGTCTCGGCGCTCCTGGCGCTCCTGGCATTGGCCCGCGCTGCCCGGGCGATGCTCTCTGCGAACAACGGCGTTTCACGGCTGTTGTGATCGCCGGAGGCCAGCTGTCGGTCGTGCGATGCCTGCTCGAAGCTCACCCCGTGGCTCGCAATGAAGGTCAGGAACTCTTCCGTCGGATGCGACACCACCGAGTTCGTGTACTCGGTGCGCCCGTCGCTCAAACCCTTGGCGCTGAGTTCCCAGATGACTTGCACCCGGGTGCGCCCTGCCGGTGTGAACACGTCCGACGTCGACACCAGCAGGCAGCGCAGCTTTCCGACCACTTCGCCCACATAGTGCTGGACGACCAGGCCGGTGCCGATCTGCTCGACATTGATGGACATCGGGCGACCATCGTCGGTGCGGGTCGAGCCGCAAGCGATATGGTCCGGCGGCGCGCACCGCTGGTACTCGGCTTCGGGCAAGCCGAAGAGCCACTTGCCGATGTCGACTTGCTCGATGGGCACGTCGATGACGTGGCTGAAGGCCGATTGCGAGAGGACGAGGTCGCTGCGGATGCTGTCGGTCATGAGAACTCCTGGGAGGAAAAGTGGATGGAGGCGAAAGTGCCTGCCGGCGTTGGCCGCTGCGCGTGGCACTGACGCCGGGATCCAATGTCTCAAGCCCCTGTTTCGGCTGGATTTCGACCTGGCCTGGCAAGCATTGCAGTTGCAATCCGTTCGCTGGCGGCATCGGCTGTCACGACGGTCTCTGACCGGGCAGCAGCAGGATCTTGCCGACGCTCTGGCCCGATTCCATGCGCCGATGCGCCTGGGCCGCATCGGCGAGTGCATAGCTGCTGTCGATCACAGGCCGGATCGCGCCGGCCGCCAGGGCGTCGAGCCATCGCTGCGCGAAGCGTTGGACCATCGCCTGCTTGACCTCGGGAGGCCGCGACTTCATCACCGTGCCGAAGATCTGCAGGTGGCGGTACAGCAGCAGGTCCATGGGCAGCGCGGCGCCTTCCGCGCCCCCGAGCAAGCCCACCACCACCATGCGCCCGCCCACCGCCAGCGAACGCAGGTTGCGCTCCAGGTAGGGGGCACCGATGAAGTCGATCAAGACGTCGACGCCCTTGCCATCCGTCTTGGCGGCCACCACGGCCTGGAAGTCGTCGCAGCGGTAGTCGATGACTTCATCCGCCCCGAAGCTCTGGACGGCATCGCGCTTGTCGCCGCCCGCGGTCGCGAACACGCGCGCGCCGGCAGCGTGCGCGAGTTGCACCGCGGCGGAGCCCACGCCGCCGGCCGCCGCATGGACCAGCACCGACTCGCCGGCTTGCAGGCGGCCCAGATGAAACAGCGCTTCGTGCGCGGTCACGAAAACCTCGGCCACCGCGCCGGCATCGACCAGGTCGAGGCCTGGCGGGACCTGCATGGCCATGCGGTGATCGATGCGCGAGAGTTCGGCATAGGCGCCTCCGCCGACGATGCCCATGACGCGGTCGCCCACGCGGAATCCCTGCACCTGCGCCCCCACCTCCACCACCGTCCCGGCAATCTCCAGTCCCATGGTGTCCGCGTCGCCGAAGAAGGCGCGGCCGTAGGCACCCTTGCGATGGGAAAGGTCGGCGCGATTGACCCCGATGGAGGCGTTGCGAACCAGCAGGTCATGGGGTCGGACTTCCGGGGCCGCGACCTCGCGGATCACGAGCACTTCGGGCCCGCCGAAGTCGTCGAAGACGATGGCTTTCATGGCTTGTTTCTCTTTCATTCCATGCGATCCAGATCCTGTTGCCGCGCATGAGGGACGTGGCCGCTCACCGCCCCGGTTGCCGGGTTGAATACCCCCGAGCTGTCCCGGCCTTGCATGCTTGAATCGATGAAGTCAAGGCATCGTATGGGGGCAACCTCAAGCGGACAATCCCTCGCTCTCGCGAAACATCTTTGCAAGGAGCGCAAATATGAACCAGGCTCGAACCATGGAGAACCTGGAGGTTTTCATCGACACGGTGGAGGCGTCGCTGGTCACGCTCTCCTCTTCATGAGCGGCAAGGCCTCACGGCCGCGCGCGCTCGGGGTCCGTCAGCCGATGCAGACCGGCGGCCGGCGGATCTGCACCACGCCGCGGTCCGTCTGCACGCCCATCGCGTACAGCCCCGAGGAGCCGCCGTTGTAGCGAATCTCGAACGGAAAATCGGAGGGCGAAGCGACGTCGCCGAGCCAGCCCTTGAGATCCGAATGGGTTCCGCCGATCTCGATCCACGCCAGACCCTGCCCCTGCACTTCGCCGGAGCCCGGCACCACCGGGAGGCTCGCGACGTGCGTGCCGCCGCCCGGCTTGAAGTAGAGGTTGGGCTTGCCGATCGGCCAGGCCACGGTCGCGCTCGGCGCCTGCAGCGCGAAGCCGCGCGCGCCGTTCATCATCTGGCGGCCGGCCTCGTGGCCGGTGGTGTTGGGATCGATCGTCGTGCCGTGGTGCGCCGCGAAAGCCTCCAGCTCTTCCAGCGTGTCGGAGCGCAGGCACCAGCCGAGGAAGCAGTCGCCTTCGCGCGTCTGGCGCTCCATGAAGACGGTCAGCGGTTCGCCGTGGGCGAGGGGTCGGCGGTCGATCACGCTCTCGACCTCGATGTAGATGTCGGGCGCGAGCGGCACCACGCGATGGCCGATGCCGTAGAGCGGAAAGAAGCCGCCGTCGTAGTTGCCGAGGCCGGTCTCCTTGCTGAGCCGGAAAGTCGACTCGTAGACGTTCGGGGCTGCCATGCAGACATGGTCGAAATGGATCACTGGGGTTCCTTCGTGTGGGTGTGTGGATGAAGTTGCGAGCTCAGCGCGTCGCGGGCTCGTAGCGGCCCGCTGGTGCAGCCGATGGCCTGACGAGGGCCTGGCGCCGCATGCGCCGACCGGCGAGGTAGACGAAGACGGCGCCGAGCAGCGCGGCGAGCGCGAGGAACAACAGCCCCGCGTCATAGGAGCCCGTGCGGTCCTTGAGTAGCCCGATGAAATACGGGCTGAACATCGAGCCGACGATGCCGAAGCAGTTGACATAGGCGAACACCACGGCGGCGGTCTTGCCCCTGACGCCGACACCGGTGAGCTGCCAGATGCAGATCGGCCCGCTGACCAGCCCCGCGGTCAACAGCGACAGCCCGGCGATCGACGCGTAGAGGTTGGGCACGCTGACCAGGATGCCGATGCCCGCGGCGGCGGTCACGAAGGCGGCGATGGCATGCCACACGCGCTCGCCCGTGCGGTCCGAATGAGCGACCCAGAACCAGTAGATCACCATGCCGAACACGCTCGGTATCGCCGCCAGCAGCCCGACCTGGACCGTCGACAGTGCGACGCCGAAGAGGCGGCCGAACTCCTGCACGATCTGCGGCGTGAAGATTAGGCTCGCATAGAAGCCCATCTGCGCCGTTGCATAGGCGAGCGACAGCAGGATCAGGTGCGGCTGCAGCAAGGTGGTGCGCAGCGGCGGCTCGCCGACGGACGCGGGGGCGTCGCCGCTGTCGCGCGCGGCGATCACCTGGCGCTTCTCCTCGTCGGTCAGCCAGTCGGCCTCCTCGGGCTTCGAGGTCAGGAAGCGGATCGAGTAGAAGCCCAGCAGCACCGGCAGCAGGCCTTCGACGAACAGCATGATCCGCCAGCCCGAGAAGCCGAACAGGCCATCGGCGTACTGGACGATCGCGGCCGACATCGGCGTGCCCACGATGACCGCCCAGGGCAGCACGGCGATCACCAGCATGCGCCCGCGCAGGCCGGGCGGAAACCACAGCGCCAGGCAGTAGATCAGGCCCGGAAACAAGCCGGCTTCGGCGACGCCCAGCAGCATGCGCACGGCGATCAGCTGCCAGCCGTTCTGCACGAAGGCCGTGCAAGCGGAGATCAGGCCCCAGGTCACCATGATCCGCGTGAGCCAGACGCGCGCGCCGACCCGGTGCAGGATGATGTTGCTCGGGATCTCCATCGCCAGGTAGCCGATGAAGAACAGGCCGGCAGCCAGTCCGAACACTTGCTGGCTGATGCCCAGCTCGGCATTCATGCGCAGCGCCGCGGTGCCGATGTTGATGCGGTCGAGGTACGCCATGGTGTACATCAGCATCAGGATCGGGATGATCCGCCGGATCACTTTGCGCTGTACGGACGCGGGAAGGGTTTGAGTCATGTCGGACGCCCAGGAGGAGCTTCGGAGGTTGACGGGCGAGGCCCGCGGTCGGTGTCCGCCGGGCGGGAAGCGCCGCAGCGTTGATCGAATGATCGTTAACGAGAAGATGACTGAAAAGGACAATCTTTCTCATGATCTCGGACATCAAGGGTCCGAACTATTTAGACTCCGGCCTTCGCACCCGAGCACGACCCCATGAACCTGATCGACCTCCGGACGCTGAAGCACTTCGTCTGCGTGGCAGAGAACGAGAGCATCTCGAGGGCGGCACAGCTGCTGCACATCTCGGCCTCGCCGCTGAGCCGCACCATCCTCAACCTCGAGGAAAAAATCGGCTTCGCGCTGTTCGATCGCGTCGGCAGGAGCCTGCGGCTCAACAACGCCGGACGCGAACTGCTGCTCAACGCGCGCCAACTCCTGCTCGGCAACGAGCGCCTGATGCTCGACCTGCAGCGCCGGGCCGGCGGCACCGGCGGCACGGTGGTCATCGGCCACATGCCGGGCGCGCTCTACAACGGCATCATCCCGGACACCGCCCAGCGCGTGCAGGCCGCGCACCCCGCGATCCGCTTCCAGTTCGAGGGCGCGCCGGAGAGCGAGCAACTGGAGGAACTGCGCCGGGGACGAATCGATTTCGCGGTGCAGACGCAGGAGCTCACCGATCCCGCGCTGGCTTCGGCGGTCTACAGTTCGGAGCGCTACGTGCTGCTGATGCCACGCGCGCATCCGCTGGTCGCGGCGCCGGAGATCTCGGCGCGCCAGCTGGTCGATGCCGAGTGGGTGGTGACGCCCGAGCGCAGCGGCCCGTCGCTGCGCGCGAAGTTCATGCTGGCCTGCCACCGCCTGGGTTTCGAGCCGCGCGTGGCTTGCGTCGCGGGCGACATCATCTCGGCGCTGGCCCTGGTCGCGAGCGGCTTCGGCTTGTGCGCGGCGCAAGAGAGCCTGGTGCAGTTCTCGGGCGAGAACATCGTGGTGCGCGATCTTCCGCTGCTGGAGATGCGCACCGACTACCGCATCGTCTGGCGCCCCGACGCGCTCGGTCCGGCGGCGCTGCGCTTTCTGGATGCGCTGCTGGAGCGGGCCGACTGAAATTCAGGTCGATTTGCGGTCGGCCAGCAGCACCTTCGGCGCCCCGTGCAGGAAGGCTTCGACCCTCATATCGATCAATCGATCAATATTGCGTGGCGCCGCGAGGTCGTAGACCCACTTGCGAACGCCGATGTAGAACACGCTGGAGTGCATGGCCCAGATGAGTTCGACCTCTTCGTCCTCGGCCTCGGCGTTCTCGGGATCGGGAATGTCGTAGGCAAAGCGCAGCTCGCGCGCGATCAGCAGGAAGTGCCGCTCGCGCAGGCGCGCCAGGTAGCGCTGGTTCACGCCGGCCCGGCTGAGGCCGGCATACATGAAGATGCGCACCCATTCGCCGCGCAGCACGAAGTGCGCGTAGTCCTTGAGGTAGCGCTTGAGGCGGCTTTCGAGCGAGTGCGTGCGGTCGGCGAGCCACTCCTCCCACTCGGGGTTCCAGCGGCGCACGAAGACTTCGTCGTAGACGCGGTCGACCAGCGCCTCCTTGGTCGGGAAATACCGGTACAGCAGGGGCTGCGAGACGCCCAGGCGCTGGGCCAGGTCGCGTGTGCTGCCCTCAAAGCCATGCCTGGCAAAGAAGCTGATGGCCGACTGGACGATCTCGTGCTCGCGGTCTTCGGGCGCGAGGCGGCGGCGCCGCTGCTTGCCGCCGGCGGCGCCTTCTTCGGGAGTCTCGTCAGCCTTGGCGGTGCGGGGGGTCATCGATGGTGTCCGTGGAATGAATCTGGCCGATCGTTTGATTATTAGCGCGCCGGGCTCTCGACACCACCCGGCCCGGGTAAACCCCGATGTCCCTCTGCCGAACGCCGCTTGATCTCGGAATCTGCTCGAACTATTATTGATCGTCCGATCACTTAACATCCAACCCTCACGAAGAACGGAGACAGCATGACGATCGATCGCAGGAGTTTCATGGCAGCCGCCGCCACCGCCGGCGCCGCCCTGGCGGCCCCTTCGCTGGTGCGCGGCCAGGGCACGGCAGAGCCGCTGCGCCTGGGTTTGCTCACCGCCAAGACCGGGCCTTTCGCTTCCGGCGGACTCGACATGGAGCGCGGGCTGCAGAGCTACCTGGCGGCCAACGACCAGCGGCTGGGCGGCCGCAAGGTCGAGCTGATCGTGGCCGACACCGGCGGCGTGCCGTCGACCGCCCGCAGCAAGACCCAGGAACTGGTCGAGCGCGAACGTGCCCAGGTGCTCATGGGCCCGCTGGCCGCCTTCGAGGCGCTGGCCACCGACGACTACATGCGGGCCCGCAAGATTCCGGTGTTTCCGGTGGCCGCGGCCGAAGACATGACCCAGCGCAAGGCCAACCCCTGGCTGTTCCGCGCCAGTTCGACCTCGGCCCAGTGCGCCCATCCGCTGGCCGACTACTGCGCCAAGAAGCTGAAGTACAAGCGCATGGTGCTGGTGGCCGACGACATCGCCTACGGCCACGAGATGACGGCCGGCTTCCAGCGCGTCTTCGAGGAAGCCGGCGGCAAGGTGGTGCAGAAGCTGTTTCCGCCGCTCACGGCGCCCGACTACGGCAGCTTCCTGGCCCAACTCAACCGCGACGCGGACGCGGTGTTCCTCGGCTTCGCGGGCTCCAACGGCTTTCGCTTCATCCGGCAGTTCAACGAGTACGGCCTGCGCGGCAAGCTGGCCCTGGTCGGCGGCATGACGGCGCTCGACGAAGCGGTGCTGCGCAACATGGGGGACGAGGCGCTGGGCATCGTCACGGTGAACTGGTATTCCGCCGAGCTCGCGAACCCGGTCAACGCGAAGTTCGCCGGCGCCTTCCGCAAAGCGCACGGCTACGACCCCGGCTTCTACGCCGCCTGCACCCATGTCAGCGCATCGGTGCTCGACGCCGCGCTGGAGCCCTTGAAGGGCCAGGCCTTCGACCGCGAGTCGCTGCGCGCATCGCTGCAGAAGACCAACGCCTTGACGGCGCGCGGACCGGTCAAGTTCGACGCCTGGGGCAACGTGGTCGGCAACGTCTACGTGCGCACGGTCGAGCGCAAGGATGGCCGGCTGGTCAACAGCATCATCGAGACCTACCCGGACGTAAGCCAGTTCTGGACCTACGACCCCAAGAAGTTTCTGGCCGAGCCGGTCTATTCGCGCGACTGGCCGCCCGCCAGGAACCTGGCCGCCTGACGCCCCTACCGGAGCTTCACGGCCCGCGCCGCCTCGGCGCGGCGGGCCCTGTCGTCAAGAACATGCAATTCTGGTTGACTCAGACACTCAACAGCCTGGCCCTCGGCGGCCTGCTGCTGCTGCTCTCATCGGGCTTCGCGCTCATCTTCGGGCTGATGCGCATCGCCAACCTCACGCACGGCGCTCTCTTCATGATCGGGGCCTACGTGGCCGCGAGCGCGGCGCGGGCCGGCTGGGGCTTCGCGGTCGCCGTGGTGCTGGCCGGGCTCGCCACCGCAGTCATCGGCGGGCTTTTCGAGCGCCTCGTGCTGCGCCGGTTGTCGGGCAACGCGCAGGCCCAGGTGCTGGCCACGCTCGGCCTGTCCTTCATCGCCGCCGACCTCTGCTTGGTGCTGTGGGGCGGCGATCCGATCCCGGTCTCGCCGCCGGCTTTCCTGAGCGGTCCGGCATCGCTGTTCGGCTTCAGCTTTCCGAGCTACCGGCTGGCCGTGATCGCGGTGGCGCTGGTGGCCGCCGTCGTGCTGTACCTGCTGCTGGAGCGCACCCGCCTGGGGGCGCGAATTCGCGCCGGCGTCGACGACATGCCGATGGCGCGAGCGGTGGGCATCCGGGCCTCGGCCCTCTTCACCAGCGTGTTCTGCCTGGGCGCGATGCTGGCCGGACTCGGCGGTGCGTTCGGCGGACCAATGCTCTCGGCCTATCCGGGGCTGGACGCCGACATGCTGCCGCTGGCGCTGATCGTGGTGATCCTCGGCGGCGTCGGCAGCCTGATGGGCACTTTCATCGCCAGCTTCATCATCGGCTTCGTCTACACCTTCGGCACCGCGCTGGTCCCCGACCTCGCCTACGTGATCCTGTTCCTGCCGATGATCCTGGTGCTGGCCTTCCGGCCCACCGGCCTGCTCGGAGGTGCCCGCGCATGAAGCCGACGATCCGTGGCCTGCTGCTGCTCGCGGCCCTGGCGCTGCTGCCGGCGGTGTCAGGCGAGTACTACGTCAACCTGGGCAGCCAGATGCTGATCGCCGTGATCTTCGCCTCCAGCCTGAACCTGCTGGTCGGCTACGCCGGCCTGACCTCGCTGGGCCACGCGGCCTACCTGGGCCTGTCGGCCTACATCGCCGCCTGGCTGGCGCTGCGGCTCGGCCTCGGCCACGCGATGGCCGCGCCGCTCACGCTGCTGGCCACCACAGCCATCGGCGGCGTCTTCGGCTGGATCGCGCTGCGGGCCTCGGGACTCAGCTTCCTGATGCTGACCCTCGCCCTGTCGCAGGTAGTGTGGGGCCTCGCCTACCGCTGGACCTCGGTCACCAACGGCGACAACGGCCTGTCGGGCCTCACGCGGCCGGTTCCCTTCGGCATCGACATGGAGAACAGCAACGCCTACTACTGGTTCGTGCTGTCGATCACGGCGCTGGTGCTGCTGGTCGTCGGCCGGCTCGTGAACTCGCCCTTCGGCGCCTCGCTGCGCGGCACCCGCGACCAGGCGCGGCGCATGAGCTCGCTCGGCTACAACGTCTGGGCGATCCGCTGGTGTGCCTTCGTGGGCGCGAGCTTCGTCGGCGCGGTGGCGGGCCTGCTCTACGTCTACTTCCACAAGTACGTGCATCCGAGCGTGCTGTCGGTCACCGCATCGGCCGAGGTGCTGCTCAGCGTGATCGCGGGCGGTGCCGGCACGCTGGCCGGCCCGGCCGTCGGCGCCGTGCTGGTGGTGCTGCTGAAGAACTATGCGTCGGGCTACATCGAACGATGGAACATGCTGCTGGGCGCGGTGTTCGTCTTCATCGTGCTGGTGATGCCGCACGGCATCGTGCCGGGCGTCCGCACCTTGCTGGCGCGCTGGAAGGGAGGCCGCGCATGACCGCCGCTCTCGAGATCAAGGGACTGCGCAAGTCCTTCGGCGGCATCGCCGTCACGCAGGACGTCTCGCTCACGATGCAGCCCGGCGAGCGGCGTCTTGTCATCGGACCGAACGGCGCCGGCAAGACCACGCTGTTCGGCCTGATCGGTGGCGAGATCCGCCCGGACAGCGGGTCGATCCGCATCTTCGGTGAAGACGTCACGAAGCTGCCGGTGCGCGCCCGCGCACGCAGCGGACTCGCGCGCACCTACCAGATCATCACGCTGTTCCCGAAGGACACGCTGGCGCACAACGTGGTGCTGGGGCTGCTGGCGCTGCTGCCGCTGCGGCTCGATGCGCGCACCGACCTGGCGCGGCACGCGGCGCTGCACGATCGCGCGGTGCAGCTGCTCGACGGCGTCGGGTTGGCCGGCAAGGCGCTGCACCGCGTGTGCGACGTGTCCTATGGCGAACAGCGACGGGTCGAGCTGGCATTGGGCCTGGCGCAGCAGCCGCGCCTGCTGCTGCTCGACGAGCCGCTCGCCGGCCTGTCGCAGGACGAGCGCGTGGTGGTGCAGCGGCTGATCGCCCAGGTGCCGCGCGAGACGGCGATCCTGATGATCGAACACGACATGGACGTGGCGCTCGAATTCGCCGAACAGATCACGGTGCTGCACTATGGGCAGGTGATCGTCGAAGGCGACCGGCGCACCGTCGTCAACCACCCGAGAACGAGGGAGATCTACCTTGGCCACTGATGCATTGAGCGTGAGCGAACTCGACGTCTGCTACGGGCAGAGCCAGGTCGTGCACCGGCTGTCGATGAACCTGCAAGAGGGTCGCGTGCTGGCGCTGCTGGGACGCAACGGCGCCGGCAAGAGCACCTCGCTCAACACCTTCGCGGGCCTGCACCAGGCACGAGCCGGCAGCATCCGCCTCGCGGGCCGCCCGGTGGAACGCATGTCGCCCGAAGGCATCGCCCGCGCCGGCATGCGGCTGGTGCCCCAGGGCCGGCGCATCTTCCCGAGCCTGACGGTGCTGGAGAACCTGCAGGTGGCCGAACAGGCGGCGCGGGCGAATGACGACGGCAAGCACGCCTGGAACCTCGATCGCGTCTACGCCACCTTCGGGCGCCTCAAGGAGCGCATGCGCCAGCGCGCCGGCACCCTCTCCGGCGGCGAGCAGCAGATGCTCGCGATCGGCCGCGCGCTGATGGGCAACCCGCGCGTCCTGCTGCTCGACGAGCCTTCGGAAGGGCTCGCGCCGCTGATCGTCGCGGAGGTGGCACAGGCCATCAAGACGCTCAAGGCCGACCGGCTCTCGATCGTGCTGGTCGAGCAGAACTTCAACCTTGCGCTCGAAGTGGCAGACGATGTGGTGGTGCTCAACACCGGCCACGTCGTGCACGCCGGCAGCGCCGACGCGGTGCGCGCCGAACCCGACCTCGCGACCCGCCATCTCGGCGTGTTCTAGCCCGGACTCTTCCAATACCCACCCAACGGATTTCACGTGCTCTACACCTGCTCCCCCCACTGCACCGACCCGACCCACCGCCACGCCCCGTCGGCCACGGGCCGCGCGAGATCGGCTTCGCTTTCGATGCCGCGCACGGCCAGCGCGTCGACGCCGGTGCGCGGCGACCGTCCGCCGGTCGTCGACGTCCACTGCCACTACCTGAACCCGGAGGTCGCCAAGGCGGCGAGCGACCTCGACGTCGGCCGCCACGACCCGAGCGTGATCCATGCGAACGCACTCACGCGCGAGACCAACGTCGCGCAGATGCGGGAGCGTGCGCCGAAGCTGACCGGCGTCGACCAGCGGCTGGACGACATGGACCGCATGGGCATCGACATCCAGGCGATCAGCCCGGCGCCTTTCCAGTTCTTCTATTTCACGCCGCCGGAGCGCGGGGCAGTCCTGGCCCGCCAGGTGAACGAAGGCATCGCGGCGCTGGTGGCGGCCACGCCGCGGCGCTTCGTCGGGCTCGGCTCGGTGCCGCTGCAGAACGCCGAGCTCGCGATCCAGGAGCTCGACCACGCGATCGGCACGCTCGGCCTGCGCGGCATCGAGATCAACACCAACGTCAACGGGCTCGACCTGACCGATGCCAGGCTCGGGCTGGAACCCTTCTTCGCCCGCGCCGACGCGCTCGGTGCGGTGATCTTCCTGCATCCGGTCGGCTTCTCGGAAGGTTCCCGGCTGACCGACCACTACTTCAACAACGTGATCGGCAACCCGTTGGACACGACCGTGGCCGTCAGCCACCTGATCTTCGACGGCGTCGTGGCGCGCCATCCGAACATCAAGTTCATCGCGGCGCATGGCGGCGGCTACGTGGCGCATTACTGGGCACGCATGGACCACGCCTGGCGGGCGCGCAAGGATTGCCGCACGGTGATCGATCGCGCGCCGTCGAGCTATCTCAAGACCTTCTATGTCGATACGATGGTGTTCGACCCCGAGATGCTGCGCCATCTGGTCGATCTCTTCGGTGCCGACCGGGTGCTGCTCGGCTCCGACTATCCCTACGACATGGGCGAGGAGCGGCCCCGGGAACTGATCGCCTCGGTGCGCGGCCTGTCGAGCGACGAGGTGGCGCAGATCGAAGGGCTCAACGCCCTGAAGCTGCTCGACATCGCGCCGATGCGCTGACCCGCCAGGAGCCATGACCATGCCCGTCACTTCACCCGCAGCACCCGAATCCCACCTTTTCAGCGCACTCGCGATGGGCGGGATGCACTTCCCCAACCGCATCGTCGTCTCGCCCATGTGCCAGTACTCGGCGCGCGACGGCGTCGCCAACGACTGGCACCTGCAGCACCTCATGCAGCTCGCGATGTCGGGCGCCGGCCTGGTCATGGTCGAAGCCACCGCCGTCGAGGCCCGCGGGCGCATCACGCACGGCTGCCTGGGCCTCTACAGCGACGCCGCGGAGGCCGCGCTGTCGCGCGTGCTGCAGGCCGCACGCGCGGTGGCCGCGCCGGGCACGCGCTTCGGCATCCAGCTCGGCCATGCGGGCCGCAAGGGCTCGGCCCAGGTGCCCTGGGAAGGCGGCGGGCCGCTGAAGGCCGGCGGCGACGGCGGCGCGCCGTGGCGCTGCGTGGCGCCGAGCGCCCTGCCCTTCGCGCCCGACTGGCACACGCCCGAGGCGCTCGACGAAGCCGGCATCGAAGGGCTGGTCGAGGCCTACGTCGACGCCGCGCGGCGCGCCGTGCGCCTAGGCTTCGATGTCATCGAGCTGCACTGCGCGCACGGCTACCTGCTGCACCAGTTCCAGTCGCCGCTATCGAACCGGCGCGACGACGCCTGGGGCGGCGACGCGGCCGGGCGCGACCGGCTGGCGCTGCACATCGCCCGGCGCCTGCACGAGCAGGTGCCCGGCAGCCGGGTGCTCGGTGCCCGCATCACCGGAACCGACTGGGCCGAAGGCGGCCTCGGGGTCGACGACGCGGTGCGCCTGGCCCAGGGCCTCAAGGACATCGGCTTCGGCTACGTCTGCGTGAGCAGCGGCTTCGTGGTGCGCGGCGAGCGCATTCCGTTCGGCCCCGGCTTCCAGGTCGGGCTGGCCGCGCAAGTGCGGCGCCGCAGCGGGATCGCCACCCGCGCCGTCGGCGGCATCAGCGAGCCGGCGCAGGCGGCCGCGATCGTGGCCTCGGGCCAGGCCGATCAGGTCGCCCTGGCGCGCCCCTTCCTGGCCGACCCGCGCTGGGTCTGGCGAGCAGCGGAGACGCTGGGCATCACGCCTTACTACCCCCCGCCGTACCGTCGCGCCGCCGGCCTCCGCAAGCCCGCCATGGCAACGGACGCCTGAGCGCGCGGCCCCATTTCGAGTGCCCATGACTTCCACTTTCGAACTCAAGGTCAACGGCCGCGCGCACCGAGTGCAGGCCGACGAGAACGACCTGCTGCTCTATGTCCTGCGCAACGACCTCGACTGCAAGGGCGTGCGCTTCGGCTGCGGCGCCGGCCATTGCGGCGCCTGCACCGTCTGGATGGACGGCCGCGCGGTCCAGTCCTGCGACATGCCCCTGTGGGGCACCGCCGGCCGCGAGCTCACCACGGTCGAGCAACTGGCGAGCGACCCGGTCGGCGCGGTCGTGCTCGACGCCTTCGTCACGCTGCAGGCCGCGCAGTGCGGCTACTGCATCAACGGCATCCTGATGTCGGTGACCGCCCTGCTGCGTCGCACCACTTCGCCGACCGAGGCCGATCTGCACGAGACGATGCACCGGCACCTGTGCCGCTGCGGCGCGCATGCGCGCATCCTGAAGGCGATCGAGGCCGCCGCGACCCGGTTGCGCGCGGAAGGACGGCCATGAGTTCCACGCTCTCCACGCCGCCCGCCATCCAGGCCCATCCTCGGCTCGGCCAGTGGCTGCGCATCGGACCCGGGCGCCAGCTCACCGTGTTCACCGGCAAGGTCGAGCTGGGCCAGGGAATCGAGACGGCCCTGGTGCAGATCGCCTGCGACGGCCTCGGCCTGACGCCGGCGCAGGTGGTGCTGGTGGCCGGCCACACCGACCGCTCGCCCGACGAGGGCTACACCGCAGGCAGCCTCTCGGTGCAGTACGGCGGCGCGGCGCTGCGCTGGGCCTGCGCGCACGCCTGGTCGGTGTTCGTCGCGCTGGCCGCGCGCAGGCTGGATGTCTCGCCGTCGGACCTGCAAGTCGATGCCGGTTGCTTCAGCGACGCCGGCGGCAAGCGCCGCACCGACTACTGGGAGCTCGCCGCCGAGATCGATCTCGACGTCGCCATCGTCTCGGCCCCCGCCAGCATCCGTCACGCGCCCGAGCCCTACGTGGGGCGATCGCTGCCGCGCGTGGATCTCCGGGCCAAGCTCACCGGCTCCGGCTACCTGCAGGACCTGGTCATTCCCGGCATGCAGCACGTGCGGATGCTGCGCGGGCGGCATCCCTCGCAGCGGCTGGCGGCGGTGCCCCTCGCCGAACTGCGGGCGCTGCCGGGTGTGTCGCAGGTGGTGCAGAGCGGCCGCTTCCTGGCCCTCGTGGGCCCGCACGAAGGCGCACTGGTGCGCGCGCTGCCCAAGGCCCGCAAGCTGCTCGACTTCGATGCCATGCCCGATCCCCATGCGGGTCAGGACACCGTCACGCTGCTGCAGGGCCTGCCCGCCAGCACGCGCCGCGTGCACGAGGGCGGCACGCCCGGCACGGGGCTGCAGGCCTACAGCGCCACCTACTCCCGCCCCTACCTGGCGCACGCGTCCATCGGCCCGGCCTGCGCGCTGGCCGATCCGCGCGGCACGCAGCTGCGCGTCTGGTCCCATACGCAGGGCGTCTATCCGCTGCGCGACCAGATCGCCGCGGCGCTGGGACGCGAGGCCGCGACGGTAGAGGTCATCCACGCGCCAGGCGCAGGGTGCTACGGCCACAACGGCGCCGACGATGCCGCCTTCGATGCCGCCTTCGTCGCCACCCGCATCGGGCAGCCGGTGCGCGTGCAGTGGATGCGCGAGGACGAGATGTCGATGTCACCGTTCGGTTCGGCCAGCGTGGTGCAGCTCACGGCCGGCCTCGACGACGCCGGACGCATCGGCGGCTGGGCCATGTCCCTGTGGAGCCACACCCACATGAACCGGCCCGGCTGGGGCGACGGCATCAACCTGCTCGGCGCCTGGGAGATCGATCCGCCGCTGCCGCGGCCAACGCCGCGCGACCTGCCGCTGCCGATGGGCGGCGGCGACCGCAACGCGATCGCGCTGTACGACCTGCCCCACCAGCAGGTCGACTACCACTTCATCCCCGACTCGCCGGTGCGCGTGTCGGCGCTGCGCTCGCTCGGCTCCTACGCCAACCTGTATGCGATCGAAAGCTTCATGGACGAGCTGGCGCAGTGGGCCGGCTGCGACCCGGTCGAATTCCGCCTGCGCCACCTCGGCGACCCCCGTGCGCGTGCGGTGCTGGAGGCCGCCGCCGAGATGGCCGGCTGGCGCCGGCGCGGCGAAAGCGGCAGCGGCAGCGGCCTGGGCATCGCCGTCGGCCGCTACAAGAACCAGGCCGCGTACTGCGCCATCGCCATGCAGGTCAGCGTCGAGGAGAAGGTCCGGGTCGAGAAGGCCTGGGCCGTGGTCGATGCCGGCGCGGTGGTCAATCCCGATGGCCTGGTGAACCAGATCGAGGGCGGCCTGCTGCAGTCGCTCAGCTGGACACTGAAGGAAAGCGTGACCTGGGACCGCAGCGGCATCACGTCCGGGGACTGGGAGCACTACCCGATCCTGGGCTTCGACGAGATCCCCGAGATCGCCGTGCGCGTGATCGAACGGCCGGGCGAGCCCAGCCTGGGCGCCGGCGAGGCCGCCGCCGGCCCGGCCGCCGCGGCGGTCGCCAGCGCCGTCGCCCATGCGCTCGACTTGCGCGCGCGCCAGTTGCCGCTGTCGGCCGAACGGCTGGCGCAGCTGATCAACGCGGGCTGAGCGCCCGCCTTCCGAACCCGATTCGAATCCAACGTCCAAGGACCTCATCATGGCCATCCACACCCTTGCCCACTACTCGGTGCGCACCACCCGGCTCGAGGCTTCGCGCCACTTCTATGTCGACGTGCTCGGCCTGCGCGAAGGCTTCCGGCCACCGTTCGACTTCCCGGGCCTCTGGCTCTACAAGGGCGACGACGAAGCCCAGTTCGGCGTCGTCCACATCATCGGCATCGACCCCGACGCGCCGCAGGGCCTGGTCGAGTACCTTGGCGACAAGAGCGAGGCATCGCTGCACGGCAGCGCCGCGATCGACCACCTGGCCTTCCTGGCGACCGACCTGCCCGACATGCGCCGGCGGCTGCGGCAGGCCGGCCTGGCTTTTCGCGAACGCACGGTGCCGAGCATCGGCCTGCACCAGCTGTTCGTCGAAGACCCGTCCGGCGTGACGATCGAGCTCAACTACCCGGCCGAAGAAGCCCGGCAACACGGAGCCCACGCATGAACGCGCCGCAGAGCGCAAGGCCCGCGCGCAAGGCGCTGGTCATCGGCGGCTCGCTGGGCGGCTTGTTCGCCGCCAACCTGCTGCTGCGCGCCGGCTGGGACGTCCATGTGCACGAGCGCGTGGCCGACGAACTGGAAAGCCGCGGCGCCGGCGTCGTGACGCATCCCGAGCTGATGGAAGTGCTGAGCGCCGCGGGCGTCGACGTGACCGACGGCATCGGCGTCGAGGTACGCGAGCGCATCACCTTGGCACGCGATGGCCAGGTCGAGGACTCGCGCCCCCTGCCGCAGCTGCTCACCGCCTGGGGCCGCCTGTACCAGGTGCTGCGCCGCGCCTTCCCGTCGGAGCGCTATCACAACGGCCGGCAGCTGGTCTCCTTCGAACAGGACGCCGCCGGTGTGCGCGCGACCTTCGCCGATGGCGACGTGGTGGCCGCCGATCTGCTGGTGGCGGCCGATGGCCTGCGCTCCACCGTGCGCCAGCTGCTGCAGCCCGAGACCCGGCCGCGCTATGCCGGCTACCTTGCATGGCGGGGACTGGTCGAGGAAGCGAGCCTCTCGCCACGCGCGCTGGCCGAGCTCTTTCCGTACTTCGCCTTCGGCCTGCCGCCGCGCGAACAGATGATCGCCTACCCGGTGGCGGGACAGGGCAACAGCGTGGCGCCCGGCAAGCGCCGCTACAACTTCGTCTGGTACCGGCCGGCCGACCAGGACACGACGCTGCGCGAGATGCTGACCGATGCGACCGGCAAGACCTGGCCCGACGGCATCCCGCCGCCGCTGATCCGGCCCGAGGTGCTGGCCGCCGCGCGCCAGGCGGCGCACGAGGTTCTGGCGCCGCAGTTCGCGGAGGTGGTGCAGAAGACGCCCAACCTGTTCTTCCAGCCGATCTTCGATCTCGAGAGTTCGGCGCTGGCCTTCGGCCGGGTGGCGCTGCTGGGCGACGCGGCCTTCGTTGCCCGGCCGCATTGCGGGATGGGCGTCACCAAGGCCGGCAGCGATGCCGCGGCGCTGGTTCGTGCGCTCGCGGAAACGCCCGATGTGCCGTCCGCGCTGCAGGCCTACGAGGCCTCGCGCCTCGCCGCCGGCAGCTTCATCGTCAACCACGCCCGCGCGCTGGGTGCCTACATGCAGGCGCAGATCAGCACGCCGGCCGAACGCGAGATGGCCGAGCGCTACCGGAGCACCGAGGCCGTGATGCGCGAAACCGCCGTTCCGCCCGTGCCGCACTGAGCTCGCTTTCTTCATGCACCCAGCCATGTCTTCATCGCCCCGTGTTCGCGTTCGCAACGCCCGACGACTTGCAGCCCTGCTCGCTCTGGCCACCGCCTGCATCCTGGGCGCGCCCGCGGCGGCGCAGCCGGCCTGGCCCAGCCGCCCGATCACCGTCGTGATCGGCTATCCCCCCGGCGGCAGCGTCGATGCCGTGGGCCGCGCCGTTGTCGAGACGCTCGGCAAGAAACTCGGCGCGACCGTCGTCGTCGACAACGCCGGCGGCGCCGCGGGCGCCATCGGTGTGCAGAAGGTGGTCAACGCGGCGCCCGACGGCCACACGCTGATCTTCGGATCGAGCAGCGAATTCGTCGCCACCCGTTTCCTCAATCCGACCCAGAAGTACGACGCCGCCAGGGACCTGACGCCGGTCGGCTACGTCGGCGCCATTCCGCTGGTGCTGGTCGCATCGACGCAGAGCGGCGTGACTTCGCTCGCGCAGTTCGTGTCGGTCGCCCGCCAGAAGCCCGGCCAGTTGAGCTACGGCACCTCGGGCATCGGATCGATGCTGCATTTCTCGGGCGAGCTCGTGAAGAAGCAGGCCGGACTGTCGATCATCCACGTCCCCTACCGCGGTGCCGGCAACATCGGCAGCGACCTTGCGGGCGGTGCGATCGAGTTCGCCTTCCTCGGGCCGGGCGCGGCCAAGCCCTTCATCGATGGCGGGCGCATCGTCCCGATCGCGGTGACCAGTGCCCAGCGCATCGCGCTGATGCCGGATGTGCCGGCGCTGGGCGAGCATCCGGCCCTCAAGGGCTACGACCTGGTGGCCTGGTACGCGCTGATGGCGCCGCGCGGGTTGGCGCCCGACCCGCGGGCCAGGCTGCAGCGCGCGCTGCGCGAGACGCTGCAGGACGCAACGGTGCGACAGAAGCTCGAGCGCATCGGGGTGGTGGTCGGCCGCGGCGACGAGAACATGCCCCAGCTGATGGCCAGGGACGCCGTGGAATACACACGCATCGTCGACTTCGCAGGCATGAGGGAGTAGCGCGCGGCATCGGTGCGTGCCCGGCATCTTGCATCTGTAAGACATCCGCCCGCCGCGTGAAATCCGCCGGAAACGCCGGCCATCGACAGTCGAGGCGTCGCACAAGTCGCGGCACACAAGGAGCAACGATGACGCCTCGCCACCTCGCACCGCACGCCCACCAGCCCCTCGCTGCCGGGTCTTCCACATGACCGCGCCGGAACGCCCGCGCGCGATCATCGCCGGCGGATCACTCAGCGGCCTGTTCGCGGCGACCAACCTGCGCGCCGTCGGCTGGGATGTGGCGGTCTTCGAGCGCTCGCCGGACGCGCTCGACAGCCGCGGCGGCGGCATCGTGCTGCAGCCCGATGTACTGGCTGCCTTTCGCTTTGCCGGCGTCGGGCATACCGACGCGCTGGGCGTCCGATCGGGCGACCGCATCTACCTGGACGCGGAGGACGAGGTGATCCACCGCACCTGGATGCCGCAGACCCAGACCTCCTGGAACATGCTCTACGGCGCCATGCGAAAGGCGCTGCCGGCCAGCTGCGTCCATGCGGGGGAACGGCTGGTGAGCTTCAAGCAGACGGGCGAGCGCGTGACGGTACTGTTCGCGAGCAGCCGGATGGAAAGAGGCGACCTGCTGATCGGCGCCGACGGCGCGGGCTCCACCGTGCGCAGCCAGCTGCTGCCCGGAACCAGGCCGGCCTATGCGGGCTACGTCGCCTGGCGAGGCCTGGTTCCGGAGGCGGCATTGGGCGGGGCTGCTGCCGCGAGGCTCGGCAGCGCCTTCGTGTTCCAGCAAGGACGCGACCATCTCCTGCTCGAGTACCGCATTCCCGGCGAAGACGGGTCCGTGGCCGAGGGCGCCCGACGCTGGAACTGGGTGTGGTACCGCAAGGTGCCCGCCGGCGCGCCGCTGGCGGAGCTGCTGACTGATCGCAACGGCGTGGCGCACGCGTTTTCCTTGCCACCCGGAGCAGCGAGGGATGCGCCGATCGCCGCCCTGCGACACGATGCGCGGCAACTGCTGGCGCCGAGCCTGCGCGAACTGGTGCTCGCCACCGAAGCGCCCTTCGTTCAAGCCATCCTCGACCTGGCGGTCCCGCGCATGGTGTTCGGGCGCACCGTGCTGATCGGCGATGCCGCCTTCGTGCCGCGCCCGCACACCGCAGGCAGCACGGCGAAAGCGGCAGCCGACGCGCTGGCGCTCGCGAAGGCCCTGGCGCCGGGCCGGGGCCTCGACATCCGCCTGGCGGCCTGGGGGGCAGAACAGCTGAACGCCGGTGCCCGGATGGGCGAACGGGGCATTTCGATGGGCAACGAGATCATGGGCATCGCATGATGCGGCTCATGGTCGTCGACGACGGCTCCACCCGCATCTTTCCACTTCACGAGGACATCGACATGACCAGGCAATGCACCCACACCGCAAGCATCCGCCACGTGCTGCCCAGCGCCAAGGGCTGCGAGGAATGCCTCAAGACCGGCAGCACCTGGGTCCATCTCCGGCTGTGCCGGACCTGCGGCCACGTGGGCTGCTGCGACGAGTCGCCCAACCGCCATGCGCGCGCGCACTTCCATGCGACATCGCACCCGGTCATCGAAGGCTACGACCCGCCGGAAGGCTGGGGCTGGTGCTACGTCGACCGTGTCGGGCTCGACCTCGGCGACGACACCACCCCGCAGGTGGGGCCGATTCCCCGGTACGTCTGACGATTCAGGCCCGGCCGAGGGCGCGAGCAGCATGGCCGCCGCGACCGCCTGGACCGGCGCATGGCCGGGATCGGCGTGCCAGGCGGCTGCACGGGATGGGAGGGGGTGTTCATGGCGAGGGGTTCCTTGGTCGTGGAGCCTCGATGCTCGGTCGGCCGCATTTCGCGCTTCGCATCAGATGCCGGTGCGGACATTTCAACTGCAACACGGCCGCCGGCCATGAAACGACGCGGCAACCCGCGCACCCCACAGTGCATCCATGGACCCGGCAACGCATCGGCCGGCCGTTCATCTCCAACCCCGATGCAATTCACAGAGGCCGCTTGCATGACCACCACGCTCGAATCCACACTCGCCCGCCGCCAGGCGCCCCTGCGCACCCCGACCGCCCTCGGCGCCGATGCCCGGCGCGACATCGGCGCCGGCCTCGCGGCCCTGCTGGCCGACAGCTTCGCGCTGTACCTAAAGACGAAGAACTTCCACTGGCATATGTCCGGCCCGCACTTTCGCGACTACCACCTGATGCTCGACGAGCAGGCGGACCAGATCTTCGCCCTCACCGATCCGCTCGCCGAGCGCGCCCGCAAGCTCGGCGGCAGCACCCTGCGCTCGATCGGCGACATCTCGCGCCACCAGCGCTTGTCCGACAACGATGCGCCCTTCGTCACGCCGGGCGACATGCTGGCCGAGCTGCGCGAGGACAACCTGCGCCTGGTCGACTACATGCGCGCCACCCATGCGCTGTGCGACGAGCACGGCGACGTCGCCACCGCGAGCCTGCTGGAAAACTGGATCGACGAGGCCGAGCGGCGCGCCTGGTTCCTGTTCGAGACCGGCCGCGCGTCCTGAGGCAATTCAAGGAGACCCCTGATGTTCAATCGACGCAACTTTTCAGCCCTGCTGGCAGGCGCGGGCGCCGCGCTGCTCGCCGCGCCTTCGATGGCACGGACGAGCGCCAGTCCCGCAGCGCAGCGCAACGCTGCATCTGTGCGAGTGCGCAACGTGGTCCTGGTCCACGGCGCCTATGCCGACGGCTCCTGCTGGACCGAGGTGATCTCTCGCCTGCAAGGGGCAGGCCTGCGCGCGACTGCGGTGCAGAACCCGCTGACATCGCTCGACGACGACGTCCAGGCCACGCGCCGCATTCTCGACCTGCAGGACGGCCCGACCGTGCTGGTCGGGCATTCATGGGCCGGCATGGTCATCAGCGAAGCGGGAGTCCACGACAAGGTGTCGGGGCTGGTCTATGTCTCGGCCCGGGCACCCGATGCCGGCGAGGACTTCGGCGCATTGGCCGCCAAGTTTCCCAAGCCCCCTGCCAGTGCGGGCCTGGTGACTTCGGGTGGCTTCGCGCAGTTGAGCGAAGAGGCCTTCCTGCGCGACTTCGCTGGCGACATCGACCCGCTCAGGGCACGCGTGCTCTACGCCGTGCAGGGCCGGGTGGCATCGACCTTGTTCAACGGAAGAACCACCGTGGCCGCCTGGCGCACAAAGCCATCCTGGTACCAGGTCTCCAGCAACGACCGCACGATCGACCCGGATCTCGAGCGCTTCCTGGCCAGGCGAATGAGCGCCACCACCATCGAATTGCCGTCGAGCCACCTGGCCCTCATCTCGCATCCCGACGAGATCACCAGCCTGATCATCGACGCTGCCGCGGGTAGTTGAAGCAGCGCAGGGCGGGCGACCACGCTCAGTGCAGTACCTGCACCTGCGGCTCGAACACGTAGCCGGCGCCGCGCTCGGTGCGGATCATCTTCGGCGCCGAGGCATCGACCTCGATCTTGCGCCGCAGCCGCAGGATCTGGACGTCGATCGAGCGGTCGTACACCTCGGCGCCGTGCAGCCGCGACAGCTCCAGCAACTGGTCGCGCGTCAGCACGCGCTGCGGCTGCTCGCACAACGCCAGCAGCAGGTTGAACTCGCCGTTGCTGAGCTCGACGCGCTGCCCCTCGGGCGAGGTCAGCCGGCGCGCCAGCAGGTTGAGCTCCCAGCCCGCGAAGCGATAGGCCCGACGCTTGGTGCTGCGCCCCAGGGGCGCGGCGTCGGTCCGGGACTGGTAGCGCCGCAGCACCGCCCGGATCCGCGCCAGCATCTCGCGGTTGCTGAAAGGCTTGGTGACGTAGTCGTCGGCGGCGATCTCCAGCCCCATCACCCGGTCGGCCTCATCCTGCTTGCCGGTCACGATGATGACCGGCACCTCGCTGGTGTCGCGCAGGCCGCGGGCCAGCTGCATGCCGTCCTCGCCGCCCAGCCGCAGGTCGAGCATGACGAGGTCGATCACGCTGTCCTGCAGCACCGCGTTCATCTCGGCGCCGGTCGCCACGGCGGTGACCTGGAAGTCGTTCTCCGACAGGTAGGCCGACAGCAGCTCTCGCAGAGCCGGATCGTCATCGACGACGAGGATGTGGGGGGAGGCTGTGTTCATGTCGTTCGAAGCGTAATTCAATTGATCCTACGCAGGCCTACGGGTCGATTACAAATGAAATCTCCGGCCCCGGATCTGACATTGCCCCGGCACCGGGATCGGCGCCAATCGGTCCCAAGGGGGTGCCACGACATCCCGGCAACGGACAGGACTGAATTCATGTCGAAGATCATGGTTATCGAGGAAGATAGCGCGATGCGCATGCTGATCTCCGAATGGCTGGCCGGCGAGGGACACGAGGTCCGCTCGCCGCCGCGGCACGACCCCGCTCCCGACGACCAGGTCGAACTGGTCATCCTCGACCTGCCGCACCCACGGGCGCCGGGGCCAGGGACGGCCGCGGCGCTGCAGGCCGTGCATGCGGCCTATCCGCATGCGTCCGTGATCGGTATCTCGACCCGGCTCGGCCGCAGCCTGGGGCGCGATTCGGACATCGCCCAGGCACTGGGCGTCAGCCGGCTGCTGGCCAAGCCTTGCTCTCGAGAAGAACTGCTCGGCGCCGTGGCGGCCGCCCTCTAGCCGCATGACGTCGGGCGAGCGCCTGAGGCAGCGGATCATTGCAGCGGGCGTGGTCCTGGTCGCGGCCTTCTCCGGCTCGGCGATCTACGATGGCTGGCGGCTGCACCAGCAGATCACGATCGCGAACGAGCGCGAACTCGGCAACCTGGCCAAGGCACTGGCCGAACAAGGCGCCAGGACCCTGCAGGCCGTCGACGTCCTGCTGCGCGACACCGGCGAATGGTGGGAGACCACCGGCCGCGACCTGCCTGCGGACGCCGTCGCCACGGCGCTGGCGTCGCGCGTGGTCGGGGTGTCGCAAGTCAGCGTGCTGACCCTGGTCGACGCCCAGGGCATGCAGCGCCACCGCTCGCGCGTCACCGGCGAGGCGCTGGCCGATGTCTCCGATCGGCCGTACTTCCAAAGCCAGCGCGAGGGCTCGGCGGGCGGTCTCTTCATCAACGAACCCGTGGTCACGCGGACCGATCGGCAACCGGCGCTGGTGGTGTCGCGGCGATTGAACACCCAGGGCGGCATCTTCGACGGCGTGGTCACCGCCATCGTCACGCTGCAGGAGATGCAGGCCGCCTATTCGGCGATCGATCTGGGCGAAGGCGGCGCGCTGATCCTGACGCTCGACGACGGCACGCTGGTGGTGCGGCAACCCGAGGCGACCGGAATGGACGCCAATCGGCGCTACCCCGAGCTGACGGCCTTCAAGGGCGCGCCGCTGATCGACCGCTCGGTCAGTCCGGTCGACGGCCGGGCCAAGCTGGTCGCGGCGGTGGGCGTCGGCAAGCGGCCGCTGACCCTGACCCTCACCCGCGACGAAGACCACGCCTTGCGTCCCTGGCACGACGAGATGCGCAGCGCCATCATCCGCACGCTGCTGCTCACGGCGCTGGTGGTGCTGACCATCGCCGGCCTGCTGCGCCAGTTGCGGCGGCTCGAGGCCGGCGAAGCCGAGAAGGCCGCGCTCCAGGCCCGGCTCCAGAAGGCCCAGCGGCTGGAGTCGCTCGGCACCCTGGCCGGCGGCATCGCCCACGACTTCAACAACATCCTCGGCGCGATCCTCGGTTTCGGCGAGATGGCCCAGCAGCACGCTGCGCCCGGCAGCGACATGCGGCGCTACATCGACCGCGTGATGCAGGGCGGCGCACGGGCCCGCGTGCTGGTGCGCCGCATCCTGGACTTCAGCCGCAGCGGGGTCGCGGAGCGCGTCCCGGTCCCGATCCAGGCCGTGGTCGAGGAAGCCCTCGCGATGCTGCGTCCCACCCTGCCCGAGGCGATCGGCATCGATGCCCGGCTGGAGGCCGGCACCGCAGCCGTGCTGGGAGACGGCACCCAGTTGCACCAGGTGGTCATGAATCTGTGCACCAACGCCGCCCAGGCGATTGGCGATGCCGGCCGGATCGAGGTGCGGCTCGAACGAATGCAATCCGAGGCGGCCCGACCTGCGCTGCACGGCGAACGCCCGGCCGGACCCTGCGTTCGGCTGACGGTCTCGGACACCGGGCACGGCATGTCGGCCGACGTCCTCCAGCGCGCCTTCGATCCTTTCTTCACGACCAAGAAAGTCGGCGAAGGCACCGGGCTGGGGCTCTCGATGGTGCACGGCATCGTGGCCGATCTGGGCGGCGCGATCGACATCGCGACCGAGCTCGGCCGCGGCACGCAGGTCACGGTCTGGCTGCCGGTGTCGGGCGAATCCGAAGCGCCGCCGCTGCGGCCGGAGCCGACCTGGCCGCGCGGCGCCGGCCAGGTCGTGATGGTGGTCGACGACGAGCGTCCGCTGGTCGAGCTGGCCGAGGAGCTGCTGGCCGAGCTGGGCTACGAGCCGGTCGGCTTCGACTCGAGCGAACGCGCACTGGAGGCCTTCGAGGAAGACCCGCAACGATTCGACGCCGTGCTCACCGACGAAATGCTGCCGGGCCTGCCGGGCAGCGAACTCGCCAGGCGGCTGCTTGCGCTGCGCCCCGGTTTGCCGGTGATCCTGGTCAGCGGCAATGTTGGCGCGGCACTGGAGCAACGTGCGCGCGATGCCGGCGTGGTCGCCCTCCTTCGCAAGCCGCTCGGCCTGCAGGAACTGGCCGAAACGCTGGCGCGGACGCTCGGTTGCAGGTGATGCACGACGCGCAAGGACGAGGTCAGCGCCGACGCCGGGCCGGCGCGCCACGAAGCGCAGTCGCGCGTCGCGGAGGTGCACATCGAGGAAGCCACGTGCTGCAGGCCCCTACTCCGCGGCGATCCGATTGTCCTTGACCACCTTGGCCCAGGCCCGGGCGTCCTCGTCGAGGAAGCGCTGGAAGGCCTCCGGCGGCTCGCCTACCGGCGTCAGGCCATAGCCCTTCAGCTTGGCCCGGAAATCGGCGCCGGAGACGATGCGCTGGGACTGCGCCAGCAAGGCCTCCAGCACCTGCGGCGGCGTTCCCCTGGGCGCGAAGATGCCGTGCCACGAGTCCCCCACGAAGCCCGGGAACGCCTCGGCGATCGCCGGCACGTCGGGCAGGGCCTCGATGCGCTGCGGGCTCGTGACGCCCAGCGCGCGCACCTTGCCCGCCTTCACCTGCGGAATGGCGCCCGTGCTGGCGTCGAGTGCGATATCGACGCGCTGCGCGATCACGTCCGGCAGGAAGTAGTCCTTGTAGGGCACGTGCGTCATCGAGAGGCCGGCCTGGTTGAGCCACCGGGCCATCGCCACGTGGGTGCCCTGCCCGATGCCGGCGCTCGCATACGTCATCGCGTCGGGCCGGGCCTTGGCCTCGCGCACCAGGTCCTGCAGCGACCGGATCCTGGACTCGTTGGAGATGACCAGCACATAGGGGACGGACAGGATCCGCGTCACAGGCACGAAGTCCTCGGCCTTGTACGGCAGCTTCTTGTAGACGTAGGGGTTGATGGAGAAGGTGTTGTTCACGGTCCAGAGCAGCGTGTAGCCGTCGGCGGGCGCATTGGCCGCGGCCTGCGCCGCGATGATGGTGCTGGCGCCGGACCGGTTCTCCACCACCACCGGCTGGCCGGTGGCCCGCGCGAACTCGTCACCCCAAAGCCGCGCGATCACGTCGGGTGACGTGCCGGCGGGAAACGGGACGATGAGCTTCACGGGGCGCGAGGGGTACGGCGCCTGGGCACGCGCGGCGCCCGTGACGGCAGCCATCCACACGCCTGCCATGCCGATCGCGGTGCGTCGCGAGATCCTGGTCGATGTCATCTCTTGCCTCTTTGCTTGTCTCTGTTGCGAAATCGTGGAACGGTGCACGGCATTCAGGCCTTCAGGTCGAGCCGCCGCACCAGCGGCGGGAAGTCCGCCATGTCCTGTCGGATGGTGGCCTCGAGCGCCGAGGGGGCACCGCCGATCAGCTCCCAGCCGTTGACCTGCGCCCGCGCCTTCATCTGCGTGTCGGCGAGCGCCATGTCGAGTGCCTTGTTCAGGCGCGCGATCACCGGTGCCGGAGTCGCCCGCGGCACCGCCAGCCCGATCCAGAACGAAGGGTCGAAGCGCGGGAAGCCGGATTCGGCCAGCGTGGGCACCTCGGCCATGGAACTCAGGCGCCGCGATCCGGTCTGCGCCAGAGGCACGAGAGTGCCGCCGTTCAGGCCCGCCTGCGCCGAGGAGAAGTCCAGCAGCGCCAGCTGCACCTCGCCACCCATCAGCCCGGTGATCAGCGGCCCCGATCCCTTGTAGGGGACGTGGACCAGGTCGATGCCGGCCAGCACCTTGAACTGCTCGATGGCGATGTGGTTGGTCGCGCCGATGCCCGCACTGCCGTAGAACAGCTTGCCGGGCTGCGCCTTGGCCTGCGCGGTGAACTCGCGCAGCGTGCGCCAGGGCGACTTGGCCGGCGTCGCCAGGATGCCGACGGCGCGCAAGGCCAGGCCCACCGGCGCCAGGTCACGAACCGGATCCACCTGCGCGCCCTGCTGCACCAGCGGCGCAACGATGTGGTTCGAACGCGAGGTCACCAGCACCGTGTAACCGTCGGGCGGCGCATTCGCGACCACCGCCGTGCCGATCAAACCCGAGGCGCCTGGGCGGTTGTCGATCACCAGCGGCTGGCCCAGCTCGGCGCGCATCGATTCGGCGAGGAAACGGGCGACGATGTCCGAGGGACCGCCGGGCGGATTGGGCACGAGCAGCTTGATGGGACGCTGGGGGAAGGCATCGGCCGCCCACGCGCTTCGGGTGGCGGCCAGGGGCCCGAGCGCCGCGAGGGCGGCGGCCACGAAGTTTCTGCGATTCGTCATTCGGTGGTCTCCGTGGGGGATGGCGTCGAAACGGCCGTTGTCGCGTGCATCGCGGTGTGTCCGCCGAGGGTCTCGGCGACCCAGTCTGCGATCCAGGCGCCCGCGTTGGCCGAGTTGTCGAAGCTCGAGTGCTGCACGCCACCCTCGCGCTCGGTGAACACCTTCAACTCGCGCGCGGGACTGTTGACCAGCTGGTCGTAGGTGCGCTGCGCCCAGTGCAGCGGAATCTGCGAATCCTTCTGGCCGTGCGTCACGAGGAAAGGCACGCGGATCCGCTCCACCACGCCATCGAGATGGACGCGCTCGGCGATGCGCAAGAACTCTTCCTGGTCCTTCGCGCCCCAGACCCAGCGTACGTGTTCCCAGTAGTGAGGAACCGGCAGGCTGCCTTCGCGCGCGAGCCGCTGGCGCTGCACGTCGCGCCAGTCATGGTTGGCGCCCCACACCACGCCGCAGGCGAAGCGCGGCTCGAAGGCGACGGCGCGCGGGCAGAAATAGCCCCCGAGCGACACGCCCTCCAGGCCGATGCGGCGCGGGTCGATGTCCGCGCGCCGCTCGAGCCAGTCGACGACCGGCGCCGCCCAGCGTTCCGACTCGACCAGCGCCGTCAGGCCATGCAGGCGCAGGGCCTCGCCCGATCCCGGCTGGTCGATGACGAGCGAGGCGACCCCGCGCTGCGCCAGCCAGCGGGGCAGGCCGACGCGGTACTTCATCTCCTTGGTCGAGTCGAGCCCGTTGACCTGGACCAGCACCGGGGCGCGGCTGCCGGGCGGCAGGCCCTCGGCGCGCACGTAGAGGCCGGCGATGTGCGCCTCGCCATACGGAATCTCGACCCGCTCGCAGTTCTCGCCCGCGAGCCGCACGCCGCGTGCGAAGGTCTCCAGGAAGCGGCGGTAGAGCGCCGCGCGCCCTGGCGCACGGTGGGCCTGCAGGCGCTCCGCGGTGATCAGGTAGGTGGCGGCCCGTCCCAGCTTGTCGCCCGCCGAGATCAGGCGTCCCCTGGCCTCGTCCTCGCGCGCGAGCTCGGCGAGCCGGTCGGCCATGCGTTCCCAGCTCTCGCGGAAGGCGAGCGAGGCGGCTGCATCGGGTTGGCGGGCGGCCTCCTGCAGCGTCGCGCACATCACCTCGATCTCGCCGATGCGCGCGCCCATCTCGATCGCCAGGTCGACCGAGAGATTCCAGACGTAGTGGGTGGGAAAGTACTTGAACATGTGTCTCCTGTTTTTGTGTCAGGCCCACGCCGGGCCGTCGGCGGCTGGGTCGCGGAAGCCAGGGTCGAGCGCGCGGCGCCGTCTTCGAGCGCGGGGTAGCGGCCGAAGACGGCCTCGACCGCCGCCTGTGGCGCGTAGCGCACGAGCCGCTCGCCCTCGACGCCATGGACCTGCGAGAGCGTTCGCACGACCTGCGCGATCGACGCCGCAGCACCGGCAGCGGCCATGCGCGACCCCGGGCCTCACGGTCCTCCACCGCCATGGCCGCGGCGTGCACCAGGTTCTGCGCGCAGCGGCGGGCCGACATCCACCACGCCGTCGCATCGGGACCAGTGGCGCCACCGGGCACCGCGGCGAGGTGAAAGCAGAGGTCCGGCGCGAGTGCCGCGATGCGCTGCCGAACCTCCGGGCCCGCGAGGTCGCCTTCGATCGCGAGGACGCCGCCCTGGCCCTGCCGCAGCCGGTGGTCCAGGCCGACCAGCGTCTCGATCGCACGGCCCCCGACCCTTCCTTCGGACTGCAGCAGCCCCACCATCTGCGCACCGATGAAGCCCCCCGCGCCGGTCACGAGCACCTTCATCCGTTCAGTCCTCGAAGATGGCCACGGCCCGTGTCCAGCCAGCGGAGGCGCCGCGGATCTTGTGCGGGAAGCAGCAGACGGTGAAGCCGTCGCCCGGCAGGGCTTCGAGGTTGTGCAGCTTCTCGAGGTGGCAGTAGCCGATGTCGCGGCCGGCCTTGTGCCCTTCCCAGATCAACGAGGTGTCGCCGGTCTCGGCGATGCGCCGGGCCGTGTAGGCGAACGGGGCGTCCCAGCTCCACGCGTCGGTGCCGGTCAGGCGCACGCCGCGCTCGAGCAGGTACATCGTGGCCTCGTAGCCCATGCCGCAGCCGGCCGAGACATAGTCGCCGTGGCCGTAGCGCTCGCCGGCGCGCGTGTTGACGACCACGATGTCCATCGGGCGAAGCGCATGGCCGATGCGCTGCAGCTCGGCCTCGACATCCTTCGCGGTCGCGACATAGCCGTCGGGAAAGCTTCGGAAGTCGAGCTTCACGCCCGGCCTGAAGCACCAGTCGAGCGGCACCTGGTCGATGGTGATCGACGGCCGGCTGCCGCCCAGCTTGGCGTCCTGGGTCGAGTGAAAATGGTAGGGCGCATCGAGGTGCGTGCCGTTGTGCGTGGACAGGCTCACCCACTCCGCGGCCGCCGCTTCGCCGTCCGGATAGTCCTCGGCCCTGGTGCCGGGGATCATCTGCATGAACTCGGGCAGCGTGTCACCGTGCTTCTGGTAGGTGATCCTCGGCGCCAGCGGCGGCGGGTCCGAGAGCACATCGTTCTCGAGATAGATCGACAGGTCGACAAAGCGCGGCATGGCGGTCTCCCCTCAGGCCTGCGCCGGCGGCGCCTGCACGATGCGCTGGTCGATCGCGCCGAAGACCGGCCGGTCGTTCCAGCGCGCCTCCATGCGGACGCGGTCGCCGAAACGCATGAACGGCGTCGCGCTCGCCCCTTGCTCGATCAGCTCGATCGCGCGACGCTCGGCGATGCAGGCCGAGCCCTTTGCGCCGCCTGCGTTGGAGACGGTGCCCGAGCCGATGAGGGTGCCGGCCGACAGGCGCCGCGTGGCGGCTGCGTGCGCGATGAGTTCATCGAAGCCGAAGTTCATCTCGCGCCCGTTGGGCTCGCCGAACCAGCGACCGTTGTAGTCGACCGCGAGGTCCAGGTGCACGCGCGAATCCTTCCAGGCATCGCCGATCTCGTCCGGCGTCACCGCCACCGGCGCGAAGCTGGACGAAGGCTTGGCCTGGAAGAAGCCGAAGCCGGTGCGCATCTCGCGCGGCCCGAAGGCACGCAGGCTGACGTCGTTGATCTGGACCAGCAGCAGGATGCGGCTGCGGGCCGCGGCGGCCGAGCAGCCCATCGGTACGCTGTCGACGACGACACCGAACTCGCCCTCGAAGTCGATGCCATGGGCGACGTCGGGCAGCGGGAGGTCGTCGTGCGGCCCGAGCAGGTCGTCGGAGCCGCCTTGGTACATCAGGGGCACCTTGCCGCTGTCCGGGATGGGATCGATGTTGAAGGCCTTCTCCATCAAGCGGCCATGATTGAGGAACGCCGAGCCATCGCACCACTGCGGCGCGCGCGGCAATGGTGCTGCGGCGGCCGCGGGATCGAAGTCGAAGGCGCCCGCGGCGGTGCCGGCGTTCAGGGCCTCGTAGCGTGCCGCCAGGTGCGGCGCGGTGTCGCTCCAGCGCTCGATCGCATCGAGCATCGACGGCGCGATGTCGTCCGCGGCGACGGCGCGGCGCAGATCGCGCGAGACCAAGACCAGGCGGCCGTCCTTGCGGCCATTCTTGAGGGTGGCGAGTTTCATGCGGGTATCTCTTCGTTCCAATGGACGGGAGCCAGCCCCGCCACCGGCGAGCGAAAGCTGGGCAGGGTCGTGCCGCGCAGGCTGCCGAGGTAGACGGTCCGGAGGTCCGGGCCGCCGAAGGTCAGGCTGGCCATCCACGGCGCGAGGCTTCCGCAGGCGGCGGCCATGATCTCGGGCGTCAGCGTGCGGGACTCGTAGTGGGCGTCGAGCGCGCGCGTCGCCTCCGGGTTGCCGTCGTCGAGCAAGGTCAGCAAGTTCCCCTCGGGCGTGATCGCCACCAGCCGGTCGCTCATCACCAGGGTGACCCAGAGGTTGCCGAAGGCGTCGAAGGCAAAGCCGTCGGGAAAGCCCGGCAGGCGGTCCGGGCCGTAGGTCTCGCGTGCGCCAAGCTCGCCGTCATCGCGCACCTTGAGCCGCGAGATGCGGCGGGCGTTGCTTTCCACCACATAGAGCCACGCCTCGTCGGCGTCCATGCGGACCTCGTTGGTGCCCTCGAGGCCGTCAGCCACGATGCGCACGCCGCGCTCGTCGACGCACGCGATGTAACCGTCGCGCGCGCGGGCGTTGATCGAATCGGTCCAGGGCTGCATGCGGGTCGTGACGGTCAGCCAGAGGCGGCCGCGCCGGTCCCTCAGCACGAAGTTGGCCTTGCCGATCGGCTGGCCGTCGATGCGGTCGAAGAGGCGGCGCACCTTGCCTTCCCGGCTCATGACCTCGACCGAATCGCTGCCCCAGTTGGCGATGAGGATGTCGCCGTCGGGCAGGAACGCGAGGCCGTTGGGCAGCGATCCCTGGCTCAGCACGTAGCGCTTGTCGAAGTCCGCCGCCGCGTCGTCATCTGGCGCGGCCGGCGCGACGAGCCGCTGGCTGCCGTCGGGCGCGATGCGCATCACGCCGCCGCGCGCATCCGCGGCCCAGAGGGTGCCATCGCGCTCGGCCAGCACGCACTCGGGGCGCTGGAGCCCGTGGCCGACGTGGCGGATCGCGGCCCGATCGACCTGCCAGCCTAGAAGAGGATTGTTCTTGGTCATGCTGCTTCGCAAAAGTGCGCGCAGCATAGGCGCGACACCCGGGTTCGCACCAACCGAATCTTCCGATGGCAGGCATCGCGCGGGCGGATACCTCGCACTGGCCTAAGATCTCCGGGATCCCGAGGAGACTCCCCGCATGCGCTCTCAACGCATCGACCTGAACCTGCTGATCGCGCTCGACGCCCTGCTCAGCGAAAGCAACGTGACGCGCGCGGCCGAGCGCGTGCACCTCACGCAGTCCGCGATGAGCGGCGTGCTGGCGCGCCTGCGCGACTACTTCGAGGACCCCCTGCTGGTGCCGATGGGCCGGAGCATGCAACTGACGCCGCGGGCGGAATGCCTGGCCGAACCAGTGCGCAAGATCCTGCTGCAGGTGGATGCCACGCTGGGCGTGAAGCCCGAGTTCGAACCGGCGACGGCCGAGCGGCATTTCCGAGTCATCGCTTCCGACTATGTGACCCAGGTGCTGCTCGCCGAGGTGCTGCGCCGCATCGCGCAGATGGCGCCGCGCCTGAGCTTCGATGTGCGGCCGACCCACAGCGGAATGGCGCAGGACCTGGACCAGGGCCGCGCCGATTTCCTGGTCACGCCCGCGCACCTGACACTGCCGGAGCACCCGCAGGCCATCCTCTTCGACGACACCTACCACGTCATCGCCTGCCAGCAGAACGCCGACCTGCGTGACGGCCTGACGCTCGAACAGTACAGTTCGCTCGGCCACGTCGTGTACCAGGCCGAGCAGGGGGACAACCCGTGGTTCGAGCAGTGGTATGCCAACCAGCACGGCAACACGCGGCGTGTCGAGGTGGTGGCGCACGGCTTCCTGCTGATCCCGCGCTTCGTCGTCGGTACGCGCCGCATCGCAACCGTCCAGACAAGGCTGGCGAAGCAATTCGTCCAGTCGATGCCGCTGGCCCTGTTCGAGCCGCCGCTCGAGACGCCTCGGTTGACCGAGGTCCTGCAATGGCACCGCTATCGCGAGGACGATCCGGGTGTGCGCTGGGTTCGCGAGCAGATCGTCGCGCTGGCCGAGGTCATGCCCGCGATCTGAAGCAATACGGCCGAGCGCACACCCACGCAGCGGGCGCTCAGCCGCGCGCGCGTGCCGCGTTTCTCAGGTCGCGGATCTGGTCGTGGTTGCGCTGCGCACCATCGGCCTGCCGCTGAACGACGACGCGCACATCGGCCGGCAGACTCTGCTTCAGGGCCTTCCGATAGCGCGCCACCGCGCTGTCCTCGCCGCGCTCGCAGGACTCGAGAATCGACAGCTCGCTGTCTGCACCGACGCTTCCCTTGACTTGCACCCAACCCCGATGCATCGCACCGGCCGCGGTGCCTCCAGACGCCGGTTCGCCGCCGTAGGCACGCACGAGTTGCACCAACTCCTCGCCCGCCTGCCGGCAGCCTTCAGCGCGGCTGGCGAATAGCTGCTTAGCCGCTGCGCTCTCGACTTGCTCGGCACAGGTCTTGAATCCGTATTCGCCGTCGCGCGCGTTCTCCAGCAGGTCGTTCAGGATGTCGACCACGTCGTCGTTCGACAGGTCTTCGTGGCTCACGATGTCGCTGCCATTGGCCTGCTTCGCGTAGTAGACCTCGTCGGCGCGCTCCCAGGCGGCCCGGGTCGCCGGCCGGGCATCCGCCCATGCGAGGTCCGACGCGCCACGCCTGGTTTCCCATTCGGACGCGAGCAGCGGCTCTGCGGTTTCGAAATCGGTGCCGCGGGTGCTGCGGCCGGACCAGCCCATCTCGTAGGCCGGCGCGTAGTCGTCGTAGCTTCGGTCCACAGCCACGTAGGGCTGGCGGCCGTGGTTCTCCCGCCAATACGCATCCTCGGCGGTCGGGTTGACGCCTTCGGCCGCGGCCTTGCCGCCCAGCCCGCCGACGACGGCACCGGCCACCAGGCCCACCACCGTCCCGATCGGACCTGCGAGCGAGCCGGCTGCTGCGCCGGCCAGGCCGCCGCCCGCCGCGCCAAGGCCGGTGCCCACGGGATGGGCGCCGGGTGCGCCGGTGATCGGGTCTCGATTGGGAACGCCATTGCCGAGTTGGCCGTCATCTGTTGCCATGTCATCTCCTTGTATTGCCCGCATCGGGCAGGGTTGGGAACGCTCCGTCGAAGCGCTTCGAGGAGCACCGTAGGCAGGCGGCGGGCGCTTGCAGGTCATCGCAAGCGTGGAGTGGTTGTCAGCCAAGACCTCGACGACCCGCGCGCGCTAGGCGCCGCACTCGACGATGGAGAACTCGACCCGCCGGTCGAGGGCGTCCACCACGTCGTCGGTGCCGCTGCCGACCAGGTTGTGGCGCGAGCCCTGGCCCTCGGCCCGCGTCCGGTCGGCCAGCTGGGCGGATTCCGCGACCAGCCGTTGCCTGATGTACTGCGCGCGCCGCAGCGACAGCGAATCGTTCACCTCTTCGGGCCCGGTCTTGCTCGAATGTCCGATGATGGCCATGCAGACCCGGGAGCTGCCGCCCTGCCTGGCGATCTGTCGCAGCCACATGCGGTATGCGCTCGTGACCTTGGGGTCCGACCAGAAGGCGGTCGTGCCGGGGTTGAAGAGAAACTTCACCCCGAGCTGGTTGTGCGCGATCCCGTAGGCCGCCACGCGTCCGAATGCGTCCTCGGCCTCCGCCGACTGCCCGAGCTTGAGGGTCGTGAGGTAGATGCCGTTGAGCACCCGGATCTGGTCACCGCCCGGTGTCGCCGAGGCACGGCGGTACTGGGCGAGCGCCTCGCGGTACTGACCCGCGTTGTAGAGCTGGTTGGCGTCGTGGATCACGGTGCCGGTCGCCATGTGCGCGAGATAGACCGCATCGGCCTTCTCGCCGCGGGCCGCGCGGCTGGTCCGCACCAGGCCCTCGACAACCTCGTCCTTCAACAGCACTGGACTGTCGCGGTCGTAAGCCAGCGGAGTCATGTCGACATCGTTCGTCCGCGCCAGCGTGGAGGCCTGGGCGGCCACGGTGCCGTCCTTCAGGTCCACCAGGGCGAGGCTGATGCGCAGGCCGGCGTCTTCGCGCGCCAGCGTGCCGGCAAGAAGGTACTGGGCACGCGGAAGGTTCGCTGCCTTGAATGCGAGCGTCTCGATCTGCTTGAAGTTCACGGCCGCGTGGGCAGCGATGCCGCGGTCCAGACGCTGCGTACCGGCGGTCTGCTGGCCGCTTCCGGCGTCGAGCGTCGGATCGAGCACGATGACCTGCTTGTTCGGCTGCGCCGGTCCGAATGGCAGCAAGCCCTGGCTGGGCCCGGCCTGCTTCAGCAGGGCATCGGTCACCGTGGCGACCGCCTGGTCGAAGGGTTGTGGCGGGTCGCTGCGTTGTGGCGTGGCGCAACCGGTCAGGCCGATCGATAGGAAGGCGCCGAAGAGCAGACGGAGGAAATGTTCATGGAAATTCGCGCGGCGGTCTATTTGCATCGGGACTTCAGAAATGCAGCTTCTTCGGGATTGAGTGGTTCCAGAGAAGACTTCAAAACGAGATCGCTGCATCTAGGTGGTCGGCCCGACGGGGTGTAGGACGCAGCAGTGGGCTGGTCCTCGGAAACTGTGCGGTTTTTCTCGGAATCCCTGATCGTGTCCGCGGCCCCCCGGGTGGACAGGGCCGGCGCAGCCTTGCGCGTTGCGGCACGCGCCGGCGGTTGCGGGTCTGGCGTCGCGGCCGGCGCATCGACGACCGGGACGGGTGCCGGCGTGGAAGGCGCGACCGGATCTACCGGCCCCCGCTCGATGACAACAGGGACTGCAGAAGGAACTGGCCCGGCAACGTTGGACGCCCGCCCGCCCAACCACAAGGCTCCTCCGGCGGCGGCGCACACCAGGAGCGAGATCAGCGCGTGTCGTGTGGAAGGGCGGCGCGAGGCGCCCTGCTTCGGCTCGGCATCGAGGAGCGCCTGGAACTCGGCCACATCCTGCGGCCTCGACTCCGGGCGAACCGCCAGTGCCGCATCGATGGCGTGCAGAAAGGCATCGCTGTAGCGCCCTGCATGGGTCAGCGCGAGCGGCTGCACCGGATCCTTGACCACCCGCACCACCGAGGCGATCGGCGGCCGGCCGGTGATGGCGTAGTGAAGCACGCCCGCCAGCGCATAGAGATCGGTCCAGGCGCCTTGCAGCATGGTTCCGCCGTACTGCTCGACCGGCGCGAAGCCCGGTTTGAGCATCGTGGTCAGCACCTGTGTCCGGTCGTTGATCACATGGCGCGCGGCGCCGAAGTCGAGAAGCAGCGGACCGGCGGCGGTGAGGAGGATGTTGTCGGGCGAGATGTCCCGGTGATAGCACTGCTCTCGATGCATCACGCTCAGCGCGTCGAGCAGCGGGTGAAGCCATTCGCGCAACAGCGATTCGGGTGGTCGCGTTCCAAGTTGCGCCAGCGCCGTCTTGAGGGTCGGGCCTTCGTAGTACGGCATCGCCATGTAGGCCGTGCCGTTGGCCGCCCAGTATCGGAGCACCTTCACGAGCGCCGGGTGATCGAAGCGGGCGAGCAGCCGTGCTTCGTTGATGAAGCTCTTCAAGCCTGCGGCGAAGGTCTCGCGGTGCTGCTCGGACCGCATCGACACCTCGAGCGACACGGCGCCGCGCACCGCCAGCGAGGACGGCATGTATTCCTTGATCGCCACATGGCGCTCGAGCGCGAGATCCCAGGCCAGGTAGACGATGCCGAATCCGCCTTCGCCGATCTGACGCAGGATCCGGAACCCCTCGATCTCGGTGCCCTCGGGCAGCGCATGGATCGCGCCCAGGTAGCCGGCATGTGAATCGTTGGGCGCGCTGTCGGCCGCATTGGCGGGTCTGATGTAGGGAACGGTCTTCTCTGCCGCCATCGATTGGGTTTTCATTGAGGAGTCTCGACCGTGGCGCAAGACCGCGCACCGTGTCCACGAGTCTGGCACGGCATGACGCCATCCATGCGTGCATATCGCACGAATGAGTCGAAGTTCGGGGCTCCTTTGGGCGCGCGGCGGCGACGAATGGCGCCGTGTAGGACTGGTCCGACCCGCGCTGCAGCTTTCAACCGAAAACTTCCGCGTGCCTGCGGCCGCATATTCCACATCCCACCAGCAGACTCTCAGGCGACACATGTTTTCTCGATTTCTCGCCCATTGGGGCTGCGCGTTTCGTTCATGGATGGACCGCCTGTCTTCTTCAAGCGCGCCCGCCTCGAGGCCGGCGCAGGCTCCCCGCACTGGTCAGGAGGTCGAGCCGCCCCAGGCCGGTGCCGCTGCCGGCAACATGCGCTCGCTCGAAGAACTCAGGACCGATCTCGCGCGCCTGCGCGCTTCGTCGAAGGAGCGGCACGCGGCCGCCCCGATCAGGCGGCAGCAGTCCTTCGACGACGAGGTCTTCGCCAACTTCGTTGCGCCAGTGGCACCCACGCCGGACCCGGCAGGCCAGGAGGACTACACCAGGACCGTGTACGTGCCTCGCAAGCCGAGCCCGGCGAAATGATCGCTGCCCGCTACTGACGCCCCTTCGCGGCCCTTCCGCCTGCAAGCACGCGTCGTCCGGACCGACGCGCACTGACGAAGGCCGCGCACCCCGTTCGCGTGCGCTTTGCGCGCCAATGCAAGCATGCCGTCAGAAGCCGCGCTTCCCGCGAAGGCAGCCGTCAGCTGGAGTTGCACAGACATGCTCACCATCGACCAAAAAGAAGCCATCCTGCGCAGGGCAGGCACGACCGTTCCGGATTTCCCGCCGGTTCGTCCGACGCCCGTGGCGCCCCGCAGGCGGGACGGACCCTCGGCGCGGCGCCAGGCCATCGAGGAATGGTCCGACGCCGTGGCGGCACTGTACGTCGAGCACATCGCGGCCCGGGGCGACAAGAAGTAGCAGGAACCCGAGGTCACGCGGCCTTGCGCGTCGCTTTCGCGGGGGCCTTGGCCGCCGTCTTGGCGCGGGTCCGGGCCTTGGACTTCTTCGCCGGCTCCGCCCTGGGAGCGCTCTTGGCGCCCTTCAGACTGCGCTGCAGCAGCGCCGTGAGGTCGATCACGTTCGCGTTCTCCTGAGCGGGCTCTTCTTCGGGCTGAATCACCGTCTCCGTGTCGCCCGCCTTGACCTTCTTGTCGACGATCTTCATCACCTCGTGCTTGAACTCGTCCTTGAAGTCCTGCGGTTCCCACCGACCGGTCATCTCGCCGACAAGTTGCTCGGCCATCTTCATCTCGGCCGGAGTGAGCTTCGCGCCCTTGACGCCCTCGGCGGGCAGGTCGAGCCCCGCAAGCGATTTCACCTCGTCGCCCCAGCGCAGGAGGTTCAGCACCAGCGCAGCGCCAGAGGGCACGAGCACGGCGAGGTGCTGCCTGGTGGCGATGACCACCTTGGCCAGTCCCACCTTGCCGGTCTTCACGAGCGTCTCGCGCAACAGCGCATACACTTTTTGCCCCTTGTTGATCGGGGCAACGTAGTACGGGCGTTCGAGATACACGAAAGGAATCTCGTTCGCCTCGATGAAGCGCTGAATCTCGATGGTCTGCGTCGTGCGGGGGTATGCGGCTGCGATCTCTTCGGGCGAGATGACCACGTACTTGCCGTCCTCGTACTCGACCCCTTTGACGATGTTCTCCTTGGCGATCTCCTTGCCCGTCTTCTTGTTGATGCGCCTGTAACCCACCGGGTCCATGCTGCGCTTGTCGAGCCAGTCGAAGTCCACGCCCTGCTCGGTCGTCGCCGTGTGGAGTCCGACCGGGATGTGCACCAAGCCGAAGCTGATGGCGCCTTTCCAGAGTGTTCTGCTGCCAGTGGCCATGGTGGTCGTCCTTGTCATGCAATCGCTGATCGCCAGTCTGGCCCCCAGGTGGACGAAGCCGCGTAGGCGCTTGGCGGCTGTTCCTGTCAACCTTGGCAACCGACACAGGCACATCGGCCGACCGCTCGGTAGCTCCGTCAAGAACCTGCGGCCAAATCCTACGTGCGCCATCCTGGCCGGGCCGCACGGTACCTTTCCCCGCAACCCAACCGGAGCCATAGATGCCCACCACCAAACGCGCCGAACCCGATGCATGCTCGCTGCTGGATGCCGACCATCGCAAGGTGAAGAAGATGTTCAAGGCCTACGAGGAACTCACCAAGTCCAAGGCCGCTGGCGCACCACAAAAGAAGCGCGAACTCGCCAATGAAATTTGCATGGAGCTGACAGTCCATGCCCAGATCGAAGAAGAAATCTTCTACCCTGCCCTTCGCGAAGCCATCAAGGAGACCGACCTGCTCGACGAGGCCGAGGTGGAGCATGCCAGCGCCAAGGACCTGATCGCCCAGATCGAGGAGGCTGCGGATGTCGATGACATGTTCGATGCCAAGGTCATCGTGCTCGGCGAGTACATCGACCACCATGTCAAGGAGGAACGCAATGAAATGTTTGTCAAGGCCCGAGCAGCACGCGGCCTTGACCTGGTGGCCCTTCGCGAGCAGCTGGAGATCCGCAAGGAAGAGCTCATGTCTGAGCTCGCAGGATCGACCGCCTGAGACGGGGCGAAAGGGAATCGGGCGATTGGCCCGGGCCAACGCCCTTCCAGCCTCAGCGACCTGCCCGGACGCGCCGTGCGCGCGTCCGCCGATGCGACCTGAAGAATCGGAGCATTTCTTCGCTGGCGGCAGGGCCGAGTGGATCGGCGCAGGATCCGGCCTTGTCGCCTCCGGACCATGCATGACCCGCTTCATGCAGCGTCCAGTGCTCGCCGCACACGCAGCCGTCCGTGCCGAGATAGTCGACACGTGTGACGCGCCGGCCGTCGGAACCGAGTTGCTCCACAGACTTGCTCGCGCAGCCCCTTCCAACGGATGCCTCGATGACCTGCACCCCGTTCAACGGACTGACCACCATATCCTTGTCGCCGTGAAAGACGATCGTCGGGACCCGGCTCGGCGCAACGTCGGCGCGCGCGTTGCCCCGCATCGCAGCCAGGCCCGAGGAGATATCGCGCGCCGCGCGCGCAGGCAGGCCCGAGTGAACGCCGACCGCGGCGAAGACATCAGGAAACAGTTCACCAAGCAAGGCCGCCATGGCGCCGCCAGCGGACAGGCCCGCGACGTAGATGCGATCGGGATCGATCTGCCGGTCCCGCGCGACTTCCAGCGTCAGCGCAGCGATTCGGGCGGGCTCGCCACTGGCGCGTGTCTGATGGGCAACATCGAACCAGTTCCAGCAGCGATGCGCGTTCTGGCGCGGACTCTGGGCAGGATAGAGAATGACGAACCCGTCTCGCTCGGCGGCAGTGTTCATCGCCGTCCCGGCGGCGAAATCTTCCGGGTCCTGCCCCGCGCCATGGAGCATCACCACCATGGGCGCTCCGGTTCGGGGAGCGCTGGTCGGGACGAAGAGGCCATGGCCATCCTGCCGCTCGGTCATCGGAGAAAAGACGGACGTCCCCCCGGGCGCGGGTGCGATGAACGACGCGCCCAACTCGAAGGCCGAGTCGAACCAGGCAACGAAGGGATTGAACGCCAGGAAATCTCTTTGCATGGAAGCCATCGGGCCAGATGCGCGGCGGCGCCCGGTGATCTCATGTCGCCGACACGGGTAGGCGCATGCGCCGCGGCGTGCCTCGACGAAGGACCGGCCATCCAGGATGCCGAAGGCGCCTCATGATCGATCCCGTCGAACCCCGGATGCATGCGGATGCGGAGGGCGTCGTGCACATCGGCTGCGCCGGCTGGAGCCTGCCCGGCGCTGTCCGCGACCGTTTCGACGCAGCCGAATCACAGCTGGCGCGCTATGCCACCCGCTTCAATGCCGTCGAGATCAACAGCTCGTTCTACAGGCCGCACCGCCGACAGACCTACGAGCGCTGGTCGTCCAGCACGCCCGCCACCTTTGCTTTCAGCGTGAAGGTTCCCAAGACGGTCACCCACGACTCGCGACTGGCCTCCGCCGCACTGCCGCTCTTCGAAGCATTTCTCGATGAAGCGCAAGGGCTGGGCGCGAAGCTGCGATGGCTGCTCGTGCAGCTGCCGCCCAGCCTCGCCTTCGAAGCACGGCTTGTCGATCGTTTCGCGAGCCGGATGCGCCGACGATTCGACGGCGCGGTCGCGGTCGAGCCACGCCACGCAAGCTGGTTCACGCCCGAGGCGGACGCCCTGCTGGCGAGATTCGAGTTCGCGCGCGTGCTGGCCGACCCCGTTCGCCACGATCCGGGCGTCGCCCCTGGCGGATGGCACGAAACCATCTATCTCCGGCTTCATGGCTCGCCCCGGGTGTACTGGTCCCGATACGACGATGCCCTGCTGGCAGCGCTCGCGTTGCGCCTGCGCGAGGCCGCGAGCGCCGCCAGGCACTGCTGGTGCATCTTCGACAACACCGCCGGTGGCGCGGCGGTGGGGGACGCGCTTCGGCTCAAAGCCGCCTTGGAGCAGCCTCCGAATCCGGCTCTTTCTTGAACAGCCCCAGCAGGCTGCCAGCATATTCGCATCATGAACAAACCCCAAGTCGGCGATTTGGACGCACGTCGGGATTCTTTCGTCCGTGTGCGCGGCGCGCGTGAACACAATTTGAAGAGCGTGGACGTCGACGTGCCGCGAGATGCGCTGGTCGTGTTCAGCGGCGTATCCGGCTCGGGAAAATCCTCCCTCGCCTTCGGGACGCTCTATGCGGAAGCGCAGCGGCGCTACCTCGAATCGGTAGCGCCCTACGCGCGCCGCTTGATCGACCAGGCCGGCGTGCCGGACTTCGATTCGATCACGGGCCTGCCACCAGCCGTGGCATTGCAGCAGCAACGCGGCACACCCGGCAGCCGCTCGTCCGTCGGCAGCGTGACGACGATCTCCAGTTCGCTGCGCATGCTCTATTCCCGAGCCGGCACCTATCCGCCGCGCCAGCCGATGCTGTTCGCGGAAGATTTCTCGCCCAACACGGTGCAGGGCGCGTGCCCCACCTGTCACGGACTCGGTCTGACCTACGAGGTGACGGAACGCTCGATGGTGCCGGACGACTCGCTCACCATCCGCCAGCGCGCCGTCGCCGCATGGCCGCCGGCATGGCACGGGCAGAACCTGCGCGACATCCTCGTGACGCTCGGCCACGACGTCGACACGCCGTGGCGCGACCTGCCCAAGAAGGTGCGCAACTGGATCCTGTTCACCGAGGAACAGCCAACCGTTCCCGTCTACGCCGGCTTCACGCCGGCCGAGACTCGGGCCGCATTGCGCAGCAGGATGGAGCCGAGCTACCAGGGCACGTTCACCGGCGCGCGCAGGTACGTGCTCCACACCTTTGCGACCACCCGCAGCGAACTCATGAAGAAGCGCGTGGCGCGCTTCATGGCGCCCAGCATTTGTCCGGACTGCAAAGGGCGGCGACTGAAGCGCGAGTCGCTGTCCGTGACCTTTGCCGGCCACGACATCGGCGCGCTGTCGGCCATGCCCCTCGCGGACCTGGCGCGAGTGCTGGAGCCCGCGGCAAGCGGCTTCTTCTCGAAAGCCACCGATACGACGGTCCTGACCCGTGCCGCAGCCAGGCGCGACACGGCCAGGCGCGTGGCGGCCGGCGGGTCGGCCCATCTTGCCGCCCCCGATGTGCGCCGGACGCCGGCCCTTTCGGAAGAAAAGAGAATCGCGGCCCAACGTATCGCCCACGACGTCCTCGAACGTGTCGCCACGCTGCTCGACCTCGGGCTCGGCTATCTCTCGCTCGACCGCATCGCGCCGACGCTGTCACCCGGGGAGCTCCAGAGATTGCGGCTGGCCACCCAGATCCGTTCCAACCTCTTCGGCGTGGTCTACGTCCTCGACGAGCCGTCCGCCGGCTTGCACCCGGCCGACGGCGAAGCCCTGCTGGCCGCACTGGTCCGCCTCAAGAGCGCCGGGAACTCGCTGTTCGTCGTGGAGCACGATCTCGGCATCATGCGGCGCGCGGACTGGATCGTCGATGTCGGGCCCGACGCCGGAGAACATGGGGGCCGGATCCTGTTCAGCGGCCCGCCCGAAGGCCTGCGCGCGATCGAGGGGTCGCACACGGCGCGCTACCTGTTCGAAACCGACGCGTTGCCGGCCCGAAGGCCGCGAGAGCCGCACGGCTGGCTCGCGCTTTCGCATGTGAGCTGCAACAACCTGGACCACCTCGAAGTCGAGTTCCCGCTCGGTGTTCTCACGGGGGTCACTGGTGTCTCGGGCTCCGGCAAGTCGAGCCTGGTCACGCGCGCGCTGACGGAAATCATTTCGACGCACCTGGGTCACGAGCTGCCGCAGGACGACGACGAAGCCGGCCTCGAATCGACAACCAAGGACCGGGTCAGGGGCCATATCGCCAGCGGCGCGGAATCGCTGCGGCGGCTGGTGCACGTCGACCAGAAGCCGATCGGCCGCACGCCACGGTCGAACCTCGCGACCTATACGGGACTCTTCGATCATGTTCGCAAGCTGTTCGCCGCGACCTCCGCGGCGCGGGCGCGGCGATTCGACGCCGGCCGCTTCTCGTTCAACGTGGCCAAGGGGCGCTGCGACACCTGCGAGGGCGAGGGCTTCGTCAGCGTCGAACTGCTGTTCATGCCCAGCGTCTACGCGCCCTGCCCGACTTGCCACGGCGCACGCTACAACGAGAAGACGCTGGCCATCCGCTGGCGCGGGAAAAACATCGCCGACGTGCTCGGGATGACCGTCGACGAGGCCGTCCGGTTCTTCGACGGCGAGCCCGTGGTCGAACGCCCGCTGCTGTTCCTGCAGGCCATCGGCCTCGGGTACCTGCGCCTGGGCCAGCCCGCCACGGAGCTCTCGGGCGGCGAGGCCCAACGCATCAAGCTCGCCGCCGAACTGCAGCGCGCCCAACGCGGCAACGGGCTCTATGTGCTCGACGAGCCCACCACCGGACTTCACCCCGCCGATGTCGACAAGCTCATGGTGCAACTCAACGGCCTGGTCGACGCGGGCAACACGGTGGTCCTGGTCGAGCACGACATGCGCGTGGTGGCGGGATGCGATTGGGTCATCGACATGGGACCGGGTGCCGGTCACGAAGGCGGACGCATCGTGGTGTCCGGGACGCCGGCAGGCGTGGCGGCTGCGGCGGGAAGCCTCACGGGGCGCTACCTCGCGTCCTTGGTGGGCGCCCGGTCGATCCACGCGCCGAGATTGCCCTGATCGGCGCTTTTGGCGGTGCACCGATGCGACGGTGGGGCGCGCGCCTACGTTGTTGGCAACAAGCTGCCGACACGCGTACTTCCAAGGCGCCATGAAGCTCATGGCTTCGCGACGGGAACCTGGAAAGGAGAGTGCCGTGCCCCCAGAACTGACAGAGACGCCGGACGACTCGCTGGGCTCGATGCCGACGACCAATACGTCGGCGTACGCCAGCCGTTCCGTCCTCTTTACCGCCTTCGACCGCTTCGCTTCGCGGGTCACCCGATGGGCCGGGTCGCCTGTGGCGTTTGCGCTTGCCCTGGCCTCCGTCGTTGTCTGGGCCGCGGTCGGGCACTTGTTCGACTACTCGGAGAACTGGCAGCTCGTCATCAACACGGGCACCACCATCGTCACGTTCCTGATGGTGTTCATGATTCAGCAAAGCCAGAACAAGGACAGCATCGCATTGCACCTGAAGCTCAACGAGCTCCTGGCGGCGAGCAAGCAGGCGAGCAATCGCATGATCGGCATCGAAGACCTGGACGAACAGGACTTGCGGGAGGTCGCGGAGTTCTACGTTCGCTTGGCCGCTCGTGCCAAGGATGGTGGAAGAGGAAAGGAAACGCATTCCATCGATGAAGAAGGAATGCCTACCGATCGTCGCGCTGGCGCGCATCACCCGCGAACTGCCCCAGCCGAGGGACTTGTCGAGACGTCTTGAGCCTGCCGGAAGGGCCCTGGGCACGCGGCCGACTGCGCCGCTATTGAGGCAGTCGAAATAGCTTTTTGCGCTTCATCGCCTTGTCGATCGGCAGTGGATTTCCTAGAGTCGGCTGGTCTGTTCGCGAAGCAATCTCGCTCGACGACAGGCCCGCAGATGAAGATACGACCCTGGTCCGCTGCCTTCATGCGACAGGAGGCGACGTGTTCCAACTTGGCGTGATCAACAGCTGGCATGGTGTGGGCATGTGGATGGTCTTCAACATGGCCGCTGCCCTGATGCTCGGGTGGTTTGTCGGCTACGAGCGCTATTTCAGCGGGCGCGCCGCGGGCAGCCAGGTCTATTGCCTGGTCTGCGCCACCTCCTGCGCGGTCACCTTGCTGGCCGGCTACCCGACGATGTGGTACTGGGGGAGCGAGACCATCCCGATCGCGGCCGATCCGACGAAGGTCATCGGCGCCGTCCTCACGGGCATCGGGTTTCTGGGCGCGGGCCTGATTGTCAAGAGCGGTCACAACGTGCGTGGACTGACGACCGCGGCATCCATCTGGGGTTCTTCTGCGATCGGCATCCTGGTGGGGGTGGGGTTCTACGTGCCGGCCATTGGATTGACGGCGCTGTTCGTGATCTGCACGGCCGTCGTGCCGCGGATCGAGCAGCGCCTGCCCGCCCACGCGGCGATGACAGGGACATTTCGATTCAGCAAGGGACACAAACCGAGTCCCGAGGAGGTCCATCACTTCCTGGTCAAGCGCGGACTTCAGATCCCTCCCGAGAGCGTCGCCATCAGTTTCGACGGCACCCAATTCGAAATCCAGTGCCTGATCTTCGCGAGCTCGAGCGCGCGAACCAGCGCCCTGAGCACCATAGGGGACGAGCTGTCCCAACTCGCGCATGTCGAGGGATTCACCTTGACGCACTCGAGCCGGGCATGAACGCTCGCGATCCCGGCGTCGCGACACCGATCGGGGAGCGAAGCGGCGCCGCCGCTACCGTGCAAGCCGCGAGAAATCAGGCGCCCGCTTCTGCGCAAATGCGGCGAACGCTTCACGCGCCTCGGGGCTCTTGAGCCGCTCGGTGAACTGTGCGGTTTCCTTTTCCATCTGCGCCGCTGCAGTGGCTTCTGCATGGCGCATCAGGCCTTTCGTCGCCATCAAGGATCCGGCAGCCTGCCTGGCCAGCGCCTGCGCAATTTGCCGAGCCTCCTCATGAAGCTCCGCCGTCGGCACCACCTGGTTGGCGATGCCCCAGGCCAGGGCTTGCGCAGCGGAAATGGGCTTGCCCAGCGCAAACATCTGGAATGCGCGAACGTGCCCGATGCGAGCAGGAAGGAGCAAGCTCGACCCAGCCTCCGGCACGAGGGCAAGGTTGACGAACGGCGTGGACAGAAGGGCATCCTCGGCGAGCAGAACGAGATCGCAGTGGAGCAGCATGGTCGTCCCCACGCCCACGGCGCGTCCGTTCACCGCGGCCACCACCGGCAAGGAGCAGCCTGCGAGAGCGCGCAGGAATCGGACGACGTGGCGCGCCTGCGGTGGCGTCTCGCCGCTTGCCTCCGCGGCGAATTCGCCCAGATCATTTCCAGCGGTGAACGTGGCGCCTTCGCCTCGAATCAGAACAACTCGAACGGCAGAATTCCCTTCAGCGCCAGCGACGGCATCTGCCATGGCGCTGTACATCGCATTGGTGATTGCATTCATCTTCTCGGGCCGAGCCAGGGTGATGGTCAGAACGCCCTGGGCGGTATCGACGGTTACGTGATCAGTCATGTTCTTATGGTGCTCCGCGTATCGATGTTCATGCTTCATGGCGTATTTGCTTGATCAAGAGTGAAGAGAAATCGTGGCCGTGCGAACGCTCGGGGTCGCGAACTCGCGGCCGACCATCGCCCTGGCGAAGAGATAGTTGCGGCGGCCGCGCTCCGAGAGTCCTTCGATGCTCACCCGGCCTTCGGCGTCACACGCGAAAGCGAAGCCGCGCCCCTGGTTGAAGAGGGAGCGGAACCACAACTCGAAGCGGCCGGCATGAGCGGCATGCGCGGTGCGGGTGTTCGGACGGAGGGTGGAGGTTGCTTCGGTCACTGCCATCTCCCGGTTGAAGGTCGAAGCGCCAATGTAGTCACCGTTGCATTGCGAACAAAGACGGTCGCGGTCAATGCGCTATTGCTCACAGCGAAACAATGCGGCCGCGCGCGACCCGCACATTTATTGCAGCCGGCGCAATAACGTTCTGTACCGCGCAGGCTTCCGAATCTCGATCCGCAGCCCTACGCTACGAGCAGCCGGTGCCATCGCCCCGGCATTCACGATCCATCCTCGCCATGAGCGCTTTCAACACCCGCGGCGTGATCTACGCGACCAATTGCACCCTGGCGGCGCTGTTGGCCCTGTATGTCGCCTTCAGCGCCGGGCTGCCGAACCCCGGATGGGCATCGTTGACCGTGTTCATCGTGAGCCAACCCTTGGGTGCTGCCTCCGGCTCCGTCGTCTCCCGCGCGCTGTACCGCTCCGCGGGCACGGTGTTCGGGATCATCGCCTCGATGCTGATCCTTCCCACGCTGGTCCAGACGCCCGGGCTGATGATCGCTGCCGTCGGGGCCTGGGTGGGGCTGTGCATCTACGTCTCGCTGCTGGACCGCAGCCCCCGCAGCTATGCCTTCCTGCTGGCCGGCTACACCGTCGCCCTGGTGGGCCTGCCGCTGATCAGCGACGTCTCGCAGCTCTTCGACATCGGCGTCGCGCGCATCGAGGAAATCGTCATCGGCGCGTGCAGCGCAGCGCTGGTGCACAGCCTGCTGTTTCCCCGTTCGCTCAAGTCCCAGATGGATGCCAGGCTGGGCGCGATCCTGGAGGATGCACGCGCCTGGATGACCGCGGGACTGTCGCCCGAGGGGTCGACGCCCGCGGAAAAGGCAGCCCGCCGGCGGGTTGCCGCCGACCTCACGGAGTTGCACCAGCTCGCCAACGGCCAGCGCTTCGATGCGGATGCGGGCGCGGCGGACAGCCGCATCACGTCGGCGCTCGAAGCGCGCCTGGTCGCCTTGCTGCCCTTGATGTCCGCCGTCGAGGATCGGCTCGGCGCCATCGGCAACGCCATGCCGCCCGCATTGGCGCAGCACGTGGCGGAAGTCCGGCAATGGATCGACCAGGCCACGCAGGGCGACCAGGACCGTGTCGACCGGCTGGCCGCCGCAGGACAGCAGGCGCTGCCGGCGCCTGGCACCCTGCCCGCGTGGACCGAGATGCTGGCGGCAAGCGCGGTCCAGCGCCTGGCCGAACTCGCCGAGGCCTGGAACGACTGCCTTCATCTCATGCCCTTCATTCGCGACCCGGTCCGCGAGCACCCGCTGACGCAGCGGCTCGCCGACGCACAGGGCCGGCGGCAACTGCATGTCGACCATGGTCTGGCCGCCTACGCCGGCTTGGCGGCCGCTGTGGCGGTGGCCATCGCGGGGGCTGCGGCGATCACCGTCGGCTGGGCGCAGGGCGCGACGATGATCGGCCTGGCGGCCGCCGGCTCTTCCGTCTTCGCCTTCGTCGACGATCCCCGCCCGATGCAGAAGCTGATGGTCGCCTGGTCGCTGATCGCCGCGCCCGTCGCCGCACTCTATGTCTTTGCGATCCTTCCGGCGGTCGACGGCTTCGGTGCCTTCGCGCTGGCCCTGTCGCCGCTCTACTTCGGCACCGCGCTGTTCCTGGCCACACCGCAGCACTGGTTGCGCGCCCTGGGTTTCGCCCTCATCTCGCAGACGCTGCTGGCACTCCAGCCCTCGCTGCGTGCCGACTTCGACAGCTTCATGAACATCGCCATCGGCGCAGTGGCCGGCAGCCTCATCGCGCTCCTGGTGACTTCGCTCATGCGTGTCGTGAGCGCCGAGACCAGCGCGACCCGCATCCTGCGCGCAGGATGGCGCGATCTCGCGGCGCTGGCCGCAGGGCGAACGCCGCCCGGTGCGGACGCATTGGCCAGCCGAATGCTCGACCGCGTCGGCCTGCTGATTCCGCGCCTCGCGCGCGTGGGCGGAGCCTCGGGGCTGGGCCACGCGGATGCGCTCAACGACCTGCGGCTCGGCGTCAATACGGCGACGCTGCGCGAGCTCGCGGGCGGATCCGAAGGCGCCCCCTTCGCACCGGCCGTCGACGCGCTGATGCGGCAGCTCTCGGCGCATTTCGCCAGCCAGGCGCGCAAAGGTCCGGCACAGCCGTCAAGCGCCCTGCTTGCTGCGCTGGACAACACCCTCCGGCAGTTTCTCGCCCTTGGCGGCGGGGCATTGCGCCTCAGGGGCCTGGCCGCGGCGACGGGCCTTCGTCGAGGCTTGTTTCCCGAGGCGCCGCCCCTCGACGACCCGGAGCGCGCGCCGTGCTAGCCGAAATCAGCCTGTTCGGAATCCTCGTCAACGTGGGGCTGGCTTCAGCGGTGGTCGCCGGCGCGTTGCTGCTTGCGTTGCGCAAGGTCCTGACGCGCATCGGCGCGTATCGACTGGTATGGCACCCGGCGCTGGTCGACCTGGCGCTGTTCACGCTCCTGTGGGGCGGCGTCGCCTTCGCCGCGAGTACGCCAGACCTCCGGCTGCTTGCCTTCCTGGGATGAAATCGACATGAAAACCTCGCTCCAAACCATCGGCCGCGTCGTGCTGACGCTGGCCATCGTGGCCGCCGCCATCGTCGTCGGTCATCTTGCATGGGACCACTACCGCGAGGCGCCCTGGACGCGCGACGGCCGGGTGCGCGCGGACGTGATCCAGATCGCACCCGATGTGTCGGGCCTGGTCGAAAGGGTCGCCGTCCACGACAACCAGGCGGTGCACCGGGGCGATGTGTTGTTCACCATCGACCGCGCGCGTCATCAGCTCGCGGTCGAGCAGGCCGAGGCCACGGTGCAGGGGTTGCGCGTGCAGATCGATCAGGCCCGGCGCGAGAACCGTCGGAACATCGCGCTCGGCGAGCTGGTGCCTGCCGAGTCCCGGGAGCAAGGCAGCAGCAAGGTGGATCAGCTCAGGGCGAACCTGCAGCAGGCCGCGTCGACGCTGGACACTGCGCGTCTCAACCTGGCCCGCACCGAAGTCAAGGCCCCGGTCGATGGCTGGGTGACCAACCTCGACCTGCGCCCGGGCGCCTACGCGACGGCGGGCCGCCCGGTCTTCGCGCTGGTCGACCAGGACTCGCTGCACGTGCAGGGCTACTTCGAGGAGACCAAGCTCGGCCGCATCCGGGTCGGCGCTCCGGTGCGCGTGCGCATGATCGGTGAGACCCAATGGCTCGATGGCCATGTCGACAGCATCGCGGCCGGCATCGAGGACCGGGAGCGAAGCGGCAGCTCGAACCTGCTCGCCAACGTGAATCCGACCTTCAACTGGGTCCGGCTCGCACAGCGCATACCGGTGCGGGTGCAGCTGGACCACGTACCGCCGGATGCGCGCCTGATCATGGGCCGCACCGCGACCGTCGAGGTGGTCGAGGCGCCGCGCGGCAAGGACGTCAGCGTGGCCAAGGGGTACTGAAATGATCCGTCGATTCTTCATGCTCGTCGCCGCCGCCGTGCTGACGGCCTGTGCCGCCGTAGGGCCGAACTACGAACGTCCGGCCGGCGCGGTCGCCAACAGCCAGGTCGCGAACGGGCCGTTCCTCGGCGCAGGCAATGCCGCCTTCGATCCCGAGCCCGTCCCCGGAGACTGGTGGCGACTCTACGAAAGCGCCACGCTGGACGGGCTGGTGCAGGAAGCCCTGGTCGCCAACACCGACCTCCGCGCCGCGGCGGGGAACATCGAACGCGCCCTCGCCGGCCTGGACTACGCCGACGCTGCCAAGAACCCGACCACCACCCTGCTGGCCACGACCACCTATGGGCGCCGTTCGGCAGAGGAAGAACTCAGGCCCGGCAAGCCTCTGTCGAACAACTTCGTCTACGGCCTGGGCGCCGGCGTGTCTTACCAGGTCGACCTGTTCGGCCAGATCGCGCGGACCATCGAGTCGGCGAACGCAGACACGGGTGCCGCACGCGCGGCCTACGACACCACACGGGTGACGGTCGTCGCCGAGACCACCCGTGCCTTCCTCGACGTCTGCTCGTTCGGACGCGAGATCGCGGTGGCAGAGCGTTCGGTGGCCCTGCAGGAGAAAAGCACCGAACTGACCCGGACCTTGTTCCGGACCGGCCGGGGCAGCACGCTGGACGTCACCCGCGCGTCGGCCCAGACCGACCAGGTGCGCGCGACCCTTCCGGTCCTGAACGCACAGAAGCGGGTGGCGCTCTACCGGCTCGCGGTGCTGACCGGCCACGCGCCCGAAGACTTCCCGCGTGCGGTGCAGTCGTGTGATCAAGAACCGCATCTGGCGCGGCCGATTCCGGTGGGAGACGGCGCCGGCCTGCTGCGTCGCCGCCCCGACATCCGGCGCAGCGAGTACGAACTGCATTCGGCCACTGCGCGCATTGGCGTCGCCACCGCCGATCTCTACCCGAAGATCACGTTGGGCGCATCGATCGGCTCGGTCGGGCTCAACAAGAACTTCCTCGATACCGACACCTTGAAGTTCTCGCTGGGGCCGCTGATCAGCTGGCAGTTTCCCGATCGGTCTCGCATTCAGGCCCGAATCCGCGCGGCGGATGCCGACCAGCAGATTGCCTTCGCCCGCTTCGACGGCACCGTGCTGAACGCGTTGAAGGAAGCAGAGAGTGCACTGGAGACCTACGCCCGCGACCTGGAGCGGCGCGCCCTGCTCGAGGCGGCCCGCGAGAAGGCGAGCCGTGCGGCCGAAGACACGCAACAGCTGTTTGCCCTCGGCAGACAAGGCTTCCTGCCCGTGCTGGATGCGACGCGCACGCTGACCGTCGTCGAGCAATCCGTCGCGGCCGCCGACAGCAAGCTGGCGTCGGACCAGGTCAACGTGTTTCTTGCGCTCGGGGGTGGTTGGGAAGATAGCGGGCGTCCACGTTGATCGCGCATGTTCGACCGCACAGCTTCTTCACCCCGGCCCATCATGAAACGCGTCGCCATCCTCATCTTCCCCGGCTTCCAGATCCTGGATCTGGCGGCGATTGCTGCCTTCGAACTCGCCAACGCGTCCCTGGAGCAGCCGTTCTACCAGGTCGCAGTGCTGTCCGAAGAGGGTGGCCTGGTCGAGAGTTCGTCGGGGGTGCAGGTCGCGTCGACGCCCCTCGATTCGACGCAGTTCGACACCATCGTGATGACCGGATCATTGGCCCCCCACCCGACATCGGACACCCTGCGTCGCTTCCTCGGGTCCCGCCAGCACAGTGCGCGGCGCATCGCGAGCATCTGCACAGGCGCATTCGGCCTCGCCGACGCCGGCTTGCTCGACGGGCGCCTGGCCACCACGCACTGGGCATTCGCCAACGAACTCGAGCAGCGCCATCCACGGGTCAAGCTGCAGGCGGACCGCATCTTCGTCCACGACGGCCCGGTGTGGACGTCCGCGGGCATGACCGCAGGCATCGACCTGATGCTCGCCCTCGTGGAAGACGATCTGGGGGTCGACGTCGCCCGCCTGGTTGCGAAGAAGCTCGTCGTGTATCACCGCCGCGCAGGTGGGCAGTCCCAGTTCTCGGCCTTGCTCGAACTGGAACCGAAATCCGATCGCATCCAGCAGACCCTGGCGCACGCGCGCGCCAATCTGCGCAAGCCGCTGTCTGTCGAGGATCTCGCCGAAGTCGCCCATCTGAGCCCGCGCCAGTTCAGCCGGACCTTCAAGTCCGAAACCGGGCAATCGCCCGCGCACGCCATCGAGAACCTGCGCGTGGAGGCGGCCCGCGTGATGATCGACGCGGGCAATCTGAGTCTCGGAGTCATCGCCGAGGAGGCGGGCTTCGGGGACCCCGAGCGAATGCGCCGGGCCTTCGTTCGATCGCTGGGCCAACCACCGCAAAGCATGCGCAGGATGAGCAGGCAAAGCGTTGCCGTGCGCGCCGAGGGCCGGTTTTCTGGCGCTCACGCCGTGACATGAATACGGGTCCGGACGACATCGACGCCATCCTGGATCCAGAAATCTCTCCTCACAGATTCGAAAGGACTTTCACGATGTCAGACACCCCTTCCCTGCCCAGACGCTCATTCCTGGGAGCCACGGCAATCGGAATCGTCGCCACCCGGCTCGCCACCGGGACCGCTTTCGCCCAAGCCGCGGGTTCGCCCGGCAGACAGCAGGCATCGCCGCTGAAGCGCCTCCAGCCGCTGGAACACATCGTCGCCGGCGTCCTCGACATCGAGTACTTCGAAATCGACCCGGCCAACGGCGCGCCTGTGATTCTTCTGCATGGCTGGCCCTACGACATCCATACGTACGCCGACGTCGCCCCCTTGCTGGCCGCGGCCGGCCACCGGGTGATCGTTCCGTACCTGCGCGGGTACGGTGGGACCCGGTTTCTTTCGGACAAGACCCCTCGCAATGGTCAGCAGAGCGCGCTGGCAGCCGATGTCATCGCCCTGATGGACGCACTGAAGATCGAGAAGGCGACGCTTGCCGGCTGCGACTGGGGCGCGCGAACGGCCTGCATCGTGGCGGCGCTTTGGCCCCAACGGGTCACCGCGCTGGTCTCCGTCAGCGGCTATCTGATCGGCAGCCAGCAGGCCGGCCAAATTCCCTTGTCACCGCAGGCTGAAGCGCAGTGGTGGTACCAGTACTACTTCGCCACCGAACGGGGCCGGCTGGGCTACGAGCGGAATCGCAAGGAGTTCGCCAAGCTGATCTGGCAGACCGCGTCTCCGAAGTGGGGCTTCGATCCCGCGACCTTCGAACGCAGCGCGGCCGCCTTCGACAACCCGGACCACGTCAGCATCGTGATCGACAACTATCGGTGGCGCATCGGCCTCGCCGATGGCGAGGCGAGGTTTCGCGACCTCGAGGCCCGGCTGGCGCAGGCTCCCGTCATCGCGGTACCGACGATCACCCTGGAGGGCGATGCAAACGGTGCGCCGCATCCCGAGCCCAGCGCCTACGCGAAGAAGTTCTCGGGGCCTTACGAGCACCGGCTCGTCAGCGGCGGCATCGGACACAACCTGCCCCAGGAGGCACCTGAAGCCTTCGCGGCGGCCGTGCTCGACGTGACCCGTCTTTGAGACTTTTCATCCAAGCAAGGAGCAAAGCCATGAACAAGCTCTTGTCAGAGGCCGTGGACGCCCATGGCGGACTCGACCGTTGGCACAGTTTCAACAGTGTCCGGGCCACGATCGTCAGTGGCGGGCAGCTGTTCATCCGCAAGGGCATGCCCCAGGACCCGACGCCGCGAGAAATGACCGTCTCGCTGCACGTGCAGCAGGCATCGCTTGCGCCCTTCGGGGCGCCTGACCAGCGCACCAGATTCACAGCCGATCGCGTCGCCATCGAAAAGCTGGACGGCACCGTGGTCGCCGAGCGCTGCGACCCGCGCTCGTCCTTCGCCGGCCACGCGCTGGCGACACCCTGGGACCCGTTGCAGCGCGCCTACTTCAACGGCTACGCGTTGTGGATCTATCTCACGTCGCCGTTTGCCCTTGCCATGCCCGGATTCGTCGTCGAAGACATCGAACCCTGGCAGGAAGGCAAGGAAAGCTGGCGCGGACTGCGCGCGACCTTTCCGGCCGCGATCGCCAGTCACAGCACCACGCAAGAGTTCTATTTTGGAGATGACGGCCTGCTGCGGCGGCATGACTACCGGGTCGATGTCGCCGGCGGGTTTGCAGCAGCGCAGTACGTTGACCAAATACAGGAATCCGCCGGTATCAAGTTCCCGACCCGGCGGCGCGCGTACATGAGAGACGACCAAGGGCGGCCGATGCTCGACGCCGAAATGGTGTTCATCGACATCAGCAACATCCGCCTCGATTGAATCGACCGGGTTCAACCGCGCAACGATCTGAACCCCGAGCGCAGCTCCGCAGCGAAGACCTCCGGTTGCTCCCACGCTGCGAAGTGCCCGCCCTTGTCGAGCCTGCCGTAATGGACGAGCTTGGGATACGCCCGCTCGGTCCAGCTGCGCGGCGCCGTGTAGATCTCGTCGGGAAAGGCGCTGACCGCGACAGGGATGGCGACGCCCTTCGGTGCGAAGAAGGCCAGCTTGCTTTCCCAGTAGAGACGAGCCGAAGACACGCCCGTGTTCGTCAGCCAGTACAGCGTGACGTTGTCGAGGATGTCGGTGCGCGTGAGCCCCTCGGGCCGACCGGCGAAGACACGCGAGATGAGCGCGTAGCTGCGGGCGTCGTGGTCGAGCATCCAGGCGGCGAGCCCGATGGGGGAATCGTCGATCCCGTAGAGGGTCTGGGGACGCTTGCTCATCTCCTGGGCGTAGGACAGACCATTCTTGTAGAAGAAGTCGAGCTGTTCGTAGGCGTACTTCTCGTCGGCCGCGAGGCCGGTCGGCGCCGGTCCGCCGGACTGCAGCGCCTTGGCGATCTCGTCGGGGATCGTCGCAGGCATGTTGGTGTGGATGCCGACCAGCCCGGGAGGCCTCAGCAAGGCCATCTGCTCGGTGACTGCATTGCCCCAGTCGCCACCTTGTGCCACGTAGCGCGTGTAGCCAAGGCGCTCCATCAGAACCACCCATGCGCGCGCGACGCGGATGGGGTCCCAGCCGAGAGTCGTGGGTTTTCCCGAGAATCCATGCCCCGGCAACGACGGAATCACGATGTCGAACGCATCCGATGCCGTGCCGCCATGCGCCGTCGGATCGGTCAGCGGATCGATGATCTTCAGCTGCTCGACGATCGAACCGGGCCAACCGTGCGTGACGATCACCGGCAGCGCGTCGGGATGTTTCGAACGAACGTGGATGAAATGAATGTCCACCCCGTCAATCGTCGTCATGAACTGGGGCCATCTGTTCAGCCTCGACTCGAACTTGCGCCAGTCGTAGTCCGTCTGCCATGTTCGCGCGAGTTCGCGCATCGTTGCGAGTTGCACGCCTTGCGACGCGTCCGTCACCAGTTCCCGCGAAGGCCATCTCGTCGAGGCGATCCGGCGGCGCAGGTCGGTGAGCTCGGACTGCGGTGCGTGGAAGGCGAAGGGGCGGATCCGGGCATCGTCGCCGACGAGACCCGCAACGGGCGCCGCGGCGACTTCATCGGGGCGGGATTGCGCCAGGGCGAACGCCGAGGGACTGGTCAGAAGCGCGGCCGTCGATCCGGCAAGAAAGTGACGCCGCGACAGCGGCGAGGACTGTGTTTTTTCGAGGGAATTCATGGGGATGGGCTTTCAATTTGAAGATCAAGTGGGAAGCTGGCGCTGCGCTGAGCGCAGCGCCGTCTTTTTCAATCGGCGGCAGCTTCTTCGATCAACGCGGCGACCTCGTCGGGGTGAGAGGCCAGAACGGCGTGCGACGCGCCCGGAACCGCAACGGTGTGCTTCGAGCCCGCGCGTCGCGCCATGAACGCGAGCAGTGGCGGCGCGATGGCCTTGTCGGCCGTGCCGTAGATGAACCTCGACGGCAGAGCCTTCCACGCAGGGGCGCCGGCCTTGTCGGCGAACGCAGCCTCGGCGACGGGTCTTTGCGTGGCCGCGAGCAGGGCCGCGACGCGCTCGGGAACGTCCGCTGCAACCTGCTCGCGGTACTTGGCTTGCTGGACGTAGAGATCCTTGCCGCCGCCGGGCAGGGCCACCGGAACCAGCGCCGAGCCCAGCGTGCTGCCGGGGAACCGTGCCCCCAGTTCACCGAGCGCCTCGCCGCTTTCCGGCGCGAACGCGGCCACGAACACGAGGCCCTTGACGTTGGCCTTGCCTTCGGCGGCGTTCGAGATCACGGCACCGCCGTACGAGTGGCCCACCATGACGACGGGCCCGGGGATGGTGTCCACCAGATTGGCCACGTAGGCCGAATCGCTTCGCAGCCCGCGCAAGGGATTGGCCACGGCCACGACGGGGTAGCCCTTCGCCAGCAGCCGCTCGATGACGGCTTCCCAGCTCAGGGACTCGGCGAAGGCGCCATGGACGAGGACGATGGTCGGTACTGGCGATGGCGCTGCCGCGTGCGCGGCCGGATGGAGCAAGGCGGCGGCGACGAACAGAAGCGCGAGGCAGGCGTTCTGCAGGGTTCGAAGCGCGGTCGTGGGTGTGTTCATGACAGCCCCCTCAGATGATGTTGAAGGTCACGTCGAGGTTGCCGCGGGTCGCTCTCGAGTAGGGGCAGGTCTGATGCGCCTCGCGGACCAAGGCCTCCACCAGCGGGCGATTCAATCCCGGCACGTGGACGTCGAGTCGCGCCCGGAGCGAAAAGATGCCATCAGTGATGCCAAGGTCAACTTCGGCATCGACAGCGACATCCGCGGGCAAGGCAATGCTCCGCGCCTTTGCCGCCAGGCCGATGGCACCCATGAAGCAAGCCGACCACCCGACGGCAAACAGCTGCTCCGGGTTGGTGCCCGGCCTGTTGCTGCCTGGGCTGCTCAGCTTCACATCGAGAGCGCCGTCGCTGGACTTTCCAGCGCCATCGCGTCCGCCCGTGGTGTGGGTCTTGGCGGTGTAGAGAACCTTGTCGATCTCATTGATCATGATCATTCCTTCAGATGGATGGGAGATTGGGAGTCATTCGCAGCGATTCAGTGCAGGTCGGTTTTCGACGGGACCTGGTCAATGCCTGTACCCGTCGATCCCACCAAGCATTCGCATTTCGAAGATAGGTGTCCTCGCCGACTTTCAAATGCCGTATTCCCCCCCTTTTCAGACATCGTGATGCTGGGAGAGCCGATTGGAATTCCGAGCGCCGTGTTTGTGGGGAGCCGACCTATGGGTAGACAATGCCCGGTGGCCAACTTCGAACCACCGCATTTCCGACCCTTGACCGGCGTCTACGAGCCGTCTGCGATCCGGCAATTGCCGGATGGGCGTCTTCTTGTGGTCGAAGACGAGAAGAACCATCCATTCACTCTGGTCACGATCGACGCAGGCAATGTCCACAGCGTTGCGCTCACCGCCACCCTGCTCCAGCTCTTCAGTGACTTTTGGAAATTGGACGATCTTGAGGGCCTTGCCTTGGATCGAGCGGGCTTCTTCTACGCCATCACCTCGCATTCTCGTGACGACGAGGGCCACGCGAAGAAATCGCGCGAGCGACTGGTGCGCTTCCGGGTCGAGGGGAATCGGGTCGTCGCACCGAGGGTCGTTCGAGGATTGAAGGAAGCCCTGACGAAGCAGCATCCTGTGCTGGCCTCAGCCGCCGGGATCCGGGAAGTCAAAGCCGCTGGCGGTCTCAACATCGAAGCGTTGGAATTCGATCCGATCGAGCATCATTTGTTGATCGGATTTCGCAGCCCGCTGCATGAAGGCCGCGCGATCATTGCCGCGATCGTCAATCCGGCGGCGATCTTCGAGGCGGGGGAAGAGCCCCGCCTTTCGCCCCAACTCGACGAACTGGACCTCGATGGCCATGGCATCCGCGCCTTGTCTTTCCTTCCCGCACTGGGACAGTACCTGGTCATCGGCGGACCCGTTTCCCGCGCGCCTGGCCAGTTCTCTCTCTGGCTCTGGAATGGCTGGCGAAGCAACGCTGTGGGCCGCCTCGTGGTTCCGGGCCTGAAGGACCTGGCGCGCGTCGAGGGGGTGAGCCCGGCGGTCATTGACAGGGCTGCGGGAATCATCATGGTCAGCGATGACGGTGACCGCAAGGCCCGACGGCCAGCGAACTATCTTTGGATTGGCCTCGATCAACTGCAGCCTGCGTCTTGATGCTGTGCCTGTCCGGGGAGTCGGCAGGAACGACGCGGCTAAGGCGTCGGGTAGTCCCACACATCGGGCGGCAGCTTGTCCTTGAGCGATGCGTACATGGCGTCGCGGAACAGCTTCAGCGCCGGATACGGACGCAGCGCAATCGTGCGCTCCACGATCAGTCCTCGCTCGTCGTCCACGATGACCTCCAGGCTCTCGAGCTTGCGGCCTTCGATGGTCCCTTCCCAGCGCAAGAAGGTGGTGCGGTCATCGAGCTTGAACTCCGCTGTGTAGGTGCCGCTGCCGCGCGTGGAGCTCGACTGGGCAAAGATCGCTGCGACGGGTTCCCGCCCCTCGATCGGGCGGACCAGGATCGGGCTGTTGAATACGACGTTCTCGGCCAGCAGCGTGCTCACCTGGGCGGGTGTGGCGCTACCGGATTCGCGTAGTTTGCGAAGGGGGTGCATGGTGGCTCCTCGGAGGTTTGACGGGTTGCGTCTCGCAAGACGACAAACGCACTGTAGGAGAGGCACCGCGAGAGAAAAAGCCGCTTTGCCGAAATCCGTTTTTCACGCTTTCGGAATAGTCACCGCGTTGGCGGCAGAGCCAGGCACTGACGAATCACTGCGGCCAGAATGCCGACGCCTTCATGGATCTCAGGCACCGTCAGGCCGGCATAGCCAAGAATGAGACCGGCGGGTCGCCTGCGCGTTCGAGTCTCAGGTTCGGCAAAAAGCGGCGACAGTGGATAGACGCCAAGCCCACGCGCCAGCGCGGCCGCCTGCAGCGCCGGTTCGTCCCGGGCGCTCAGTGCGGGCAGCATGAGCACGCCATGCAGGCCTGCGGCGGTGCCGATCAGTTGCCCGCGACCCGCAAGCTGCTCTTCGACAGCCATCAGCAGCGCCTTGCGGCGCTTTTCGTTCTCGCGCCGCAGACGACGAACATGGCGCTCATACGCGCCTTCCTCGATCAGCGCGGCCAGCACGTTCTGCTCCCAGCGGGCCGAGTGGCGGTCCGTCAGTCGCTTGGCTTCTCCAAAGACCCGCCTCAGTTCTCGCGGGAGCACCAGATAGCCCAGGCGCAACTGCGGCGAAAGGGCCTTGGAGAAGCTGCCGGCATAGATGACGCGGCTGTCGGTGTCCATGGATTGCAGCGCGTCGATGGGTCGCTGGCCGTAGCGGAATTCCCCGCCGTAGTCGTCCTCGATGATCCACGCGCCGTGGCGGCTTGCCCATTGCAGCAGTTCAAGCCGGCGCGCGATGGGCAGCACAGCGCCCATCGGGAACTGGTGCGACGGCGTCACGAAGGCCAGGCGCGCGCGGCCGTCGGTCGGAAGGCTCGCCGTGTCCAGGCCGCACGCATCGACGGGCACCGGCAAGGCCTGCGCGCCCGTGGCCTCGAAGCAGTAGCGCGCCATCCGATAGCCCGGATCTTCGAAGACGAAGGCGTCACCCGGATTCAGCAGCAGCCGGGCGCACAGGTCCAGGCCCTGCTGCGACCCGTGCACGATGAGGATCTGGTCCACCGTGCAGGCCAGGCCACGCGCGCGGCGCAGGTAGCCGTGCAGCGCACTGCGCAGGCGCTCTTCGCCCTCGGGCTGGCTGTCGTGGCGACTCTCCTGGCGCTGAAGCAGTTCGCTCCGGTAGGCACGCTGCCAACCCAGCGCCGGAAAATCACGCGAAGCCACCGCGCCGTACCTGAAGTCGATGCGGGCCAGCGGCGACGACATGCTGTAGGGCTGCAGGGCCGCGACCCGCTGGCCGTAGAGTGAGAGCGTCGGCGCCGCATCTTCTTTCCGCGTCGATCTCGCATGCTCTCGTCTGCTCCCCGCGCCGATGGCGCTGGCTACCCGCGCGGCCTTGCCGGCCGACGTCTGGACAAAACCCTCGGCGGCCAGTTGCTCGTAGGCGGCCGTGACCGTGGTGCGCGAAACGGCCAGTTCGGCCGCCAGGGCCCGCGTCGATGCGAGCCTGGTGCCCTGAGCGAGCACGCCCTCCTCGATCTGCGCACGCAGCATGCGGTAGATGCGACGCTCGGCGCCGCGCGCGCCGGCAAGGGGTGGCTGTGAAAACTGGCCCATGAAGAAACCCAGGAACTGGCACTTCCCATTGTGCCGCCCAGGCCGGATATTCGGGCTTCAAGCACACCGAACAGCCCGCACCGCACCGACCGGCACACAGCACCATGGACCTGAGCGCTACCACCATCCTCGTCACCTTCGCGGGCGTCTTCCTGATCTGCTTCATGAAGGGCGCCTTCGGCGGCGGCTTTGCCATCGTCGGGATCCCACTGCTCTCCTTGGTGATGGACCCGGTGAAGGCCGGCGGCCTGCTTGCTCCGCTGTTCATCGCCATGGACCTGTTCAGCCTGCGCTACTGGAAGCCCTCCACCTGGTCGAAGCCGGACCTGAAGTTGCTGGTGCCGGGGCTGGTGGCGGGCATCGGCATCGGCTATGCGTTGTTTCGCTTTCTGGACCACCGCGCCATCGCCATCGTGATGGCGGCCATCACCCTGACTTTCGTCGCTCTCTGGTTCAAGAGCGGGGGTCAGGTGAAGGTGCGGCCGCGTTCGTCGCCCAAGGCCGTGGCCGCCGGCCTCTCGTCCGGCATCACGACCATGGTGGCGCATTCGGGCGGGCCGCCGCTGGCCATGTACCTGTTGCCGCTGGGCCTGAGCAAGCAACTCTATGCCGGGACGACCAGCATGTTCTTCACGGTGGAAACATCCTGAAGGCCGTGCCGTGGTTGCTGCTGGCCCGTCCGACAGGACAGGTCTGGATCCTGATGGGAATCTGCTTGCTTGCCATCCCTTCAGGTGTCTGGCTGGGCTGGCGACTGCATGAAAAGCTGGATCAGCGCCAGATGTACCGGGCCTCCTACAGCCTGTTGATCCTCACGGCTCTGAAGCTTCTGTGGGATGGCGTTTCTGGCTATCTCGCCTGAGATGCTCGAACGCCGGCTTTCGTGCCGCGGCGACCACTCATTCCATCGAATCGGTCATTGTTCCTGGCCGACGAAAAGTCCATTTCAAAGCGTCCACTGGAAAACGACGCCGCCCAGGCCTAGAGTGATCTCGAAGGTTCCCAGGAACCGCAAGGAGACAGCAATGAAACTATGGAAATCCATTGAAGCGCACCACGGGGACTTGGGCGCCGCTCTCTTCATTCTTCCCTGTCTGCTGGCGACGTTCTCGATGGCGGGAATCGCGTTCGGCGTTGCCTTGCTCCTCGCGTAGCCCCGCAGAGAACGCACGCATCGATTGTTTCGAGTTCATCAACGGACCAGTGCGGGATCAAGGGGTTTTCTTTGCCGCGTTCTGCCGCAAACTTCTCCCCACAGGGCGGTCGTTCACTGTCCTGATCCACCCAAGCTTTTGAAGGACCTGAAATGAACACCACCACCAAGATCATCGCTGCCGCCGCAGTCTCTCTCCTTGCCGCCATCGGCGCCCAGGCCGAAACCTACGAGGGCGTTCAAGCGTCCGTCTCTGCCAACGCGCGCGCCGATGTGCGTGGCCAGGCCGTGGTTGCCGCACACAGCGACAACCCCTATGCCGAAGGCGTCTCCTCGCGCGTGGCAGCCGCTCCGACCGGCCTGACCGGTCGCGGTGCCGTCCGCAGCACTGCGGTCGCCGCCGCCCACAGCGCGAATCCGTACGCCGAGGGCTACGGCCAAGGCGTCACCTCCGTGTCTTCGGGCGCGGTCGATCGCTCCGCCGTGCGCGCCCAGGCATTTGCTGCCGCGCATGGCCAGCAGCTGCCCCTGTAAATCGGCCCCACGTACAAACGCCGTCTGCGGTTCTCGCAGACGGCGTTTTCTTTTGGGAAGACGGAAGCTCACGCGCTCCTGGCGAGCGGGATCATGCGGCCTCCAGAACGTGAGCGGTCGCGGCCTGGTAGCGCTGCGCGGCATGGGAGCGCGACAGGTTCGGACCCAGCGCCTTGCGAGCCGCATCGAAGCGCTCCCATTCGCCGAGGTCGGGCAGCGAAGGAATGGTCGCCAGTTCCCCCTGATCGAAGCCGGCGAGCGCCGCATCGACCATCTCCTCGGCACGCATCACGATCTCGCCGGGAAGGTGTTCCACCGGTGTGCCGGCAACGTTCCAGAAGTCGGTGCTGGTCGCCCCCGGCAGCACGGCCTGGACACGAATTCCCTTCGGACCCAGCTCATGGTGCAGCGATTGCGTGAAGGCGAGCACGAAGGCCTTGCTGCCGCCGTAGGTGCCATTGAGCAGTTCGGGCGCCACCGCCACGATCGACGCGATGTTGATGATCGCGCCCTTTCCCCGGCGCGCCATGCCCACGGCAACGGCGCGGGTGAGCCGCGCCAGCGCCGTCACGTTGAGCTGGATCATGTCCTCGAGCCGATCGGGGTCCGAGTCGATGAGCGCGCTGGTGGCGCCCACGCCCGCGTTGTTGACCAGCAGTTCGATGCGGTCGTCTGACAGCAGCCGCTGTTCGACCCGCCGCAGGTCGTCTTTGGCCGTCAGGTCGGCGGGCAGCAGTTCGACATGGCGGCCCGATTCGGATCGGATGCGCTCGGCGAGCGCGCTCAGCTTGGCGACATCGCGCGCCACGAGGATCAGGTCATGGCCCCGCTTGGCAAGCCTGTCGGCATAGATCGCGCCGATGCCGCTGGAGGCGCCCGTCACCAGTGCGATGGGCTTGGAGTGGTCGGTCGGTTTCATCTGGAGTCCTTTCGAGTCGGGTGGATTGACAGGTTCGAAGATAGCGATGTAAGGTCTGTCCTGAATGACAAACTTCCCTCGTTTTAAGCCAACATGAAACGCATCGGACTCGTCGTCTTTCCCGGCTTCCAGATCCTCGACATGGCGGCTGCCTCGGTCTTCGAGATGGCCAACCTCGAAGTGGCCGATCCGGCCTACGAGATCGATGTCGTCTCCGAGTCCGGCGGCGCCGTCAAGAGCTCGCTCGGCGCCGCGGTCCAGACGATCGCGCTGGACCCGGGCGCCTACGACACGCTGCTCGTGACAGGGGCCACCGTGGTGCCGACGTCATCGCCGAAGCTCCTGCGCTTGCTTGCGCGCGCGATCGAGCCGACGCGGCGCATGACGAGCATCTGCACCGGCGCATTCGTCTTGGCCAACGCCGGCCTGCTCCACGCGCGGCGCGTCACCACCCATTGGTGCTTTGCGAGAGAACTCCAGCGCCAGTTCCCGTCCTTGCGTGTCGAAGAAGACCGCATCTTCGTGCGCGACGGCACGGTCTGGACCTCGGCCGGCATGACCGCCTGCATCGACCTCGCGATCGCGCTCGTCGAGGAAGACCTGGGCGTCGACGTTTCGCGCGCCGTGGCGAAGAAGCTCGTCGTGCACCATCGCCGGGCCGGCGGGCAATCGCAGTTCTCGATGCTGTCGGAGCTCGAGTCGCAGTCGGACCGCATCCAGGCCGCATTGACCTACGCCAAGGATCACCTGCACAAGGACCTGTCGGTCGAGACGCTGGCCCACACCGCGCACATGAGCCCGCGCCACTTCAGCCGCGAGTTCCGGCAGAGCACCGGGCAATCGCCCGCGCGCGCCGTCGAGCGCTTGCGCGCGGAAACGGCCCGCATCCTGGTCGAGGCCGACACATTGAGCATCGAACGCATCGCGAGCAAGACCGGCTTCTCCGACCCCGAACGCATGCGACGGGCATTCCTGCGCCTCTTCGGGCAGCCGCCGCAAGCCCTCAAGCGAGCAGCGCGTGCGCGCCACACCGCCACCTCGACGGCCGCCTGAGGTGCAGCGATTGTTGTCGATTCCGCAATGGCGCTTTGAGCCGCGCGCGCTGTCTCGGCATCGCTCCTATCGGTAGAGTGCCGTGAACGAACACGCCACGTCATCTCGCATGGACAGCATCCCGATTCCCTTCGACGCCGATCACCTGCTGACGCGCGAACGGCTGGTCACCGGTTCGATGATCGAGTCGCTGCGGGCCAATGCGCCGGCAGGCGTCAGGATCAGGACCGACGCCGAAATGGAGCAGACGCTCGAAGCCGCGCTCGGCGCCCACGACCCGGGCGCGGACCTGCACGTCTTCGGCTACGGTTCGCTCATGTGGAACCCGGCCATGGATGCAGCGCATGCCAGCATCGGGCGCGTGCAAGGCTGGCACCGCAGCTTCTGCATCCGCACTTTGCTGGGGCGCGGATCGCAGCAGGCGCCCGGTGCCATGCTGGGCCTGGACAGGGGCGGCGCCTGCCGCGGGGTCCTCTACCGCATCGACGCGGCGAAGGTGCGCACCGAGCTGCGGCTGCTCTGGCGACGGGAAATGTTCGCCGGCACCTACGACGCCCACTGGGTGCCGGCCAGGAACAGCACAGGCGCGATTCGGGCCCTGACCTTCGTCGTCGACCGACGGCACGAGCGCTATATCGGAGGGCATCCGATCCCCGACGTCGCGCGGCTGATCCGCACCGGCAACGGCGCGATCGGCAGCTCGCGCGCGTACTTCGATGCGACGCTGCGGACGCTCGAAAGGCTGGGCATCCGCGACGCCGGCATGGAGCGGCTGCAGGCGGCGATCCTGCTCGGGGATTCAGGCGCGGCCTGATCTCAACGCAGCCGCAGGTCGTCGTTGCGTTCGAAGAGCGCGACGGTCCAGTCGATGAACACCCGCACCTTGGCGCTCAGGTAGCGGTTCGGGGCGTAGAGCACATGCACCGGAATCGCCGGCGTGCACCAGTCTTCGAGCAGCGGCACGAGCTGCCCGGCCTTGATCGCCGGACCCACCGCATAGCTCGGCGCCTGGATGATGCCAAGGCTCGCCAATCCGGCGGCGACGTAGGAGTTGGTGTCGTTCACGACGAGCTTGTGATCGAGCACCAGGTCGGTCGCGGCGTCGCCGGCGGAAAAGCGAAACGGCAGCGCGCGGGTGCTGCGCGCGGACATCATCCCGACAGCCGGCCGCTCGCGCAGTTCTTCCGGCGTTGTCGGCGCGCCGTGCAGCTCCAGGAAGGCCGGTGTGGCGCAGGTGACGAACCGGAAGACGCCGATCCGCCGCGCCACCATCAGCTGCTCGCTGACCTCCCCGGCACGGATGGCGCAGTCGACGCCTTCGGCGACGACGTCGGCGCGCCGGTTGCCGACACCGAGCTCCACTTCGACGTCCGGGTACTGGCGCTGGAAGTCGGCCATGGCGGGCACGATGACCATCGCTCCGATGGCGGCGGCCGTCTCGACGCGCACCTTGCCCGAGGGCTTGCCCTGCGACAGGCGCGCGGAGGATTCGATGTCGGCGAGATCCGCCAGCAGGCGCACGACCCTTTCGTAGTAGATCGCGCCTTCGGGGGTGACAGTCACGGAGCGGGTCGTGCGGTGCAGCAGCCGCACCTTCAGGTCTTCCTCGAGACCCTGGATCAGCCGGGTCACCGTGGCGTTCGGGACGTCGAGCGTGTCCGCGGCCTTGGTGAAGGAGCCTGCCTCCACCACCCGGACGAAGGCATTCATCGCGGCGATGCGGTCCATGCTGAGGCTCCTCCGTTGAGACGGAGGGCCATCATAGATCGATCGCGGACTTCAGCGGCCGTTGAACGCCAGCACCGGGCGCGGCTTGCCGGCCTTCAGCGCATCGACCGCCGACTTCAGCCCGCGCTGGACATCGTCGGTCTCGAACAGCGGCATGGCGATGTCGAACATGGCGTCGTCCGCCGAGGCGACGCCGCCCACCGCCCAGGCCCGCAGCAGCGCCTTGTGCGCGGCGTAGGCGCGCGTGGGCCCCACCGAGACCTTGCGCGCGAACTCACGCGTTTCCTTCAGCAGATCGGCGTCCGCCACCACGCGATTGACCACGCCGAAGCGCTCCATCGTGGCCGCGGGCACCCGCTCCGAGGTCATCGCCCATTCGGAGGCCCGCGAGCGGCCGGCACGTTCGGCGACCCGGTAGATGCCGCCGAGCACGGTCACGATGCCGAGCGACTGTTCCGGATGGCCGAAGGTCGCCGACTCGCCCGCGAAGATCATGTCAGCTCGAACCGCCAGCTCGAGCCCGCCGCCGAAGCAGAGGCCCTGCACCGCCGCGATGACGGGCATCGGCAGCCGCTCGAAGCGGTTGAAGACCGACAGGTAGTGCTCGAAACGGCTGCGCAGTTCGCGAACGCTGGCGCCCGGCCAGCTCATGATGTCGCCGCCGAACGAGAAGTTCTCGCCCTCGCTGCGCACCAGCACCGCGCGGGCCTCACTGCGTTCGATGGCCGTCACGGCGGCGGCCAGCTCGTCGATCATCTGGTCGTCGATGCGGTTCTGGGGCGGCCGGTCGAGCACGATGGTGGCCAGGTTTTCGTCGAAGGCGACAGTCAGGTGGGACATGGTGGGTCCTCTGTAGGGGTCAATGGGCAAACTCAGCTCAGGTGCTGCCTGAACCATTCGACGGCCGCCGTGCTGGAAGCCTTGAAGCCGCCCAGATAGGGGTCGAAGTGACCGCCCTCGATCGTCACCAGCCGCTTGGGCTGCAGCGCGCGCTCGTAGGCGGCGAGTTCGAGGTCGGTCAGCGTGATGGTGTCGCGTGTCGCCACCACCATCAGCAGCGGCGTCGGCGAGACGCGTGCGATCCAGTGGCCGGGCTCGTACATCCGCGCGGCGCGAGTGGATCGCACCGTCACGTTGTTCTCCCAGGCGCCTTCGGGCACCGGCTGCAGGTAGAAGTCGATCGCGTCGCTGGCGCGGTAAGCGGCGGGAATGGCCGGATCGGCGCTCACGATGGCCTGCCGGCGCGGCGGTTCTCCGCGCAGTTGCGCGCGGTCGTCCTCTGCGAACATCTCCTCGATGAGGTGGATGTTCTCCGGCGCTATGCGGCGCAGGCCCTGCTCGAAGCCGCTGATGGTCGGCACCTGCGCCACGACGCAGCGCAGGCGGCGCTCGGTCGCGCCCAGCACGATCGCGTGCCCGCCGGCATAGCTCGTGCCCCAGAGCCCGATGCGCTTCGGGTCGACGACTTCGAGGCTCTCCAGATAGCTGATGGCCCTTCGCCAGTCGGCAACCTGCCGCCATGGATCGACGTCCTGCCGCGGCACGCCTTCGCTCGCGCCGAAGCCGCGGTGGTCATGCAGCAGCACGACGAAGCCTGCTTCGGCGAATGCCCTGGCGAACGGCTCGATGCCGTGCTCCTTCACGCCGGCATAGCCGTGGGCCATCGTGATGGCGGGACGCCGGCCTTCGCCCGGCGGCACGAAGAGCCAGCCGCGCAGCTTGACGCCGCCGTCGACCTCGAATTCCACATCTGTACGTTTCACCATGTCAATCTCCTGTTCAGTCCTTGGGGTGGGCCGCGCCGAAGAAGTGGCTGGCCGCCACCTGGCCCTGCACCCGGCGGCCGAGTTCGGCCGAGAATTTCAGGGCGCTTCCCAACGGCCTGTGGTGGATGGCGGCCCGGACGATCTTTCCCTCGTCGTCGCGGGTGAGGATCGTCACGCCCGAGAGCTTCTCGCCCCCGAAGGCCTGCGCCTCCCATTCGAGGTAGGTGCGCGGGCCGCTGGTCGATTGCTGGGTGAAGGCCAGCGCCTCGTAGATCGTGCTGGCGGCGCCCATGACGGTCTTGACCTGCTCGGCGCCGACGACCGGATGGGCAAGCACACTGGCCTCGAGCACGATGTCGCTCGCGAAGGCCTCGGCGAACGCCGTGGAGGACTTCTGCGCGAACGCGCGGGTCCAGCCTTGCGAGGGCGCCGCGGTCGGCCGGGCGTCCAGCGCCCGGAGAAACTCGGCCAGCACCCCAGCGAAGGCCTTGGGCTGCTCGACGTGCGGCCAGTGGCCCGCTTCGCCGATGGACGCCACCGTGGGCGCCTCGAAGCGCGGCAGCACCGCCTGCGCGACCACTTCGGCGGTGACGAACGGATCGAGTTCACCCCGGACGATCAACGCCGGTCCGTGATGCCGGCTGGCCTGGGCCCCCAGCGCATGGCCCTGGTTCCACAGGTCGGCGAAGACGCCGACCGAGGCCGCCGCGACCGGGTCGCCGAGCAGCCCCAGCTTTTCCAGCTTCTCGTCATCGAGCCGGACGCCCAGTTGGCGCCGCAAGCCGCGCTGGGCATCGGGATCGCCACCCAGTGCATGGAAGGGTTTCATGGCCTCGTCGGGAAGGTCGGTGCCCACGAGCGGCACCGGGGTCAGCAGCACCAGCGCGCAGACCTGCGACCCGAGCAGGCCTGCCGCCAGTTCCGCAACCTGCGCGCCCATGCTCTGGCCGACGAGCACCACCGGGCGGGCGAGCGCGCGGACCTGCCTGGTGACGTCTTCCGCGAAACCGTCGAGGCTGTACGGTCCGGACTCGGCCACCCGCAGGCCCATGCCCGGAAGCTCGACACACAGCGCATCTGCCGCGCGCTCGCCGAGTTCGGCGACCACCTCGTCCCAGGCGGCGGCGCCGTCGAGGAATCCGTGCACGAAGACCAGTGTCGGACCCGGCGCGCCGGCGCGAGCTTCGTCTGGAAGAGAGGGATGGGATGCGGTCATTCGATTCTCCTGTGTCATCTGTTCGGGTTTCAGCGCGTCGCGCCGGAGGCGGACCATTCCTTGCTGTCGATCGGCGAATAGCCGTCGGCATGGCCGTCGAGGCGCCCTGCCCGCTGCCCGCGAAGCGACGCCAGCAGCTGTTCGTCGAGCGGGGTCGTGAAGGCGTTGTGCACCAGCGTGTACTCGGCCGCCAGGCGGCCCACGGCCTGCAGCGCGCCGGTATCGATGCGTCCGCCCTTGAGATAGACGTCGTCGCGGATGTGGAAGCGGACCACCTCGCCGAAGACCACGTGGTCCCCCAGGTCGCCCATCGGGATGAGCCGGTCGAGCCTGCATTCCAGTGCGATGGGTGCGCCCTTGACGCGCGGCGGCCTGACCGCCACGGAGGCTTCCTTCTCCAGTCCGACCGCAGCGAACTCGTCGGTGTCCGAGTCGAATTCGAAGGCCGACCTGTGCATGGCGTGCGCCTGCGGCAGCGTGACCATGTTGACCACGAACTCGCCGGTGTCCCGAATGTTGAAGAAGGTGTCCTTCAGCGTCACGCCGTCCGAGCGCGGCTGGAGCGACAGCGAGACCATCGGCGGCTTGCGGCCGACGGCGGTGAAGAAGGAGATCGGGGCGAGATTCGCCACGCCCTCGCGGGATTGCGTGCTGACCCAGCCGATCGCGCGGGGCAGGATGGAGCCGATCAGCAGCTTGTAGGCCGAGGTCGGGTCGAGGGTCGAGGCGTCGATGATCATGAGGGCTTCCCGGTTGAGGAGGCGTGACTGTAGAAAGCCGGCTGCGGATCGGTAAGGCCACGCGGCACAAAACGCTTTTCCAGCCGCGTCAATAGAGCGCAGGAACGCGAGGCGACTTTTTCAGCCACCGCAAAACCGCATTGCCCCGGACCGCCTTTTTCTGAAAGAACCCGACGACTAGATTCGAGACACCCCAGCCCATCGGAGCAAGCCACCATGTCCCCCCTGAGTCCTCTCGCATCCGGCGCCCGTATCGAGTCCCGGCTTCCCGGCTTCCATGCGGGAGCCATCGAAGGGTGGCGCGGCATCCATTTCCGGCCGATCGAGCCGGAAGATTTCGAACGCGAACGCGCATTCGCGGATGGGCTCTCACCACGCACTGCCTACCAACGCCTGATGTCGGCGAGAAAGCCGTCGGACGAAGAGCTCCGGCGCTGGACCGACATCGATCGATCGCGTGAGGGAGCCATGGTCGCGATGGTCTTCGTCGATGGCCTGGAACGGCAGGTGGGGGTTGCGCGCTACGTCATCGAGGGCGCCGACGAAGAGGCCGAGATCGCCATCGTGATCGCCGACGACTGGCAGGGCCAGGGGCTCGGCGGGCGTCTGCTCACGGCATTGATCGATCTGGCCCGGCAGTCTGGCATCAGGCGGCTGGTCGGGAGCACCTTGTCGGAGAACAGGGGCATGCTGGCGCTCGCCCGGCGATTCGGCTTCACGCTCTCCAAGGAGCCCGGGCTCGCGATCATCACCAACTTGCGCCTGGATCTGCAGGCAGGGCCGGTTCGTCATCGTCGCGCAATGTGAGGCCCATAGCATCGCGGTCGAAGCCGGCACATCAGCCGCTGCAACGATCCAAGGAAATCGACACATGAAAGCCTCGCCCATCATCAAGATCGTCTCGACCACGGCCATTGCGTGGATGCTCGCAAGCTCGGTGCATGCCCAGGCCGGCCGCAGCCGTGCCGACGTGCAAGCCGAGGCGATCGCTGCCGCCCACGCGCCCAACCAGAACGTCACCCGCGGGTCGCGCGGCGCCGAACCGTTCAACTCGGTGGCCGATCCCGCGGCGGTGCAGCAGCAGGCCGTCGACACCGCGCGCGCGCCCAATCAGAACGTGACACGCGGCTCGCGCGGCGCCGATCCCTTCACCTCGACGGCCGACCCCGCCGTGGTTCGGGCCCAGGCCGAGGCCGCTGCCGCCGCCCCCGATCAGAACGTGACCAGCGGGTCGCGGGTGAACAGCAAGGTCGTGTCGACCCTGCCCAATGCAGCCCAGGTGCGGGCGGAGGCTCAAAAGAGCGCGCCTCGGTGAAGGGTGACGGCCTGCGGTCAAAACCTCAAAACCAGCAATAGTTGACGGAACGCCACATTCCGCTTGCCGGTAAGTGACGGCTCCGGCAGACCCGCGCACAATCCCTCGAGCCGTCCGGCAATCCAGATCGCCGGGCCTGTCCGAAGGAGGGTTCGGCCATGGGATGTGCGTCTCGACGAGTGCCCGGCAGAGGCGCTCCGGCCCGGCGGCCGGCTGGTGGGCCGGGGACGCACCTTGCCCGGGCCTGCACACGCATATCGGCCGCCGCCGCCCTCTGTGCAGGCAGTTGCGGCGCCTTCGCCCAATGCAGCCCGGCACCTGCCGGCGCCACGACCCTCTGCAATCCCGGCGCCAGCATCGCCGCCCTCGCTCGGCCGCAAACCGGCGCCTACATGGGCATTCAGCGAATGACGAGCTTCGCCTTCGTGCACAGCCTGCAGGATCGGTGGGGCGACCCGCTGCAACTCAGCCCGGGCAACGCCTGGATCCGCGCCGGTGGCCAGGGGATGAGTTCGACCAGCGCCGACGGCCGGTTCGACACCGACAGCAGGGGCTGGGTCCTGCAGGGTGGCGCGGACGTCGCGAAATGGTCGCTTTTCGGCGGTGCGGACCGCCTGCACCTCGGCGCCATGGCCGGCTATGCCAGCGGGCGCACGGACGCCAACGCCCTCGGCAATCCGATCCAGGCGCGCGGCGACTTCTCAGGCGGCGCGATCGGCATGTACGGCACCTGGTACCAGAACGACCGGAGCCGGCTCGGCTGGTACACGGACGTGTGGGGCCAGTACGCCGGCTTCAGCAACACGGTCGATACCGGCCTTCCCTTCGACCGCACGGGCTACGACTCGCACATCAGCATGTTCTCTGCCGAAGGCGGCTATGCCATGCCATTGGGAGCATCCGGCAACTGGGTGCTCGAACCACAGGGCCAGATCATCTATCTGCACAACCATTCGTATGTCGCCCTCGAACCGAATGGCCTCGCCGTCAAGGGCTCCCATCGCAGCGCCTACACTTCCAGGCTCGGACTGCGGCTGCGCAGCACGTCCTCCCCCGATTGGGGCTGGGGCGTGCGGCCCTATGCGGCGTTCAACTGGTGGTACGACAACACCGGCGAAGAGCTCACGGTCAACCAGTTCTCGGTGCGCGACATGTACCCGGGCAGCCGCTATGAGGTCAAGGCGGGCGTCAATGTCGATTTCAAGCCGGGCTGGGCCGGCTGGGGCGACGTCGGATGGCAGTGGGGCAACCAGTCCTACCAGGCATGGACAGTGCGCGGGGGCATGAAGTACGCGTGGTGAGTGGGGTTGACGAACTGTGCGCTAGGAGGTGTCCGATCGCATGCGGCGCACGGCGGCCCGCAACTCGCGCACGCTGACCGGCCGCTCCAGAAAGTCCGTCGCCTCCAGCCGCGCGATGTCGACGGCCGTGCGGAACGCGGAGTGCGGACCCAGGACGATCACGGGCAAATCCACACCGCGTTGCCTCAGTGCACGCACCAGTCCGAGCGTCGCGGCCTCGTCGACATCGGCCGACGCGATCAGGCACCGCCCCGGACCACTGGGCGGCCGGGCGAGGAACTCCTCGCCGTCGTCCACGAACTCCACCGCATCGGCGATGCGTGCCAGTGCCGATTCGATCCACGCGCGCTCATCCTGCTTGAATCCGAGGACGTGGACGGTGGTGGACATGGCTTCGGCGTCTCCCCGAGGCATTGAGGGTGCCGGTTCCGGGCTTGCACCGAACCGGTGTCCGATGGTGCCGCCATCCAGGCGAAGCGACCATCCCGGCGAGCACGCAGGACCACGTACGTGGACGGACACGCACCATTGGCGGCGATTCCGCGATCCAATGTGAAGCATGAATCAGGCACCTGCCCTTGCGATCGCCATCTCGATTGCCTTGACCGGCGGACTGCGGCCGGCACCCGCTCGTGCGGGGCCTGCGGAACAGGCCCTCGCGAGCAAATTCGCCTGCATGTCCTGTCATTCCCAGACCCAGAAGCTGGTGGGTCCCTCCTTCGATGCCATCGCTGCCAAATACGGGGGCGACAACCCGAAAGCGGTGGATGCGCTGATCGCGGTCATTCAAAAAGGCGGCTCAGGCGTATGGGGTCCGGTGCCGATGCCCGCGAATCCCCAGATCTCCGAGGCGGACGCCCGCACGCTCGCGACGTGGATCCTCAGCCGCAAGTGAGGTCCCGGGCGGACCCATCGCCTGCCGTCTCGAGAATCCTCGTCATCGCAGCCCGACCAGATCCATGCGGGACATCGCCTCGGCGATTTCTCGCACCCTGACCGCATCGCCGGTCTCGAAAGCCGAAATCATCGCGCCGAGACCTTCGTTCACCTCGTCGGCTGCCGCCAGGTCGCGCCGCAGCCGTGGCCGGATGTCGGACCACAAACTTTCGATCTCCGCAAAGTGATTCGGGGGAGCATCGCTCCATTTCGGGAAATCAGCGGGCGAGCAGCGGGCCGCCACCCGCAGGCAGGCGGCCAGATCTTCCAATGCTTCCAAGAGCCTCGCGGATGCCATCGAGAAAGGGATTGCGTCCGGGATCCGACCGCAACAGGACTATTTTTTTCCATCTTCCACGCGAAGATCGCATCGCGATATTGCACCTTGGTGCAAGGCGAATTGCCCTCCGGGGCAATCGGTCGTGCGGACCTCGGCCCCGCGGCGCGATGCCGCTATCCGGCCGGCCCTAGAGATCAGGCAGATCGGCCCGGTCGACGGAACCGTCAGTGCGCTGGCGCCCTTGGCATCCTTGATCGCGAGGTTGACCAAAGGCATGTACTCACCGCTGGCGGTGGCGAACAGCAAGGACAGGGGATAGTCCTTCCGGGCGGCGAGCATCGCCTTGGAGGAAGCCTCCCCGATGCCGCCGCAGCTGAAGGTTGCAGGGCCTTGCGTCTGCGGCGCTGGAATGGCGGGCAGGTTCTGGGCCGGCAGGGGCGTCGCCATGGCGGAGAGCACAACAGTGGCGGTACCGAGGACCGGAGACATGAGTCGCATGGGAATCTCCTTCGCGGCAGCATCGCGACAGGTCAATTTTGGAAAGAGCACCCGCCCCGCCATCCCTGCGGCCACCTAGAACCACGTACGTGTTGATGGCAGGGTCACAGTCCCGCGAACTGGGCGGGGCCCGCCATAGAATTCAACCCACTCACCACGCGCCCTATGTCAACGTACCGCTTGCGCCGGAAGATGCCGATCCTTGCCGCGATGGTCCTCGCGGGCGGCTGGAGTTCCTGTGCCGTGGCCTTCGATGACTTCGAAGGCACCTATGTCAACGGCAGCACCACGATCACGTGGCGCGCCGGAGGGCACTCGGGCAACGAGTTCCTGTCCAGCCGATGTCCGGGCAAGAAGTTCAGCCACCGCACGCAGCCGGGCGATGCCCACAAGGGCAAGGACTACACGGTCCGGTCGGACTTCGGCTTCACGAAGCTGGTGGTGACCGGCTCCAGCCCATGCCTGCCTCGTGGGACCTACAGGCGGGCAGGACCGTAGACGTGCGGGCGTCATCTCTCGTCGTCAGGACCCACTCGTCTGCTTGAGCGCCCGACGGCGCGTCACAACTGCTCTGCCAGCGCCTCGCGCAGCGCCACCAAGGCCCTGTCGTCCTCGCTCGACTTGCGGCTCACCAAAGTAAGGATCAGGCTCGGGGCGCTTCTTCCCAGCGACACCTGCCGCACGGGGTAGGCCTTGCGCAGGGATTCGTCGAGCATGTGGATGATCGCCACGCCCAGCCCGCCGCTGACCATCGCGATGATGGCGGGCGCCGAATCCAGTTCCAGCGCGCCGCGCTTGTCCGGCACGAGCGAAAGAACGTGCCGTGCCGCCATGGCGCCGGTGACCGTGTTTCTGTCATATCGGATCCAGTCGTAGCGGCGCAGCAATGCCGTCGGGCTGGACTCGGTGGAATCGGGTGGCGCTATCAGTATCAGGTCGCGGCGCGCCAGCGGCCACCATCTCAGGCGATCGCTGCCGCCCTTGGCAGGCATGGCCACCACAGCCGCATCGAGCTGCCCTGCCTTGACGTCGGCAATCAGCGAAGCACTTCGGCCACGCTGCGGTCGCACCGCAAGACGCGGGTGCCGCCCACGCAACGAAGACAGCGTGCCAGGCAGCAGGGACGGCAGCAGCGACTCGATGATGCCCAGCCGCACCACACCTTCGATGGCCATGGACGGACGGCGCCGCAGTTCCTCGAGCCGCAGCAGCCCTTCGCGCATTGCCGATGCCACGTCGAAGGCGGTGACCAGCGGGCGCACCTGCGCGCCCGACCGGTCGAAAAGTGCGACGCCCAAGTACTGCTCCAACTGCTTCATCTGCATGCTCACCGCGCTGGGCGTGAGGTTCATCTGCACGGCGGCGCCCGCAAAGCTGCCACTGCGGATCACGGCGTCCAGCGTTGAGAAAGTCTCGATCTTCATCAAAGTTTCTGACGTTGGGATTCAAGGATCATCGCTTTTTATTGATCGCTTGCAAGCCTAGACTGATCTTCATCGAGTGGCCGCGCGTCGCGCCGGCTCTGCACCAACCCGAAAGGACAGAAGCGCAATGAGCACCCCCTTCCAAGTCCGGCCATGGCTGGCCGAGGACGTTCGCCACGACACGTCATGGATCATCCGCATGACCGCCGAGGAAGTGGCGGGCTTCGATGCAGCGCTGGCCCACGCCCAGGGCACCGGCAAGGGCCTGCTGGAAATGAATCAGGAAGATTTCCCCTTGCCCGATGCGTCGCGGGCAGTTCTCAAGCGCGCCATCGACACGACCCAGGAACGCTGGGGCATGTGCCTGCTCAAGGGATTTCCGGTACAGCGGTGGACCGAGGCGCAGACTCGCCTGGCCTACTGGGGCATGGGGCTGTATATGGGCGTGGGCCGCACGCAGAACCGCGCCAGCGAGATCATCAATGACGTGCGCGACGCAGGCGGCAATTACAAGATCAAGGGGGGGCGCGGCTACAACACCAATGCCGGCCTGGATTTCCACCAGGACTCCTGCGACGTGGTCGCGCTGCTGTGCCGTCGCACCGCCAAGAGCGGGGGCACCAGCAAGGTGATCAGCTCGATCGCGCTGCGCGACGAAGTGCAGCGGCTACGCCCCGACCTGATTCCGGTGCTGCAGCAACCCTGGTTCCACAGCTACCAGGGCACGCAGGACCCGGCGCAGCTGCCCTTCTACAGCTGTCCGATCTTCGGTGACGACCCGATCCATTTCTGCGCCCGCACCAACCGCAAGAACTCCGATGCGGCCCAGCGCGACTTCGAGGAAGTGCCACGCCTGACGCAGGCACAGATCGAGGCCCTGGACCTGCTCGACGAACTCATGCCAAGCGACAGGCTCTGCTATTCGATGGAACTGGAACGCGGCGACCTGCAACTCTTGAACAACTACGTCACCCTCCATTCGCGCACCAACTTCGAGGACTTCGACGAGCCCGACAAGAAGCGCCATTTGCTGCGCCTGTGGCTGTCGATACCTTCTTCACAGCCTCTGCCCCCGCAGTGGGAGGAGTATTACGGGGACGTGCGCCCGGGCGCCGTGCGTGGCGGCGTCCGCGGCAGCGCCATCAGCGCCGAATTCCTGGCCTACGAGGAGCGCCATGCCCGAACACTGGGCATGGCCTGGCGACCCTGGCGGCCAACAGTGACGCGAGAGACCGCTGCGGCGAACGCCGGCTGACGCGGAGCAACCTTCGCGCCACCCGAAAAAGGAGACAAGACATGAATAGACGCAAGACACTGCTCCTGCTGGGCGCGGGCGCGGCGGCCCTGGCCGCCCCGTGGGCACAGGCCCAGACCGTGACCCGTATGCTGGTGGGCGCCACGCCCGGCGGCGGCACCGACATCGTCGCCCGCGAGCTGGCTCTGGAACTGAGCAGGCGCCTGGGCCGACAGTTCATCGTCGACAACCGGCCCGGTGCCGCGGGAAACATCGCAGCCCAGGCAGTGGCCAAGTCGCCGCCGGATGGCAGCACGCTGCTCTTGAGCTACACCAGCCACGCCATCAACCCATCGCTGTATGGCAAGCTGCCTTTCGATGCGGTCGCGGACTTCACGCCATTGGCAGGCATCGCATCTCTGCCGGGCATCCTCGTAGCCCGTCCCGACCTGCCTGCCAATGACATCAAGGAACTCATTGCGCTGGCGAAGTCCAAACCGGGCAAGCTCAACATTGCCATTGCCGGACTGGGCAGCTCCAATCACCTCGCCAGTGAGGTGCTGAAACTGGACGCGGGCATCAATATCACCGGTGTTCCATACAAGGGCACCGGTCCGGCGCTGCAGGACGTCTTGGCCGGCCAGATCGACCTGGTGATTTCCGGCGTGGCCAGCGTGCAACAGCTTCTGCGTGCTGGCAAGGTCAAGGCATTGGGTGTGACCAGCAAGCGGCGGCTGGCGGATTTCCCCGAGGTGCCCGCCATCGCCGAAGCCGTGCCCGGATTCGACTTCAGCTCCTGGTATGGCCTGTTCGGGCCCGCGGGCATGCAGCCGGCCGAGGCGGCGCGCATTTCCGCCGCTGCGCGCGAGGCGCTGGGCTCGCCTGCCATGCGCGAACGCTTCAAAAGCGAGGGTCTCATCGCCATGGGCACAGGCCAGGAGGAGTTCGGCCGTTTCGTCAAGAGCGAGATCGTCCGCTGGGGAAAGATCGTCCAGGCAACGGGAGCGAAGCCGGAATGAGCGGGCTGCGTGAACGGCTGCGCCGAGACCTGCCTCTGCTGGCGCCAGGCGTCTACGACGCACTGACTGCCCTCCTCGCCCAGCAGGCCGGCTTCGAGGCACTTTACCTCTCGGGCGGCGCGGTCGCCTACACACAGCTGGGCCGTTCCGACGTTGGGCTGACCACCGCCAGCGAAACGGCGGACGTACTCGCCCGCATCACCGATCGCGTGCAGCTCCCGGTGATCGTGGATGCCGACACCGGCTACGGCAACGCGCTGAACGTGCAGCGCACCGTGCGCGACTTCGAGCGTGCCGGCGCGGCCATGATCCAGTTGGAAGACCAGCGCTTTCCGAAGCGCTGCGGCCACTTGGCCGGCAAGACGCTCATCAGCCGCCAGGAGATGTGCGGCAAACTGCGTGCCGCACTGGATGCGCGGCGCAGCGCCGAAACGCTGATCTTGGCGCGCACCGATGCGGTCGCCGTCGAGAGCACGCAAGCTGCGTTCGAGCGGGCCGAGGCCTATCTCGAATGCGGCGTGGATGCGCTGTTTATCGAGGCCTTGCGTTCCCGCGAGGAAATGCGTGCGGCGTGCGAGCGTTTCGGCCACCGCGTACCGCTCCTCGCCAACATGATCGAAGGCGGGCACACGCCGATCAGCAGTGCGGGCGACCTGGGCTCGCTGGGCTTTCGCATCGTGATCTTTCCTGGTGGGACGGCCCGCTGGGTCGCAGCCGGCCTGCAGCGCTACTTCGCCTCGCTGCAGGCCGAGGGCACCACGCAGCCGCTGCGCAGCCAGATGCTGGACTTTGACCAGCTCAACGAGGTGATCGGAACGCCGGAGCTTCTGAAGCGGGGCGCGGCCTATGCAGGCGATCACACGTAGACGATCTGGCGGCGGCTACCTGACCACCGGCAGGAGAGCACCTGTTCATCGTCGCTGATGCCAGGCCGCATGCTCGAGTCGGTGGCTACGGGGCGTCCTGCCGCGCATGAGCGCAAACGCACGACTCAGGGCGCTGGCGCTCGAATAGCCGCATTCGCGCGCCACATGCGCCAGCGCCATGCGGCTCGTGGTGAGCAGGTGGTCCGCGTGTTCCAGACGCAGCCTCGCCACGTACTGCCGCACATTGAAGCCGACGGCGTCGGCAAAGCGTCGCGACAGACTGCGTTCGCTCAAACCGACATGCTGTGCCAGCGCAGCCAAGCCAGGCACCGGATCCATTTCGCGCTCGAGCATTTCCTGCACCGCAAGTACTTGCGCGTCGCCGTGCCGCTTGTACGCGGCGCTCCAAAGCGCGAGCTTGTTGTCGGCAGGAAGCGCCTCGGTACTGGTGTGCCTCAGGAAGCGACGTGCGCGCTGCATGCCGAAGAACCGCTCGATCAGGTGGGCACATGCATCCACCGTGGGACCGATGCCGCACACCGTGATGATGTCGGCGGCCGCCACGATCCTGAGGGAGGACCGGTAGCGGATCTCCGGAAAGCGGCGACGGATGATCGATCGCTCGCTCAGCAATCCGGTGGCCTCGCGCCCAGCGAGCAAGCCTGACTTGGCCAGCAGCAGCGCGCCGCCGAAGCTCATCACCAGCGCGCCACCTGCATGTTGCCGGCACAGCCATTGGCAGTACGCCGCGTCGTCTTCGGTCGTTTCGGCTGCCGGCGCGAACTGGGCGGGCACGACCACCACGCTGAATTCACCCGATCGCTTCAGCGTCAGGTCCGGCGTCAGCGGCAGGCCGCCGAAGCTGATGACCGGAGCCTTGCTCCGCGCCACCAGGCGAACGTCGAACAGTGCACTCGCGGCGATGTCGCTGTTGCGCGCCGCAAGGGTGCCGGCGGCCTGGAGCAGGTCGCGCACCAGCAGCACCGAGCCTGCCCACGGGCGCTCGGGAAGCAGGATGGCCACGCGTACAGGAGCGGTGGCAGGTGCTTTCGTGTCAAGTATCTGGCGCTTCATGACAACTGATTCTGCGCTGCCTTTGATTCAATCGGAGCATTCGAGATTGCATTTGAATGTTCCCCATGAATGAAGTACGCAAACTGCTGGACCGCGACGAGCTGCTGATGTTGCAGCGCAAGTCCACCTGGAAGGCAGCCTGGATGCTGTTGGTCAACTGGGGCCTGATCGCGGCGAGCTTTGCCGTGGTCATCGCCCGGCCCGGCATCGCCACGGTAGCGCTCGCCATGCTGGTGCTGGCCGGCCGCCAGTTGGGGCTGGGCATCCTCATGCATGAGTGCGCGCATCGCTCCTTGACGCCCTCTCGCCCGCTGAACGACTGGATCGGCCAGTGGCTGTGCGCCGCGCCAGTGTTCGCCGACCTGTCGATCTATCGCAGCTATCACATGACCCACCACATGAGGACCGGCACAGAGGACGATCCGGACCTGGCCAACTACCGTGGCTATCCGGTCAGCCCATCCTCACTGGCACGCAAGGTTCTTCGCGACCTGCTCGGCCTCACAGGCCTGAAGGCGGCGGCCACTCTCGCCGTGCTGTATGCGCATGCGGAGCCTGAGAAACTGCGATTCGGCTATGCCTACAAGAAGCAGAGCGCCGACCCCGCGGCAATGGATGGCGATGGTTCCGAAAAGCGCAAAGTGCGACACCTGCTGTGGAACTCCCGCCGCATCCTGCTCGTACATTCCTTGGCGCTGGTCCTGTTGTGGACCTGCGGTCACGCGATCGCCTACCTGCTGTGGCCGGCGACCTGGCTGACCACGTACATGATGGTCAGCCGCATCCGCAATGCCGCCGAGCATGGCGCACTTCCGGGCACGGTGAGCCAAGACATCTGGTCGAACACGCGGACGGTCCTCGCGGCGTGGTGGGAGCGCTTGCTGTTCGCACCCAACTTCGTCAACTTCCACATCGAGCATCACCTGGTGCCGACCGTTCCCTCCTACAACCTGCGGCGGATGCACCGGCTGTTGAGGGACAAGGGAGTCCTTCAGCAAGCCCACGTCGCCGGAGGATATGTCCAGGTCATACGGAGCCTCGTCGGCAAGCTTCACGGTGCAGCGCCTGTCGCCTCGGTCGACTTTGTCGGCACTCGCAGACCGGCCAGCAAGCGCTGATACTCCGGGTTGCTGCGCAACAGATCCCGCCCGGTGGCGATCAGGCGCTCCACCTGCTCCTTGTCCAGCGCAAAGCTGGTCGGGATCCCGTTCAGGAACCGGCGCAGCGGCAGATCGGGCACGTCCTCGAAACTGAGGCGGACGAAGTACGAGGTCACGGGCCGTTCCGGCGTCGAGAGTTCGCGCGTCCAGCGCTCGAGGCCCTGCTGCGTCTGTTGAAGCGTTGACACGTTGTAGCGGTCCAGCTGCACATTGGTGACAGCGTTCATCGTTTGCTCGAAGGACGGCGCACGGTTGCTCTCCCCGATGCCCGCGGGCGTGTCGGCGGCGGCGTTGACCGAGATGATCGCGATGCGACGCGGCGCGGCGATGCCGAGCGTGCGGAGGTATTTCTCGGCACCACCCGCGAGTTCCACGGCGTCCAGCAGGGCGCGCAGGCCGAGGTTGTCCGTGATCCCGCCATCGACGAACTGGGCATAGCGGTACGTCACCTTGTTCCGGTAGGCCAGATCATCCTGCACCACCATGCTCAGGTAGTCGTTGTCGGCATCACGCCGCTGCGCGGCCACCAGCCATGGCGGCATGCCGGCGGCGCAACCCGCGTAGTTCTCCGCCACCACCGGTTCGAACAGCACGGGAACGGCACTGGACGCCGTGACGGCGCGGGCCAGCGGGAAACTGCTCAGGTCCGAGCACAGAAGATCGAAGTACTCCTGGACGAAGGAGAACCGGCCGCCCGAACTCAGGTCCGAACTGTTGATCAGGATCAGTGGCGCCGCCGGCCGCCGGGCCAGATCCCCGAAGGTCGCATTGCCGAACAGCGTTTGCTGGTAGTAGGCGACCGCCATTTCGGTGCGGCCGTGGCTGCTGAACCACCGCACCGGGTTCAGCAAGCCGCGCAGCAGGGCGCCCTCGACGTCGCTGCGCAGGAAGCGCTGCTCGTAGTCGACGAAGAGGCGATCGCCGTAGAGGCCATAGTAGGCCGACGTGAAGCTCCCGCCGGACACCGAGCTGATGACATTGATCGCATCCAGCAGGCGCTGCTCCTTGCCGTCGATGCGCACGCGCGTGTCGCGCAATTCCTGCATGACGCCGTAGGAGAGGGCGGCGGCGCGCGTACCGCCGCCCGAGAACGCAACGGCCAGCGTCAACTCGCCGGAATGCCGCTGCGGGTCGCGAGCGAACTCACCCAGCGAGTAGACCGGTCCCTGCCGACCTGGCGACAACGGCAGGTTGTCGACCACGCCGTAGCTGGTGCAGGCGCCAAGTGCGAGCACCATCCCTGCCAGCAGGAGCGACAGCAGGCCCTGGCGGCGCGCGAGGACAGCCGACGAAGCCGCCATGTCACACGCCCACCAGGCTGTCCGGCAAGAATGCGGCTAGGACTTCCTGACGACCGATGTGGCGATCGCCTGCGTGATGGTCATCTTCATCTGGTCGCCGACCTTGACGCCGTTCAGCATCGCCGGGTCCTTCACCTTCACTTCGGTGAAGTGACCGAAGGGCCCCCGGACCATCACGGTGCCCTTGGCCTGGTCGATGGCCCAGATGTTCGACACCAGCGTGGTCTGCTTCATCGCAGCCCCGCCGGGCAGCTGCCCGACCTGGGCGCGGTCGACGGCCGCCGTCGACGTCGCCATCCGTATCCCGTTGCCGGTCTGGAAGTCCAGCGCCACCGACTGGATGTAGGTGGCGTCGACCATGTCGCCGACCTTGACCTGTGCCAGGTTCTTGACCCGCGGGTCGACCATGACCGCGAATTCATTCCCCTCCGGCCCCTTGAGCGTGACGATGCGGTTCTTCGGGTCGATCGCGGTCACCAGCGCGGAGATCGAGACTTCCTTGAGCATGTCACGGACATCCAGCACCTTGGGGGTGGCTGAAGGCGTGCTCGGCTGCGCCAGGGCCGGCGCGCTGAAGGCCAGCGCCGAAGCCAGTGCTAGAACTGTGTACTGGGCTGCTTTCATTTCAGGTTTTCCTTTCACGTCCGGTAGGCGGAGTGCTCGCACCCCGCACTGGGGATTTTCAGGATTGCGATGCCGCGCGCCATCCGGACGGCCACGCAGGACCACGTACGTGTCCTGCCCGGCCCCCCACGTACGTGGCCTACGTGGCCACCGGGATAGGTCGCCGGCGTCATCGGTCTGAGAATCCCCCAACGGGCCCGGAAGGCGGCCGATTTTCGGAGAGTGCCCATGTCTCGCAAGCGTCGCTCCACCATCACGGTCTTCGGTCTTCTGGCGCCCGGATGCGCCCTCTTGCTGAGTCTGGCGCCGTCGGCCGCGGTGGCGCAAGCCGCAACCAGTCCATCGGGACCCGTGGTCTTCCTCGACCAGGGCTGGACGCCCGCCGAACGTGCCTGGTACTACCAGGTCTCGCAAGGTTCGGCCGTGATGTCGTACGACCTGTTCCTGAACCTCGAAACGGCAGGCAGCCAGGAGTTGTTCCGATCCGATGCCAACAGCGATCGCTTCGGCCTGATCACCCAGCCCGCCGATCCGCAGAACAACCCCGATGCGCTGCCGATCGGGCTGAGCAAGACGGTCGTCAAGAGGAAAGGCAGCAACGTCGAAGACGTGCAAATCGGCCTGACCTGCGCCGCCTGCCACAACGCGCAGCTCAACTACCAGGGCAAACGCATCCGCATCGACGGCGGCGTCGCCAACACCTTCGACATGATGGGCTACGTCGCCGCGCTCGACGATGCGATGCAGGCCACGCTGGCGGACAAGCAGAAGTTCGACCGTCTCGCGGCGAAGCTCGGCGCGATGAGCGCGGACGCGAAGAGCGAGCTGGGCAAGCGCTTCGAACGCGAAGCCATTCCGATCCACGACTACCGCACGCGCACGCTCGCCACGCCCATCGTCTGGGGCCCGGCCCGGATCGATGCGATCTCCGCCATCGTCAACCGTTTGCTGGCCATCGAAACCCGCATCCCGGAAAACCACTCCACGCCGCTCGCGCCCACCAAGCCACCCTTCCTGTGGAACGCGCCGCACGGCTCGTGGACCCAGTGGCGCGCCTCGCAGCAGGACCCGATCAACCGCAATCTCGTCGAATCCATGGGTGTCTACCTGCCGATGAACCTGCATGCCAGGACGCCGGAGGAAGGGCTCTTCGAGTCGAACGCCCAGCTGCTGAACCTGCAGCAGATCGAGAACCAGTTGACCCGGCTCGCCCCGCCCAAGTGGCCGGAGGACATCTTCGGGCGGATCGACCGGCAGAAGGCGGCCGCCGGCAAGGCGCTGTTCGCGACCCATTGCGCGAGTTGCCACAACGCGTGGCCCTACACATGGACCGCGCCGAACAAGTACGGCAAGCGCTTCCTGGAGGTCGGGGTCGTGCCGCATGCCTATGTGGGCACCGACCCGGGCCAGTTCGACAACCTCCGGCCCTACGCCATCACGGGCAACCTCGCGCCCTATCTTCCGGAACCCTTCAAGGGCAAGGAGACCGTTCCGACCGGCGCGCTGTACCTGATCACGCAGAAGCTGGTGCTGGATCGGGCGCTGTCACAGGTCAAGCTCGACGAGCAGCAGACCATCAACCTGCACGGCTACCGCGAACTGCCGACGCCCCGCCAGCGCGAGGACGTGTACAAGGCCGCCCCGCGCGACGGCGTATGGGCGACGCCGCCCTTCATGCACAACGGATCGGTGCCCAATCTCTACGAGATGCTGGTCCCCGCCAAGGAGCGGACCAAGACCTTCTATGTCGGCCGCGAATTCGATCCGGTCAAGGTGGGCCTGGACACCAGCGGCAGGACCGGCCGCTTCCTGCTCGACACCTCGCTGCGAGGCAACTCCAACGCCGGGCATTCGTTCGAGAACGGGCCCCTCGGCAACGGCATCATCGGCCCCTTGCTGACCGATGCGCAGCGCTGGGAGCTGGTCGAATACCTCAAGTCGATTCCCGAGGAGCCGGGCCGGGTCACGCCCTTCGGCGGCCCACCCAACGCTGTCACCGGCACCGGCCCGTGGACGCGGAACTGAAAAGCCCGACGCCATGTCCGACCATGTCGACGGCCCGCGCCAGATCGGCGACCCCTCGGCCGACCTGACCGACCTGTTCGCCTTCATCAGCCCGGCGGACCCGAATCGCACCGTGCTGGCGGCGAACGTGTTTCCGTCCGCCGGCACGCAGGCGATGTTCTCGAACGCCATCGACCATGCCATCGTCGCGCGCCGCCTGACGATCGCCGGCACGGGCGAGAAGACCCAGTTCAAGCCGAGTGATCCGGAACTTCGCTTCACTTTTCGCTTCGACGTCCTGGAGCGCGCCACGCAGGGCAAGCGGCCGCTGCAGCGCGGCACCTGCACCGTTCCCGGCGGCCAGGCGATCCGCTTCGTGGTCGACGATGAAAACGGCTCGACCTCGGCCGATGGCACCTACCGCGTGTTCGCGGGACTGCGCTCGGATCCGTTCTACCTGGCCTGGATCGTGGCCGAGATGAAGAAGTTTCCCAACTTGCTTCAACACGACAACGTGCTGACCTTCCTGATCGAGTTCGACACCCGCCGCGTGCTGGACCCCGCGAAGGGGTCGCTCTTCGGGGTCATCGCCGAAACCATTCCGATTCCGAAGCCTGGCGGCTTCATCGGCCACGACCCACCGCGCATCGACTGGGTCGGCCGTCCGGAGCAGACCAACATGCGGCTGAACAACAACGGGATGGAAGGCACCGACGACGTTCGCGACCTGTGGAACCAGCAGACGCCGTTCGCGATCTCCGAGGAGTTGATGCCCCTGTTCCGAAAGCGCATGGTCGACAGCCTGAAGAACTGGGACATGCGCGACGGCAAGGAGGACTGGACGCCTGCGGCGCTGGCCGCCAACGCCAACATGTTCCTCGACGACTTCATGACGATCGACGTGACGAAACCCACCTCGGACACCAGCCACCTGGAGATCGAGAAGAGCACGCTCGCGGGCCGTCCCTACCAGACCGGCGGCGGGCGGACGGTGGATTCCGATGTCATCGACATCCTGCTCACCTGGATGGTGAACCACGACCGGGAATTCCTGCAGGGCGGCTCGACCGGCGCGACCAAGCCGGGGACGACGCGCTTTCCGTACCTCGCCGCTCCCAATGCGGAACTGCAGAACATCGCTTTCTCCGTGGACCTCGCCGCACCACCCGACCGGGTCTGGGCGCTCATCGGCGGCTTCGGCGGGCAGTGGCATCCGTTGGTCGCGAGCATCAAGTTGACCGGCACGGGTGTCGGCCAGCTGCGCACCATCGAGACCATCGATGGCAAGCAGCTCATCGAACGTCTGGACGCCATGGACAACGCGCGGCGCAGCTACCGCTACACGTCCATCGCCGGCATCCCCGCCACCGACTACACGGGCGTTCTGGACGTCAAGCCCAAGGGCAGCGGCAGTTCGGTCGAATGGCGCGTCCAGTACATGCCGGGCGGCCAGCCCGACATCATCGTGAAGACCATCAGTTCGACCTTGCTGAAGACTGGTCTCGACAGCCTGAAGCCGCGTTTCGGCGTCCCCCAATGATCGCCGAGCCCGCTCTCGCGACCGGCCCGGTCCAGGCCACCGACGGCGTCATCGCAGCCATCAACCTGCGCAGCACGCTGGCCCAGTCATGGAACCGCTTCTGGCAGGCGCCGCTGCGAGCGGGCATCGCCGAAGGTCTCATCGAGCAAGAGCAGCTCAATGCGCAGTTCCTCGGGGATCTCGACGCATACGACCGGCTGGAGCAGCTGGCGGGCCACCTGGTCCGGCTGGATCCGGAATCCGCGCGCACGGCACTCATCGAGGCCCAGGTCGCAGCTTCGACCCATCGCTTCGCCTTCGCGAGGGACTGCCTGGCACGGGCGACGCATCGAGGCTGCCCCGCGCTCGCCGCCCAAAGGCTCGCCATGAGCATCGATCAGGCCTGCGGCGTATCGCTCGAAGTCCTGTTGGAACAGCGATGGGGCCACGCCCGGGAAACGGGCCGGCTGGAAGACTGGGTACCACTGGGTTCGCTGCTCGTGGACCTCGGCGAGTTCGACGCGGCCGAGCGCGCCTACTGCCGCGCCCTCGACGCCTACCGCGACGTCTCGCCCTTCGCGGTGGCCTGGGTCTGCTTCCTGCTCGGCGTGCTGTGGGGTGAACGCGCGCCCCGGCCACAACACGCACGGGCGGCCCGCTGGTACGCCAAGGCCATCGAGGACTTGCCCGGCTACGTCAAGGCGCGCGTGCACCTGGCCGAGATCGCAGCGGCCGAAGGACGCTGCTCCGAGGCGCGCGCGCTGCTGCTTCCGGTGCTCGCAAGTGCCGACCCGGAAGTGAGCTGGCGTCTTTGCGACGTGTCGATGGCGCAGGGCCGGCCGGCCGAGGCGCAGGCGCTGTGCGAGGCGGCCCGCAGCGGCTTCGAGCGCTTGCTTGCGCGGCATCCGCTCGCCTTCGCGGACCACGCGGCGGAGTTCTATGCCGGCAGCGGCAACGACGCGCGCCGGGCCTTCGAGCTGACCGCCATCGACCTCGCGAACCGCCCGACGCTGCGGGCTTTCGAGAAAGCCCATGCCGCGGCGATCCAGGCCGGCGAGGCACTGGAAGCCGCCAGCATCCTGGCCGCCGCCCGCCAACGCTGGGGGTCGACGCCCGCCTTCCTGCAGTCGCCGCTGGCCGCTGCGCAGCCTCACCCGGAGCCCGGCCATGCCGATTGATCGCAGGACCTTCGTGCTCGGCAGCGGCATCGCCGCGGGCGGGGGCATGCTCGCAGCCTTGGGCGCGGTCGCCGCCGTCGGTCGAGGGGGCGGCGCGGTGCCTGCTTCCGCGTCGACGCCGCTGGCCGCGGACACGGACGGGCCTTCTTTCGAACTCCGCATCGTGGGCTGGGATCGCAGCGACGGCGCCGCCTGGACCGCGATCGATCCGCAATGGCGGGGCGCCTGGCACTGAGCTGCGAGCCTCGCCTGGCCTGTTCGATCCAAGGATCAGTCATGATTCTCACGTACGTGACGGTACGTGGCCGCCGGGATGGTCTTGTCGAGGAAGCACTCACACAATGAGTTGGCCGGTCCATCGCAGATGGCCTGTGGCGGCAGTCGTTCTTCATGGCTGCAAGGAGCAATCTCAACCCCACCAAGGAGCCCTCAATGAGCAAGATTCTCGCCACCTTGATCGCCGGCCTGTTCACGGCCGGCGCATACGCACAAAACCCTCCGGGCGCATCGTCGCAGGAACAGGTCATCACCAACAGCAAGCCGCAGGAGCGGGCGCAGGCCAAGGACAATGCGCGGGCGCACGGCAAGGTCAAGAAGGTCGGTGGTGACGAGGTGACCTCCCCCCTGAACGACGACATCGGCTCGGGCAAGGCGGCAGCAGCGGGTCAGGCGCGCGCCAACGCCCGGGAGGCCGGCAATCCGGGCAAGACGCCGGGTCAATACCCCGCGCCGCCCGGTACCCCCGGCATGCCGGCCGCCAAGTAGCAGAAGCGCTCGCCGTGCACTTCGAATGTCGCCCCGTCGACGCGGCGTTCTTCGACACCGCGCCGATGCTGTTCAGCAACGTCGTCGACCTCGACGCGCTGCCGTCCAGGGTCTTTGCCATTTTCGAGGATGGCGAGTCCTGGCCCCGCTGGTTCCACGCCATTCACAAGGTGGTCTGGACCAGCGAAAAACCGTATGGCGTCGGAAGCACACGCACTGCCTCGCTGGCCACTGTCAGCATCGACGAGCACTTCTTCATCTGGGAGCCGGGGCGCCGCATGGCGTTCTACGCGACCGGCACTTCCATGCCGCTCGCCCATGCACTGGCGGAAGACTATCAACTCGAAGAGATCGAGCCGGGCAAGACCCGATTCAACTACCGCGTTGCGATGGAGCCCCATCTGACGGTCAGCTTGGGCGGTCCGCTGTCGAAGATGTATTTCGAATCGATGTTCGAAAGCGCCTGCAAGAATCTGAAAGCCTACGTCAAGCGATGAACTGCCCGGCGCGAGGACGATAGGCCACCAGAGGCCAGTTCGCCCCGCCGCCAGGGCCGGTCAGTTCGTGGCGGCCTGCTTCTTCGCTGCAGCCTTCGCGTCGCGTGCACCGACCTTCGCCTGCCCCGCTGCCGCCGCCTTGCCACCGCTGGCCTCCGGATTGAGTTCAGGCGTGGTGCCCAGATCGCCCACCGGCTTCTTTGCCATCCCTTGGGGCTTCGCATCAGCCCTGTTCTGGCCTGCGACGGCGGCCTTCCCACCAGCCGCTTCGGGGTTGATCTCGCTGGACTTGGCTTCATCGCCCGTGGGCTTGCGTACCTTGCCCTGGGGACGCGACTCGACCCTCGCTTGGGCGCGATTCTGCGCTTTGCTATTTGTTACCGGTTGTTGCTCCGACGATGCGCCAGCCGGGTTCTGGGCATAGGCACCTGCTGCAAACAGGCCAGTGAGCATGACTGCGAGAAGTTTGGTCATCGAATTTCCTCGTGTGTTTTGAAGGGCGATTCGCCTCGGCCATCGGCGGAGGTCATGGCACAACGAAGGCCTCGTGCCTTCGGTTGACAGGAAACTCGCAATGGGCCGACTGGAATCAATCGAGCCATCGCCGATGGAGCAACATCCGCGATGGCTCTGACCAAAGGCCCGTCTGAGGATGAACGGAGACCAACGGCTGGGGCGAATATCGGCGATCGGCGAGACCAAGGCAAGCTTTTTCCGACGCCCTCCGTCATCCGCTGAACTGGACACCCGCTGTCGAGTTGGCGCATCGGCTTTGGCTGCTCCTGCAACTCTGCAGCGACCGGTTCAAGCGCTGGCGGCAATTCTTCTCCGAGGCATTGCGGCAGAACTGGTAGTCGGCACGCGCGGTCTGCTTGCAGGTGCTGTATTGCAACTCGCAGGCCGTCTGGCTGCCGCCGTCGCCCTGGGCCCGGGCCAGACCCGAAAGCGAGACGGCGACGACGGCTGCGAAGGCGAAGCGTCCCACGGCAGGAAGGCCTGCGACCATGACCGCGACCGATTTGCTCATTGCATGTCCCCAACAGGTTGAATGGTCCGGGCGGGTCGAGTGACTCTGGACACGCCCGGCGTTCCATTGTGAAAGTTCGGGGGGCGAACATCCAGAGGGGCGCCTACCTACACCCACGTACGTGTCCGCGCAGCCCCGACTCCAAGGCTAATTCGTGCGGGTCGACTTCGATCGCGAATCGGTTTCGCCGGCGGGCGCGGCCGCGTAGTAGGCGGCCAGCCCACTGATCTCCCGCGCCGTCAGCTGGCGAGCGATGCCGCGCATCTGCGCGCCGATGTCGTTGTGCCTTGCGCCGCTGGCGAGCGCTTCCAGTTGGACCTCGAGGTAGGCCCGCTGCTGGCCCTCGAGCCGCGGTGCGGCGGCGGTGAATCCCATGGGTCCATGGCAGGCGGCGCAGGCCGCGATGCCGCGCATGGGATCGCCATGGTCGACCAGCCGCAGCGTCGCGGCATCGACCGGGGCCTGCTGCGCCTGCCCTTGCCCCCGCGCCGTGCCCGGCACCGGGAGCGCCGCATAGTGAGCAGCCAGATCGCTGAGATCGCGATCGCTCAGAGCGGCCACATAGCCGCCCATCACGGCCGGATCGCGCCGCCCGCTCTTGAAGTCCTGCAGCTGTTTGTAGATCGAGGCCCTGCTCTGGCCCGCAAGGTTCGGGAAGATGGCGTCGTCGCTCACGCCCGCCGGACCGTGGCAGCCGTTGCAGGATGCTGCAGCCAGCGCGGCGCCCCGGCCTGGATTCGCGCCCGCGAGCAGCTGCTGCGTGGCAGCGGTCCAGGCGACGTTCGATGGCGGCTCGGCGCCCGCGACCGCGGCGGCGCGCGCGTCCCGCGAGGGCAGCCCGATCGCACTGCAGATCGCGTCCCACAAGCCGGGCCCGTCGCGCCCGGCCTGTACCGCCGGCAGCCAGACGAATCCCGCTGCCGTGGCGGCGACCAGCAGCGCCGCGATCGATCCGATCCAGACCGCGAACCTGCGGTCGCGAGGGGGCGGTCGCGAGCCGGTGGTCATCACCCCCCCGTCGGGAATGCCGCCACCGCACTGCCGCGCGCCGCCAGCGCCTGCGCGATCGGAAAGCCGTAGTTGGTCACCGTGAGCGCCGCCACCAGCACCACCCAGACGCCGAATCCGTTCAAGGACGCAGGCAGGCTGCGCGGCGGTTCGATGGCGAGCGAGAAGCGCAACGGTGGCTGCACGCTGATGCCTCTTCGGAACGAGGCGAGCAGCATGCCGACCAGCAGCAGCGTCGAGAGCACGAGCACGAAGCCGCCGACTGCAGACAGCGCGACCCAGATCGCCTGCGGCGCCAGCGCCGGGTCCGTGTAGTCGTAGTAGGACATGCGCCTGGGTTGTCCCATGAGGCCGACGACGTGCCATGGCAGCGTCACGATCAGCATGCCCGCGAACCAGCTCCACAGCTGCAGCCGCATGAGCGCCGACGGCAACGCCCTGCCGGTGAGCCGCGGCCACAGCTCGTAGGCGATGGCAAAGTACATGATGACCACCGCGCCGCCGAAGATCAGGTGGAAGTGCGCCGTGACGAACTGCGTGTTGTGCACCGTCGCATTCATCGCGTAGCTCATGTTGATGAGCCCGCCGGCGCCGCCCAGCCCGAGCATCAGCAGCGACAGGCCCGAGGCCAGCACCATCGGCTGCTGCCAGGGCAATGCCGCCACCCAGCCGAACAGGCCGCGACCGCCGCGCAGCCGCCCCGCGATCTCCAGCGAAGCGCAGATGGTGAAGATCGTGAGCAGCGTCGGCACCGCGACCATGCCCGTGAACACCGCATGCAGGAACTTGAAGCCGGCGCCGACCTGCGGGTCGGTGAAGAGGTGATGCAGTCCGATCGGCATCGAGAACACCAGCAGCTGCAGGAAGGCGATGCGGCCCATCCGGTCGCTGTAGAGACGCCCGCCCGCGGCCTGCGGCAGCAGCACGTAGAACGCGATGTAGGCCGGCATGAGCCAGAAATAGACGATGGCATGCAAGGTCCAGGAAAACAGCACGCGGGCCAGGCCTGGATCGATGGAGCTCGTCCAGCCGAAGGCATTGGGCAGGATCAGGAACACGATCTCCGAGCCGACCCCGAGCGAGGTCCAGGCCCACAGCAGCGCCGCGGCGGTGGTGGCGAACATCGCCAGCGGCACCGGCAGGCCCGGATGGTCGCGTTTCCATTGCCTGAAGTGCCACACCATGAGCCAGACCCAGATCCACGATCCAGCGACCGCGCACAGGATGCCGAGGTAGTACCAGGCGCTCGCGAGCAGCGGCGGATAGAAGGTGTAGAGCACCGTCGCCTTGCCGCCAGCCACCGTCAGCAGCGCCATGGCGGCGCCGCCGAGCACCAGCCAGAGCGACAGCCACGCCATGGCCATGCCGCGCATCGGCCGGCCCAGCGCGACCGCGCACACGGCATAGCCGAAACCCATCGCGACCAGCGTCGGGAAGATGTAGGCGAGTGTGCTGCCATGGGCCGTCACGGCGATGTAGTAGCGCTCGGGGTCGACCCAGCGGTGCAGCGGACTGCGCACCAGCATCTGCCAGGCACCGAGCGGAATCGCGAATGCCAGCATTGCGAAGGCCGCCCCGAAGTGGGCCAGCACGAGCTTGCGGCTACCCTGCACAGGAGGCCCTCCGCTCGCTGCCGTGCAGGCGATCGAACTCGGCGCGTTCGAGCACCTTCACCCGCGCCCACATGCCTTCGTGGCCGACGCTGCAGTATTCGTGGCATGGCATGACATGCTCGCCGGCGCGATCGAAGCGGGTGCGCAACTCGGCCACGTAGCCCGGCACCACCATGCTGTTGACGTTCGTTCCGACGATCAGAAAGCCGTGCACCACGTCCGGGCTGGTGATGCGGAAAACGACGGGCGTGTTGGCCGGCACGACGATGCAGGCGGGCACGAACGCATATTGCTGTGCCAGCACGCGCACCACCGCCGAGCCGTCGGGCTCGATGGCGGTGCCCAGGTTGGCCTCCATGAATTCGCCCGACAGGTGCAGCGTGGCGGCATCGATCGCCTGCACCGGCGCGGGCGCGATCGCGCTCCAGTGCAGGCCGCTGTAGATCATCAGCGCCACCACCAGCGCGACGACGACCGCCACCACGCGCGCCCAGCGGCGCTCGGAGCCGTCGGTCACGCCGGGAAGCAGGTCGACCTCAGCCACTGCTGCCCCGCGGCGCGAAGACGAAGAAGAAGAAGGCGATCCAGAGCAGCAGCAGCACGAACACCGCCAACCCGGCGACCGCGAAGGCGCCGCTCGGGCCGGCATCGCCGATGCGCTCGATTTCCTGCGGACTGCCGTGGAAGGCGACGTTCTCGGCCAGGGACGAGGCCGAGACATGGTCCCTCGATGTCGCGTCGTGCGATGGCATGGCGGTCATTTCCTCTCGACTTGCGCGAGCGCGGCAAGGACCACCGCGGGCCGAAACGGCACCGAGCGCAGGCGCACGCCGGTGGCGTCGAAGACCGCATTGGCGATGGCGGACGGAATCACAGAGGTAGTGGGCTCGCCCGCGCCCCAAGGCACCTCGGTGGGGCGGTCGATCAGGTCGACGGCAACCTCGGGCACGCCCGGAAAGGTGAGGATCGGGTAGCTGGCCCAGTCGAGGCTGGTGACGGCGCTGCGGCTGAAGCGCAACTGCTCGATGAGGGTGCGGCTGACGGTCTGCACCACGTTGCCTTCGATCTGGTTGCGCAGGCCGTCGGGGTTGATGATCTGGCCGCAGTCGTGGACGACCGCGACGCGCAGCACACGGATCGCGCCGGTCGGGCGATGCACCTCGACGTCCGCGACCACGCCGACGTAGGTGCGCACCAGCTCGTACTTGGCATACGAGATACCGCGTCCGCGCGCGAGTTCGCCGGGGTCGCGCGGCCGGGAGGCACGCGGCTCCCAGCGGGCGAAGCTGCGCAGCCGCTCCATCAGCTCGCGGCCGCGCGGGTCGCTCAGGTGCCGCATCCGCAGCTCGAAGGGATCGGTGCCCGTCGCCGCCGCGATCTCGTCGAGAAAGCTCTCCGTGCCGAAGGTGTTCTGCATGCGGCCGGGCGCGCGGATCCATGCGGCGGGCAGCGGGGTGTCGACCAGCCAGTGGGCCGTGAGCCGGTTGTCGGGAAGCGCGTAGGGAATGCCCAGGCCCGGGTCATAGATGCCTTCGTCTGACCCGTAGCGCGGCAGCCCCGCCAGCACGGCACCCAGCAGTGTCGCGCCCGAGCGCCGCATCGGCCGCTCGGGCAGATAGATGTCGGCATCCCAGGCCGCGATGCGCCCTTCTGCGTCGAGCGTGGCCCGGTAGTCGAGCAGGGTCGGCGGGCCCTTGGGGTCCCAGCCGTGCTCGTCGGCGCGCATCCACTGCAGCCGCACCGGGCGGTTGATCTGCATGGCGATCAGCGCCGCCTCGGAGCTGCAGTCGTCGGAGCCGTTGCGTCCGTAGCAGCCCGCACCTTCGACATAGATGCAGCGCACCTTGCCGGTCGCCAGCCCCAGCATGGCGGCGAGCTGCTTCTGCAGCAGGTGGCTGGCCTGCGACGGCGTCCACACGGTGAGCTGACCGTCCTTGAAGTCGGCGACCGCGCACGAAGGCCCGATCGAGCCGTGGGTGTTGAGCGGGAAGTCGTAGCTGGCGCGCAGCTGGCGTCCCGCCACGGCCGCGCCGATGGGGGTGACGCCGTGCGCCTGCAAAACCTGGTCGCGGTCGACCTTCGCGCCGCGCTGATACTCGACCAGACGGGCCTCGTCGGGCAGGCCGGCCCATGCGCTCCAGCGCGCCACGATTGCGGTCGATGCGCGAACCGCGGCCCATTCGTCCGTCGCGACGACGGCGAGGAAGTCGCCCTTGCGTACCGTGCGCAGATAACCCGGAATTCGCTTGCACGGCGTGTCGTCGAAGGCTTCCAGGCTGGCGCCGGCCGACGCGGGATGCACCATGCGCGCATGCAGCATGCCGGGCACACGGACGTCATGGACGAAATCGAAGCGGCCGAAGATCTTGCTCGGAATGTCGAGGCGAGGAACGGGCTTGCCGACGACCGTGTAGTCGTGCGGGTTCTTCAGAGGCGCCGCCGGATCGACAGGCAGCGAGAGGCTCGCGCCCGCCACCAGCTCGGCATAGGACAGCCCCTCCCCGCCTCCCGCCACGGGGACCACCCGGCCGCCCTGCGCGCGCAGCGCCGCCTTGGTCGTGCCGAGTTGCCGCGCCGCCCGCTCGAGCAAGGCTTCGCGCGCCGTCGCCGCGGCGCGCCGGATCTGCATGCCGCCCTGCTGCACCGACAAACTCGCATAAGTCGGCCGCTGGTCGGGCGTGAGCAGCGTGTCGCCCTGCACCGGTGTCAAGCGCTCGAATGGCAGCGAGAGTTCCTCGGCCGCCATCTGCGTCAGCGCCGTGAGCGCGCCGGTGCCCAGTTCTACCTTGCCGCTGTAGAGCGTGACGCCGCCTTGCCCGTCGATCACGATGAAGCCGTCGACCTCGTCCGCGGAGACGACCCGACCGCGCGCCGCCCTCCCCGCCGACGACTCGTCGGCTGCCTGGGCTGGGACACGGAGGGTGAAGCCCACCGCGAGCGCACCGCCGGCTCGGAGCATCGCGCGCCGTGACAGGGGAACCGGGGGTGCGGCCATCTCGCGCCCTTCAGGGTTTGCGGTCCGCCACGCGCATCACCGCGCGCAGGATGCGCACGTGCGTGCCGCACTTGCACAGGTTGGCGGCCAGCGCCTGCCGCACCTGCTGCTCCGTCGGATGCGGGTTGGTCGCCAGCAACCCCGCCGCCTGCATGATCATCCCGTTGATGCAGTAGCCGCACTGCGCCGCCTGCTCGTCGACGAAGGCCTGCTGCAGGGGATGCGGCCGGTCCGGCGTGCCGAGGCCTTCGAGCGTCACGATGCGGGCGCCGGCCACTGCCGACAGCGGCATCACGCAGCTGCGCAGCGGCTCGCCGTCGTAGTGCACGGTGCAGGCGCCGCATTGCGCCAGCCCGCAGCCGAAGTGCAAGCCGTGCAGGCCCAGCTGGTTGCGCAAGGCATAGAGCAAGGGCATGGCCGGGTCGTCGGCCCGCAGCGTCTCCGGCTTGCCGTTGACGGTCAGCTGGACGGAGATCGCCATGGCGCGCTTTCAGGCAAGGCCTCAGTGGGCCGCGCTCGAGGACTCCTGCAGCTTGCGCATGACCTCGTCGAGATTGAACGCCGCCGGCTTCTGCCGCGGCGGGAACTTGACGAAGGCCTCGATCTGCTGCGCCACCGCGCCCTGCATCGCGTAGACGATGTAGGCATGCGAGATGACCCAGTCCCAGTAGGTGTTCGAGTTTTCGTCGGCCCGCTCGAACGGGTCGCGCCGCAGGTTGAACATCTTCGGCGCCCGGTATCTCACGAAGGGCTCGAACCAGCATTGCAGGGTCTTCGCGCGCTGCTCCATCAGCACGACCTTCCAGTCCTTCATGCGGATGGCCATGATGTCGCCGTCGTCGCTGATGTAGAAGAACGCCTCTCTCGGGCTCTCCTTCGCCTGCCCGCTCAGGTAGGGCAGCATGTTGTAGCCGTCGAGGTGCACCTTGAAGTCCTTCTCGCCGATCTTGCAGCCCTTGACGAGCTTCTCCTTGATGTCTTCCTCGCCGGCAGCGGCCAGCAGCGTCGGCATCCAGTCCTGGTGGGACACGATGCCGTTGATGACCGTGCCGGCCTTGAACTTGCCGGGCCAGCGAACGAAGCACGGCACCCGCCAGCCGCCTTCCCAGTTGGTGTTCTTCTCGGCCCGGAAGGGCGTGATGCCGGCGTCGGGCCAGCTGTTGAAGTGCGGGCCGTTGTCCGTCGAATACATCACGATCGTGTCGTCGGCGATGCCGAGCTGGTCGAGCTTGTCGAGCATCTCGCCGATGTGCTCGTCGTGCGCGACCATCACGTCGTTGTAGTCGCCCTGGCCGCCGCTCTTGCCCTTGTGCTTGTCGGCGCAGTGCGTCCTGAAGTGCATGGCCGTGGTGTTGTACCAGAGGAAGAAGGGCTTGCCGTCCGCATGGCACTTGTCGATGAACTTCAACGCCTTCTCCGTCGTCTCGTCGTCGATGGTCTCCATGCGCTTCTTCGTCAAGGCGCCGGTGTCCTCGATCGTCTGCCCGCCCTTGCCGTCGGCCAGGCAATGCAGCACGCCGCGCGGGCCGAAGCGCTTCTTGAAAGCAGGGTCCTTCGGATAGTCCGGGTCCTCGGGTTCTTCCTCGGCATTGAGGTGGTAGAGGTTGCCGAAGAATTCGTCGAATCCGTGCATCGTGGGCAGGTACTCGTCCTTGTCGCCCAGATGGTTCTTGCCGAATTGCCCGCAGGCGTACCCGTGCGGCTTCAGCATCTCGGCGATCGTCGGGTCCTCCTTCTGCAGCCCCACGGCGGCGCCCGGCATGCCTACTTTGGTGAGGCCGGTGCGGATCGGGTTCTGGCCCGTGATGAAGGCGGCCCGGCCCGCGGTACAGCTCTGCTGCGCGTAGTAGTCGGTGAAAGCGACGCCTTCATTGGCAATGCGGTCGATGTGGGGCGTGCGATACCCCATCTGGCCGCGGCTGTTGTAGCTGATGTTCCACCAGCCAACGTCGTCGCCCCAGAGAATCAGGATGTTGGGCTTCTTCGTCGTCATGATTTTTCCTCGGGTTGGGGAGGTGCCAGGCCACCTCGAACAAACGACCTGGGAAGGCAGATCACGCAGCGGGCGCCGTCAGAACCGGAATCCGGCACCCGCGAACAAGCCACCGAGCGCGACCATGTTCAGCAGCCCTTCGTCGCGGCTGAAGCGCAGGTAGCGATAGCCGAACTTGAAGGAGACCGACGGCGAGTATTGGTAGCTGGCGCCGGCGATCGCTTCCCAGCTCGATGTCGAGTTGCCCCACCCGGCGTCGAGGTAGCCCATCAGCGACCACTTGTCGTCGATCGGTGCGATGACGCGGGCGCCGACGATGCCGTTCCACCAGTCGACCGACTCCTCTCGGCGTGGCCCGGGCAGGTGGGGGGCCAGGTCGATCTCGGTCCTGGCGTTCACGTAGCGTCCGCCCGCCAGCAGATCGACCGCGACCCGGCTGTCGAGGACGCGGTAGAGGCCCGCCAGCGTGTAGATCTGCTGCGTGTAGTCGACGTCCAGGCCGAGCGGGGCGCCCAGGACGCCCTGACGCGACACGCCGAGCTTGACGTACTGCATGTCCAGCAGCGCGCCCCAGGGGCCTCGGCGGGCCTCCAGCGTCCCCATGGCGCCGAAGTCCAGCGCGCCGAGGACGCCGGTGGAACTCACGTGCGAACTGCTGCCAGGCAAGGGACCGAGCCGAAGATCCGACGAGATGCCCGGCGCCCAGAGGTAGGGAATGATTTCGAACTGCCACGCGTCCTGCGAAGGTGCAACCTGCGCCGCGGCCGACAGCGACGCGAAGGCCGCAACGATGCCCGCGACCTGCCGGGTGGCGATGAAAGCTCCGGCTCGGTGCATGCCTGCTCCTTGGGTCGCGTGCGACTCGGGAGGCCGTCAGGGCGCCGCGACGACGCTGTAGTAGACGCCGTTGGCCCCGAAGGAAGGCCGGAACCAGGAGCCGCCGACCTGGTAGTAGGTGACGCCGCCGCGGTCGACATAGGTCGCGCCGGCCGGCAGCGTGGAAAAGTCGGCGCCCAGCGGGTAGGCCGGGATGGTGTTGGCCCTTGCGATCGCCGCGCCGGCGACCGCGCCCGCTGCCAGCCCGACCGCGGCGCCGGCGGCCACGGCGCCGCCGCAGTCGTAGTAGCAGCCCGGGTGGTAGTACGGCACGCCCACGGGCCGGTAGTACGGCGCATAGCCGCCGTAGCCATAGGCCGGTGGATGGTAGGTGGTGAAGCCGCCCGCCGTGGTGTGCACGGCGCCCATGCCGTAGGCGCCCGTCGTGGTGCCACCGAAGCGGTTCGTGTGGCTCGTTCCGCCATACCAGCTGTGCGTCGTGCTGCCGCCGAACGCGTTGTCGTGCGTGAAGCCACCGAAACCGCCGACCGTGCGGCCCCCCCACGCGTTGGCCCGTGCCCACGCCGCCGCCGTCGTCGGGAATCCCGTGGCCAGCAGCGCGGCCGCCAGCAGAAGAGGAGTGGCATTCCGTGCATTCATGTCGAAGTTCCTTTCGGCCCGTCAGGGAGTCTTGGCCGGCCTGCCGCTCCTGCCCTGGGGGGCTGCAGGCGCGGCGTGCGGGGCGGCCAGCGGAATCCTGCGGGCGTTGGCCGCGTTGACCGATGCGAAGGCTTCCGCGGCCACGACCGGGTCGAGCTTCCACTTCGAAAGGTCCACCTGGTGGCGCAGCAGCAGCGGGTCGCCGCGGTAGGTCGCGCGCAGCCGGCGTGGCAGCTTGTCGTCGGCGCCGATCCAGATCTGCATGAAGAGTTCGTCGCTGACCACCGCGATCACGTCGGTCGTCGTCCCGTCCACGGCCCTCGAGTCACCGACGTAGAACGCCTTGGTCAGGCCTTCGGTGAGATTCTTGAAGGGATCGGCCCCCAGCACGTCGGCGAACGGAAAATAGATCGCCGCATTCTTGAAGACAGCTTCGAGTGCGGCATCCAGGGTAGGCGGCGCGGGCGCGATCGCCACGAGGTTCTCGGACGGTGCGAACGCGGTGAAGGTCTTGCCGTCGTAGTAGTACTCCGAGGCCTTGCCGTCGCCGCTCGTGATCACGCGCAATTTGTCCGGTCGCTGCACCAGCACCTCCGACACGGTCGAGAAGACCAGCGGCGGGCCGATGGCCGTGGGGGTCTCGTAGCTGGCCACGGCGGTGAACATCATGGACGAGGCCCCGGTCAGTGCGCCGCTCATGGCGCGCAGCAGATCCATGGCCTTGGCTTCGAGCTGCGGCGCGGCCGGCGCGACCCGGGTCCGCGGCGCCGGACCGTCGGTCCGTGCCTGTTGCGCTTGCGCCCCGACCACACAGGCCAGGCTCGCGGCCAGGAGAACGGCCCGGATGCATGGATGCTGCTTCATGCGTGCCCCTTGCGTATTGCCGGCGTCGCGCCGCTAGCGCCGGAAGCCGATGAAGGCGGGTCCGCCCCAGCCGCCCCAGCCGCCCCAATCCATCTCGTTCATCTGGGCGGCCTCGAGGTTGTTGTTGCTCAGCTGCTTGGCGACGCGCAAGCGCTGATAGTCCTGGTACTGGGTCGCCCCGCCCACGTACGCCACGTTGTTCATCGCATCGGGCAGCACGTAGTAGGTCGCCCCCTGGTAGGTCACGGGGCTGACCTTGTCCTTGGGAAGCTTGGCGAGGATCGCCTGCTGGTCCGGTTTCTTCGGGGTGATCATCTTGAACCCGGCGGCGATCGCCAGGTTGTCGTTGTTCAGCGCATCGGTGGTTGCGCAGCCTGCGGCCATGGCGACCAGTGCCACCGCAGCGACTTTCTTGAGGCAACTCATGGTGCTTGGACCCCGTGCGATCACCGAACTGGCCATCGTGGCTGCGAGAAGTGTGCTCATGACGTTTCCTTCGTTGGCGCGGCGATCGATTCTGGAAGCGGCGACGCGGTAAGACCAGCCGGGCGGCCACGTATGCCCACGTACGTGGTGCGCGGCGCTGAAAAGGATCAGTGCTTCCCCTTGACCTCGTGGTGCTTCCTGGCCGTCGTCGCCGGCTGCTCGACGGCGTCGCCGCTGCCGTCGAGCACCAGGTGGCTGGGATCGAGCTGCCGCTTCTCCAAGTCGTGCAGCAGGCCCGCGTCACTCAGGTCGATCTTGTGCGAAGAGGCCCAGTCGCGCTCTGCGGTCTGCGCCAGCCGCTGCACGGTGGCTTCGTGGTCGGTCTCGATCGCCAGCTCGCGCCGGCCGTCGAAGCTGCCCGGCGCCAGGTTGATCGAGCCCACGATGGCGCGCTTGCCGTCGGCCAGCATCATCTTGGCGTGCAGCTTGAGGTGCTTCATGGTGTGCACCTTGGCACCGACGTCCTGCAGTATTCGCAGGCCGCCGACGCCCTCGATCAGCTTTTCGGCCTTGAGGGAATGCGGCGGCTTGGTGAGGATGTGAATGTCGACGCCGCGGGTCGCGGCGCGCACCAGGCGTTCGATGATCACTGTGTCCTGGTAGCGCTCGTTCTGCACCCACAGCGAATGCTTGGCGCCGTCGATGAAGGCGGCCACCCGCGGCCGGCCGTTGTCGGGGCACCAGATCAGGCGCGAGTCGGGGTGCGGCGTGAAGTCTTGTTGCGACCAGTCGGCGTCGAAGCAGTCGACCATCTCGCGGGTCTCCAGTTCGTGCGTGGTGAGGACCGCGTAGTCGCGCGTCTCGGTCAGATCCTTGGGTTCCCAGTTCAGCGATTCCACGAAGCCGAGCTGGTCGTCGATGACCATCGACTTCTGGTGCGTGAGGTCGAACTTGGGATTGCTGTCGCGCACCTCGATGCCCGCATCGACGAGCGCCTTGCGCGCGGCCTCGTTCTCGGTCTCGCCGGTTCGCCGTGCCGGGTTCAGCATCACGCGCACCTTGACGCCGCGCTGCTTGGCGGCGATCACCGCGGCCAGCAGCGTGTCGTCGGTGAACAGGAACATGCGGATGTTGAGCGCAGTCCGGGCGCCGTTGATGGCGTCGAGTATCGGCTTGGCGGTATCGTCCGGCAGGACGATCAGTTGATGGGACATGGCGGGCCTCCGTTTTCCAGGCGGTGGCGGCTGCGGCCGCCGCGGCGCAGCGTCGTCGCTGGCGTTCAGCGCGCGTTGATCACGTCGGAGACGACGCCGTTCTCGTTCACCGTGCAGTTGATGTTGCGCTGGCCGGCGCCGATGCTCAGCGTGACGACGTAGAAGCCCTCCTGCATGGTCTGCGAGTCGTAGAGCGGCTTCACGTCCTCCTTGGGCACCTTGCGCTCGCGCGAGACCGCATCGATGCAGCTGGTGCGCGAGACCTGCGGCGACATGAAACCCGCGAAGATCGGCGGGGGCTGGTAGTTGGCGCAGCCGGCAATGCCGAGCAGCGCGATGATCAGAAGGGACTTCATGACTTTTCCTCGGTGGCTGATCGATGTGGCGGGCTCATGCGTGCCCCAGGCCGGCAGCCGGGCGCCTTCGCACCGGAACCGATCCGATGCTAGGCTGCAGGTCGGGCTTCGCCCATCCGTGCGCCCACGCACTGGCACGTACGTGGACGCCCCACGCGCCATCGGCGCACCAGTTCCGTGCAGCTGCGGCGCGATCAAGTGCCGCCTGAACAGAACCGGACCGCCTCAATCGGCCGCGCCTTCCCCGTGCAGGCGGACGATCAGCGAACGCAGCCAGGCGACGGCGGGATCCTTGTTGTAGCGCTCGTGCCAGAACAGGTTGATTGCGATTTCCGGCAGCTTGGCCGGATGACGGACGTAGGACAAATCGAAAGGTTCCGCCAGCGCTTGCGCCAACCGCTCGGGCACTGTCGCCACCAGGTCGGAGTCGTGCAGGATGTGGCCGACCGCGACGTAGTGCGGGACGGTGAGCACCACTCTTCGAGCCACCTTCCTGCGGGTCATGAACTCGTCGGCCTTGCCATGGCCGGTGCCTTCCGAGATCACGACGACATGCTCGGCGGCCGAAAATTCCGCCAGCGAGATCGATCGCTTGTCCAGCGGATGGCCGCGCCGGAACATGCACACGTACTCCTGCTTGAACAACCGGCGCTGGAAATAGCCGGCCTTGAGTTGCGGCAGCAGGCCCATCGCCAGGCTGACATGGCCCGCCTCCATCTCGTCCTGCAGGTTCACCGTGGCGCTGCGCACCGTGCTCAGTGACACGTGGGGTGCGAGGCGCTTGAGCTCCTTCATCAGCTTGGGCAGGAAGTAGATCTCGCCGATGTCGGTCATCCCGACCCTGAAGGCCCGCGTGGAGGTCGCAGGATCGAAGGTCGCGCGCTGGTTGATCGCCAGGTGGATGACCGACAGCGCCCGTTCCGTCGGCTCGGCGAGCTGCTCGGCGAAGGGGGTGGGTTCCATGCCCTTGGGCGTCCGGAGGAACAGCGGGTCCCCCGTCAGCTTCCGCAATCGGGCCAGGGCGTTGCTCACCCCGGGCTGCGACAGCCCGAGGCTCTCGGCCACCTTAGAAACCCGTCTATCGATCAGCAGCTGCTGGAAGACGACCAGCAGGTTCAGGTCGATGTCCTTGAGTTCCATGCCGCCCTTCCATTCGCAGAATCAATATGGCCTATTGCCCATATTCTATTGAACGATGTGATCGAACGGCCGATGATTGCCCTGCCCGCGATACGCAGGTCGTCCCGCACGGCCTCACAGGAGACAAACATGGATGACACCACAGCCGCAGTGTTTCCCCAGAAGATCCACTGGGAAGACAAGGGAACCAACCGGATTCCCTTCATGGCCTACACCGAGGCCGACCAGCACAAGCGCGAGCTCGAGCGCCTCTTCTACAAGGGCCATTGGTGCTACGTCGGCCTCGAGGCGGAGATTCCGGAGGTCGGCGACTTCAAGCGCACCGTGGTCGGCGAGCGCTCGGTCATCATGGTCCGCGACGCCGAGAATTCCATCAGCGTGGTCGAGAACGTCTGCGCGCACCGGGGCATGCAGTTCTGCCGTGAGCGCCACGGCAATCGCAAGGCTTCGGGCTTCACCTGCCCCTACCACCAGTGGAACTACTCGCTCACCGGGGATCTGCAGGGCGTTCCCTTCCGCCGCGGCGTCAAGCAGGATGGCAAGGTCAACGGCGGGATGCCTGCCGACTTCAAGCCCGCCGACCATGGACTCAACAAGCTCAAAGTCGCCAGCCGCGGCGGCGTGGTGTTCGCCTCGTTCGACGCTGACGTCGAATCGCTCGAAGACTTCATGGGACCGGAGATCCTCGGCTACTTCGATCGCCTGTTCAGCGGCCGCAAGCTGACCATCCTCGGCTACAACCGGCAGCGCATCCCGGGCAACTGGAAGCTGATGCAGGAGAACATCAAGGACCCCTACCACCCGGGCCTGCTCCACACCTGGTTTGTCACCTTCGGCCTCTGGCGCGCGGACAACAAGTCCGAACTCCGCATGGACCGCCATCACCGCCACGCGGCGATGATCTCGACCCGGGGCGCGAGCGGCAAGGCCGACCAGGTCACGCAGGTGTCGAGCTTCAAGGAGAGCATGCAGCTCAACGACCCTCGCTTTCTCGACATCGTGCCCGAGCCCTGGTGGGGTGGTCCGACGGCGGTCATGATGACGCTGTTCCCCAGCGTGATCTTCCAGCAGCAGGTCAACAGCGTGTCGACGCGGCACATCCAGCCGAGCGGCCCGGGGGCCTTCGATTTCGTCTGGACGCATTTCGGCTTCGAGGACGACGATGCGGAGATGACGCAGCGCCGGCTGCGCCAGGCCAACCTGTTCGGCCCGGCCGGCTTCGTGTCGGCCGACGATGGCGAAGTCATCGAACTGTCCCAGAAGGGCTTCGAGCAGAAGCCCTTCCATCGAACGCTGGCGGAACTCGGCGGCCGCGAGGTCGGCGACACCGACCACATGGTGACGGAGACGCTGATCCGCGGCATGTACGAGTACTGGCGCAAGGTCATGGAGGCTTGACATGAACTTCCAGGACTACTTCGACCTGAACCAGCTCTACGCCAGCTACGCCAGCGCCGTGAGCTCCGGCCAGTGGGAACTCTGGCCCGAATTCTTCACCGAGGAATGCAGCTACCGGCTGCAGCCGCGCGAGAACTACGAACGCGGCTTTCCGCTCGCCACCCTCTCGTTCGAGAGCAAGGGCATGCTGAAGGACCGCGTCTACGGCATCCGCGAGACGCTGTTCCATGATCCCTACTACCAGCGTCATGTGGTGGGTGCACCGGTCATCCTGAAGGCCGAGGCGGACCGCTTCGAATGCGAGGCCAACTACGCGGTCTTCCGCACCAAGCTGTCCGAGCTGTCGTCGGTCTTCAGCGTCGGCCGCTACATCGACACGGTCGTGCGCACCGAGCAAGGACTGAAGTTCGCATCCCGGCAGGTCATCTACGACAGCGAGATGATTCCCAACTCGATCATCTACCCGCTTTGAGGACAGTCATGAGCGATTCCCAATGGACCGACGCCGTGCCTCTGGACAGGGTGCCCACGGACGACGTGATCGGCGTCAACGTCGATGGCCGCGACATCGCGCTCTACAACGTCGAGGGCGAGATCTACGCGACCGACAACATCTGCACGCATGGCCACGCGCGCCTTTGCGAGGGCTTCCTGGAGGGCCACGAGATCGAGTGCCCCCTGCACCAGGGAAGATTCGACGTCCGGAACGGCGTCCCCATGTGCGCACCCCTGACCGAAGCGATCCGCTCCTATCCGGTGAAGATCGAGGCGGGCCGCGTGTTCCTGTCGCTCGCCTGATTCGCGGCCATGCGCACCGAGACGATTGTCATCGTGGGCGGCGGCCAGGCTGGCGGCTGGGCGGCGCAGACCTTGCGCGCCGAGGGCTTCAAGGGCCGGGTCGTGCTGATCGGCGACGAACCCCATCGGCCGTACGAGCGTCCGCCGCTGTCGAAGGCGATCCTTTCGGGTGATGCCCACGCCGACACGGCCTACCTGCAGAAGCCGGAGGCCTTCGATGCCCTCGGGGTCGACTGGCGACCGAACGCAACGGCGGCGGCCATCGACCCGGCGGCCAAGCAGGTACGACTCGCCGACGGCGAGTCCGTCGGCTACGACAAGCTCATTCTTTGCACCGGCGGGCGTGCCCGCCGCCTGACCATTCCGGGCGCCGACCTGCCAGGCGTTCACACGCTGCGAAACCTCCAGGATGCGGCATCGCTGGGTGCGGCGTTGGTCGCCGGCCGTCGCCTGCTGGTCATCGGCGGCGGATGGATCGGCCTCGAAGTGGCGGCCACGGCCCGCAAGAAAGGCATGGAAGTCACGGTCGTGGAGGCCATGAGCCGGCTCTGCGAACGGACCGTTCCGCCCGGGATCTCCAGCTACCTGCAGCGCCTGCACACCTCCCATGGCGTGCGGATCGAGCTCGGTGCCGGCGTCGAGCGACTGGCAGAGTCGGCGAACGGATTGAGCGCCAGCCTGAGCGACGGACGCGAGATCGGATGCGACACCGTGCTCGTCGGCGTGGGCCTGATCGCCAACGACGAACTCGCGCGCGAAGCCGGACTGGCGTGCGACGGCGGCGTCTGCGTCGATGCGCATTGCCGGTCATCGAACCCCGACATCCTCGCCGCCGGCGACGTCGCCGTCTGGCACAGCGAATGGGCCGGCCGGCGCATGCGGCTGGAGTCCTGGCAGAACGCGCAGGAGCAGGGCATTGCCGCCGCCCGCTCCGCACTCGGAACCGATGTCACGCACCAGCCATTGCCGTGGTTCTGGTCCGACCAGTTCGACGTCAATCTGCAGATCTACGGCATGCCCGCCCCGCAGCATCAGGTTGTCGTCCGGGGCGACCCGGACTCGAATGCCTTCGTGATGTTCTTTCTCGATGGCGACCACGTGGTGGCGGCATTGGGCCCGAACTCCGCGCGCGAGCTGCGGTTCGCGCGGCGCCTGATCGAGCGCCGCACCCCTGTCGATCCGGAGCAACTCGCCGACCTCCAGGTAGCGCTCGCCAAGCTCTAGCTTCACCTCCTTCTTTTTGAACAAAGACATGACCCCGACCTATCTCTGGACGCCTCCCGCCATCCCGTCGCTGGCGGTGCGCGGCAAGGCCGAGCGCCTTCCCGTCAACCGCCTGTTCTTCGTCGGCCGCAACTATCACGCGCACGCGGTCGAAATGGGACGCCCGGTCGACAAGTCGGTCGAAGTCCCGTTCTATTTCACGAAGAGCCCGTCGACGCTGGTGGAGTCCGGCGCGACCGTGGCCTACCCGCCCGAGACGAAGAATTACCACCACGAAATGGAACTGGTGGTGGCCATCGGGACGCCGGGCTTCCGCGTCAAACGTGAAGACGCTTCCAAGCTCATCTACGGCTATGCCTGCGGCCTCGACATGACGCGCCGCGACCTGCAACTGGTCGCGCGCGACAAGGGCCGGCCGTGGGACCTCGGCAAGGATGTGGAGCAATCTTCCGTCGTGTCCGAGATCGTGCCGATGCCGGGCAAGGTGCTCGAGACCGGCGCGCTCACGCTGCGCGTCAACGGCCAGCCACGCCAGACCTCCGACCTCGACAAGCTGATCTGGAATATTCCGGAACTCATCGAGGACCTGTCGAAGTTCTACCATCTCCAGCCGGGCGACCTGATCTTCACGGGGACGCCCGAAGGCGTGGGCCCCTTGCAGCCTGGCGACCGCATCGACGGCAGCGTGGCTGGCGCCGGAGAGATCGTTCTCGACATCGGTCCGGCCGAATAAGATCCGGGGTCCCCATGACCGACGACACCGCCCCTTCTCCCGTTCGCCTACAGGCCGTCGCCGGGCCGGGTCAGCCTGACCCAACCCCGGCGCTGGAAGCGCTCTATCGCGGCTTCGAGGCCGAGCTCCTCGTGCCGCTCTGGACCGAGATCGGCGACCTGATGCCGAAGCATCCGCGCAGCAAGGCGATGCCGCACCTCTGGCGCTGGGACCGGCTGCTGGAACTCGCCGGTGAGGCCGGGCGCATCGTGCCCGTGGGCCGCGGCGGCGAGCGGCGTGCCATCGCGCTGGCCAATCCCGGGCTGGGTGGCCGCCCCTTCGCGACGCCGACCCTGTGGGCCGCCATCCAGTACCTGATGCCGGGCGAGAACGCGCCCGAGCATCGCCATACGCAGCATGCGTTCCGGTTCGTCGTCGAAGGCGAAGGCGTCTGGACCGTGGTCAACGGCGACCCCGTGCGCATGTCGCGCGGCGACTTCCTGCCGCAGGCCGGGTGGAACTGGCATTCGCATCACAACGCAGCCACCGCGCCGATGGCGTGGATCGACGGCCTCGACATTCCGTTCTCCTACCTCACGGAGTCCCAGTTCTTCGAGTTCGGACGCGAGCGGGTCGCCAGCACCGAGATGGGAACGCCGGATCGGTCGCGCTCCGAGCGCCTCTGGGGCCATCCCGGACTGCGCCCCCTGTCGCAGCCCGAGTCGCCGAGCACCACGCCGCTTCTGGCCTATCGTTGGGTGGACACCGATCGGGCACTGGCCGATCAGCTCGCGCTCGAGGCCGAGGGCCACGCCGGCACCGTGAGCCCCGGCCATGCGGCGGTGCGCTTCACCAATCCGAGCACCGGCCGTGATGTGCTGCCGACCATCCGGACGGAAATGCACCGCATCAAGTCCGCTTCCAGCACGTTGAAGCGCCAGGAAGTCGGCTCTTCGGTGTTCCAGGTGTTCGAGGGCAGCGGCACGGTGAAGGTCGCTGAGCGCGTCTGGTCGGTGAAGCGCGGCGACATGTTCGTCGTGCCGTCATGGGCGCCCTTCAGCGCCCAGTGCGACCCCGCTAGTGCCTGCCTCGACCTCTTCCGGTTCAGCGATTCCCCGATCTTCGAGGCGCTGAACGCCCACCGCGCGACCACGATCGACGGCGAGTAGTCGTGGCCCTGCCGGCCCGCGGGTGCCGGCTGGCCGGGACCTGGGGCAAGCCTCGCAACAGCTGCTCACCGGCTCGCAGAAGCCGTTGAGGGACTGTGGCGCACCTAGGCGTAAACCCTTGAGACTCATCAAGAAACAAATCGAAAGCTACGTTTACATTTGTTTACGTCTCCCTCGTCCGGATCCCATGCGTAAACGCTTCCTGATTCCTCTCGTCCTGCTTCTCCTGGCCTTGTCCTATTTCGCCCGCCCTGTCTACGACTTCGCCTGGGTCGCGGCCGGCCGGCTTTGCGACATGGCGACCGCGGCGACCGGCGCGCCGACCCTGCGCCGGCAGCGCGAAGCCGAGGTCGGCCGGAACCTGGCGCAAGGCGCAGAGATCGCCAGCTATCTTCGCGCCCTGCACCGCGCGGCGCCTGACGCGATGGCGGTCGCAGCCAGCCCCGCAGCTGCGCGCGAGCGGCTGCGAAAGAGCCTGCGCTATCCGCCGCCGGGCTTCGACAAGCCGGGAACCGAAGCCGTGGTTGAAACCGTCATCGGTGAAGACGAATTCGCAAGCTACCGCGAACTGAAGATTCCTGTCATGCCCGGCGTCTACGCGACCGGCGTGTACCTGCGGCCCAAGGCCGCGGGCGCGCACGAGAAGCTGCCGCTGGTGATCACAGCGCATGGCCGGGGCGGGATGCCCGCCGAGACGGCGGATGGCACTTTGGTGGGCGTCGAAAAATCGCGCCGCGATCTCGCCTGGCATGCGCTGAAGCGTGGCTACGCGGTCTGGCAGCCGGTCTACGTGCACTACGACCAGGACGGCGGCGAGTTCCGTGATCGGCTGACGGTCCGGGCCTGGCAGGCGGGCACCTCGCTCCCGGCCATCGAGATCGCGAAGACGGTGCGGGCCCTCGATGCGCTCTTGAAGCGTCCGGACATCGATCCCGAACGGGTCGCCATGATGGGCCATTCGTATGGAGGCTTCTACACGCTCTACACAACCGCCCTCGAGCCGCGCATCCGCGTGGCGGTGGTTTCCGCCTATTTCAATGACCGCGAAGCGGTGCTGGACTCCTCCGAGCCGAGCGGCTTCCTGGACTGGCGCTTCCAGGATTCACTCGCGCTGTGGCGCGACCCATCGGTCGCCGCGCTGGTGGCGCCGAGGCCGCTCCTCATCAACGCCGGCAATCAGGACCAGCTGTTCCCGATCGAGGGCGCACGGAGGGCAGCGCCGGAGGTCGGGCATGTCTACGAGCGCCTGGGCGTCGCCGATCGCTTCCAGTTCAGGGAGTACGTCGCCCGGCACGACTTCGATGGCGCGACGGCGATGAACTTCATCGACCGGCATCTCGACCTGGCCGCCAGTGAAGAGCTCGGCGATGATTGAATCGACCAACGGGCGGCCCCACTTGAACCTCAACCGGCGTTGCGAGTCCGTTGAAGATGGGCGCAATCGAGAAGCGCTCTCGGCCGCCGGGGCCGGCCCGGGCGGCGAACCTGCTCGACCCCTTCAGGCGGCGTTCTGCACCGAGTGCCGTGCCAGCTCCTCGATATGCCGTCGCGTGTCAGGCGCATGCATGTGCGTGTAGGACGCATCGAACGCAATGCTCAGCAGTTCGATCTCCTTCGGGGGCAGGACGCCACTCCCGTGGATGCCCGCGCCCGTGGCCATGAGCGGTATGTGGCGACCCGCGACCGGCCTCTGTCGGAAGTGGCGAGCCTGCTCGGGTTCGCTTCGCTGAGCGCGTTGTCGCGGTGGTTCACGGGGCGGTTCGGGTGCAGCGTTTCCGAATGAAGGGCGCAGTCCGCATCGCAGCAACGCTGAATCAGTGGCCCAGTGCCTCCACCCGCAGCCCGACGATCGCGCCAGCCACCGACGGATGCCCCTGCAGCACACGCACCGCCAGGTCCACCGCCCCCTGCGCCGCCGCATCCGTCAACACCAGCGCCTGCGGGCCATGGCCTGCCCGCGCGCTGGCCAGCAGCAACCGGCGCACGGGCACGCCCCGCGCCGCCAGCAAGGCCCCCACCGCCTCGACCTGCGATGCGGCCTGCAGCGGCACCCGCAGGTAGTGCGCGCTGCACACGGCTGCGCGCGGCAGCACCGGCAGCGCCGTCATCGCATGGGCATGAAAACCCAGGTGCGGCACGCGCTGCGCCGCATGGGTGCCGTCCAGCCGCGCCACGTCGACCAGGTCGGCGATCACGGCCGATGCGGTCTGCTCCGATCCGGCGCCCGCGCCGTAGTACATCGTGAGTCCCGCCGCATCGGCCTTGACCATGATTGCGTTCATCGACCCATCGACCTGCGCCATCAGGTGCGCAGCGGGCACCAGCGCCGGCTGCACGCGCAGTTCCACGCCATCCGCCCGGCGCCGCGCGATCCCCAGCAGCTTCACCCGATAGCCCAGTTGCTCCGCGCCGGCCACGTCCTGCGCCTGCAGGGCAGCGATGCCCTCGACCTGCGCATCCGCGAAACGCAGCGGCATGCCGAAGGCATTGGCGGCCAGCAGCGTGAGCTTGTGGGCGGCGTCGACACCCTCGATGTCGAAGCTCGGATCAGCCTCGGCGTAGCCCAGCGCCTGCGCCTGCGCGAGCGCGCTGCCGAAGTCGATGCCCTCGTCACGCATCTTGCTGAGGATGAAATTGGTGGTGCCGTTGATGATGCCCGCCACCCATTCGATCCGGTTGGCCGTCAGGCCCTCGCGCAGCGCCTTGATGATCGGGATGCTCACGGCCACGGCCGCTTCATAGGCCACGCTGACGCCGCGCTGCCGAGCGGCGGCGAAGATCTCGCCGCCATGCACCGCGAGCAGCGCCTTGTTGGCCGTGACCACGTGCTTGCCGTGGGCGATGGCCGCCAGCACCCAGTCGCGCGCCTGCCGGGTCCCGCCGGCCACTTCCACCACGACGTCCACATCGGGATGGGTCGCGACCTCCAGCGGGTCGGCGGTCAATGCGGCCTTGCCGTCGACGATGGCCGCGGCCCGCACGAGGTTGCGGGCCGCGACGATCACCACCTCGATCCCTCGCCCCGCCCGCCCGGCGATCTCGGCCTGGTTGCGCGCCAGCACCCGGAAGGTGCCCGAGCCCACGGTGCCGATGCCGATCATGCCGACGCGCAGGGGACGGGTCGCCGCGGGAAGGCGGCTGCGGGACTCACACTCGAAGGACTGGACTGGATCGCGGTACATGAAGATCTCCGGACGGACGAACAAACAAAAAACCCAGCTGCCAGAGCTGGGTCGGATTCGTTCGGGGGAGAGCGAGAACACCAGGTGGCTGCCGAAACGGCCACCTGCGCGTGCTCAGGTGGCCGCGGTGGTAATGGTGGTAATCATTCGTGAACCCAATGCCCCGTTCGCCCGCGTGAAGGCAGGCGACATCATGCGGCCCATGAGGGCGGCGCTCGATGCGGCAGGGATGAATTGGCACGACATGGGCGGTCAGTGTACAGGAGCCCGCGCCACCGACCTCCTCCGCACCAAACAGGCGAGCGCTGCGCCACATCGGCGCACGGTGCCCGGCTTCCAGGTCCGATCACGCGCGCTTTCCCCGCAGAAGCACGCCCCGCGAGGGCAAAAACCGCAGGCACGGTTGTTGCTTGAACTTCTTCGCTGTTCCGCCGACACCGTTGTCGCGGATTTTTGCAGTGCCTCCGCTAACGATGGCGAGGGATCCGAGTGAACCGAAAGCAACGACGCCGCCGGTTCGCCTGTTCCAACCCAAGTCGCATCCGTTCCACGCGGGGGCCCGCTGCCATCGGCTGAGCTACAGCCAGTCATGGTCGCCTGCACCCCGTCAGGGGCGGTTGCGTGCAGGATCCGACATGAAAATCGCAGTGATTGGCCACGGCATGGTGGGCCACAAGTTTCTCGAGCAACTCCACGAACTCGGGCTCTCGCAGGCGCAGGTCACCGTGCTCTGCGAGGAGCCTCGCCCGGCCTACGACCGGGTGCACCTGTCCGAGTTCTTCGCCGGCAAGACCGCCGAGGACCTGTCCCTGGTCGAGCCGGGGTTCTTCGAGCGCACCGGCTTCAGCCTGAAGCTGGCGGCCAGGGCCGTGGCCATCGAGCGGCGCAACAACACCCTCACCACGGCCGACGGCGAAGTGGTGCACTACGACAAGCTGGTGCTGGCCACCGGCTCGGCGCCCTTCGTGCCGGCGGTGCCGGGCCGCGACCGCCCCCACTGCTTCGTCTACCGCACCATCGAGGACCTCGAGGCCATGAAGGCCAGCGGCGCCCGCTCGAAGACCGGCGTGGTCGTGGGCGGCGGCCTGCTGGGCCTCGAATGCGCCAAGGCGCTGCGCGACATGGGCCTCGAGACCCATGTCGTCGAGTTCTCGCCGCGGCTGATGGCGGTCCAGGTCGACGAGGGCGGCGGACGCGCGCTGCGCAGCAGCATCGAAGGCCTGGGCCTGCATGTGCACACCGGTCGCAACACGGTCGAGATCACCGACGGCGCGAGCGCGCGCCACCGCATGGTGTTCGCCGACGGCACCCACCTGGAGACCGACATGATCGTGTTCTCGGCCGGCATCCGGCCGCGCGACGAACTCGCGCGCCAGTGCCTGCTGGCGGTCGGCCCGCGCGGCGGCGTGGCGATCGACAGCCACTGCCGCACCAGCGACCGCAATGTCTACGCGATCGGCGAATGCGCCGCGTGGAACGAGCAGACCTTCGGCCTGGTCGCGCCGGGCTACGACATGGCCCGCGTGGCCGCCCGGCACATCGCCGGCCAGGACGACGCCGCCTTCACCGGCGCCGACATGAGCACCAAGCTCAAGCTGATGGGCGTCGACGTCGCCAGCATCGGCGACGCCCACGGCAAGACGCCCAGGTCGCGTGCCTACCAGTACGTCAACGAGCACAAGCAGATCTACAAGAAGATCGTGGTCAGCGAGGACGGCAAGCAGCTGCTGGGCGCGGTGCTGGTCGGCGATGCCACCGAGTACGGCACCTTGCTGCAGATGGCGCTGAACGGCATCACGCTCCCCGCCGACCCGGAATTCCTGATCCTGCCTTCGAGCGATGGCAAGGCCAAACCCGGCCTGGGCGTCGACTCGCTGCCCGACAGCGCCCAGATCTGCTCGTGCAACAGCGTCACCAAGGGACAGATCTGCGCGGCCGTCGCCGAAGGCGCCTGCACCACCGCCGAACTCAAGGCCTGCACCAAGGCCGGCGCCACCTGCGGCGGCTGCGTGCCGCTGGTCACGCAGGTGATGAAGGCCGAGATGGCCAAGCGCGGGCTGGCGGTCGACAACCACCTCTGCGAGCACTTCGCCTATTCGCGCCAGGAGCTCTATCACCTGATCCGCGTCGGCGAGATCCGCAGCTTCGAGGACCTGCTGGCCAGGCATGGCAAGGGCCTGGGCTGCGCGGTCTGCAAGCCCACCGCCGCCAGCATCTTCGCGTCGTGCTGGAACGAGTTCGTGCTCAAGAAGGACCTGGCCCCACTGCAGGACAGCAATGACTACTTCCTCGGCAACATCCAGAAGGACGGCAGCTACTCGGTGGTGCCGCGCATGCCCGGCGGCGAGGTCACGCCCGAAGGGCTGATCGCGGTCGGCCAGGTGGCGAAGAAGTACGGCCTCTACACCAAGATCACCGGCGGGCAGCGGGTCGACCTGTTCGGCGCCCGGGTCGAGCAGCTGCCGCCGATCTGGGAGGAACTGATCGCGGCCGGCTTCGAATCGGGCCATGCCTACGGCAAGTCGCTGCGCACCGTGAAGAGCTGCGTCGGCTCGACCTGGTGCCGCTTCGGCGTGGCCGACAGCGTGGGCCTGGCGGTCGAGCTGGAGAACCGCTACAAGGGCCTGCGGGCACCGCACAAGATCAAGTTCGGCGTCTCGGGCTGTACCCGCGAATGCGCCGAGGCGCAGGGCAAGGACGTCGGCATCATCGCCACCGAGCGCGGCTGGAACCTCTACGTCTGCGGCAACGGCGGCATGAAGCCGCGCCATGCCGAACTGATCGCCTCCGACCTGGGCAAGGAAGAGCTGGTCCGGCTGATCGACCGCTTCCTGATGTTCTACGTCCGCACCGCCGACCGCCTGCAGCGCACCAGCACCTGGCGCGACAACCTGGAGGGCGGCCTCGACTACCTGAAGGGCGTGCTGATCGAGGACACGCTGGGCCTCGGCGCCGAACTCGAAGCGCAGATGCAGCACGTGGTCGATACCTACCAGTGCGAGTGGAAGACGGCGGTGAACGACCCGGTCACGCGCGCGCGCTTCCGCTCCTTCGTCAACAGCGAGAAGCCGGACGAGCACATCGTCTTCGTGCAGGAACGCGGCCAGATCCGGCCGGCCCGCGGCGAGGAACGCGCCGATGCCGATGCCGCCACCGCCTGAACAACTGAGGACCTTCGATATGACCACCAACGAATCACGCCATTGGACCGCCGTCTGCGCCGACGGCGACATCCTGCCCGATACCGGCGTCTGCGCCCTCGTCGAGGGCGTGCATGTCGCGATCTTCCGGGTCGGCCGGCAGCAGGCGCTCTATGCCATCGACAACGTCGACCCGAAGGCGGGCGCCAGCGTGCTCTCGCGCGGGCTGGTGGGCAGCATCGGCGAACGCATCGTCGTCGCCTCGCCGCTCTACAAGAACCACTTCGACCTGCAGAGCGGCGAATGCATCGAGGCGCCCGAGCACTCGGTGCGCGCCCATGCGGTGCGCGTGCAGGAAGGCCGCGTGCTGGTCGCGCTCGCCTGATCCCCGCCGCCTCGCAGCTTCACGACTTTTCCAATTTCCAAGGAATCCCCATGGCCTACCTAGCCCCTGCCGAGTTCGTGACCAAGATGGTCGATGCCGGCGAATCCAAGCTACTGATGTCGACCCGCGACACGCTGATCCGCGCCTACATGGCCGGCGCCATCCTGGCGCTGGCGGCCGCCTTCGCCGTGACCGTGTCCGTCAACACCGGCAACGCGCTGGTCGGCGCGATGCTGTTCCCGGTCGGCTTCATCATGCTGTACCTGATGGGCTTCGACCTGCTGACCGGCGTCTTCACGCTGGTGCCGCTGGCCGTGCTCGACAAGCGCCCCGGCGCCACCTGGCGCGGCTGCCTGCGCAACTGGGGGCTGGTGTTCGTCGGCAACTTCGCCGGCGCGCTGACGGTCGCGGTCTTCATGGCGATCATCTTCACCTTCGGCTTCAGCGAGGCGCCCAATGCGGTCGGCGAGAAGCTCGGCCACATCGGCGAAGGCCGCACCCTGGGCTATGCCGCGCACGGCGCCGCCGGCATGCTGACCTTGTTCATCCGCGGCGTGATGTGCAACTGGATGGTGTCGACCGGGGTGGTCGCCGCCATGATGTCGACCACGGTGTCCGGCAAGGCCATCGGCATGTGGATGCCGGTGATGGTCTTCTTCTACATGGGCTTCGAGCATTCGATCGTCAACATGTTCCTGTTTCCCACCGGCCTGCTGCTGGGCGGCAAGTTCACGCTGATGGACTACCTGATCTGGAACGAGATCCCGACCGTGCTGGGCAACCTGGTCGGCGGCCTGACCTTCGTCGGCGCGACCCTGTACGCGACCCACTACAAGACGGCGCCGAAGCGGGTCGTGGGCTGAGCGCAGCGCCTTCATGGGCAGCGCCTTGCGCGTGACGCTCGGCCAGCATTCGCTGGCCGGGCCGGGGCCGGTCAACCAGGATTTCCACGGCGCCATGCTGCCGGAAGGATCGCTGCGGACGACCAAGGGCATCGCGATCGCGATCGCCGACGGGATCGGCTCCAGCCGCGTCAGCCAGGTCGCCAGCGCGGCGGCGGTGCGCGGCTTCCTCGACGACTACTACGCCACCTCCGAGGCATGGTCGGTGCGCCGCTCGGCCCAGCGGGTGCTGGGCGCCACCAACGCCTGGCTGCATGCCCAGACCCAGCGCAGCGACGCCCGCTTCGACAAGGACAGCGGCTACGTCTGCACCTTCAGCGCACTGGTCCTCAAGGGCCGCGACGTGCACCTGCTGCACGTCGGCGACGCGCGAATCTACCGCCTGCATCCGCAAGCCCTGGAGCAGCTCACGGAAGACCACCGGGTCCACCTGTCGTCGGTCGAGTCGTACCTGGCGCGCGCCCTGGGGGCGGGCCCCAGCGTGGAGATCGACTACCGCTGCTGGGAAGCGGAAGTCGGCGAGGTCTACCTGCTTGCCACGGATGGCGCCTGGGCCGGCCTCGACGCCCGGACGGTGCACCACGCACTGGCCCGCTGCGGCCACGACCTCGACGAAGCCGCCCGCCTGCTGGCGTCGAACGCGCGGGGCGGCGACGACCGCACGGTCCAGCTGCTGCGCATCGACGAACTCCCGGCGGCGGACGCCGCGCAGCTGCAGTCGCAGCGCCAGGCGCTGGCGATCCCGCCCGCGCTCGCCCCGCGGGCGCGCTTCGAGGGCTTCACCCTGGTGCGCGAGCTTCAGGTCAGTGCGCGCAGCCACGTGCACCTGGCGCTGGACGACGCCCGCGGGCACCCCGTGGTGCTCAAGCTTCCGTCGGTCGACCTGCGCGACGACCCCGACTACCTGGACCGCTTCGTCCTCGAGGAATGGGTGGCACGGCGGGTCGACAGCCCCCACGTCGTCAAGGCCGGCACGATCGAGCGCGTGCGCGGGCACCTGTTCGTCGCCATGGAGTACGTCGATGGCCAGACGCTGGCGCAATGGATGGTCGACCATCAGAGGCCTTCGCTGGACAGCGTGCGCAGCATCGTCGAGCAGCTGGCCAAGGGGCTGCAGGCGCTGCATGGCAAGGAGATGCTGCACCAGGACCTCCGGCCCGAGAACGTGATGATCGATCGCGCCGGCACCGTGAAGATCATCGACCTGGCATCGACGCACGTGGCGGGCCTGGCCGACAGCTCTCGGGACCGGCGCGCGCTCGCCATCGCCGGCACCTTGCAGTACACCGCGCCGGAGTACTTCATCGGCCAGGGCGGCAGCATCCGCTCCGACCTGTTCTCGCTGGCCGTGATCGTCTACCAGATGCTGACCAGGCAATTGCCGTACGGCCTGCACGCTTCACGCCTTCGGTCGGCCGCCGACGCGAAGCGCCTGCGCTACGTGCCGCTGCGCCACTTCCGGCCCGACCTGCCGGCCTGGGTCGATGCGGTGCTGCAGAAGGCGCTGCACCCGGACCCTGCCCGGCGCCAGCAGGCGGTGTCCGAGTTCGCGCATGATCTGAAGGCCCCGGGACCGGAGTTCCTGCGGCCACGGAGCTCGCCGCTGATCGAGCGGCATCCGGTGCGCTTCTGGCAGTGCGCCACCGCGCTGCTGGGCGTGGCCACGGTCGTCCTGCTGGGGCTGCTGGTGGCGGGGAAGTGAATGGATCGCCCGGCGCAGTTCAGTCAGCAGGAGTGACAAACACAGGCCTCGCCGTGCGCCGCCGACACCAGCTCGCTCAAAATGCCGCACTCCTGGGTGGCGTGCGGCTGCGAGCAGCGACCGCGCAGCACGGTCAGCTGCTTCTCCAAGGCCTTGAGGCTCTTCAGTCGGGCGCGCACGCGCTCGATCTGCTCGTCGACCAGCTGGTTGATGTCGGCGCAATCCTGCTGTGGCGTCGCCGCGAAATCCAGCAGCCTCTTGATGTCGCTCAAGGGAATGTCCAGCGCCCGGCAATGGCGCACGAAGGACAGGCCCTCCAGGTGCGCCTGCCCGTAGGCCCGGTAGCCGTTGGGCTGGCGCGCCGGCGCCGCCAGCAGGCCTGCCCGTTCGTAGAAGCGGATGGTGCCGACGTCGACACCGGTTGCATTGCTCAGGTCGCCGATCTTCATGGTGTCGTGAGATTAAGCGAAGACATGCTCCATTTTTCCAATAATGGCGTCAACCATGGGGACGTTGGGGCGGGGCCATGACTTTTCAATCGCCCTGGACGGCGATCGGAATCGTGAATCTGAACAGGGCACCGCCGCCGGCACGATGCGAAGCCCAGAGCCTGCCGCCGTGCGCCTCGATCAGCTTGCGGCAGATGGCCAGGCCAACGCCCAGGCCACTCGCCTTGGTCGAGTAGAAGGATTCGAAGATCCGCTCCAGATCGCCGTTGGCGATGCCGATGCCGGTGTCCGCGACCTCCACCTGGATCTCGTCGCCCTCGTTGCGCGTGACGGAAACGCCGATGGCGCGCTCGCCGCTGCCACTCCCGATCGCATCCATCGCATTGCGCAGCAGATTGAGAACCACTTGCTGCAGATGAATCTCGTCGACGATGACCGGCGGCAGCCGGCTCGCCTCCGACAGGCGGATCTCGATGTCGCGCAGGTCGCAGTCCATCTTCACCATGCCGATGCATTCGGCGATGGCGCGATGGATGTCGATCAGCTTCGGTTCCAGTTCGTGCCGCTGCACCATGTCGCGCATGCGTGTCACCACCTCGCCGGCACGCGTGGCCTGCCCGATGACCTTGTCCAGGAGTTCCGACACCCGCGTCATGTCGGGCGCGGACTCGCCGGCGCGCCGGCGTGCCGCCAGCGCATAGTTCTCGATGGCGCCGAGCGGCTGGGTGATCTCGTGGGCCAGCGCGACCGACATTTCGCCCGCCGTATGGACCCGCACGAGGTGCGCCAGCCGTTCACGCCAATGTGCCGCCTCGACCTCCGCGGCAAGCTTGCGGCGTTCGGCCGTGTCGCGTGCATGCAGGCTGCCGAACACTTCGGCCAGCAGGCTGACGCCGGGCATCAGCGCCTCCGGCCATTCCTGCGCGCGCTGCGTGCTGGCGATGGCCAAGGCGCCCGTGACCCCGACCGGCACGGAGATCGGCACCACCAGCAGCGAGCGCACCCCGGAGGCCTGCAGTGCAGCGCGATCGCCGTCGGCTTCGGGCGGCAGTTCGCCCACCCGAGCCAGGCGCACGATGTTTCCCGCCGCCAGTCGATGCATGATCCAGGGAAGATCGGCTGGTTCGCCCAGGGTCGAAGGCGGCACGAAGCCATCGGCATGCCAGCGTTGGACCGCGCGAAACATGAGGTCGCCGGATCCGCGATCCCAGAGGCCGACGCGCTCGGCCTCCATGAACTGTCCGATCTCGCGCAAGCCGATTCCGATCGCGACTTCCGACTTCCCGGGCTCGGCCAGCACCAGGGACGCCAGGATGCTGCTGGCCAGTCGCTCGAAACCGATCGCATGGTCGAGCTGCTCCTGCGCATGCTTGCGTGCGAGGGCGCTGCCGAAGACATTCGCCAGCAGCCGCATGCGATTCAGAAGATCTTCCGGCCAGCGGCGCTCCGCGCGCACGCAACCGAAGCTCAGCGCGCCATGCAATTCGCCCGCCACGATGATCGGCATCGTCACGTGCGATTTGAGGCCGATGCTGCGCAAGGTTTCCTTGTCGACGGTTGCATCGGGCGGAAGGTCGTCGAGACGCTCGAACACGACCGGCCTGTTGGCCATCATCATTTCGAGAGACCAGGGAGCGAATTCGCGCGCCGACACATTCGTCATGGCGGGCCCGATGCCTTCCGCCGCGAACGAATGGGTGACCTGCATCCGCCCGCTCAAGGGAAAGACCCGACTGAGGGTGGATCGATCGATGCCGAGCGTCGAGACGATGCGCGCCAGGCTGTCGTGGATGGCACCGTCGATTTCGCCGGGGCACAGGGCGATGAATCTCGCCGACAGATCCGACAGGAGCCGTTCGAAGCTCAGGAGGTCGTGCATGGAGACCGGCGCCGGCCCTTGCACCCGGGCCGCGGTCGGTGTCCCCAAGACAGTGGATGGTCGCGCAGCCATGGACGGCGTTCCTAGTCGGCGTGAAAGCCCGATGCCTTCACGATGGGCGCCCAGCGCGCAATGTCGGCATCCAGGGTCGCTGCGAGCTCGTCCGACGAAGTGCCGGTGAGATCGAAACCCAACTCGGCGAGCCTGGCGGCCGCCTGCGGCGAATGCACGATCGTCGCGAACATCGACGACCATCGATCGACGACCGTCTTCGGTGTTCCCCGAGGGGCGAAAATGCCAACCCAGCCGATGGCCTGGACCGACGGATAGCCTTGCTCGATGAATGTCGGCACATCCGGCAGCTGCGCCAGGCGCTGGGTGCCCGACACCGCGATGATCCGAAACCTGTGCGCGCGATGCATCTCGATCAGGTCGGAGACCGACGAGATGCCGGCGGGAATATGGCCCGCGACGAGATCGACCGTCATCGGCCCGGCACCCTTGTAAGGCACGGGTTTCAAGACGATGCCCGCCTCCTGCGCAATCATGACGCCGAGAAACTGAGCCAGGCTTCCGGTGGAGCCCATGCCGTAGAACGATTCGGTCGGATGGTCCTTTGCCCAGGCCACGAAGCCGGCCACCGAGGTCGCGGGATGGTCCTGCGAAACCGCAAGCGCCAAGGGGTATGCCGCGATCTGCGAGACCGGCGCGAAGTCGTGCACCGCGTCGTAGTGGACATCCTTGAAGATCAGCGGCGCCAGGACCGGCACGACGAAGGGAAAGAGCGCCATGGTCTTGCCGTCGGGCGGCGCGTTCTTCAGCACCATGGCGCCGATGCGGCCGCTCGCGCCCGGCTTTTCCTCGACATGGATGTGGGCGCCATAGTCGGCGTTCGCACGTTCCGCCAGGTAGAGCGCCAGCGCCGTGGCGGAACCGCCTTCGAAGGGCACCAGGAACCTGATCGGGCCGCCGTCGTCGGCCCGCGAAACGGCAGCCAGGCAGACGCCCGTTGCTAGAGTGAGGATCCTCAGGATCTTGGCCAGCCGCATGGCCGCTCCTTCGAAAATGCGCTTGCCCGATGGCCGAACCCGAACCCGCCGGCAGCGGCTTCCGATCCGTCCGCCAGGGGCGGAGTATGACACTCGCGACGCCCGAGCGAGACCGGAGGTCCTGGAACCCCAGCCTGGCAGTGGCGGCACCGACCAAGCACGTACGTGGCTGGAAAGGCCCCGCCAGGGGCGATTCAGCGATTCAATCCATCCGGTGCAGGGCGCACTTTCCGCTGGAGGTGGTGTCATGTCATTCATCGAATTCGTGCATCGGGCCATCGACCTCCTTCCCGTGCTCGCGAGGTTCGCGATCATGATGGCGCTGATCCTCGCCATTCCGCGGATCGCGCGCGCCCTTCGTATTCCGGTGGTGGTGGGCTTGCTGCTGAGCGGCGTGCTGCTCGGGCCGCACATGCTCGATGTCTTCCCACGAGACCACCCCGTCGCCGAATTCTTCTCCAACCTCGGGATGTTGCTGCTGATGTTCTTCGCCGGCTGGGAGATCGACCTGGACCTGTTCCGCCAGAAGATCTTCCGCTCGCTCGTGTTCGGCCTCGCCACGACCGCCATTCCGCTGGTCTTCGGCACGCTGGCGGCGCGGTGGCTCGGCTATCCCGTGCTGCCGGCGATCGTCGTCGGCTCGCTCCTCGCCTCGCACACGCTCCTGGCCCTGCCGATCGTCACCGCGCTGGGTGTCCAGCGCCAGGAAGCCATCGTTGTGGCCATCGGCGCCACCATGATGTCGGACACGCTGTCGCTGCTCGTGTTCGCCGTCTGCGTGCCGATGTACGTCAGCGGCTTCTCGGCCTCCGCCCTCGTCATCCAGGTCGCCGAGATCGTAGCGTTCGTCGTCTTCGTGCTGGCCGGGCTGAGTCGCGCGGCCGGCTACGTCCTGCACAAGGTGGAGAACGACGAAGAGACCTATTTCGTGCTGATGCTCGGCATTCTCGCGGTGACGGCGCTGCTCGCGCAGTACATCAACCTGCCCGGCATCGTCGGCACGTTCATGGCGGGTCTGGCGGTCAACGCGGCCGTGAAGGACAAGCCGGCCAAGAGCAAGCTGGAATTCATGGGCACGACGCTGTTCATCCCGATCTTCTTCGTCGTCACCGGCTTCCTGATCGATCCGCTGGCGTTGGCCCGCAGCCTGTCGGAGGACGCGCTGCTCGCGGGCGGCATCATCGCCGCCCTGCTGCTGGGCAAGTGGATCGCGGCGCAGTCCTGCGGCCGCGCCTTCGGCTACGCGCCGGCCGCCCGCAGGACGATGTGGGCATTGACCCTGCCCCAGGTTGCCGCGACGCTCGCGGCCGCCCTGGTGGCGACCAAGACATTCAACGCCGCCGGCCAACCATTGCTCGACACCCGGATGTTCAACGGCGTCCTGATCATCGTGCTGGTCACGTCCATCCTCGGGCCGCTGCTGGTGCAGCGATTCGCCCCGGCGATGGCCGGCAGCGCAACCCGCGTCCGGGCGGTGCGCGGCTCGGCCGGATGAGGACGATCGGCGGCGCACACCCGTGCCACGTACGTGGCGCTACGTGGCCGCAGGACTGGATTTGTCCGGCCGCCGTGCGCACAATGCCTCCTCGCAGCGCGCAACCATGCGAAACGGATCTCCATGCAAGACCCTTCCTCAGCCACGCCGACCCACTCGACCCGGGGCGCGGCCGCGCTGGCGCAGAAGTCCTCCAGCGAGCTGGCGCTGTTCAACACCGAACTGGCGATCGATCGCACCCTGATGGCCGCGGACCGCTCGTTGATGGCATGGGTGAGGACCGCGCTGTCCATGATCAGCTTCGGCTTCACGATCTACAAGGTTCTCGAGAGCATCCGTGAACAGAGCGCGGCCTTGCCGCCCAGCCACGTGCCGCGCGACATGGGGCTGTTCCTCACCGGCCTCGGAACGGTGGCGATGCTGATGGGCGTGGTCGAGTACTGGTACCGGATCAGGAAGCTTCGCGAAGCCAAGAGCTTCCGCATCTTCCAGCCCTCTTTCGTCATGGCGCTGATCATGGCGGTCACGGGCCTGTGCGCTTTCATGGGCATCAGCTTCAGGGTGCTTTGAGGCGGAGGACTCATGGTCGATCTTCCGATGGATTTCCTCACCCGCACCTGGGCCGACATCACGAGCGGCCGGCATGCGCCGCTGGCATTCCGCTTCATCCTGCAGCCGGCGGTGGCGGCCTTCCTGGCGTACCGGGCCGGCAGGCGGGATGCACTGGACGGACGCCCGCTCTACTTCATGGCACTGGTACGCGACCGCACGCAGCGCAGAGCCTTGATCCGCGAGGGCTGGGGACATGTCAGCAAGGTGTTCATCGTGGCGGTCGTGATGGACGCGATCTACCAGTTCGTCGCGATGCGCTGGGTCTATCCGGGCGAGGCGCTGATGGTGGCTCTCGTGCTCGCGGTGGTTCCCTACCTGCTGTTTCGCAGCCTGGTGAACTGGATGCTGCGCCGCACCCGGTCCCGGTGACCAGGGCGCCCTACCCGCCCGGCCGCTCGAGGCTGAGACGTATCAACTCGGTCATCGAACTCACGCTCAGCTTCTCGAGCAGCCTGCTGCGATGCTGTTCGACGGTCCGGTGGCTGATGTCCAGCTCCTTGGCGATGAGCTTGCTCGGCAATCCCTTCAGCGCGAGCTGCATCACCTCGCGTTCACGGTCGGTCAGGGCCTCGATCCGCTTGTCGAGGTCGTTGTGCCCATCGTCCACGGGCGTGCGAAGCTTCGCATCCCGGCGCAAGGCCTCGTCGATCGCATCGAGCAGCTGCTGCTCGCGGTACGGCTTCTGCACGAAGTCCACGGCGCCATCCTTGACCGCCTTGACGGCCATCGCGATGTCGCCGTGACCGCTGATGAACACGATGGGAATGCGGGCACCGATCGCCGCCAGCCGTTCCTGCAGCGCCAAGCCGCTCATGCGCGCCATGCGCACGTCCAGCACCAGGCAGCCGGGACGTGCGGCGTCGAACACCTCGAGGAAGGCAAGGGCCGAGCTGAAGGTCTCGGTGGCGAGGCCGACCGAGCTCACCAGTTCCCGCACGGAGTCGCGATAGGCCTCGTCGTCATCGATGATGAATACGGTGGGGTCCGGCATCTCGACAGTCTAGCGAATCGGCCGCGTCGTGTTGCCGCATCAGGCCGTCACTGCGTCAGGGGCCTGGAGCCGTCCGCAGGCAGGACGATCGTCGAGTCGCCGTCCGGCGAAGTCACCGTGTCGGAATCGCTCAAGGGCGGCGGCGCGCCTTGCGGAACGACCACGACGGCGCGGCCGCCGGGCGACGTGACATCGTCCAGGGGCGGCAGTCCGCGTTGGGCCCGGTCCCACGTCATGCCCGCATCGCGCACGCAGGCATCGCGTTGCGGGCGCGGCAGATGTCCGTCATTGCAGTACGCGAGCGTGCGCTCGTAGCGCGCCCGGGCCGCGTCGAGGCCGGACGATTGCGCGATCGCGGCAGCGCACGCCGCAAGGGCGACGCAAGAGATCGCCGCATGCATGGGGCTGGGGGTCATGGTGGTGCTCCTCGGTGGGGTGACGGGAGATCCGGCGTGAGGCGAGTCGGGCGAACTGGTCTGAATTGTCCGGCAGGCAGTACCCTTTGACCAGCCCGGGCCCGACGCCCGAGGCCCGCTTGACCTTGTAGTGGGTATAGGGTGTGAAATACCCTCGAAAGCGACAACGAGATGGCCCAACACCACCACCACCCCCACGCGCCGGCGGCCGCAGCGGATGCCTGCTGCGCCGCCCCGCCACTCAGCGCGCCCGACCCCACGCGGGTCGAACCCGGCGACGCGCCGAACACCTTCCGCATCGCCACCATGGACTGCACGGTCGAAGAGTCCGAGATTCGCCGGCTGGTGGAGCCGATCGCCGGTATTCGGGGGCTGCATTTCCGCCTCGGCCAGCGGACGCTGCGCATCGACGGCACCGACGCCGCGGTGCGGCTCGCGCTGGCGGCCATTCGCAAGGCCGGCTTCGTGCCCGAACCGCTGGATGTCGCGGCCCAATCCGCGCCATCGCCCGATGGTGCCCTGCACGCGCACGGCGCGAGCCCCGGCCACCTGCGGCTCGCGGCCGCCCTCGCGCTGGCGGCGGCCGCCGAGGCGATCTCCTTCCTCGCCCCCGACATCCTGGCCTGGAAGGTAGCCGGCATGGCGGTCGCGGCGGCGGCGATCTGGCTGGCCGGCCTCGAGACCTACGCCAAGGGCCTGAGCGCGCTGCGGCACGGCAAGCTCAACATCAACGCCCTGATGTCGGTCGCCGTCACCGGCGCCTTCGTCATCGGCCAATGGCCGGAAGCCGCCATGGTGATGGCCCTGTACGCCATCGCCGAGCTGATCGAGGCGCGGGCGGTCGACCGCGCCCGCAACGCGATCAAAGGCCTGGTCGATCTCGCGCCCGCCGACGCCGAGGTGGCGCAGCCCGACGGCAGCTGGCGCCGCGTGCCGGCGACCGGGATCCCCATCGGCGCGATCGCCCGCGTCAAGCCCGGCGAGCGCGTGGTGCTCGACGGCATGGTCACGCGCGGCCACAGCACAATCGACCAGGCGCCCGTCACCGGCGAGAGCATTCCGGCCGACAAGGAGCCGGGCAGCCCGGTCTTCGCCGGCACGATCAACCAGAACGGCGAGCTGGAGTTCCGCGTCACCGCGACGGCCAGCGACTCCACGCTGGCGCGCATCATCCATGCCGTCGAGGAAGCGCAAGGCACGCGGGCCCCGACCCAGCGCTTCGTCGATCGCTTCGCCGCCATCTACACGCCCGCCGTGTTCGCCCTCGCGCTGGCGGTGGCGGTGCTGCCGCCGCTGCTGCTGGGCTGGCCCTGGCTGGCCGCCGTTTACAAGGCGCTGGTGCTGCTGGTGATCGCCTGCCCTTGCGCGCTGGTCATCTCCACCCCCGTCACGGTGGTCAGCGGGCTGGCGGCCGCCGCGCGGCGCGGCATCCTCATCAAGGGCGGCATCCACCTCGAGCACGCCCGCCTGTTGAAGGCCGTGGCACTCGACAAGACCGGCACCCTGACCGAAGGCAAGCCCAGGCTGGTGGCTTTCACGGCCTGGCGCGAGGCCGACGAGCGCCAAACCCGGCAGTGGGCCAAGAGCCTGGCGGCGCGCTCCGACCATCCGGTGTCGGCCGCGATCGCCCTGGGCATCGAAGACGACGCACTGGCGGTGGACGGATTCAAGGCCTTGCTCGGCCGCGGCGTCGAGGGGGTGGTCGAGGGCCGCACGATGGTCCTCGGCAACCATCGCCTGATCAGCGAACGCGGCCAGGCCGACCCGGCGCTCGAAGCCGAACTGGCGGCCCACGAAGCCCAGGGCCGCACCGTCACCCTGCTGGCGGACGAGGGCGGCGTGCTGGCGGTGTTCGCGGTGGCCGACACGATCAAGCCCGGTTCGGTGCGGGCCATCGCCGCGCTGCGGGACCTCGGCGTCACCCCGGTCATGCTGACCGGAGACAACCAGGCGACCGCCCTCGCGCTCGGGCGCGAGGCCGGCATCGACGATGCCCGCGGCGGCCTGCTGCCGGAAGACAAGCTGGCGGCCATCCGGGGCATGCGCCAGCGCTACGGCCCGACGGCCATGACCGGCGACGGCATCAACGACGCGCCGGCCCTGGCGCAGGCCGACATCGGCTTCGCGATGGGCGGCGCCGGCACCGACACCGCCGTGGAGGCGGCCGACGTCGTGATCATGAACGACGACCTCGGCCGGATCGCCGAGACGATCCGCCTGTCGCGCCGCACGCACGCGGTGCTGTGGCAGAACATCTCGCTCGCGCTCGGCATCAAGGCGGTCTTCTTCGTGCTGGCGGTGTTCGGCAGCGCGACCATGTGGATGGCCGTCTTCGCCGACATGGGCGCGAGCCTGCTGGTGGTGGCCAACGGGCTGCGGCTGCTGCGCGGCGTGCGCCCGCCTCTTCGTTCTCCTTGACACCTTTCAGGATTCGAAAGCAACATCGCCGCCACCGACCATGCCCACGCGCCTCCTCGCCTTCATCGCCTGCGCGTTGTGGCTCATCGGCGCGCAGGCGGCGACGGCAGCCGACACACCGGTCGCCGCCACGGCGGCCTCCCCGATTGCAACCGCGGACATCACGGCCCGCGCCGACGCCGACGAGCAGTTCGTCCAGGCCGCCATGCGCCGCGCTGCCTCGCCGGAAGAACTGCAGCGCTCGAAAGACGTGCTGGCCCGCCAGTCCGCCGCCGTCGAGGCGTTGTCGACGCTGTCCACCGGCACCGACCTCGCCGCGCTGCCGGTGCGCCGCCTCGAGAGCCTGCAGAGGCACTGGCAGCTGTATGCCCGCGAGCTCGCCGACGGCCGCGCCCGCCTCTCGCGAACCACCCACGCGCACGCCGAAGACGCCGCCTCGCTGGCCGCCCGCCGCAGCGACTGGCAGGCCACGCGCGCCGCGTCGACCGAATTGGCGCCGGCGCTGCTGCAGCGCATCGACGAGCTGATCGCGCAGATCGAGCAAGCCGAGCGGCGGGTCGCGCAACCCCTGGCCGAACTGCTCGACCTCGGCCGCAAGGCGAGCGTGCTCGCGGCCGAGGTAGAGGCCGGCCAGGCGGCGGTACAGACCCAGGTCGAGGAACTCGACCGACGCCTGCTGTCGATGGATTCGCCGGCCCTGTGGCAGGGCGCCGCCGCCGGCCGGGCCTCCGAGACGGCCAACGCCAGCCTGCGCAAGAGCCTGGCCATCGAGACCGCCTTCGCGCGCGACCACGACGCCGCGAACGCACCCGTGCTGCGCGTGCTGGTGGCCGTCGGACTGGTGCTGCTGCCGCTGCTGTTCTGGCTGCGCCATCGCGCCGGGCAGCTGATCGCCCAGGGCCATGCGAGCGCCGCGTCGCTCCAGGCGCTGACCCGCCCCTGGGCCTGCTGGCTGGTGCTGCTGGCGCTCGGTGCGGTGGTGTTCGACTTCCAGGGCCCGGCCATCCGCCAGCAGGCGGCCATGCTGCTGGCGTGGGTGCCCGTGCTCCGCCTGCTGCCCGAGCGGATCCTGCAGGCCGTCGGCCCCTGGGCCTATCTCAGCGCCGTCTTCTACTTCCTGAACGTGCTGGCCTCGCTGCTGCTCGGCAACGAATTCCTGTACCGGAGCATGCTGCTCGCGATGGACCTGGCGATGGCCGGCACCCTGGTCTGGCTGGTCGCGCGGGCGCGCCGCGCCGCCGGGACCGCGGACGCGCCGTCCAGTCCGACCCCGATGATCTACCTGCTGGGCGCCGCCTCGGCGGTGCTCGTGGCGGCCGCGGTCTCCAATCTGCTCGGCAACCTGTCGCTGTCGGCCATGCTGACCAGCGCCGTGCTCGACACCAGCTACCTCGCCCTGGTCATGTATGCCGGGGCCACGGTGCTGGTGGCGCTGTTCAGGGTGTTGTTGGCGCGGCCCGGGCCGGCGCGCCCGGGGGCCCGCAACACCAGCTCGCTGATCGACGCCGGCGCCAGGATCGGCCGCACGCTGATGGCCGTTGCCTGCGTCGTCATCGGGCTGCAGGCCTTTCGCATCTATCGCCCGCTGTCGGACTTCCTGCTGACGATCCTCTCCTACGGATTCACGATCGGCGTGGTGTCGCTGAGCCTCGGGAACATCGCGGCGTTCGTGGCCGCCGCCTTCCTGGCCTTCTGGCTGGCGCGCACGATCCGCATGCTGCTGGCCGAGGACATCCTGCCTTCGCTCGCGCTCACGCGCGGCGTCGGCAACAGCATCTCGACCCTCACCTACTACACGATCCTGCTGGTCGGCCTGCTGTCGGCGCTGGCCGTGCTGGGCTTCCCGATCGGACAGCTGGCCATCGTGTTCGGTGCCCTCGGCGTCGGCATCGGCTTCGGACTGCAGGACATCGTGAAGAACTTCGTCGCCGGCCTGATCCTGATGTTCGAGCGGCCGATCCAGCCGGGCGACGTGGTCGACGTCGCGGGCATGTCCGGCACGGTGCGCCAGATCGGCATGCGGGCCACCATCGTGACCACCTTCGAAGGCGCCGACGTGGTGGTGCCCAACGGCATGCTGCTGGCCGACAAGCTGGTCAACTGGACGCTGCGGGGCACCCGTCGGCGCATCGACATCAACGTCAGCACCGGCCCCGACGTGCCCCCGCGCACCACCATCGAGCTGCTGCTTGCGATCGCCCGCAGCGTCGACGGCGTGGCCACGGTGCCGGAACCCGCCGCCCTCATGACCGGCCTGACTGCCGGCGCCCTCGACTTCAACCTGCGCGCCTGGACCACCGACAGCGTCAGCTGGGTGGTGGTGCGCAGCAACCTGGCGGTAGCGGTGCGCGAAGGCCTGGCGGAAGCCGGCATCGAGGTGCCCCGGCCGCAGAGCGACCTGCACCTGCGCGGCCTGTCGGCGGAGTTCGCGCAGGCGCTGGCGGGCAAGGAGCCGTCTTAGGACTGCCGCAGCACGTCGTCGAACAGCGCCAGCAGGTGGCGCGCGAACAGGTCCATGTTCAAGGCCCGTTCGGCTTCGCCGGTCGCGACGGTCCGGGTCGACGTCGCGGCGCCGGCGACCGCGAGGCACACATGGCCGGGCGGGTCGCCGTAGGGGCTGCCCGACGGCCCCGCCGCGCCGCTTTCGGCCAGGCCCCAGGTGGCGCGCAGCTGCTGGCGGACCCGGTTGGCGACCAGTGCGGCATAGGGCTCGGTCTCGCCGCGCAGGCCGGCGACGTCGGCGGGCGTCAGGCCAAGCAGCGCCCGGCGGGCGCGCCGGGTGTAGACCACGGCGCCGCCGAGGAAGAAAGCCGAGGCCCCCGGTATCGCCAGCAGTGCCGCCGAGACCAGCCCGCCGGCCGAGGATTCGGTGACCGCGACCGTCTCGCCGCGCTCCTTCAGGGTGGCGCCGACGCGGGCGGCAAGCATGGAGAGTGGTGGCAGGTCGGACATGCGGCTATCGTAAGGGCGCTTTCCCCTGGCCGCAGAGCCCGCTAGACTCGACCGCCAGCGAGGTCCCCACCATGATCTTCGAGCAAGTTGCAACCGGCGGCTGCCAGTCCTACCTCGTGGGCTGCGACGAGACCCGCGCCGCCGTCCTGATCGATCCGGCGCTGAGCCAGATCGACCACTACGTGGCCCTCGCCGCGCAGAACGGGGTGCGCATCCGCTACCTCATCGACACCCACACCCACGCCGATCATTTCTCGGCCACCAAGGAACTGGCGCGCCAGCTCGACGTGCCGGTCGTGATGCAGCGGGCCAGCCCGGCGCCCTTCGTCGACATGCGGCTCGGCGACGGCGAGATGATCGTGGTCGGCCAGATGCGCCTGCAAGTGCTGCACACGCCCGGCCACACGGCGGACTCGATGTGCATCCAGGTCGGCGACCGGCTCTTCACCGGCGACACCCTGCTGATCGGCGGCACCGGCCGCACCGACCTGCCGAGCGGCGACCCCGAGGCGCTCTACGACAGCCTCTTCAACCGGGTGCTGCATCTCGACCCGGCGCTCAAGGTCTACCCGGCCCACGACTACAAGGGCCGCAGCCATTCGACGATCGCCGAGGAGCTGGCGTCGAACCCGCGGCTGCAGAAGCGCGAGCGGGCGGCCTTCGTCGAGATGATGCGCAGCCTCAACCTCACGATGCCGACCCACATCACGGAAGCCCTGCGCACCAACATGAGCGGCGGCAAGACCGTGGCCCGGCTGCTGGCCGAAGCCACCTCGTCGGTGCCCTTCATGTCGCTGGTCGAGCTCAAGGGTCGGGTCGAGGCCGCCGAGGACGACCTGATCGTGCTGGACGTGCGCGAACGCGATGCCTTCGAGGCCGGCCACATCCCCGGCGCCCGGCTGCTGCCGCGCGGGCAGCTCGAGCTGCGCGTCAACCAGGAGCTGCCGGACCCGACGCGGCGCATCCTGACCTGCTGCGAGCTGGGCTACATCTCGACCCTGGCGGCGGCGACCCTGCGGGAGATGGGCTTCCTGCACGCGGTGGCGCTGGATGGCGGCATGAAGGCCTGGCGCGAGGCCGGCTATCCGCTGGAGCCTACTGCGAATGCCGGCGCCCCCGGCCATACATCAGCAGCATCGCGATGATCACCGCGCCGTAGATCACCTGGCGCCCCATCTCGGGGATCTGCATCACCGAGAGGATCGACTGCAGCAGCGTGATCAGGATCACGCCCACCACCGTGCCGACATACGAGCCCCGGCCGCCGAGGATGTGGGTCCCGCCCAGCACGACGGCGGCGATCGCGGGCAGCTGATAGGCGTCTCCCATGGCCTGGTAGGCCTTGGTCGAATAGCCGGTGAGCAGCACGCCGGCCGCCGCCGAGCAGGCGCCGGCGATCGCGAAGCACAGCAACGTGACCCGCCGCGTGTCCACCCCCGACAGGTAGGCGGCGCGCTCGCTGTTGCCGACGCCGTAGATGGCACGGCCCAGCGTGGTGCGGTGCAACAGGAACAGGGTGCATGCGCCCACCACGATCCAGACCAGCAGCGGATTGGGAATGCCGAGCAGCGAGCGCCCGGTGGCCAGCAGGTGCATGGCCGGCGTGGCGCGGTCCTGCGGCGCGAAGCCCCCGGTCTGGACCACGATCAGGCCCTGGGCCACCGCATTGATGCCGAGCGTGAAGATCATCGACGGCACGCGCAGGTAGGCCACGCCGATGCCGTTGACGATTCCGAACAGGCAGCCGCAGAGAATGCCGAACGGAATCGCGAGCCACTCGCCGGCAGGGCCCCACCAGCCGGCCGCGGCCGCCGACATGACACCGCCGACCGTCACCAGCCAGGGCACCGACAGATCGATGCCGCCCAGCAGGATGACCAGCATCGCGCCGGTCGCGACGAGACCGAGGAACGAGGCGATCTGCAGTTGCAGCAACAGGTAGTCGGCCGAAAGAAAGTTCCGCGAGTAGAGGCTGCCGACCAGCAGCAGCCCGAGCGTGCAGGCCGCCGCCGCGACGACCGGCAAATGGCGGGAGCGCCGGAGGCGAAGGGCGAGCGCGGTCACGATGGCGGCGTCACTTGAAGAGGTCGAGCCGGTTGTCGACCTTCAGCAGCCGCAGCGCCCCGAGGCTGACCGCGGCCAGCAGGATGACGCCCTGGAACAGCGGCTGCCACAGCGGCTCGAGATCGAACACGAAGAGCAGGTCGCCGATGGTGCGCAGCACCAGCGCGCCGAACACCGAGCCGATGGCGCTGCCCGCGCCGCCGGCGAGCGAGGTGCCGCCAATGACCACGGCGGCGATGGAGTTCAGGGTGTAGACGCCGCCGATCGCCGCCGAGGCCTCGCCGGAATAGGTGACGAAAGTCAGCAGCAGCCCGCCGATCGACGCCAGCAATCCGGCCAGCGTATAGGTCACGAGACGGGTGCGGCCGATGTTGACGCCCGACATGTAGGCCGCCGCTTCGGCCGAGCCGATCGCCAGTGCCGCGCGGCCGACCGCCGACCGCCGAAACGGCACCCAGACCAGCAGGACCACCGCGAGCAGCACCACCAGCATCGCGGGGACGCCGCCCGGCAGCGCGCCGGTGAGCGCGTCGGCCAGGCCGGCATGGACGTCGCCGCCCGGCACCGGCCGCAGGCCCAGCGCGAGGCCGAAATAGACCGCGCCGGTGGCCAGCGTCGTGATGATCGGCTGCAGCCGGCCATAGACGATGATCGCGCCGTTGATCCAGCCGCACAGCGCGCCCGTGGCCAGCACGACGAGCACGCCGGCCGCCGCCTGCAGGGGCGTGCCGACCACCAGGTGCGAGGCGAGGCAGTTCGCCAGCACGAACACCATGCCGACCGACAGGTCGATGCCCGAGGTCAGCACCGGCAAGGTCTGCGCCATCGCGACGATCGCCAGCAGCACGCCCTTGTTGGCGGCGGTGGTCAGCACCGGCACGGTCCAGCCGGTCTGGTGCTTGGCGATGTAGAGCGCGAAGATCAGCACGAACAGGGCGGCGGCGGTCCAGCAGGCGCGCTGCTCGCGCAACCGGAAGCGCCAGTCCTCGCGCATCAGTGCAAGGTCTCCGCCGTGAGATTGAGCGCGCTGGCCACCAGCGCGTGCTCGGTCAGCTCGGCGCCGGCCAGCCAGCGCACGATGCGGCCGTCGAAGAACACGGCGACACGGTCGCAGCAGCCGATCAGCTCGGCATAGTCGGTCGAATACAGCAGCACGGCGGCGCCCTCCTCGGCCAGGCGCCGCAGCAGCACATAGATCTCCTGCTTGGTGCCGACGTCGATGCCGCGCGTGGGGTCGCTGAGCAGCACGATGCGCGGCGCGTTCATCAGCCATTTCGCGATCACGACCTTCTGCTGGTTGCCGCCCGACAGCGTCGCCACCGGGTCGCCGGGTTCGGGCGCCTTGATCGACAGCCTGCGGACCATCGCGGCGGTGGCCTCGGCCTCCGCCGACGCGATGACGACACCGGCCCGGCTCAGGCGATCGAGCGCCGCGAAGCTCAGGTTGTCGCGCACCGACATCGGCAGCATCAGGCCGTCGGTCTTGCGGTCCTCCGGCACCAGGGCGATGCCGACCCCGCGGCGCTTGGCCTGGCGCGGGCTGCCGGCCGTGACCGGATCGCCGCCCTGGCGCACCTCTCCGGTCACCCCGCGCAAGACGCCGAACAGCGCCAGGAAGAACTCGCGCTGGCCCTGGCCGTCGAGCCCGCCGAGCCCGACGATCTCGCCCGCGCGCACGGCCAGCCGGATGTCGTGCAGCCGGCCGCCCCACGACAGGCCGCGCACGTCCAGGGCCGGCGGCGCCGTCTCGGCGGCAGCGCGCGGCGGCGGCTTGGGCGGGAAGGCATGCGCGATGTCGCGGCCGATCATCATCTCGACCGTCTGCGCATCGCTCTGGCTGCCGGCCTCGAAGGTCGCCACGTGCCGGCCGTTGCGGAACACCGAGCATTCGTCCGCCAGTTCGGCGATCTCGTTCATGCGGTGCGAGATGTAGACGATCGCCAGGCCCTCGTCGCGCAGCCGCTTGAGCAGGCCGTAGACCCGCTGCACGTCGGCCGCGGTGAGGGCCGAGGTGGCTTCGTCGAGGATCAGGATCTTCGGCTGCCGCGACAGGGCCTTGGCGATCTCGACCATCTGGCGGCGCGACAGCGAGAGGCTGTCGACCGGCGCCAGCGGATGGATGTCCTCGGCCCCGGCGCGGGCCAGCGCCGCCTCGGCCACGCGGCGCTGGGCCCGACGGTCGATGAGGCCGAGGCGGGTCGGCGGGTTGGTGATGCAGATGTTGTCGGCCACGCTCAGGTGCGGCATCAGCGACAGCTCCTGGAAGATGCAGGCGATGCCCGCCGCCACGGCGTGCTGCGGATGCACGAAGCGGCGATCGCTCCCCTCGAGGACGATGCGGCCCTCGTCGGGTTGCACCACCCCGGCCATGATCTTGATCAGGGTCGACTTGCCCGCGCCGTTCTCGCCCAGCAGCGCATGGATGCGCCCGGGCGCGCAGGCGAACTGCGCGCGGTCGAGCGCCCGCACGCCGCCATAGCGCTTGGAGACGTCGACCAGCTCGAGGACCGGGTCCAAACCGAAACGTCCGTCGCGTCAGTTGTTCTTCTCGTCCTTCGACATGATGTCGGTCGCCTTCAGCGTCACGCCGCAAGGCGGAAAGTCGTTGGTGGTGAAGAAGTTGTCCGTCAGGTCGGGGAAGTAGTTCTCGCCGGCCTTGAAGTCGGGGTGGGTGGCGGTCGGGATCGGCACCGAGATCAGCTGCGGCATCACCTTGCCTTGCAGCGCCGCGACGGCCGCCTTCATCGAGATCGCGACCAGCCCCGGCGACTGGCCCATCGAGGTGCACAGCAGGCCGTCCTTGGCGCGCTCGACGCACAGCTTGCGGAAGCCGTTCTCGGCCTCGCCGGCCACCGGAATCATCTTGTGCTTGGCATCGATCAGGGCCCGCACCGAGCCGGTCGATCCGCCTTGCGTGTACATGCCGTCGAAGTTCTTGTGCACCGCCACGGCATCGGCCACCGCCTTCTGGGCCGTGCCGTCGTCCCAGTTGCCGACCACTTCGACGACCTCGAACTTGTTGCCCGGCGCCTCGACCACCTTGCGGAAGCCCAGGTGGCGGTCGCGGTCGACCGAGTTGCCCGGAACACCGCGCACCTCGAGCAGCCGGCCGCTCTTCGACGGGATGTTCTTCACCAGCCATTCGCCCGACTGCGCGCCCATCGCGGTCTGGTCCTCGTTGACCATCATCACCTCGGTGCTGTCGAGCACGTTGTCGAAAGGCACGACGACGATGCCGGCGGCATTGGCGCGCTTGATCACCGGCGCGAAGGCCGTCGGGTTCACCGCGATCGTCACGATGGCGTCGTAGCCCGAGTTGATGAAGTTGTCCATCGCCGCGATCTGGGCGGCGACGTCGGTGCCGGTGGAGACGATCTTGAATTCCTTGATCTGCGGTTTCATTTCCGGCGTCGCCGCGTAGGCCTTGGCCATCTTGATCATCTGGATGCGCCAGGTGTTGCCGACGAAGCCGTTGGCCAGCGCGATGCGGTATGGGCCCTTCTTGGCGGGCCACTGGAAGTACTTGGTGCTGGCGTCCCAGGGCTTGAAGCAGGCCGGGTTCTCGCCGGGTCCGCTGACCACTGCCGGTCCGGCCGCCATGACGGCACCGGTGGCGAGGCATGCGGCGACCGCCGCGGCGAAGCGTGTGCGAATGATCATTGCTGTCTCCTTCGGAGGACTCGGTCGAGGCGGCCGGCCAACGGACGAACAATGCCGTGCGCCCCCGGCACGTCGTCCGGCGCGCAAGGAGCCCGGACATCATACGAATATGTGGTCTTTCGGCCCGCTTGGTGAATACCCTTGCCTCAGGCGACGATCACGCGCGGACACGCCTTGCGCAGCGCGGCGAGCGCGCCCACCTCGCGCGCCCTGGTGTCCGTGACGGCGATGTCGATGTCGGCGCTGCGGACGTAGGTCACGCGGCTGGCCTGGCCGATCTTGCTGTGGTCGGCCAGGATCACCACCTGCTGCGCCTGTTCCGACATGGCGCGCGCGACGGCGGCTTCGTGGTGCTCGAAGCTCATCGCGCCGTGCTTCGGATGCAGGCCCACCGGCGACAGCAGCGCCACGTCGGCACGAAAGCGCCGGATGTCCTCCAGCGTGCCTTCGCCATGCGTGGCCTGCGTCTTCACGTCGATGGCGCCGCCCAGCAGGCGCACCTCGTTGCGCGCGGCCCGGCCTTCGTCGGCACCGGCCAGCTTGAGTGCGATGGCCAGTGAGTTGGTGATCACGGTCATGCCGCTGAGCGTCGCGATCTCTTCGGCCAGGATCGACGTGGTGCTGCCGGCATCGAGGAACAAGGTCTGGCCGGGCCGCAGCAGTGCGACAGCGGCCCGGGCGATGGCGCGCTTTTCCTTCTGGCGTGCGATCAACCGCAGCGCCAGCGGCGGCTCGGGCTCGGGCGGCGTGGCGACGGCGCCGCCATGCACCCGGCGCAGCTCGCCCAGCCCTTCGAGCTCGAGCAGGTCGCGCCGCACGGTTTCGCGCGAGACGGACAGGTCCTGCACGACGCGGTCGACGCTCAGGCGGGAAAAGGTGGCCAGCAGGCTGCGGATGCGGAGGAAGCGTTCTTCTTGGAGCATGGGAAGGAGGGTCTGGGCGCCGCGGCAACGAGCGCCATGATTGCACGCCGCGGCGCCGCCCCGGTCAGAGGTCCGCCATGCCCATCGCCGGATCGCTGACCGTGTGCTTGCCGGTCTCGACCCGGCCGGCGAAGCGCCGGTAGTAGCGCGGGTCGGTGTCGCAGGTCACGGCGAAGTCATACCACTGGCCGCTGGCGGCCAGATCCCAGTGCTGGTCGACCGTGGTGTTGCCGGCGACCGAGGCCGCCCACGGGCCATCGCCGCGATAGGCCTTGGCCTTGACCGTGAAGCCGGCCGCCTTCTTGCCCGTGTTCATCATGGTCAGGTAGACGTTGCCGTTCGTGATGTCGTAGCACACCCGCACTTCGGGTTGGGCCACGTCGTTGGCGCGCAGCGCATTGAGGTCGCCCTTGAAGTGGCGGTGGAAGCCGTTCGGGCCCAGCACCCACAGGTCGTACAGCCCGGCGTCGTCGGTCATCGCGGTCCAGCTGTCGTCCAGGGTCTTGCCCGCCTCGACCATGTAGCGGCGCGGCAAGCGATCCAGGTGCAGCTTGTCATAGACGTGAAACACGGCCGCCTGCTTGCCGGTGTTGGCGAACAGCAGCTGCACCTTGCCGCTCGCGGCGTCGCAGCGCGCACTGGTGTGCAGCTCGTAGGGCAGCGCGCGCGAGGGCCGCGTGCCGGTGGCCTGCTTCGGCAAGGTCGCGGTGCCGGGCAGCGCCACCTGGGTCAGCGCATCCTGCGACGCACGCAGCGTGTCGGCGGCGGCCTTAGTCGTGCGCCCGGCCAGCGTCGGCAGCACCTCGGTGTTCGGGGTCGCGAAATTGAAGACGCTCGTGAGGTCGCCGCACACCGCGCGCCGGAACGCGCCGATGTTGGTCTCCTTGACGCCGAAGCGGGCCTCGAGGAAGCGCAGCACCGACGTGTGGTCGAAAGCCTGCGAGTTGACCCAGCCGCCGCGGCTCCAGGGCGAGATGACATACATCGGCACGCGCATGCCGGGGCCGTACACGCGGCCGTCCGGCGTGTCCTGGTCGACCGTGCCGGGGGGCGCCGGATGGGTGAAGTACTCGACGCCCATCTCGGCGTCGACCAGCGTGGTCTTGCCTGCGGCAACGCCACCCGCGTCCTTCGATGGCGCCGAGGGCGAAGGCACGTGGTCGAAGAAGCCGTCGTTCTCGTCGAAGTTGACGATCAGCACGGTCTTGCTCCAGACCTCGGGGACGGCGGTGAGCGCGTCCAGCACCTCCTGGATGTACCAGGCGCCCTGCACCGGGCTCGACGGGCTCGGATGCTCCGAGTAGGTCGAGGGCCCGACCACCCAGCTGACCTGCGGCAGCTTGCGGTTCAGGATGTCCTGCTTGAAGGTGGCGAGGAAGCCGCCGTCCGGCATCGTGTTGGCGATGCCCTTGTAGAGCGGGTTGCCGACATTGTCGGAGGCCGGGTCATAGGCCGGCGACACCACGCTGCCGTCGTGGCTCACGGGCTTGCCCGAGGCCTCGTTGGCGAGGCGGTACTGCTTGAAGCCGCACAGCGGGTTGTCGGTGTAGTTGGACGGCATGTTCTGGTAGACGATCCAGCTGACACCGGCCTTCTCGAGGCGCTCGGGGTAGGTGGTCCAGCCATAGCCCTGGGTCGAGGGGCCGATATCGTCCCATTCGTTGGTGACCATCGCCACGTTGGCGCCGGTCGGTCCGTTGGTGCCGGTCCAGTGGAAGCTGCGGTTGGAGTTGGTGCCGGTGTGCATCGCGCAGTGGTAGGCATCGCACACCGTGAAGGCATTGGCCAGCGCGAACTGGAACGTCAGCTCGGCCTCCCGGTAGTAGCCCATCGACTGCGTGAAGGGTGCGGTCGATGTCTTCTTGTAGGTCGGCCATTTGCTCAGGCGGCCGCCGTCCCAGGCGTTCTGGCCGTCGTTCCAGTCGTGCGGCGTGCCCTTGACGCGCAGCGCGTTGCCCTTGGTGCTGTCGAGGTAGTAGGGCGTGACGATCTGGCCGGCCAGGTATTCCTGCTCCCACACTGTGCGGCCGTTGGGCAGCGGGATCGTGAACCGGTCGCCGAAGCCACGCACGCCGGCGAGGGTGCCGAAGTAGTGGTCGAACGAGCGGTTCTCCTGCATCAGGATCACGACGTGCTCGACGTCCATGATCGTTCCGGTCGCATTGTTGGCCGGAATGGCGAGGGCGCGGCGGATGGCCGGCGGAAAAGAGGCGAGCGTGGCGGCGGCGATGCCGGTGGTGGCGGCGCCGCGCAGGAAGTTGCGTCGTGAAGTCATGAGGGGTTCCGGTCGGGGATCAGGGCGCGCAGCGCATTTCGGGTTTGGCGGAGGTGTCCGGCGTCACGGGCGCGGCGGGCGTGCCGGAGGTGCCGGGCGAGGTCGCGGTGCCGCCGGCGACCGGAGGGATCGCACCGTTGCTGCCGCCGCCGCCGCAGGCACTCAGCGCGAAGACGGTCGCGAGGCCGAGCAGAACCGCGCGCCAACCAGGCCGGGGTTCGGAACAGGAGGAAGCGAAACGCGCATGCATGGAATCTCTTTCTTTCGTGAGCGGATGTCGGGTGGGCGAAGCTCCAGAGCGCGCCGGGGTGCGTCTCGTTGCCGATGAGGCAACTTTTGCATTTGCACTAATTTCCACAAACACTCTGGATGCCACAATGATGGCCGCGGCACATGTCAGCGCCTTGACAGGCGCAGGGTGTCCCGCGTCGCTGCGGACGCGACGTCGGTCGAAGAGATTCAGGGAGCGGCGCGGGGGCCGTTCAGCCCCACACCTCGCCGCGATCGATCTTGCTCTTGGCGTAGCCGTCGGCGGCGATGAGGGCGGCTTGCCGATCGGAAAACTCGCCGGGCACGAGATGCCGCGGATGGGCGCCGGGAATTCCGGGGAAGAGGTCGAAGGACACCCAGGCCCAATAACGCCGATACGGCGACGGGCTTGTGAAGGCCAGCACCCGGTAGCCCTTGTAGACAAAGGTGAGTTCAGCTGGGGCCACGTTCTTGTCTCTTCCTCGTTGAGCGCACGAGTATGCCGGCACCCATCGCGTCGCGGCGAGCCGGCGCCGGCGCCGGCGAAGTAGGAAACGTCCGGCCTTCTCTTCAGTTCGCCGCTGAACCCGGGGGCGCCGTGCCGGTCGCATAGTCGCTCCACGGTCTCGGCAACACCCCATGGGCACTCCGGGACCGCGGAGGCCCTCCGCACGGACGAAAGTCGGCGGAGGGCCTTTCGTTGGGCAATCCAGCCGGGAATCGGGAGAACGGGCGATGGAAGTGGGCGTCTACGGGTTTGTCGCACTGTCGGCGGTGCTCGTCGGTGCGGTGGCGGTCTATCTCCGCAAGCGGCGCCGCGACGACATCGCACAGGAGATCGAGGCCCAGTTGCGGAAGTCGGCCGAGACGATCCGCGACCAGCCCTTCAAGTGACCCGGGCAGGCCGCAGAATGCGCGGATGGAGAACAGCCCCACCCCCGAGAGCCCAGGCCGGGCACGGCGCATCGCGCGCCGGGTGCTGATCGCGCTGTGCGTGCTCGGTCTTCTGCTGGCCGCCGCCTGGGTCGCCCTGCGGCGGGCCTATCCGCCAGAGCGGCTGGCGGCGATGCTCGCGGAAAGTGTGACGGCCGCGACCGGACGCGCCTTTCGCATCGACGGCGAACTCACGCTCCACCTGCTGCCCCGGCTCACGATCGATGCCACCCAGGTGGCCCTCGCCAATGCCGAATGGGGCACGGAGCCCGACATGCTGCGGGCCCGCCACATCGGCTTCGAGATCGATCTGCGCGACCTGCTGTCGGGCATCGTGCGCATCCGCAGCGTCGACATCGAGGGCGGTGAGCTGCGGTTCGAGTCCGATGGCAGCGGCCAGTACAACTGGCGCCTGGCCGCACCGGCCGGCGCTGCGGGCGCCAGCGCTGGCAAGGCGGTGCCGCGGATCTCCCTGGACCGGCTGGCCGCGACCGATGCCCGCATCAGCTACCGCCAGGGGCGCGAAGGCGCGGCGCAAGAACTGCACATCGAATCGCTGGTCGCCGAGTCGGCGGGCGACGGGCGCAGCCAGCTGACCGCGGGCCTGGCGCTGGGCGCCCAGCGCTGGGCCATCGAAGGCCACACCGGCCCGCTGGATGCCCTGCTGGCCGGTGCTCCCGAGTGGCCACTCGACCTGCAAGCCACGGGCGAGGGCATCTCGACGTCGCTGCAGGGCAGCATGGGGACCGGCAAGCACGCCGGGGCGCTGGACGCGAAGCTGTCGCTCCAGGTCAGCGCCGCCAAGGCGCTGGCGCCCTTGGGCGCCGCGGCGGCCGCCGTCCCGCTCCCCCTCGAGTGGAAGACCACGCTCACGCACACGCCGGGGCAATGGCGCGCCGACGCGATGCAGCTGTCGCTGGCCGGCCAGCGCCTGAGCGGCAGCGCCAGTCTGAAGGCCGCAGCAAGCTCGCCCGTCCGGCTCGAGGCCGAGCTCGCGGCGCCGACGTGGACGGTCGCAGGGCTGCCGCCACTGTCGGCGATCCAGGCCCGGGTCGCCTTCGAACCCGGGCGCCTGCAGGTCGAGCCGTTCAGCTTCGCAATTGCGGGCGGCCAGGCCCGCGGCCAGCTCCGGCTCGGCCTGCCGCCAGGTGCGGCGCCGCGGATCGACCTGCAGCTGAGCGCCAGGTCGATGGCGATCGAATCGCTGGAGGCCGGGCGCGCCGGCGCCCGGCTCTTCAAGGGCGGCCGCGCCAACCTCGACGCCAAGCTGGCGATGAGCGGCCGCACGGCCTGGGCGCTGGCCGGTTCGTCGACCGGCGAAGCGCTGCTGACCGCGCGCGATGTCGGGCTGGTGGGCCGGACCGCCTCGACCGGCCGCGACATCCTGGCCCGGCTGATCGACGCGCTGATCCCGACCGGCCAGTCGCGCGACAACCTGGTCGTCGAGTGCGCCGTGGTGCGGCTTCCGCTGCGCAGCGGGGTGGCGGCCATCGACCGCTCGATCGCGGTGGAGACGCGGCAGATGGCCATCTCGGCCAGCGGCGAGATCAATCTCGCCCGGCGCACTCTTTCACTGGCGTTTCGTCCGCAGGTCAAGCGCGGCCTCGACCTGAATCCGGGCAGCCTGGTCGACTTGCTGGTGCTGCAGGGCCCGCTCGACGCGCCCGTCCTCAGCATCAACCCGCGGGGCGCCGTGCGCCAGGCGGCCAACGTCGGCGCGGCGGCGGCGACCGGGGGGCTCACGCTGCTGGCGCCGATGCTGCGCCCCTTGAGCGGCGCGCCCTCGAGCTGCAGCCAGGCCGAGGGCAAAAAAACGGCCGCCGCGGCCGGCAGCCCGGCGACCAAGGCGCCGCAGCCACGGCACCGGTTGCTGCCCTGGACAAATGCCGCACCCGCCCGGTAGGACGACGGCGCCCCGGGGCTCGTCGCCCAGCGGCCGTTGGCCTAACATCGGCGCATGGACGAACTCCTACAGCGCTCGGCGGGTCTGCCTGAAATCAGGCTCGCGGCCGGCGACACGGTGGTGCGCGAAGGCGACGCGGGCGACGGCCTCTGGATCCTGGTCTCTGGCACGTTGATGGTCAGCAAGGATGGCATCGCGATCAATTCGGTCAGCCGTCCCGGGGCGGCGATCGGCGAGATCTCCCTGCTGCTCGATTCGCCCTACAGCGCCACGGTCGTGGCGAGCGCCCCCAGCATCGTTCGCTTCGCGGCCGACGGCCTGGCATTCCTGATGAGCGACCCGGCGATCACCCGGGTGATCGCCGCCGGCCTGGCCGAGCGCCTCAATCTCGTCACCACCTACCTGGTCGACCTCAAGCACCAGTACGGCGACTCGCCGGGCCTGGCCATGGTCTCCGAGGTGCTCGGCCACCTGGCGCACCGCCAGGGGCCGCCGGCGCGACCCGGCTCGGCGCGCGAACCCAACCCCGACTACTGACGCCCGGCCACGCCGGTCGAGGCTCAGAACACCGAACGCAAGGGAGCGCTTTCGGCCTCCAGCGCCAGCGCTTCCTCGCCCATCATCGAGTGCCACGAAGCCGTACCGGCCGCCAGGTCGATCACGATGTGGGCCGGCACCGGGCCGATCTGCTTGCCGGCATTGAACACCCAGGTGGCGCCGATGCGGTCGGCCCAGGCGCCCGCCGGCTTGAACGGCGGCTCGTGCACATGGCCGCAGAGCACCAGCTCGGGCTGGTACTTCGCGATCCAGGCCGCCAGGTCGGCGTCGCCATATTCACGCTTGCCGGTCCAGCAGGTCGGCGAGCCCACCGGCGGCCAGTGGTAGATCCAGACCCAGCGCGCGGGGCGTCTCGCGGCATCCGCGGCCAGCTGCAGTTCGAGCGCCGCGCGCCCGGCCGGGCCATCCCACCAGGGGCAGATGGTGATCAGGGTGTCGCCGATGGCCAGCGATTCGCCGTCGGAAGAGACACCGGCGCGGCGACACTCCGCCAGCCACAGCGCCGCCCGTTCGCCGTGCTGGTCCGGTCCCGTCAGGTCGTGGTTGCCCGAAGCCACCACCAGCGAGGTGGCCGGACGCATCAGCGAAAAGTAGCGCAGCAGCACGACCGACTGGGCATCGAGCGACACCGGCGAGCTGACGTCGAGGTGATCGCCGGCGAGCACCACGAGATCGTAGGAAGGGGCCGAGCGCACCACCCAGTCGAGCTGGGGCAACGCGTAGTGGAGGTCGGAGACAAGGAGAATGCGCACGACGGGGACTGCAGCGACGGAGCTCGCATTGTCGCGTCCGGGCCGGCCCGGCCAGGCGCGCAAGCCGATGCAAACGGCCGAGCCGCGCACCGCCATATTGCGTATTGACGTCCTCGTGCAAAACTCGAGCCGGCGCAGACTTCCGGAGACCCACCCATGACGACCGACGCCCAGCCCGCCACCCTCACCCTCGTTGACGGGCAGACTGTCTCCGCCCTGCTGCAGTCACCGCCGGCGCCGCGCGCCTGCTACGTGCTCGCCCACGGGGCCGGCGCCGGCATGGCGCATGCCTTCATGGCCGAGGTCGCCGACGGCCTTGTACAGCGCGGCATCGCGACGCTGCGCTACCAGTTCCCCTACATGGAGCGCGGCTCGAAGCGCACCGATCCGCCGGCGATCGCCCAGGCCGCGGTGCGCGCCGCCGTGGCGCATGCCGCGGGCCGGTTTCCCTCGCTGCCGCTGTTCGCCGGCGGCAAGTCCTTCGGCGGCCGCATGACCTCGCAGGCGCAGTCGCTGGCGCCGCTGCCGGGCGTCGCCGGCCTGGTGTTCCTGGGCTTTCCGCTGCATCCGGCCGGCGCACCGTCGAACGAGCGCGCGCGTCATCTGTTCGATGTCCGGGTGCCGATGCTGTTCGTCCAGGGCACGCGCGACAAGCTGGCGGAGTTCGACCGGATCGAGAAGCTGGTGGCCGAGCTCGGTCCCACCGCGACGCTGTTGCGCATCGCCGAGGCCGATCATTCCTTTCACGTGCTGGTCCGCTCGGGCCGCAGCGACGCCGAAGTGATGGCCGAAGTCCTCGACGGCGCGGCCGCCTGGATGCTGCGCTGAGCCGCGAGGGCCGGACGACGGCCTCGCGCCTCAGGACCCGTCTTCCATTTCGGCGCCGTAGCGTCCCTGGCTTGCCAGTGCGTTCAATCGGGCTCGCTTGAGCAACGCTTCCTGTGCGGCGTGAACCTGGGCGGGTTGCCCTCGCCACGCCTGCAGCACCGGATCCTGAAGCGCCCGCCCATAGGAGAAGCTCAATCGCCACGGTTGCGGCCCCTGTCGATTGAGCGCATCGAGGTTGGCTGTCGCTTCGGCCGGCGACTGTCCTCCCGACAGGAAGACGATGCCCGGCACGGCCGCGGGCACCGTGCGCCGCAGCACGCGCAGCGTCTCCTCGGCCACATCCCCCGGTCCCGCCCGCTGCGCATGGGCCTTGCCCGGCACCACCATGCTGGGTTTGAGCAGCATGTGCTCGAGCACCACGCGATGGCGGTGCAAGGCGCCAAACACCGCGAGCAGAACCTCCTGCGTGACCGCTGCACAGCGCGCCTGGCTGTGGTCGCCGTCGATCAGCACCTCCGGCTCGACGATCGGCACCACGCCCTGGGTCTGGCAGATCGCTGCGTAGCGTGCGAGCGACTCTGCGTTGGCTTCGACAGCCGCCCGGCTCGGCAAGCTGTCGGAGACGTTGTAGACGGCGCGCCACTTCGCGAAGCGCGCGCCCAGCTTCACGCTGGCTTCGAGGCGCGCGGCGAGCCCGTCCAGGCCGTGGGTGATCTCGTCGCCCGGTGCGAGCGCCAGCGGGCCCTTGCCGGTATCGACCTTGATGCCCGGCACGATGCCCTGGCGCGCGGCCAGCGCCGGCAACGGCTCGCCGTCGTCGGCGCACTGCCCCAGCGTCTCCTCGTACAAGATGACGCCGCTGACGAACTCGCCCAGCCCGGGTGCAGCCAGGAGCAGGCTGCGGTAAGCCCGGCGGTTCTCGGGCGTCGATTCGACGCCGATCGCCGTGAACCGTTTGGCGATGGTGGGACCGCTCTCGTCGGCGGCCAGGATGCCCTTCCCCTGTTGAACGAGGGCCTCCACGGTGACTTGGAGATCATGGGACTGCGTCATGGTGAATCCTTTGCTGGAACACCGAAGTCTGCTGCTTCGAGCCACGGCGGCGCAAGCCCCGTTGGCGGCAATGAGCATCCGATCTGTTCAGGCTTTCGAATCGGCAGGTGCTCGCGTTCCAGGCGACCGATGAAGCAGTTCCAGGAACTGCTCGGCAGGCCGGCTCAGGGGCCAGTCCTTGCGCACCAGACTCCCGTAGGCGGGAAGCTTCTGGCGGATGCGGTAGGGCAGGATGCGCAGCACGCCGTGCGCCGCATCGCGCTGCGCGACCGCTTCGGGGATCACCGCCACCAGCGTGGAGCGCCGGATCAGGTTGATGGCGGTCAGGATGGACCCGGTCTCGACCAGGCCCGGCGGCAGCGCCGCATCATGGTCGCGGAACTCGTGCTCGATGACATCGCGCATCGGACTGCCGGTGGGCTGCAGGACCCACGAATAGGCCAGCAGCGCCTCGAACTCGACCCGCCGCCGGCGCGCCAGCGGGTGATCGTTGCCGACCACCACCGCAAGGCCCTCGTCCTCGATCGGCGTGAAGCTGTACTCGAACTGCGGCGGGCCGACCCGACGGCCGATCACGACCTCGAGCACGCCTTCGCGCAACTGGGCCAGCAGCCGGTCGCTGGTGTCGACCGCGATCTCGATGGCCAGCAGCGGAAACAGCGCCTTGAGCCCGAGCAGCGCCTCGGACAGCCGCCCCGGCGAGGCCGCCATGATGCTGCCGACCGAGAACTTGCCGGCGCTGCCCAGGCGCAGTTCGCCCAGCTCGCGGTTCAGCGCCTCCATGCTGCCGCGAATGCCGCGGAAGTAGCCGGTCGCGCGGGCCCCGGCATCGTTCAGCTGCAGGCCGCGGCCGACGCGCTCGAACAAGGGCTGGCCCAGGGCGTCTTCGAGTTCATGCAGCATCTTGGTGGCGGCCGGCTGCGTCATGCCGAGCTGCAGGGCGGCGGCCCGCAAGGTGCGCTTCTCGTCGATCGCGAGGATCAGGGCGATCTGCCGCATGCGCAGACGGTTGAGCAGCTGCGGCGTGCTCTGCTGCCGATCGATCGAACCCACGATTGATCACCCCTGGTTATTGATTGATGACGAGCTTTCAGTTTACGGGAATCAATCGCGTTCCTAACATCCAGGCTTCGGTTCGACACATCCACTGGAGACAAGCACATGAAGCGACAAATCGCCGCGGTGACGGCTGCGCTCGCACTCGCCTGCACGGCCGGCCTGGCCCAGGCCCAGGACTGGCCGACCCGCCCGCTGCGCATCCTGGTCGGCTCGGCGCCCGGCGGCGGCACCGACGCCATGGCGCGCGCCGTGGCCGACCGCCTGGGCCCGCTCCTGAAGCAGCCGATGGTGGTCGAGAACCGGCCGGGCGTTTCCAACACCCTGGCCGCCGACGCCACCGCCAAGGCCACCGACGGCCACACCATGGTGATGGGGGTCGTCACCGCCCATGCGATCGCGCCGCACCTCATCAAGCTCGGCTACGACAACAACCGCGACCTGGTCCCGGTGGCCTTCGTCGGTGCGGTGCCCAACGTGCTGGTCGTCAGCAACACACTGCCGGTCGACTCGGTGTCGGCGCTGGTGCAGCTCGCCAGGAAGGAGCCGGGCAAGCTCAACTTCGCGACCAGCGGCGCCGGCAGCACGCAGCACATCGCGGCCGAGATGTTCAAGGACGCAACCCGGATCGACATCACGCATGTGCCCTACAAAGGCAGCGGACCGGCCCTGATCGACCTCATCGGCGGCCAGGTGCAGCTGAGCTTCGACACCCTGCCATCGGTGATCGGGCAGATCCGCAACAACAAGATCCGGCCGCTGGCGGTCACCGCGGCCAAGCGCAATCCGCAGCTGCCGAACGTCCCGACGCTGGCCGAGGCCGGGGTGCCCGGCGTGGAGATGAGCGCCTGGTACGGCATCTACATGCCGGCCTCGACGCCGAAGGCGGTGCAGGACAAGGTCCACGACGCGGTCAATCAGGTGCTCGCGATGCCCGAGACACAGGCCCGCCTCGACGCCATCGGCGCCGAGGTCACGCCCATGACCCAGGCCCAGTTCGCGGCCTTCCACGCGGCCGAATACAAGCGCTTCGGCGACATCATCAAGAAGAACAGCATCCGGCTGGATTGACCATGCAACCCTCACCCCTGCCCGTCGTCGCACTCACCCTCGGCGACCCCGCCGGCATCGGCGCCGAGCTGATCGCCCGCCTGCTCGCCCGGCCCGAGGCCACCGCGCTCGCCAACATCGTGCTGGTCGGCGATCGCTGGCTGTGGGAGGACGGCCAGCGCATCGCCGGCCTGCCGGTGGAGACCGACGCCGTGCCTTCCTTCGCCGCCGTGCGCGAACGCAGCGACACCGGGCGCCCGGCCTTCCTCGCGATCGACAGCATCGACCCGTCGCAGGTTCAGCGCGGCCGCGCCGAGGCGGCGGGCGGCCGCTCGGTGCTCCAGGTGCTCGACCGCTGCATGGACGCGACCTTGGCCGGCGAGGTCGACGCGATCTGCTTCGCACCGCTCAACAAGCAGGCGATGAGGATCGGCGGCATGCAGCACGAGGACGAGCTGCACCACTTCGCCGCCTACCTCGGCGTCACCGGCTACTTCTGCGAGTTCAATACCCTGGGCGACCTCTGGACCTCGCGGATCTCCTCGCACGTGCCGATGAAGGACGTCGCGCAGTACATCACGGCCGAACGCATCGAGCAGGCGGCCGAGCTCATCTACCGCGCGCTGCGGGCCAGCGGCATCGAGCGGCCGCGGGTCGCGATCGCAGCCTTCAATCCCCACGGCGGCGACGGCGGCGTCTGCGGCCGCGAAGAACTCGACATCATCGCGCCCGCGGTCAAGGCATTGCAGGCGCGCGACTGGCCCAGCGAGGCCCCGTTCGACGGCCCCTTCCCCGCCGACACCATCTTCCTGAAGGCGCAGGCCGGCGACTACCAGGCGATCGTGACCATGTACCACGACCAGGGCCAGATCGCGATCAAGCTGCTCGGCTTCAGCCGCGGCGTGACGGTGCAGGGCGGGCTGCCGATCCCGATCACCACGCCGGCCCACGGCACCGCCTACGACATCGCCGGCCAGGGCAAGGCCAGCGTCGAAGCCACCTGGCAGGCATTTCGCATCGCGAGCCGCATGGGAAGCGCGCACCGGCTCGCCAACCGCGAGACCGCCTGATCCCTTTCAACCCGGAGACACCATGAAGATCAAATCCGTCCGCGCCCGCGTCTTCCAGTGGCAAGGCAAGACCGTGCCGCCGCAAGGCAACTTCTGCTCCAACGCGATGGACCTGCTCTATTCGCCGGCCGAGACCATGAGCACCTTCCGCTTCCATGCGTGGACCGTGGTCGAGATCGAGACCGACGACGGCATCGTCGGCCTCGGCAACGTGGCGCTGGCCCCCGCCATTGCCAAGGCCATCATCGACCAGTACCTGGCGCCGCTGGTGGTCGGGCAAGACCCATGGGACTACGAGTACCTGTGGCAGCGCATGTACCGCGCCACCCATGCCTGGGGCCGCAAGGGAGTGACCATGGCGGCGATCTCGGCGGTCGACCTGGCGATCTGGGACATCCTCGGCAAGTCGGTCGGCAAGCCGGTGTTCAAGCTGCTGGGCGGCCGCACGAAGGAAAAGATCCCGTGCTACTACTCCAAGCTCTACCGCACCGACCTCGACGAGATGCAGCGCGAGGCGCAGAAGTTCATGGACCAGGGCTTCACCATGTTCAAGTCGCGCTTCGGCTTCGGGCCGGCCCACGGCACCCGGGGCGTGGCCGAGAACCTGAAGGCGGTCGAGGCCATCCGCGAAGTCATCGGCTATGAGAACGACCTGATGCTCGAGTGCTATATGGGCTGGAACGTCGAGTACGCGAAACGCATGCTTCCCAAGCTCGAGAAGTTCCAGCCGCGCTGGGTCGAGGAGCCGGTGATCGCCGACGACATCGACGGCTACGCCGAACTGAATGCGCTCACGGCGATCCCGATCTCGGGCGGCGAGCACGAGTTCAGCCTCTACGGATTCAAGCAGCTGCTGGAGCGCAAGGCGGTGAGCGTGGTGCAGTACGACACCAACCGCGTCGGCGGCATCACGGCGGCGCACAAGATCAACGCACTGTGCGAGGCGTGGTCGGTGCCCGTCATCCCGCATGCCGGCCAGATGCACAACTACCACCTGACGATGAGCACGCTGGCATCGCCGATGAGCGAGTACTTCCCCATGCACGATGTCGAAGTCGGCAACGAGTTGTTCTACTACATCTTCGACGGCGAACCGGTGGCCGACAACGGCTTCCTGCAACTCGACGACGACAAGCCCGGCCTCGGCCTGACCCTGAAGACCGACTACCTCGACCAGTTCCGGATCATCGAGTAGTCCGACAATCCGAACCATTTCTAGGACGGTTCGCTGATAAGGACCAGAAAAAACTTCAACGATCCGCGCATTGACGGTATCGTCACAGCCTCTGGACGACGCCCATGCCGCCATGACCCTGCGCGTGATCCTCGCCGACGACCATCCGTTGATCCGGGCGGGCGTCCGACTACTGCTCGGCAACGACCCGGGCCTCGCCGTGGTGGCCGAGGCCGACTCGGCGGACCGTCTCCTGTCGGTCTTGCGCGAAACTCCCGCGGATCTGCTGATCACTGATTTCTCGATGCCCGGCGGACAGGCGGCGGATGGCCTCGGGCTGATCCAGAGGGTGCGCCGCGACCACCCGGCCTTGCCCATCATCGTGCTGACCATGCTCGCCAATGTCGGCGTGCATGGCACGATCCTCGAAGCCGGTGCGCGCGGCCTGATCGACAAGGGGGCGGGCATGGCCGAGATCGCTCTGGCCATCCAGGCGGTCGCACAAGGCCGCAGCTACGTCAGCGAGACCTTCAGGGAGGGCCTGCGGCAAAGCCGGTTCGACCGCGACGCCGGCGAATCCGCGCGGCTTTCACCGCGCGAAGTCGAAGTGCTGCGCCTGTTTGCGTCCGGGCTCACGGTGTCGGAGATCGCGGCGCGCCTGTCGCGCAGCGTCAAGACCGTGAGCCGGCAGAAGAACGACGCGATGATCAAGCTCGGCCTCAAGAACGACCTCGAAATCTTCGTCTACGCCAGCGAACACGGCCTGACCTCGTGAACCGGTCCCGTCAGGGCGGGCGGGTCCACGCGCAGCGCATCGACGACGAAAACCGGCGCCATGGAGCCGCCCTTGACGATCGCGACCCTGACCTTGTGCGCCGCCCGTTGCGCCGATGCGTCGGGCAACTCGAGCCAGTTCCCCTTGCAGTCGCGCGCCAGGCCGCACCACTCGGCCCAGCGCAGGCGAAGAAAGCCCGGTCCGGGATAGTTGTACAACAGGTTCTCGTCCCCGCAGGCGTCCGGGGCGGGAGCCTTGACGGCCTCCAGGTATTCGACATCGAAATGTTCGGAGTTCACTTTAAATCTTTTTTCTCACGCGTTGGCAGAGGTTGACTGCCCCATACGCACGAGATGAAATCTAAAAGCTGAAGCCGTAGAAACCCATCGGATTATTCTTAAAAATCCAGTCAACCCTCCATGCCGTGCTCGCGCGCGTAGAAGAAAATTTCGTAGTCGCTCTTCAGGCCCAATTTCATCATCGCGACCGATTTCTGGCTGCTCACCGTCTTGACGCTGCGCGACAGCCGCTTGGAAATCGACGACACACTCAGCCCGGAGGCAAACAGTCGCAGCACCTCGGTCTCGCGTGGCGACAGGCGGGCCGCCATGCCGTCGCGGAATGGGTTCGTCATTTCGAACAGGCCCTTTCGGAACGACGGACTGACATAGTCCCGTCCCCCAGTGACGGCATCGATGGCAAAAACGACTTCGCCGATATCGGACGACTTGTCGACAAGGCCTCGAACGCCGCTGCGCAGGATGCTGGCATGCACGCCCGCGTTGGAGATCATCGTGAGCACGATGATCGGCAAGTCCCGATGGTCGCGGCGCAGTCGCTGGATCAAGCCAAGGCCATCGGGCGTCTCGCCAACGGGCATCGAAAAATCGGTGATCAGGAGATCGGCCGATTGATGGTGCAGCGCATTCAACAATGCAATTGAAGAATTGGCTTCCGCAATTAAAGAAATTTCCGATTTATCTTTCAGAAGCATCCTCAGGCCGATTCGGATAAGAGGATGGTCATCAGCAATGATCAAACGGATTGTCATGATTCATTTCCCAAGCCAAGGCCTGATCCGAGCCAACAATTCTGGTTCAATGACTGACACCAGGTGATAAAGCAATAGTACTCGGATCAATATAGGACCCCAATTCTCCGATTGCATTCACGCGAGTCGACTCCGGGGCCCGAAGCAGAACCGTTGCCGTACGAATAGAATGCACCGCTTTGGGGCAGATCGACGCCTCGTCATGCCGCCTCCGGAGCCCCGCCTTGCCGTCCCCCAGCCACCCGTTCCTCGCCGACCGCAAGGTCGTCTTCCTGCTCGCCTTGTTCTGCTGCCTGCTGTGGGGCAGTTCATTCCCCGCGATCAAGAACGGCTACGCGCTGTTCGGCATCGCCCCGTCCGACATCGCATCCAAGCTGGTGTTCGCTGGCTGGCGGTTCGCGATCGCCGGCCTGTCCCTGGTGGCCTATGCCGCGCTCAGCGGCAAGCCGGTCCGCGGACTCGGTGCGCGGGCGTGGGGGCAGATCGCGTTCCTGGGGCTGGCCCAGACCACGCTGCAATACGTCTTCTTCTATATCGGCCTGGCCCACACCACCGGAGTGAAGGGTTCGATCATGAACGCCACGGGCACCTTCTTCAGCGTGCTGATGGCGCACTTCCTGTATCGCAACGACCGCCTCAGCTACGGCAAGGCCATGGGCTGCGCGGTGGGCTTCGCGGGCGTGATGGTCGTCAACCTGGGCCACGGTCTCGGCGGCCTGCTCGACCTCGATTTCACGCTGCTCGGCGAGGGCTTCGTGGTGATCGCGGCCTTTGTGCTGGCGGCCGCGAGCATCTATGGCAAGCGCATCTCGCAGGGCATCGATCCAATCGTCATGACCGGCTGGCAGTTGGCGATCGGCGGTGCGGCGCTGCTGGCGGCCGGCTATGCGATGGGCGGCGGGTTGACGGGCTTCACGCTGGCGTCATCGGCCCTGCTGGCGTACCTGGCGCTGCTGTCGTCGCTCGCGATCTCGATCTGGAGCCTGCTGCTCAAGTACAACCGGGTGAGCCTCGTCACCGCCTTCAACTTCATGGTGCCGGTGTTCGGCGCGCTGCTGTCGGCGGTCTTTCTCGGCGAGAGCATCCTGGAGTGGCGCAACGGCCTCGCCCTGGTGCTGGTGTGCTTCGGCATCTGGCGGGTGACCCAGGCCGGGCCGGCCCCGCCGAGCGGGTCCAGCGCCCATCGGCAGCCGCCTACGCGCGCGGCAGGATCTCGCGCACTGCTTCGGCGGGGCGGCACAGGCGCGTGCCCAGCGGCGTCACCACGATCGGCCGATTGATCAGGATCGGATGCGCCAGCATGAAGTCGATCAAGTCTTCGTCCGACCATTTCGCATCGCCCAGGCCGAGTTCCTCGTAGGGCGTGCCCTTCTGGCGCAGCAGCGCGCGCGCGGAGCCGCCCGTGGCGGCGACGAGTTGCCTGAGCGTCGCCCGGTCGGGCGGGTGCTTCAGGTATTCGACGACCGTGGGCTCCTGGCCCGCGTCGCGGATCAGCGCCAGCACGTTTCTCGACGTGCCGCAGGCGGGATTGTGATAGATGGTGATCTGGCTCATGTCGATGGCGGGTCCGTGGCGTTCCGGAACGGAACACCAAAGACGCCATTGTGTCGCCGGCCGCATTCGGTCGGCGGCCGCAGTCCTTACGAAGACTTCGACTGACCGTCCAGGCGGCGGCTGGCGTCAAGCGCGTAGACGACCTGCTTGTCGTCGGCCGACTTGTGGGCGGCCCCGCCTTCTGCCGAAGCGGACGCCGAACCCGTGCCATAGACTTCGCGCTCGAGCCGTTTCGCACGCTCGGCGTACATGCGCGCCAGCGCCCCATGATGCTCGGCCGCGGCCTGGTGCTCGATACGCGCCATGTGCGCTTCTTCGAGCAAGGTCATCACACGCCGCAGATGACCGTTTCGACCGGCCTGAAAGAAACCAAACATCGGATCCTCCTTCATCGAAGCCATGGGGCTCGCCGCTTTGTACTCCTATCGATTGCCTCGCGCTTGCAGGACGTATCCCACGGGAGAGGTAGGCCACCCGGGCGATGGCGGAAAAGCGGTTGCCATCGGTAGACTCCGCGGGTTGGGCGTCAGCGCAAGTGCGCCAGGTCCCTGACATCGGCGTTCAGGGCCGACTTGTCGGTGCCCGCCATCGGCAGGCTGACCAGCAGTTCGAGGCGACGCCGGAGCGACAAGAGCATCAAGGTCGCCGAATGGGACATGTCCCCGGCCTCCGCGCCGGTCGCGGCGAGATCGGGGTAGGCCCATTCGGCCATGGCGGGCTGGCCAGGCCAGCGCGGCTCCAGCTCTTCCACCGCGGGGTCCAGCGAGATCACGAAATCCGCCCTGAGCGAGCTCAGGCGGACCAGATCGTCCCAGCTGCGCGGCGGCGTCGGCGGGACGGCGATCGCGGCAATGGCGAGCGCAGTGGCAGCGGCCGGATGGACCGTGCGGCCGACCTGCCCGGGCTGGCCGCAGGAATAGGCCGCGAAGCGTCGCTCCCGGTCCAGGTGACGGAGGCAGGCTTCGGCCAGGATGCTTCGCAGCGTGTTTCTTCGCGAGACGAAAACCACCCCTATCCGTTTCTGCATGTGACAGAGAATACAACCAGATGCGGGACCATGCCGCCTTGCATGGACCTGCTCGCGCGCCCCCTCACCACGCCACCGGCAGCTTGCGCAAGATCGCGATCCGGCCGTCGCGCTGCGCGACATAGCCGCCGGCCGTCAGTTCCTTCATCACCCGGTTGACCATCTCGCGCGAGCAGCCGATGCGGTCGGCGATGTCCTGCTGGGTCAGCTTGTGGCGCAGCACGCGCTCCTCGCCGACCGGCTCCGACAGCTCGTTCAGGAGCCGCACCACGCGACCGTAGACGTCCTGCAGCGCGATGCTGCTCAACTGCTCGGTCAGGCGCCGCACCATGCGGATCAGCTTGCGGTTGAGGTGCATCGCGAAGTCGGCGTGGCTCTCGAGGAACCGGCGCAGCTCGGCGCCCTGGACGACCCGGCAGGTGCAGGCCTCGATCGCCTTGATGGAGGCCGAGCGACGCTCGCCGTCCAGCGACAGCTCGCCGAAGTAGCCGCCGGGCCCGTATTCGCTCAGCACCAGCTCGCGGCCATCCTCCGAGCTGGCATAGACCTTCACCCGCCCGCTCAGCACGATGTAGAGCGAATCGGTGGCGTCGCCTTCGTTGATCAGGATCGCCTGGGCCGGAAAGGAACGGACGACGCCGTACGGCGCGATGGCGTCGAGCAGGGGCTCCGGCAGCCGTTCGCCGGCGTCCTGGTCCAGTGAACCCATCACCCACCTCCATGGCCATGGCTTCCGGCCGGGGCCCCGCCTGGGTGTGACTTTTGTCACACCGGCGCGGCGCAATGCGCACTCGCCGGAACGGGCGCCCTTCCCTAGATTAAGCCTCCATGACCGCCTCGATCAAGCATCTTTCGCTGCGCCGGGTGCGTGCCATGGGCGTCGCCGCCCTGGTGCTGTCTCTGCTGGGGTGGTGCGCGGTGCTGACGGCCTGCGCCAGTCTGCCCGCCGAGGTCGAGCGCCCGGTGTCGATGGCGCGCTCCGATGTCGACCACACCCGGCTGGCGGCGCTGGCCGCCGAGGCCGTGCCGGCCGACGCCGACCGGCGCTCCGGCCTGCGCCTGCTGCCGGTCGGAGACCAGGCCTTCGAGGCCCGCATCGCGCTGGCCCACGCCGCCGAGCGGTCGATCGATGTCCAGTACTACCAGATTGCCGACGACGCCTCCGGGCGCGAATTCCTGGCCGCGCTGTGCGAGGCCGCGGGCCGCGGCGTGCGGGTCCGGGTGCTGGTCGACGACCTGCAGGCGGCCGGCCAGGACGCCCTGCTGGCGGGCTTCGCGGCGCGGCCGAACGTCGAGCTGCGCCTGTTCAATCCGTTGCCGGTGCGCGAAGGCAGCGTCGGCGGGCGGGTGCTGTTCTCCGCCCACGAGTTCTCGCGCATCAATCGGCGCATGCACAACAAGCTGTTCATCGCCGACAGCAGCTTCGCGATCAGCGGCGGGCGCAACATCGGCGACGACTACTTCGGCCGCAGCGGGCCGGTCAACTTCATCGACATGGACGTTCTGTCGGCGGGCCCGGTGGTGCGCGAGCTGGCGGCGGTGTTCGATGCCTACTGGAACAGCCGGCACGCCTATCCGATCGAAGCGCTGGCGTCGCCGACCGCCACGCAGGCGGCCGCCCGCCGCAATTTCGACGACCACGTGCGCGCGGCCGGCGCGACCGGGCGGCCGGTCACGGCGCGCGACCCGCTGGACCAGAGCAGCGTCGGCGACCAGCTGGCCGCCGGCCACGTCGCGCTGCACCCGGCCGCCGTGCGCGTGCTGGCCGACTCCCCCCGAAAGATCGACGAGGACACCGCCGCACAGGTCGACGGCCCGGTCATGGAAGGCCAGCTCGCGCTGTTGCAGGCGGCGCACTCCGACGTCCTGATCGCGTCGCCCTACTTCGTGCCCGGCCGCCGCACCCTGGACGTGCTGCAACGCGCCACCGGCGAGCAGGTCAGGGTCTCGCTCATCACCAACTCGCTGGCGACCACCGACGAGCCGCTGGCGCATTTCGGCTATGCCCGCTATCGCACCGCGCTGCTCGACATGGGCGTCGCGCTCTACGAACTGATGCCCGACGACGGCGATGCGCACGAGGCTGCCGACGGCCCCCGGGGCTCGCTGGGCCGCCTGCACGCCAAGCTCGCCGTGGTCGATGGGCGATGGCTCTCGATCGGCTCGATGAACATGGACCGCCGCTCGGCCCATTCCAACACCGAGATGGGCCTGGTCGTCGACAGCGCCGAGCTGGCCGGCCAGGTCGCGAGCCTGTTGCAGCGCGACCGTCAGGCCCAGAGCTACCAGGTGCGCAGCCTGGGCGCCGGGAATCGGCTGCAATGGGTGTCGCAAGGCGGCGCGCAGGAGATCGTGCACCAGGCCGAGCCGAGCCTGACATGGGGCAACCGCCTGCGCCTGTCGCTGCTCTCGAAGCTGGTCGACGAGGAGTTTCTCTAGGACTTGATGCCGCGCACGCTGAAGGCGTCGACCGGGCGCTGGAAGCCCTTCAGGTTCAGCGCCGGCACCGGGTCGACCTCGAGCATCGGTTCGAGCTGCGCATGGACCTTGCGAGAGATCAGGATCTGGTGGCTCGCCGCTTCGCCGCACAGCCGCGCGGCGAGGTTGGTCACGGTGCCGATCGCGCCGTAGTCCCAGCGCCCTTCGAAGCCGATCGCGCCCAGTGTCGCGAAGCCCTGGGCGATGCCGATGCCCAGGCCGAGCGAATAACCGCGCCGCAGCCACGCGTCGGCCAGCGATCCGATGCGCTCGCGGATCGCCAGCGACATCCGGACCGCGCGCTCGGCGGCGTCGGCAACCGGAACCGGGTCGTTGAAGAAGATCATCATGCCGTCGCCCGTGAAGTGCTCGAGCGTGCCCTCGTGGGCGAGGATCAGTTCGCCGGCCGCGCCGTGGTACTGGCGCAGCACGCCCATGACCTCCTCCGGCTCCGCGATCTCGGCGAAGGCGGTGAAGCCGCGCAGGTCGAGGAACACCACCGTGATCTCGCGCCGATGGCTCTGCAGCGGGTCCTCGGCGCCGCCGCTGACGATCGCCTCGGCCAGCTGCGGCGAAAAGAAACGCCGCAGCCGGCCCACCCGTTCGAGCTCGGCGACCTGGGTCGCCACCCGCTGCTCGAGCGTGGCGTTCCAGCCCTTCATCTGCGCCACCAGACCCTCGACCTCATCGTGCAGGGCCTTGATGCGCAGCATCGAGCGCACCCGCGCCGCGAGGGCGGCGTGGTCCACCGGCTTGGTCAGGTATTCGTCGCCGCCGGCCTCGAGCCCCGCCACCACGTCCTTCAGGTCGGCCATGGCGGTGACGATGATGATCGGCGTGAACGGAAAGCCGGGATCGGCACGCAGCCGCTTGCAGACTTCGATGCCATCGATCTTGGGCATCATCAGGTCGAGCAGGATCAGGTCGGGTGCCAGGGTCCGGGCGGCGGCGAGGCCCTCTTCGCCGTCGGCGGCCGAGACCACCTCGTAGCCCTCGCTGCCGAGGCGTGCCTGCAGAATCTTGACGTTGGTCGCGTTGTCGTCGACGATGAGGATGCGTGGGGGGGTTCTCACCGTCGGTTCTCCCTGAGCAAAAACTGTAGCGGCTTCGCACCCGATCCACAAGGCGATGCGGCCTGCGCAGCGGAGGCCTGGCCATCAAACTTGAACAGCTTGTTACGCGCGTGCTCAAGCGGTCACCATTTGCCTGGCTGGTGCTGCGGGTCGCGCACGTCCGGGCCTCGGTCCACACCAAGCTGCTGGTCGCCTTCCTGATCATCACGCTGCTGTTCATCGCGATGGCGGTCGCCAGCCTGCTGCTGCACCTGAACACCACCGCCCAGAGCCGCCTGCTCGACCAGGCCCACGAGCGGGTCAGCTGGTCGCAGCAGAGCCAGTACGCGCTGGGCCGGCAGATGCACTTCACGGCGCTGGCGCTGCTGTCGAAGGACGAGGCCTCGATCGAGCGGATACTGCGCGAGAACAATCGCTTCAACGAGACCCTGGCCAAGCTCGACACCGCTGCGACCGCGGGCCAGAAGGGGCTGATCGACCAGATCCGCGCTTCGCAGGACGACGCCATGGGCGTGGTGGCCGACATCGCCAACGCGATCCGCGACGGCAAGCTGGCGGACATCACGGGCGAGCTGCTGCAGCGCGAGGAGCGCCTCGACGCCGAGATCGCGCAGCGCATGGGCCAGCTGGTGGACGCGGAGCAGAACCGGATGGCGCGCCTGCGCGACAGTGTCGACGCCGCCAACCGCCGCGCGCTGGTGCTGACCTGCGTGTTCGCGGTCAGCGCCGTGTTGCTGGCCTGGCTCTGCGGCTTCGTGATCTCGTGGTCGTTCATCCTGCCGGTGCGCGCGGCCCATGGCTATCTGGACGATGTCGCGGCGGGCAACTTCGGGCGCAAAATCTCGGTCCCCAACCGTGACGAATTCGGAACGCTCGCCGACCGGATGAACCACATGAGCCAGCAACTGCATCGTCTCGACGACTCCCAGCGGCAGGCCGCCGCCAAGCTCGTGGACCTCAACGAGCAGCTGTCGCGCGCCAGCCAGGCCAAGAGCGAGTTCCTGGCCAACATGAGCCACGAGCTGCGCACCCCCATGAACGCGATCCTCGGCTTCAGCGAGATGATGATCGACGGCATCTATGGCGAGGTGCCGGAGGTGCTGAAGGAACCGCTGACCGACATCCAGGTCAACGGACGCAACCTGCTGCGGCTCATCAACGACGTGCTCGACCTGTCGAAGATCGAGGCCGGCCGGATGGAAGTCGCACTCGAGGACTACTCGGTCGGCGACGTGGTGAACACGGTGCGCAGCTCGCTGCGCTCGATCGCGGCCGAGAAGGGCCTGGCGTTCACGGCCCATGTGCCGGACGACCTGCCGGTGGCGCGCGGCGACAGCGGCCGTCTCACCCAGTGCCTGACCAACCTGGCGGGCAACGCGCTGAAGTTCACGCGCCAGGGCAGCGTCGACATCGCCGTCGAGCAGGTCGGCGACCAGCTGGTCTATTGCGTCGCCGACACCGGCATCGGCATCGCGGCCCACGAGCTCGACAACATCTTCACCGAGTTCCGCCAGGTCGACACCACCATCACGCGGGAGTTCGGCGGCACCGGGCTGGGCCTCAGCATCTCGAAGAAGTTCGTCGAGCGGCTGGGCGGCCGCATCTGGGTCGAGAGCGAACTGGGCAAGGGCTCCCGGTTCATGTTTTCCGTGCCGCTGCGCGCGGGGGAAGGCGGTTCATGAGCGAGCGCAAGATCCTCTACGTCGAGGACAACGAGTACAACCGCAAGATCGTGCGGCAGCTGCTCAGCCGATCGCCCTGCCGCCTGATCGAGGCGGGCGACGGCGAGACCGGCGTCGCCCTGGCGCGGCAGGAGCTGCCCGACCTGATCCTGATGGACGTGCAACTGCCGAAGATGTCGGGACTCGATGCCACCCGCCTCCTGACCACCGAGGCGCCGACGCGCCACATCCCGATCATCGTCATCACCTCGTACGCCCTGAGCGGCGACCGCGAGAAAGCGATGCAGGCGGGTGCCGCGAGCTATCTCGCCAAACCCTACAGCCCGAGCGCGCTGCTCGCCATGGTGAAGCAGTTCCTGCCGGGTCTCTGAGGCCAACGCCAGGGAGGTCGCATGACGAAGACCATCCGCACGGCCGCCGGTGGCGGCCACATGCTGCTGCTGCTGGGGCTGCTCGCCGCCTATGCGCCCGCACGGGCCGAAGAAGACCAGGCGCAGCAGTTCACGCCGGAGTTCCGGCAGATCCACACCGCCGTCGACCCCAAGCACACGCCGAAGATCACCGCGCCCGACAGCGTCCGGCGCGGTGCCTGGTTCAACGTGACGGTGAACGTCGGCGTCGGCTCGCAGCACCCCTCGCTGCAGGAGCACTTCGTGCGCTACATCGCGCTCTACAAGGACTCGGTGGAAATCGCGCGCGCCTACCTGCACCCGGTGTATTCGGCACCGACCGTGACCTTCACGGTGGCACTCGACGAGGGCGGCTCGCTGCGCGCGGTGGCCGAGCCCACCCATTCCGCAGCCTGGGAGGCGTCGAAGAAGATCAGCGTGCTGCCCTGAGAACCTGTGCCGGGCCGCTCAGCGCGGCTTCATCTCGACCGTGACCTGCGCCGGCTGCTGGTCGCCGACCGTCACGCTGGCCGGCACCATGCCGAGGCGCTCGTGCCAGATCTGCAGCTTGTAGGGTCCCGGCGGCAGCTTGTCGAAGGCGAAGCGCCCGTCGGCGCCCGTGACCGCATAGTAGGGGTGCGCCGCCACCACCACCCAGGCCACCATCCAGGCATGCAGGTCGCAGTTGATGCGCACGATCTCGGGCTCGGCGAAGGTGACCGGGATCGTCCGCCCCATGGGCTGCGTGCGGTTGAACGACACGTTGCGCTTCGGCGTCGCGTGGATGTTGTGCAGCAGCCGGTCGCTGTTGAGGAAATCCACCGTGCCGCCGACCGGCACGACCACGACCCGCGGCACGAAGGTGCAGCCCTTCTGGTCGAGTTCCACCTTCTCGGTGCGAGGCGGCAGCGGCGCGCCGGGCGGTGGCGTCTCGATCCAGACCACCGCGTTGCGGATCTCCTTGGCGGCGGACAACTGCAGGTCGTCGGCGGGTTTCTCGTTGCCGCACAGGTACTGGTCGATCGTGACCGGCACCTTGACCGGCGCCGGTGCCGGGCCCGCGAACACCACCCGCCCGCGCAGCTCGCCGGCGAGGGCGTGTCCAGCCAGGCCGCAGCCCAGGGGCAGCAGCGCCAGAAGCGTGAGGATGCGGGCTGGATTCAATGGAAATCCCCCTTGGGTCGCCTGGCACCGAGTATTGCCGGGCTGGCCGGGGCGTCAATACGCCGAAGTGGGGCGACGCCGACGTCATTCGGCGTAGGACGCTGAGGGCCTGTTCGCCCTACCCGCTGCGCCGCGAGATCAGGCGCCGCAGCGCCGCCCGCACACCCGGCTTGTCCGCCACGCCGATGGCCATCGGGCGATCGCGATAGAGGGCGCGCTGCTCTTCGAGCACGACGCGCAGCGCCGCCATGCTGGACTCGCTGTAGGCCCAGACGCCGGTGACGACGAACTGGCCCGGCAGCGCATCGGCCTTGGGCCGGATCTGGACGTTGATGGCGCCGATGCGGTCCATGGTCTCGATGCGGGCGGCGGCCTGCTGGACGCCGCCGCCGAGGATGCTGACGTCGCGGGTGAACGCGAAGCTGATCGCCTGCACCTGATGGAAGTGCTCGGAGACGAAGGCGCAGATCTCGAGGAACACCAGCCGCCCGACATGCCGCTGTTCGTCCCGCACGACCCGGGTCGGCTGGAAATGCTCGATGTGGATTTCCGTTCCGCCATTGGCCACGGGCACGGGATCCAGCGTTCCCAGCAGAACGTTGGCGTCGTACACATGCATGGGCTGACCGAGCTGGTAGGGGACAGCCCCGGGCCCGGTGATCCGGAGTTTCTTGAACGTCATGAAGGGCTTCGCGGGGCGCGCGGGGCTGATTCCCCGGGCTTGTTCCGAACGTCGTTGCCTTTGGCTGGACTTTAAGAGAAGTCGGTGCGCCGATCCGGCCGGCGCGGGAAGTTAACGCTCTCCACATTGACATAGTTCACGCAATTTGGCAGCAATCCACCTGTGCCGGCCCGGCGGGCGGCAAGCAGTCCGCACCCTTCAAAATAAGTTTGAATTTGAATTTGAATTTGATATCATCAGGCCACTCATCCGAGAGCCGCCCATGAACAAGAAACCCCTCGTTGCCGGTGCCGTCGCCCTCCTCGCTGCGGGCGCGTTCGCCATCTGGTACTTCAACCGCCAGCCAGCCGATCCGCACCAGCTCGTGCTCTACGGCAATGTCGATCTGCGCCAGGTCTCTCTGGCCTTCAATGGCAGCGAGCGCATCGCCAGGCTCTCGGTCCAGGAAGGCGACCGCGTGACGGCCGGGCAGGTGCTGGGCGAGCTCGACACCCGCAGCCTGCAGCTGCAGGCGGCCCAGGCCGAGGCCCAGATCGCCAGCCAGGCGCAGGTGCTGCAGCGGCTCAAGGCCGGCAGCCGTCCCGAAGAGGTGGCGCAGTCGCGCGCCCAGGTTGCCGCCGCACAGGCCGACGCCGAGCTGGCCCGCCAGCAGCTCGAGCGGATGCAGGGCATCCGCCAGACCACCGCCGGCCGCGCCGTCAGCCAGCAGGACCTGGACGCCGCGCAGGCGCGCCGAAAGGTCGCCGACGCGCAACTGGAGAACGCACGCAAGGCGCAGCAGCTGGTGGTCACCGGCCCGCGCAAGGAAGACATCGCGCAGGCCCAGGCGCAGCTCGATGTGGCCACCGCCGGCCTGGCGGTGCTGCGGCACCAGTTGCAGGAAGCGCGGCTGGTCGCGCCGATCGATGCGGTGGTGCGCGCGCGCCTCATGGAGCCCGGTGACATGGCGTCGCCGCAGCGCCCTGTGTTCACGCTCGCGATCACCGATCCCAAGTGGGTCCGGGCGTATGTCACCGAGGCCGACCTGGGCCGGATCAGGCCCGGCATGGCCGCCACGCTGGCGACCGACAGCCACCCCGGCGAGCCGCTGGGCGGCAAGGTCGGCTACATCTCGTCGGTGGCCGAGTTCACGCCCAAGACCGTGCAGACCGAAGCGTTGCGCAGCAGCCTGGTCTATGAGATCCGGGTGCTGGCCGACGACCCGGGCGACCGGCTGCGCCTCGGCATGCCCGTGACGGTGCGGCTCGCGCTGGACGCGGGCTCGACGAACGCGGGGAGCAGGCCCTGATGGCCGGCACCGGGCCGGCGCTCGCGGGCCGAGGCCTGCACAAGCGCTTCCAGATCAAGGGCGTGGCGGCCCCGGTGCGCGCGCTCGACGACGTGTCGCTCGAAGTGCCGGCCGGAACCCTCACCGCGCTGGTCGGCCCGGACGGCGCCGGCAAGACCACGCTGCTGCGCCTGGCCGCCGGCCTGATGCGGGCCGACGAAGGCGCGCTGCAGGTGCTCGGCATCGACGTCGCGAAGGATCCGCAGGCGGTGCAGGACCGCATCAGCTACATGCCGCAGCGTTTCGGCCTCTACGAAGACCTCAGCGTGCAGGAGAACCTCGACCTCTACGCCGACCTGCACGGCGTCGAGCGGGCCGCGCGGCAAGCGCGCTACGCCCGCCTGATGGAGATGACCGATCTCGGCCGCTTCACCGCGCGCCCCGCCGGCAAGCTCTCCGGCGGCATGAAGCAGAAGCTGGGGCTGGCCTGCACGCTGGTGCGCTCGCCGGCGCTGCTGCTGCTCGACGAGCCGACGGTGGGCGTCGACCCGTTGTCGCGGCGCGAGCTCTGGCAGATCGTGCAGCAGCTGGTCGACGAAGAACATCTGTCGGTGCTCGTCAGCACCGCCTACCTCGACGAGGCCGAGCGCTGTGCCCAGGTCTTCGTGCTGCATGGCGGCAAGCTCATCGCGCAAGGCTCGCCCGGCGAGATCCGCGACAACGCGAGTGATCTCTGTTTCGTCGCCATGCCGCCCACGGGCACCGCGCCGCGAACGCTGCAGGCCCGCCTGCTCGACGCGCCCGCATCGATCATCGACGCCGTGCCGCAAGGCGGCGAAGTGCGCTTCATCCGGCGGCCCGATGCGCCGGCCGGAGCGGTCGACGTGCTGCTGGCCGGCGCACCGGCCCAGCCGGTGGCGGCGCGCCTCGAGGACGGCTTCATGGTGCTGCTGCGCGCGCAGCAGGCCGCCCCCGGCGAGCACCCGCAGCCCGCAACGCAGCCCGTCGCCGCCGACACGGCCGAAGTCGTCATCCAGGTGAAAGACCTGGTGCGCAAGTTCGGCGACTTCACCGCCGTGGCGAGCACCAGCTTCGACGTTCGCCGCGGCGAGATATTCGGCCTGCTCGGCCCCAACGGCGCCGGCAAGACCACCACCTTCCGGATGCTCTGCGGCCTGCTGCCGGCCAGCAGCGGCTTCCTGCAGGTGGCCGGCGTCAACCTGCGCACCGCCCGTGCCCAGGCACGGGCGCGCATCGGCTACGTCTCGCAGAAGTTCGCGCTCTACGGCAATCTCACGGTGGCCGAGAACCTGCAATTCTTCGGCGGCGCCTACGGCCTGCGCGGCGACCGTCTGCAGGATCGCATCCGGACCGTGCTGCGCCAGTTCGACCTGGTCGGCCAGGAGGGCGCCACCAGCGGCCAGCTGCCCGGCGGCTTCAAGCAGCGCCTGGCGATGGCGACCGGACTGCTGCACGAACCCGAGATCCTGTTCCTGGACGAGCCCACCAGCGGCACCGATCCGCTGGCACGGCGCGAGTTCTGGCGGCGCATCACGGCGCTGGCCGCTGGCGGCGTGACCGTGATCATCACCACCCACTTCATGGAAGAGGCCGAGTACTGCGACCGCATCGTGATCCAGGACGCCGGCAAGCTGCTCGCCATCGGCACGCCGCGGGAGGTGCGCGTGCAGGCCGGCAGCCCGGCCGACAGCCGGCTCAGCATGGAAGACGCCTTCATCGACATCGTCAGGCATGCGCGCGAAGCCGGCCAGAGATCCACGCCGGCGGCGCGCGACCGGGCACCGGCCACGCCCCTGCGAGGAGCCAGCGCATGACCGCACCTGCCCAGCCGCAGCCCGACGCGCCGCGCAGCCGCTTCTGGCCCCGGCTGATCGCGCTCACGCGCAAGGAATCCCGCCAATTGATGCGCGACCCCAGCAGCCTGGCGATCGGCATCCTGCTGCCCATCCTGCTGATCCTGATCTTCGGCTACGGGCTCTCGCTCGACGTCAAGAACGCGCCGATCGCGGTGGTGCTCGAAGACACCTCTCCCACCGCGGTGCAGGCGGTATCGGGCCTGCAGCTCACGCCCTACATCTCGCCGGTCATGCTGACATCGATGCGCCAGGCCGAGGCGCTCATGCACCAGCGCAAGGTCGACGGCATCGTGCGCGTGCCGGGCGACTTCTCGCGCCGGCTCGCGGCGGGCGACGCGAGCATCCAGCTGATCGTGCATGGCGCCGATGCGGGCAAGGCCACCATCGTGCTGCGCTATGCGAGCAGCGCGCTGGCGCAAGATGCCCTGCGCGTGGCGGACCGCGCCGGCGGCGGCACGCCGCCGGGCATCGGCAGGGTCACGATCGAGCAACGCATGTGGTTCAACGCGGCCAACGACAGCACGTGGTACCTGGTGCCGGGGCTCATCGTGCTCATCATGACGCTGGTCGGCGCCTTCCTCACCGCACTGGTGATGGCGCGCGAATGGGAACGCGGCACGCTGGAGTCGCTGTTCGTCACGCCCGTGCGGCCGGTGGAGATCCTGCTGGCGAAGATCATCCCGTACTTCGGCATCGGCATGGCCGGCCTGCTGCTGTGCCTGGTGGCGGCACGCTTCCTGTTCGAGGTGCCGATGTACGGCTCGCTCGCCGTCATCGTCATCAGCGCGATGCTCTACCTGATCGTCGCCGTCGCCGTGGGCCTCGTGATCTCCTCCGTCACGCGCAACCAGTTTCTCGCCAGCCAGGTGGCGCTGATCTCGAGCTTCCTGCCGTCGCTGATGCTGTCGGGCTTCCTGTTCGACCTGCGCAACGTCCCGACGGCCGTCCGCATCGTCGGGCAGGTGCTGCCGGCGACCTACTTCATGGAGCTGATCCGCACGCTCTTCCTCGCAGGAAACGTGTGGCCGCTGATCCTGCGCAACTGCGCCATCCTGCTCGCCTATGCGGTGGTGCTGCTCGGTGTGGCGCGCTTCGTCACGCGCAAGAAGCTGGACTGAAGGACAACGACCATGAACGGCTCATTCATCGAATTCCTGCGGCGCGTGGCGCACCTTTGCCGCAAGGAACTGCTGGTCATCCTCAAGGACCCCTCCAGCCGCGTGATCCTGGTCGTTCCGGCACTCATGCAGAGCCTGCTCTTCGGCTACGCCGCCACCTACGACCTGACGCATGTCGACTACGCGCTGCTCGACCAGAGCCGCAGCGGCGCATCGACCGCCCTGATCGCCAAGCTCGACGGGACGGGCGTGTTCCGGCGTGCCGCCACGCTCGATTCGCCGGTCCAGATCGCGCCCATCGTCAACGCCCAGGAGGCGCTGGTCGTCATCCAGATCGGGCCGCGGTTCGAGCAGCAGCTCGACGCCGGCGAGCAGGCGCCCATCCAGCTCATCCTCGACGCGCGCAACTCCAACACCGCCGGCTCGGCGGCGGGCTTCGTCGGCTCCGTCGTGGAGGCCTTCAACGCCGAGTGGCGCCAGCGGCATGGCGGCGCGCAGGCGCCGGTGCGGATCGAATCCCGTGCCTGGTTCAACCCGAACCTGGAGACGCGCTGGAACTTCATGCCGGGCATGATCGCCGCGCTCAGCATGATCCAGACCTTGCTGCTGACCGCGCTGTCGGTGGCGCGCGAACGCGAGCAGGGCACCTTCGACCAGCTGCTCGTCACGCCGCTCTCGCCGACCGAGATCATGATCGGCAAGGCGGTGCCGCCGGTGTTCATCGGGCTGGTGCAGTCCACCCTGGTGCTGCTGGTGACGCTGCTGTGGTTCAGGGTGCCGATGGCCGGGTCGCTGGTCACGCTCTACACCGGCCTGGTGTTCTTCACGGTCGCCAGCGTGGGCATCGGGCTGTCGATCTCGGCCGTGTCGGCCAACATGCAGCAGGCGATGCTCTACACCTTCGTGCTGATCATGCCGATGATGCTGCTGTCGGGCCTGACCACCCCGGTGAGCAACATGCCGCGCGCACTGCAGATCGCGACGCTGGCCAACCCGCTGCGTTTCGCCATCGATCTCGTGCAGCGGGTGTACCTCGAGGGCGTCGGGCTGCTCACGGTCTGGCACAACCTCATCCCGCTTTTCATCATCGCGGCGATCACCCTGCCGCTGGCCGCCTGGCTGTTCCGCCATCGCCTGGTCTGAAGCTTCCAAGGACATCGACATGACGCGCTCTCTTCGCTCCCCGTACTGCGCGGCCTGGCTGGCGGCGCTGGCGCTGGCCGGTTGTGCGGTCGGCCCCGACTTCAAGCCCGAGACGCCCGCGGCGCCGCCGAGCTTCGCCGCCTGGCACGGCGGCTCGCCGGCGCTGATCCCGCCGCAGGCGCGCACGGACACGCCGCCGCCCGCCGGCTGGACGATGTTCGGCGACCCGGTGCTCGATGCGCTGGAGGCGCGCGCGCTGGCCGCCAACGCCGACCTGCAGACCGCCGCGCTGCGCTTCCTGCAGAGCCGCGCACAGCGCAGCGTCGTCGAATCGCAGAAAGCCCCGCAGATCAACGCCGGCGCCGGCGTGAGCCGGCTGCGCCAGAGCGAGAACGGCGAGACCCGGCGGCTGCTCGACGCCATCAATCCGCCCAACCAGGAACAACTGATCCAGGTGCTGAGCGAGCCGCACTACTTCTACCAGGCCGGCTTCGATGCCTCGTGGGAGCTCGACCTCTGGGGCCGCATTCGGCGCGCGGTCGAATCCGCGGACGCCAACGTCAGCGCCTCGCAGGCCCTGCTCGCCCAGGTGCAGCTCAGCGTGCAGGCCGAGGTCGCGCGCCGCTACTTCGAGCTGCGTGCGGCGCAGCACCAGATCAAGATCGCCCGCGACGACATCGCCGCCTCCGAGGAGACCCTGGACCTGGTCAAGGCCCGCGCCGACGGCGGCCTGACGACCGACCTCGACGTGACGCGCCAGAGCGCGCAGGCGGCCGATCTGCGGGCGCGCCTGCCGCAGCTGCTGGCCCAGGAAGCGCTGGCCGTCAACCAGATCACGCTGCTGCTCGGCGACCGGCCCGGTGCGCTGCATTCGCAGCTCGCGGCCCCGTCCGATGCGGCCGCTGCCGCCGCCCTGCCCGACCTTTCGCTGGGCCTGCCTTCGGAGATGGCACTGCGCCGGCCCGACATCCAGGTCGCCCAGGCGCAGCTGCACGCCGCCACCGCCAACATCGGCGTGGCGGTGGCCGACCTGTACCCGCGCATCACCATCGGCGCGGGCTTCGGCTTCCAGTCGGTCGATGGCGACCGCTTCGCCGACTGGGGCAGCCGGCAATGGTCCATCGGTCCCAGCCTGCAGGTGCCGATCTTCGACGGCGGCCGCCGCCGCGCCACCGTGACCCTGCGCGAGCTGCAGCAGCAGGAAGCGGCAGTGAGCTATCAGCAGACCGTGCTGAAGGCCTGGCACGAGATCGACGATGCCCTGAGCGCCTACACGGCCGAGCGGCTGCGCAACGTGCAGCTCGCCGAGCGCGAACGCAGCAGCCGCGACGCGCTGCAGCTGGCCCGGGTGCGCTACGACCATGGCCTGACCGACTTCCTGGTGCAGCTCGACGCCCAGCGCACCTGGCTGCAGGCACAGCGCGAGTACACCGAGAGCACGAGCCGGCTGGCGCTGGGGCTGGTGGCGGTGTCGAAGGCGCTCGGCGGCGCCGGCGAACTGGCGACGAAGTCCTGACCCGCCCGGCGCAGCCGCCGGTCGGTCCGGCATGTGCGTAGGATGTAGTCAGATGACCGCCGCCTCGTCGCCATGGGTCGAGACCCTGACCGAACTCAACATCCTCGACCTGCTGGATGCGATCGGCCTGCCGCGCCTGCGCGGCACGCCGTTGCGCCACCTGTTGCGGCCCGCGGCCCGCCGCTTCGCCCGGACGGCGCACGAGTTCGACACCCGGGTCGGCGAGCATGGCCTCGCGCAGGGCAGCACCTGGCTGATGGACCGGATGACCGCCGGCCTCGTCACCTCGGGGCTGGAACATGTTCCGACGCAAGGCCCGGTGGTCATCCTGGCGAACCATCCGGGCATGACCGACACGGTCGCACTCTTCACCAGTCTCGCGTGCCGTCCCGACCTGCGGGTGATCGCGGCGGATCGGCCATTTCTTCGCGCCCTGCCGAACGTCGCGCGGCAGCTGATCTTCCTGCCGGATGATGAAGATGGCGGGCGGATGGCCGTCATTCGGGCCGCCGCCCGGCATTTGCACGAAGGCGGCGCCCTGCTGACCTTCCCTGCCGGAGAGATCGAGCCCGACCCCGCCACCTTCGGTGCGCAGCGGGCCACGGCGTCGTTGCGGAACTGGTCCGGCAGCTATGCCCTGTTCGCCCGGCTGGCACCGGCCACGCGGTTCGTGCCCGCGCTGGTGAGCCATGTCATCTCGCCGGCCGCCCAGCGGCATCCGCTCACGCGGCTGCGCCGCACGGCACGCGACAAGGAAAAGCTCGCTGCGGCACTGCAGGTGGCGCTGCCGCGCTACCGGGGCCTGGTCGCCAGGGTCAGCTTCGGCCATCCGGCGAGCGCCGGAGCGGACGAGGCGCAGGCGCTCGGCGCGGCCATCACGGCGCGGATGCGCCAGCTCATCGACGCGGAGGTGCCCGACGATCGCACAGGCTACAGTCGGGCAGACCCCGACGTTCGCAGCGCCTGAGACAGGCCGGCAAGCCGCCTGAGCCGCCGACGCAGGGTCAGGGCATGTTGGCGGTCGCCGTGGTGGCTTGCGTCATGACGGTGGCCCATGCACCGTCGATGCGCTTCCAGACCTCCACGACCCACAGCCCGCCGCTGAAAAAGCGAGTGGCCACAAGGTCGCCCTGCTGTACGTGTTGCTCGCGCTCGCGCGGTACATAGGGCCGCTGCTTCTGCGATTGAAGGTTGCCGATCCGTTCGGACCGAGACATGAACTGGCCGTTCTGCTGGACAGTCGTGAAGTCGTTCGCGGTGTACTTGCCCCACTGCGCCGCATCTGCGGCATAGAAGGCTTCGTCGCGTTCGCGCATGGCGGCTCGAAGGTCGGAAGGGAGAGTGGTCGCGTCAGTCATGGGCGCACTGTAGCGCCCATGGCCCAAGGTCTGCGCTACTTCGCCGTCTGTTCGAAGCCGCGCCGGGCGGCCTCGCCAGCGTCGAGGTTCTCCTCGCGGGCCAGCTGCCCCAGCGTCTCGTAGACGAAGCGCGGCGGCTGGATCCGCCAGCCATGGCGCTCGCGGATGGCCATCACCGCGCGCATCGCCAGCAGCGAATGGCCTCCCAGGTCGAAGAAGTTGTCGCGCAGGTCGACGTTGTCGACCCCGAGCAGTTCGCACCAGACCTCGGCGATGGCGCACTCGACAGGCGTGCTCGGGGCCGCACGCTCGGCGTGGTTGGCCGGCCTCGGGTCGACCCGAGGCGGCGGCAAGGCATTCCGGTCGATCTTGCCGTTGGGCAGCAGCGGCAGGCCGTCGAGCGTCACGAAGTGCTGCGGCAGCATGTACTCGGGCAGGTGGGTGCGCAGATGGTCGCGCAGCACGGTCGGGTCGGGCGCCTCACCGCGCGGGACGATGTAGGCCACTAGGCGCACGTCGTCCTCGCTCTGCGAATGGGTTGCGACAACCGCTTCGGCCACCGCCGAATGGTCGTGCAGTGCGGCCTCGATCTCGCCCAGCTCGATGCGCAGGCCGCGCAGCTTCACCTGCCGGTCGAGCCGTCCAAGGTGCTCCAGCCAGCCGTCATGGCGCCAGCGACCCAGGTCGCCGGTGCGGTAGTAGCGCGCGCCCGGCTCCTGGCTGTCGAGGTCGGGCGGGAAGCGGTCGGCAGTGAGTTCATCGCGACGGTGGTAGCCGAGCGACACGCCCGCGCCGCCGATGCAAAGCTCGCCGGGTACGCCGATCGGGCAGAGCTGGCCGCCGGCGTCGCGCACCTGGATGTCGGTGTTGTCGATGGGCCGGCCGATGGAAATGCCGTCGCGCGGCGCCGTCACGCGCCACACGCTGGACCACACGGTGGTCTCCGTCGGCCCGTACATGTTCCAGAGTTGGACCCCGCTGTCGAGCAACTGCTCGGCCAGCGCGACCGGCAGCGCCTCGCCACCGACCAGCGCCTTGAAGTGCGGTACCCCTTCGGGGCGACGCCAGCCGGCACCGAGCAGCATGCGCCAGAGCGTCGGCGTGGCCTGCATGACGGTCGCGCGCTCGCGCGCGATCAGGGCCCGCAGCGAATGCGGGTCTTGCACCTGCGCCGCGTCGGCCAGCACGACGCGCGCGCCGGCCGCCAGCGGCAGCAGCAACTCGAGGACCGCGATGTCGAAGGACAGCGTCGTGACCGCGACGAGGCGATCGCCGGCGTCGAGTCCCGGCTCCCGGGCCATGCTCGCCAGGAAGTTCACGACCGCACGGTGCGGCACAGCCACGCCCTTGGGCTGGCCGGTCGAGCCCGAGGTGTAGATCAGGTAGGCCGGGTCCAGCGGACCGGCATCCTGCGACGCATCGGGCGCCAGCGCCTCGCCCTGCTCCGGCGCCAGGCTGCAGTCGATGTCGAGCGCCATCACCGGCACGCCGGCGGAGGCGAGCCACTCTGCCGGCACGCCGCGCGTGACGAGTGCCGACAGGCCGGCGTCTGCGGCCATGAAACGCAGGCGCTCCTCCGGAAACCCCGGGTCGAGCGGCACGTAGGCCGCGCCCGACTTGAGCACGCCCAGCAGCGCCACCAGCAGGCCGGCGTCGCGGGCGACACCCAGGCCCACACGGTGGCCCCGGCCGATGCCGCGAGCACGCAGCGAGCGCGCGAGGGCATTGCCGCGGGCTTCGAGTTCGCCGAACGAGAGCATGGCGCCCCGCGCGTCGACCACCGCCACCGCGTCGTCGGCGACCGCTCGGGCCCCACTCAGGTACAGATGCACCACCTGGGCCGGAGGCAACGGACGCTCCGTGGCGTTCCAGCCGTTGCGCAGCATGGCCTGCTGGGCCGGCGAGACGATCGGGATCTGCGACAGCGGCAGCGACGGCGTGGCGAGCAGCCGCTCGACCAGCGCGAGGTAGTTCTCGAGCATGCGTTCGACGGTGGCATGCGCGTAGAGGTCGGTGGAGTACTCGAAGTGCACGCGGTGCGTGAACTCGGTGTCGATGTGCACCGACAGGTCGAACTGCGCTGTGGCGCGGTCGAAGGGGAATTCCTCCACCTCCAGGCCGGCATGGTCGAGCCGGCCGAGCGGCGCGTTCAGCACGTTGAAGAGCACGCGCACCAGTCCTTCGGCGTGCACGGTGCGATCGTGTCCGAGCGACTCGACCAGCTCGTCGAAGGGCGCTTCCTGGTGCGCATAGGCTTCGATGGCGGTGGCGCGCACGCGCTGCACGAGCGTGTCGAAGCTCGGGTCGCCACCGAGGTCGGTGCGCATCACCAGCGTATTGACCAGCGTGCCGACCAGGTGCTCGGCAGCGAAGCGGTGGCGGTTGGCGACCGGCGTGCCGACGGCGATATCGGTGCTGCGCGCCTGGCGCGCGAGCATCAGCTTGAAGGCCGCGAGCAGCACGACGAAGGGCGTGGCCGAAGCCCGTGCGCCGTACCTGCGGATGGCGGTGCGCAAGCCGACCGGCACCATGGCGGAAACCCGTGCGCCGTGGAAGCTGGGGCGCAGCGGCCGCACGAAATCGGTCGGCAGGTCGAGCGGCGCCAGGTGCGCGAGCCGCTCGCGCCAGTAGTCCATCTGCGGCACGCGCTGCGCCACAGACGCAGGGCTGCGCTGCCACGCGGCGTAGTCGGCGTACTCGATCGGGACCGGATCCAGCGCATGCGCTCGGCCTTCCTTCCACGCCGCATAGGCGCCAAGCGCCTCGCGCATCAGCACGGCGAAGGACCAGTTGTCGGCGATGGCATGGTGCATCACCCAAAGAAGCACGTGGTCGCTCGCGCCCAGTCGCAGTACCGTGGCATGGTGAAGCGGCGCGCGGTCGAGTGCGAAAGGCCTGTCCAGCCGCTCGGCCAGCAGCGCGCGGGCGCGTGCCAGCCGGTCGGGGCATGCAGCCAGGTCGATCCGTTCGATCGGTGCATGCGCCGTCGGTTCGATGAGCTGCATCGGCTCGACGCCGTCGAGCACGAGGCGCGTGCGCAGGCTTTCGTGGCGCTCGACCATGAAGTCGAACGCGCGCTGCAGCAGCGCCACATCGAGCGCACCGCGGATTCGCAGCGAGACCGCGACGTTGTAGGCCGTGGAAGCCGGATCGAACTGCTGGATGACCCACATGCGCCGCTGCGACAGCGACACCGGCAGCGGCGCGCCACGCGGCATGCGCGCAATGGCCACAGGCACCACCGGCGCAACGCCGCCATGCTCGGCCTGCAGGCGTGTGACATGGTCGGCGAGCGCCGCCACGCTGGTGTGGTCGAACAACGCCGCGAGCGGCAGCTCGACCCCGAGCTGCTGGCTCACGCGCGAGGCCACCTGCGCCATCAGCAGCGACGTGCCACCCAGCTCGAAGAAATTCTCATGCACGCCGAAGGCGGTGGTGTCGAGCACCTCGCGCCAGATCTCCCAGACCTCCTGTTCGGCGGCGGCGCGCGGCATCGAGTGCATCGTCGTCGCGCGGCCCTCGTCGGCCGCGTCGTCGGCGCCTGGCGGCGTCGCTTCCCGTGCAAAGACGGCCTGGACGTCGAGCGTTCCGTCAAGGTAGCGCTGCCGGATGGCGCGCCGCTGGATCTTGCCGCTGGAGCTGCGCTGCAGCGAGCCGGAGCGCACCAGCACCACCGCCTCGACCGGCAGGCCGTGCGCCTCGCCGATGGCACGGCGCACTGCGGCCGCTGCGGCCTGCGCGGCATCGTCGCCGGTGCGGCGCTCGGTCTCGAGCGCCAGCACCAGCGCCTCGCCATCGTGCGTCTCGACCGAAAAGGCGGCACCGTAGCCGGGCCGCAGCGCCGGGTGCGCATGCTCGGCCGTCCACTCGATGTCTTGCGGGTAGTGGTTGCCGCCGTGGACGATCACCAGGTCTTTCAGCCGGCCCGTGACGAAGAGTTCGCCGTCGGCCATGAAGCCGAGGTCGCCGGTGCGCAGGAAGGGCCCGTCGACACCGGCCAGGCGCGCGCCGAAGCCGGCTTCGGTCAGCTCCGGCTGGCGCCAATAGCCCTGGCCGACGCTGGGCGACTGCACCCAGATCTCGCCCACCGCGTCGGGCGCTGCCACGACCCCGGTCGCCGGGTCGACGATGCGCAGCGTGGTATGCATGAGCGGCAGGCCGCAACCCACGATGCGGACGGCCCCTGCGCCGTCGCACCGCGCCGGCAGGACGCGGTCCTGCTGGAGCGCATTGGCATCGAGCACCAACATGCGCGGCGGCCGGTGGGTCGTCGACAAGGTGACGCCCAGCACCGTCTCGGCCATGCCGTAGGCGGGCATGAAGGCTTCGGGACGCAGGCCGGCGGCACCGAACACGTCGAGAACCCGCTCGATCGCATCGGCACGCAGCGGCTCGGCGCCGCAGCTGAGCGACACCAGCGACGAAAGATCACAGGCCAGCGGCGCACCGGCGAGCGCCCGCAGACAGGCCACGTACGCCGACATCGGCGCCCCGGTGTGCGTGATGCGCAGGGCATCGACGGCCTCGAGCCACCTGAGCGGTCGGCGCAGGAAGGTCAGCGGCGACATCAGCCAGCTGGTGGCGCCGGCATGGAAGGGCACCAGCAGCCCGCAGACCAGCCCATAGTCGTGGAAGTGCGGCAGCCAGGTCAGCGTGCGGGAATGGGTGTCGAGTTGGCCCGCCACGTGGAGCGCCAGCACATTGGCCAGCGCCTGCCCATGGCTGATGCGCACGCCACGTGGTGCAAGCGTCGATCCCGAGGTGTACTGGAGGTAGGCCAATGCGTCGGCATCGACGAACGGCAACTGGCCAGGCATGCCGGGATCGGCCGTCTCGAGTTCGACCGACGAGATCCATCGCGCCGCGGCGAACAGGGACGGCTCGAGCACCTGGCGCGCGCTGTCGAGAAGGTCGGCGGCGGTCCATACCAGCGCGGCGCCGGTGTCCTCGAGGATGCCGCGCAGTCTCGGCGCCGAACGCAGCAGCCGCACCGGGTCGGGTGCCGGAACCGGCACCGCGACGCAGCCACAAAGCACGCAGGCCCAGAACGCACGCACGAAATCGAGACCCGGCGGCAGGGCCAGCAGCACGCGCTCGCCCGGTCGGGCGAGCGCACCCAGGCGGGCGGCCAGGCGGTGGCAGTCGATCGACAGGTCCCCGTAGCTCAAATGTTCAGCGGGGGACAGGTCATCCTTCAGGAAGACGTAGGCGAGACGGTCTGAGTGCGCGGTACAGCGCGACTCGAAAACGGCGGTCAGGGAGTTCGGGAGCACGAGGCCTGCGTCATGGTTCATGGTCGACGGGGGGCCAGCGGCGTGCCGCCGGGCGGAGTTCGGATCATTGGGCGGTCCTCGCAACGGGGCTTCAAGACGGCGCGCGCCGGCTTCCCATGTAGGCCGCTGGCCAATGACCGCTCATTCCCCCGCACATTCCAGCGAAAAGAGCGGCACATCGGCCCGTCGGCTGAGCCACAGGCCACCGCCCAAGCCCCTGAACTTCCTCGACAGCCCCTGCCGATACAGCTCCGCGCGGTGCCGAAAGAGGAGCGGGTCCGTGAGGTCTTCGTCGACGATGTCATTTTCGTAGTCCTCCAGCGTCACCGCCTCCACGTAGAGCGCGCCCTGGCTCAATGTCCCGAGATTGCGCAGGGCACGCTTGAGGTCGACAGGACTCAGATAGGCCAGAACGCCCTGGCAGATGACGAAGTCGAATGGCGCCTGAGCCTGGTAGTCCACGACCGACCCGCGTTCCCAGCCGTAGCGGGCGCACAGGTATTCGCTGATCTCGACGCCTTGATAGCTCGCTTGAGGAAAGTGACGGGCCACGATATCCCGCCACAGCCCGACGCCGCAACCGACGTCCAGCACGCGTCGGACAGGGACGCGCAGGTACTTCAGGTAGGCGCTCACGAAGGCACCCAGGCGTTCGACGTGCTGCGGGTCGGCTACCTTGGTCTTCTTGTCGAAATAGTAGCGCGCGTAATAGGACTCATCGAAGGTGGCGGCGTCAGCGGATTCCATGCGTGCATCCTACCTGTACGCGCTTTCGCGCTTTCGAGCTTCGGGAGGGCGTGCCCGGTCGGCAACGCTTCCTAGAGACCGATGGCAAGCCTCGCGACGGGGACCTTCTCGCCAATGCCGAACCTCAGCGTGTCGGGAGACAGGTCTTTCGGGCTGGTGAATGTTCGGAACATCCTGTCCCATATCGAAAGCAGAACGCCGAAGTTGCTTCCGTAGTGCGACGGGTCGTCGCTGTGGTGGATGTGATGGCTTTGCGGCGTGACCAGTATCCAGTCGAGGCCGCGCAGGCGCCAGTTCACGTTCAGGTGCATCCAGCCGTTGGTCGTCGCATAGAAGAAGAACAGCGCATTGGCCAGCCAGAATGGGGACACGCCGAGAATCGGACTGGCAAAAATGTAGGGAAGATTGAATATCGCTTGCTGGAGGATCGAGGTTCTGCTGCCGGCCAGCCAGTACATGTGGGTCGGCGAATGGTGCCAGCGGTGCACCCGCCAGAGAGGCTTGAGGTGCACCAGCCTGTGGGTCCAGTAGGCGCCGAAATCAGCGACCAACAGGTACAGCACCAGGCGCACCGGGAGCGGCCAGGAGCCTATTGCTGCGGGCCAAGGGCCGCGGATGCCAGTCCAGCCATTCAGGTAGCCTGCTGCCTGCCGCACGACGAGGGCAAAGAAGAGGACCGCAACCAAGTCCGCGAGCAGGACCTTGCGCCATTCGATCCGCCGTGCACCCCAGCGCCACTCGATCCAACCGAATACCGCGACCTGAAACAAGAACAGCAGGCAAAGGAAAACGAGCTGCCTGAAGGTAATCATGAATTGACGCCACTGATGTTGAATTGAGTCACGCCGGCAACGACAAAAGGAAGCTCAATGGTGAACGATGAGGAAGTGCTGAAGCCGTAGCATGCCTGTCTGCGGCGCTGGCCGAGAACGCCGGGGCCAGGCGCGACGGGTCATTTTGAGGAATCTTTCACGGTCTGCGTCGACGGCGAGAGGCGGAAGACATGCAAGTCTTTCCAGCGGCCCGTCGAGTTTTCAATCAGCACGACCGAGGCGCAATCCGCCTCGACGGCGCCACATGCATCCAGACGCCCCTGCAACTCTGCAGCGACCGCAGCGGCCTCGGAGGGGTCCCCATGGGCAACCGTCAGGTGCGGAACCGTTCCTTCGTGCTCCCCTTCGTAAGGCTGAAAGTCCGGGAACGTGTCCACGAGGGCCCTGGTCATCGCGACGAACGGCTCGGGAGGGTCCGGCGCGAGATACGCGGTCGCGGGGAAGCGCGCCACCCTGCCCAGTGAAAAAGAGAAAGCGGCGACCCGATTCAACGCGCGTTGCGCTCGGTCCAGCACGGCAGGCGTGATGTGCCGAGGGTCCATGAACGGCACAAGCACCGTGATGTGCGCAGGCACCCCCAGCTTCGTCGTCGCGTCGAAGCGCTGCCGCAGGTCGCCGACGAGCGGCTCGGCCGACGGCACTTTGACAGCAAAAGCGGATATTGCCATGGGACCCGATGATATTCACCGGCGGTGCGCCGGAACCTCATCAACACTGTGGAGGAGACACGTCAGCTCGGGCTGCGATGCACCAAGGACCAATGTCGCCGCATTCGGATTTCGGCTAACTTGACAACGCTTCGAGCAACAAGAATGCGCCCGGTCTGAGCAAGCGGGCGCCCAGCACGGCCTTCGAGGGGGAAGAGGTGAGCCAGCCCACAGTGTTTGTCATCGACGACGATGCGGCTTGTCGCGACTCCGTTCGCGAACTCGTCAGCGCGGCCGGACTCGCGGTCGCGGCCTTCGGTTCAGCGGTCGAATTCCTGGCCGCCTTCGAACCCACTTGGCAGGGTTGCCTGGTCCTCGACCTGCACATGCGCCAAATGGACGGTCGCGCGCTGCAGCAGCGGCTGCGCCAGTTGGGCATTGACATGCCGATCGTGTTCATCAGCGGCAGCGTCGACATCCCGACGGCGGTCCAGGCCATCAGAGATGGCGCCGTGGATTTTCTGCAGAAGCCCTATCCCGAGAACAAGTTGCTGGATGCCGTCTACAAGGCACTCCGCCGGACCTCCTCCTGATCGTGAGGGCAGAGCGGCGCGCCTCGGCATGACGCACAGGCATTAAGCTCGCAGCACTGCGCATCGCCAGGTCTCGAGCTCGTCGCCCATGCCATCCAACAGCCGCGTCATTCAGCATCCTCAACGCGTGGAGCTGCACAACGAAGTCCATGCCCGGCCGCCGGAAGCGCTGACCGGCGCCCTGGGCATCGCGCATATCGTGATGCTGGCGGATGCGCAGCAGCGGGCGCAGAGCCGCGCCCATCTTGCGAGCCTTCTGCGCGACCATCATCTGGCGCCCCCTGACGTCGCCACCACGCACCTGCGGGTCGAGTTCGGATCGGTCCGGCTGCGCTGGGAGCTGCACACCGAGTTCGTCACCTGGACCTTCACGGTGCCCGGACCCGCCGAAGCGCAGCATCCTCGCCAGCCGGCCAGTGCGATCGGTGCCGTGCCGCAGGACTGGCTCCACGGGCTTCCCGGGCAGTGCCTCTGCAGCCTCGATCTGTGGGTATTCCCGGGACGTGGAAGCACTGGCGACGCCCGCGTCGCGGACTTGCTCAACGAGCAGACGCTGGTGGGTTCCAGCGTGGCGGGCGAGCAGGCGCAGGTGTTCACGGACTTCGCCATCCACGCGGACGGCTCGTCCCGCATCCTGCTCTTCGCCGACGCGCTCCAGCCGCGCCGGCTCGGACGGCTGGTGCAGCGGATCCTCGAGATCGAGACCTACCGGATGGCAGCCCTGCTCGGCTTGCCGGCGGCGCGGCAAGCGGGCGAGGCGCTGGGCAGCGCGGAGGGCGAGCTGGCGGCGCTCGCGCAAGCCATCCGCAGCGCCGAGCGTGACGCCGAACCGGCCCTGCTGGACCGGCTCACGCGCCTGGCCGGCGAGGTCGAGAGCCAGCATGCGGCCACGCATTCGAGACTTTCCGCCAGCAGCGCCTATTTCGAATTGCTGGACCAGCGCATCGTGCAGATTGCCGAAGCCAGGCTGGACGGACTCCAGAGCATCGCCGAGTTCATGGAGCGGCGCCTGACGCCGGCGCGCAAGACCTGCGAATGGGCGGTCCGGCGGCAGGACTCGCTGTCCCAGCGGGTCTCCAGGATGAGCAATCTGTTGCGCACCCGGGTAGAGATCGAGCAGCAGCAAAGCAGCCAGGCCCTGCTCGAAGCCCTGAACCGCCGGCAGGACCTTCAACTGAAGTTGCAGGCCACCGTCGAAGGACTCTCGGTGGCCGCCATCACCTATTACATCGTCGGCCTGGTCAGCTACCTGGCCAAGGGCGCCCAGAAGATCGGATGGCCGCTGTCACCTGAAACAACGGCCGCACTGGCGATTCCCGTCGTCGCGCTGAGCATCTGGTGGTCGTTGCGGCGCCTTCATCGGAAGATGTTCGTCCACTAGCGACGCGTCGCGGACCGGCTACCAGCGGGCACCGAAGCTGCGCCGCAGTTCGTTGATCTCGGCCTCGCCGAGCGGTTTCGGCGGATCGCCCCCCGCGCGCGCAAGCGCCCAGAGCCGCGCCGTTTCCTCGAGTTCCTCGAGCACCGCCATCGCCGCGGCCGGCGTGTCTTGCCAGACGTTGGGGCCGAGCCGCTCGAGCATCACGGCACGAATCGGCGTGCCCGCGGCGCCGTAGCGCTCGATCGCCTCGGCCACTTGTGCCGCAGCCTCGGGCGCGCCGGGGCGGTGGTAGCGGATCACCGGCACGCGGCCGACCTTCATCACGAAATAGGGCGTCAGTGCCGGCAGCAGCTCGCCACCGGTCTCGCGCAGCGTGAGCGCCACGCAATGGGTGCTGTGGGTATGGATCACGCAGCGCGTGCCGGCATCGAAGGCGCTGGCGGCGCCATAGATGCGGGCGTGCAGCGCCATGGTCTTGCTGGCCCGGTCGCCGTGGGTCTGGCGCAGGCTGCCGTCAAGCCGCGCCAACCTGGCCGGATCGAGGAAGCCGAGGCAGGCATCGGTCGGCGTGATCAGGAAGCCATCGTCGAGCCGCACGCTGATGTTGCCGGCCGTGGCGTGCACGTAGCCGCGCTCGAACAGGCTGCGGCCGACGCGGCAGATTTCGTCGCGGGCGCGGTGTTCGTTCATCGCAGCGCGCCGAAGGCCTTGGAAAAGAAATCGTCGCTGCCGAAGTTGCCCGACTTCAGCGCGATGTGCAGGCCCGCTCCCCCGGCCGCCGCGCTTGCCGCGTGGCACCAGGGCACGCCGGGGTCGATCTGGCCGCCGATCTGGAGCTGGGCGATGCCGAGCGCCTGCACGCAGGCGCCGGAGGTCTCGCCGCCCGCGACCACCAGCTGCCGCACGCCGCGCTCGACCAGGCCACGCGCGATCGCGGCGAGCGCGCGTTCGACCATGGCGCCGGCCTCCTCGACACCCAGGCGACCCTGGACCGACTTCACGGCCGAGGGCTCGGCGGTGGAATAGATCAGCACCGGCCCCTCCGGCAGCAGCGGCCCGGCCCAGGCCAGCGCCTGGCCGACCGCGTCGCCGCCGGCCGCGAGCTGCAGCGGATCGAGCGCCAGCGCCGGCCGCCCGGCGGCGACGAAGTCGGCCACCTGCCGGTTGGTCGCCAGCGAGCAGCTGCCGGACACCACGGCCCGCAGGCCGCCGGCCGCCGGCAGCGCACTGGCGGTCGACGACGGTGCGATGCCGAAGTTGGCCGGCAAGCCGATCGCCACGCCCGAGCCCGCGGTCACCAGCGGCATCGCGGCCAAGGCGGGGCCGAGGCGCAGCAGGTCGTCGTTGGAGACCGCGTCGACGATCGCGATGGCGACACCCTCGCTGCGCAGCTGCGCGATGCGCGCACCGACAGCCTCGGCACCCTGCGCGACCGCCACGTGATCGATCAGGCCGACCTTGCGCCGGGTCTGGGCCTGCAGCACCCGCACCAGGTTGGCATCGGTCATCGGCGTCAGCGGGTGGTTCTGCATGCCGCTCTCGTCGAGCAGCACGTCGCCCACGAACAGATAGCCCTTGAAGACGGTGCGCTTGTTGTCGGGGAAGGCCGGCGTGGCGATCGTGAAGTCGCATTGCAGCGCATCCATCAGCGCCTCGGTGACCGGCCCGATGTTGCCGGCGGGCGTGCTGTCGAAGGTGGAGCAGTACTTGAAGTAGATCTGCCGCGCGCCCTGCGCCTGCAGCCAACGCAGCGCGTCCAGCGATTGCGCCACTGCCTCCGCCGGCGGGATGGTGCGCGACTTCAGCGCCACCACCACGGCGTCGACGTCGGCCGCGAGCGGCGCCTGCGGCACGCCGATGGTCTGGACCACGCGCATACCAGCGCGCACCAGGTTGTTGGCGAGGTCGGTAGCGCCAGTGAAGTCGTCGGCGATGCAGCCGAGCACGATGGAGGGGGCCTGGGCGGTCATCCGGCTAGTTTACTGACAGCCCGGCGCCGCGGAGAATGCCCTCATCTGCGTGGAAAGTCATGGAGCAGCACAACGATCCACAGGGCGCGCGCGTAGCATCCGCGCCAATGGCAAGCGGACGGCACGGCATCGTCGGTCTGATCGACTGCGTCTGGGGCGCCATCCTGCTGATCCCGGCCCTGGCGAACTTTTCGTCCACGCACGTCCGGGATCTTGGGGCGGCTTCCCTCCTTGCCGCAACCGCCGTGTTCTTCGGCTTGCTTCGGGCGATCCTGGGGCTTCGCGTATTCCTGCTGCTCACCTATGTCCCGGCGCTGTTCGGCGTTCTCGCCGTGGGCGCCGATCTGCTGCGCGACGTCAACCTTTTCGAGGCCGCCTTGATTCGGCCGGACCCCCATGAAGCGTGGCCGGTCATCCAGCCTCATGTCCAGTGGATAGCCCTGGCCGCGGCCCTGCTCGCGACGCCGATCTGGGTGTCGTTTCGCACTCGGTCGACCGCGCCGGCGCGCTGGAGGATGCCTTCGGCCGCCCTTGCGACACTCACTGTCGCCGCAGCCGCATGCGGTGCCGTCTTTCACGATACGGTGCTGCGCGCGTGGCCGCTGAATGTGATTTCGGTGGCCGCGGCTTCCGCGATCGGCCGTGACGACTTCGTCTCGACGGCGTCCCCCTATGCAGCCGCGAACCCTCGCTCGGCTTCCGCGAGCTGGGGCGCCTCGCGGTTGCCGGGACTTCACCCGCCGAACGAGACCTACATCCTCATCATCGGGGAAACGGTGCGTGCCGACCGCCTCGGCGCATGCGGCGGCCAGAAGCAGGTCGGCCTCAGCCATGAAGACGCGATCATCTTTTGCGATGTGATGTCCGGGTCCAGCAGCACGCACACGTCGGTCCCTCTGCTCGTCTCGCGCGAGATGCCTGGCGGTGCATTCCGGGTCAGCAAGGACGCAAGCTTCATGAAGGCTTTCGAGGAAGCCGGGTTTCGCACCTATTGGCTCGCCCTCCAGGAACGAGGCATTGCCTGGCCTGACGCCAACTCGGACATGTTCCTGGCGATAAAGAGGACCGATCGAGAAAGCCTTTTGCCGTCACTCAGAGAGGTGCTCGCGCAGGACGCGCCCAAGAAATTGATCGTGTTGCATGCCTACGGCGCACACTTCTCGTACTGCGATCGCTATGACCCCGCAACAGCCGCTTTCCAGGCCGACTGCTCGAAGCTTTCTGAGCTCCCGGAAGATTCAACGCTGCCGGACTTCATCCGCGCCTACGACAACGCCGTCGCCGAATCCCTCCGATTCGTCGATGCGGTGATCTCGGAGGCAGCGCAGGCGAAAGGCTCGTCCTTCGTGATGTACACGGCTGACCACGGCGAGAACCTGCTGGACGACGGACGGAGGCTTTTTCAGCACGCGCTGAAAGATCCGACGCGCTGGGACACGACAGTCCCGGCCGTGGTGTGGGCGAGCGATGAATGGCGCGGCAGCAACGCGGCGCGTTGGGAACGGCTCCGCGCCAACCATGGCGCCAAGGTGATGCATGCCGACCTTGTCCCCACCTTGCTCGGTTCAGCGGCCATCAGCTATGTCGACGAGCGGCGAGTGGCCATTGATCTCGGAGCGATGTCACCCGCTGCCGATAGAACCCGGTGGGTGATGCGACGTCTCGGTGAGAAGTTGGATGGCGACCAACTGCGTCGAACGAGCCCGGTTCAGGCATTGGCTCGGTAGATGACCTTGAAGCGCTCGCACGCAACCGGCATGGTCAGGCTTGGTTCTCGACCCAGACGCGCGCATTCACGGCCGAAGTAGGCCCAGTGCACTCGGCGCCAGTACGCCAGGGAGCCATCACCTTCGCCCTCGAGTGCCGCGAATTCGGCGGAGACTTTCTCGAACGGCACCACCTCGACCTCCAGGGTCTCGATGACACAGACAGGCCGTCCATCCCAGCAAGTGACGACACTCAGGGCGCCCGGCTTGGGCGGTGCCCCAGCGCAAGCGCTCTCAAATGACCAGAGAAGCCCGGCTGTGGCCCGTTTGACGCCCGCAAGCACGAGCTCGGCAAGTTCGTCGGCGGAGGCCTCGTTGTCATCGAAGTGGAACGCCTCGAAGAATCGCTCGGAGCAATCTCCTTGTCCGACTTCGGCGGAGAAAGCGTCCCAGAAGGCTGCGATGTTTGAAGGAATAGTCATGCTCGTCCTGGCGGGAGCGACACCTCGCGCAACCGCTGGTGGGCGGCGCCATCCATCGCGATGGGCTGCTGGTTTTTCGCATGCAGATAGTGCTGGGTGAAAACCGCCAGGTAGGCTTCCAGCGCTTGCTCGGCAACGCGTTCGCCCGCCAGGCTCATGCACAGGGCGGCCACTTCGCTGGTGCAGAAATGGTCGTTGCGGCCCGAGTTGCGCAGCTTGTACTGCGATGTCTGGTCGGGCTCCAGGCTCAAGACCGGCAGGCGGTCCAGGTAGGGGCTTCTTCGGAACATCTTGCGAGCCTCGGACCAGGTCCCGTCCAGGAGAATGAAAAGCGGTCGCTTCTTCTGGGCATCATCCCGAAGGCTGTCGGGGGGTTGAACGGTGCGCACGACCCGCTCGGGCGCTGCATATCGGCCGGGAAACACCACGTACGGATGCCATTGCGGGTCGCGCAGCAGGGCCAGGAGGGCGGGGTCGGTTTCGGTGCGCTTCCAGCCGAAGGCGAAGGTATCGGGCACCACATCGGCGACCAGCCAGCCCGTGTTGCTCGGCTTGAGCGGCTCTATATCGGCCATGAGCAGGCACACCCCAGCGCGTGTCGTCAGTGAAGGGCGCAGCGCACACATGCAGTGGCTGGGTACCAGCCGGCAGTCCGCGCAGCGCTCGCGCTTGAAACCACCACGGGCGAGAAATGGCTTGGCGCTGCGCGCGAGACGCGCGGCGCGCAGGTGGGAGACGGCGTGTGGCATGCGGAGATTCTCGGGCAAGCGACCCCTCGGCCGCAGGCCGCTCGTTGCGCGCTTCATGTTAAAACCGATGTCGACCTCTCCGCGCTCGGGGAACGGTCGTCGTCATGATGCAGTCGCAGTTGCCCCAGCCAGAATGAGTGCCGCAGATTTCCTCCTCGCGCCAGAAGTCCAGAAGTTGTTGAAGGTCGTTTTCGCAGCACCGACGAACGGGTTTTCCGTTGCGGAACTCGCCAGGAAGGCCAAGTTGAATGCGGACGAAGTCGAGCGGACCCAGGAGCACCTGCTCAAGTGCGGCATCCTGACCAGGCGCAAGTCGGAAGCCGACGAACCCGAGACGGTCGAGGCGAACACGTCGTTCGTCTTCTACAACGAACTGCGGTCCATTGCTCTCAAGTCCTTCGCGGCCGCCGAACCCATCCGCGCGATGCTGCGTTCGAAATTCAAGGATTCAGTTCTGCGCGCCTTCGTGCTGGGGGAGGACGAGGACGCGACAGTGCAGCTGGTCGTGGTTCACGGCCGACTGGTGCCGGATGAATCGGAAATGTCCATCGCGTGCCGGAAGCTCTCCGTGTCCATCGCCCGGCATCTCAACGTGCACGTGATCTCGAGCGCCAGGTACGCGGCCCTCACGCCGGGGGACAACCTCGGGGCACGGCTTGCTGGCGTCTCTGCGATCGAAATCATCGGCCAAGGGGACACCAAGGCAAAGCCGGCAGAGGAACGCGAGGGTCTGCTGCAAAGTGCCAGAAAGAGATTGGCCGCCCTGGCCCGGCGGTAACTTCCTATGTCGATGCCCTGCTCTTCTGGAAAGGCGCATCCCAATACGGCGGGTCGCTGAAGGCCGTCTGGAGCATTTCCAGGAAGCAGTGCACCTTGGCCGTCATGTAGCGCCTCCTTCGCCTCGAGCCCGCGTGGGTCCGATCATGAGCCAGCGAAGGCAAAAAAAAGCCTCCCGAAGGAGGCATAAATCCTTTCGGCTGCGTGGAGCCGAGGGAGTCGAGTTCTTTCAGTGCACGCTGCTGAGGAGCGTCGGCGTGCAGTAGCCGTTGCGATAGATGCCTTCGATGTTGCCGGCCACCGGGTCGTTGGTGCGCGCGGTCACGAACTTCGCCTGCGGCGTACGGTAGACGACGATGGTGCACGACAGGTGCTTGCTCAGGGTGCGGGCGACGCCGTTGGCCTGGCTTGCGGTGGGATAGGTGTTCATGTTTTTCATTGGCCTGTGCGATGGCTAAATAGTAGTACCAAGGTACTTGCAAATCGCCACATGTAGTCTCTAAGTACTAATCTCGGTCGTGAAATAGTTCACGACTGACCCAGGCGTTCAAGCGTCAGCGCATGGCGGGTGGTGCTTCCGCCCAGTGCCTTGGTCGCCTCGCGGGCGGCCTCGAGCAGTTGGCGACAGGCCGCGTGCAGGGCATCGGGCCGGGCCAGCCGCTCCCTTGGCCCCGAGAGGGCCAGGGCACCCTGCAGCTCTCCGGTCGCACCGAAGACCGGCGCCGCAGCCGAAGCGGTCTCCGGGTCGCGCTCTCCGTGGGAGACCGCCCAGAACTGTTCTCGAATGGCCTCGTGGTCGGGCATTGCCGGCGACGAGAACGCGAGCAGGACCTTGCCCGACGCACCTTGCGCGATGGCGTATTCCTGACCCACCTGCACCGATGCGCGAACCGCCCTGGACGGTTCGACGCGGAACAGCGCGATGCGCTTGTCGCCGTGCCTCACGTAGAAGGAAGCTGTCTCCCCGGTGGCGGCGCTCAGCCGTTCGAGGATGGGCTCGATGACGTGGCCGACCTGAAACGAGCCTTGGTAGATCGAGGCCAGGCGCAGCGGCTGGGGCCCGATGGCGTACTGCCCGTCGGACAGTTTCCGGATGAAGCCGCCGTGCTCGAGCGCGGCCAGCAGTCGCAGCACCGTGCTCTTGTACAGGCCCGTGCGTCTGGACAGTTCCGTCAATGTCAATCGCGCGTCCGTCGGGCCAAATGCGGCGAGCAGCGAGAAGGCCCTGTCCAGGACCGCGACGCCGCTTGATTCGGCGCTGTCGAGGGCTCGTGAGGCAGGGGTCGGGTCAGGCATAGAAAATCACCAGGCAATCAAGACAGGCTCCCCGAGGGGAGGCCGTGCACCCGAGTGTGACACGCACGCCGCGGTGGCCCGGGCGCCGTTCCGAAGAGACGAGACGTAAAAAAGCCCCCGCGCATTGCTGCGAGGGGGCCAATCCATCGAAGGGACGATGGAGGAGACAACCAGGGATCTTCGGGTCAGCAGATCTCGTCGAGCTTCTTCGAGGTCACATAACCGGAAACAACGACGGCAGCGACGGCCACCAGGCAGATCAATACGTTCAACATTCGGGACTCCAGGATGAGTGCGTTGGGTCGATTATAGGGTAAACCCTAGTTCCTTGCAGGACGTGCTCGGAGGGTGCCGGAAAGCCACCGGCCACCGGCCATCGACTGACGTTGCCGACAGGGCCTTGATCCGGCGCAAAGCCGTGTCGGCGCGATGCGCCTACATTTGGTTTCTTCGACGATGCGGAGGCAGCGATGCGCAAGGTTCTGGCGCGACCGGTCGGCTGGCGGCTGCGTGCCGCCGTCGCGGTCGGCGTCATCGGCTTGATCGGCGCCTGTGCGTCGGCGCCCGAGCGCCCGGCTGCACCGCCATCGGCGCCGGCGCCGGCCCCCGACATCGCCGCACCGGCCGCGCCCGCCTTCTCCTCGCTGGTCGCCAGCCGCAGCGCCAGCGTGGTCGACGTGAGCACCCTGCGGATCGGCCGCGAAGCACGGCCCGAGGGGGCCGAACTGGAGTTCGCGCCCGAGAACGATTTCGCCGACCGGCTGGCCCGGCCGCTGCCGGCCAACGTGCGCATCAGCCAGATTCGCGACCTCGCCTCGGGCGTGATCCTCACCAGCGACGGCCTGATCCTGACCAGCGCGCACGTCCTGGCCGCCATCGACGAGGCGCAGGTCCGGCTGGACGATGGCCGCCGCTTCCAGGCGCGGGTGGTCGGCACCGACAGGCGCACCGACGTGGGCCTGCTGAAGATCGATGCCAAGGGTCTCGCGACCGCGGCCATCGGCGACTCGTCGCGGCTGGCGCCGGGCGACTGGGTCGCGGCCATCGGGGCGCCGTTCGGATTCCATGGCAGCGTCACGGCGGGCGTGGTGAGCGCGGTCGACCGCTACATCGGCGGCGCCGGGGAAGTGCCCTTCATCCAGACCGACGTCGCGATCAACCCGGGCAGCTCGGGCAGCCCGCTGTTCAATGGCCGCGGCGAAGTGGTCGGGATCAACTCGATGATCTACAGCGGCAGCGGCGGCTACATGGGCCTCTCGTTCGCCGTGCCGATCAACCTGGCGATGAAGATCGCGACGCAGCTGAAGGAGACCGGTCGGGTGCGGCGCGCGCACCTGGGCGCCGAGTTGCAGGAGATGACACCAGCGCTGGCCCAGTCCTTCGGACTGAAGGAGTCGATCGGCGCGCTGGTGGTGCAGGTGGATGCCGAGGGGCCCGCCCGTGCCGCCGGGCTGGTTCGCGGCGATGTCCTCACCACCATCGATGGCCGCACGATCTCGCACTTCACCGACCTGCTGCAACAGATCTCCGACGCCCCGCCGGGCCGCCGCGTCCGGTTCGAACTCTGGCGGCACGGCGCGAAACGGACGTACTCGGTGGCGCTGTCCGAGGATGCCGGACCGCGGTTCGCCGTGCCGGCCGGAACCCAGCCCGACTGGAATGATGGCCTCGGCCTGAGCCTGGGCGAGTTGTCGGCGGCACAGCGGCTCCAGCTGGGCAGCGACGGAGGCCTGATGGTGCGCGAGGCCACCGGGCTCGCGCGCAGCGAGGGCATCCGCGCGGGCGACATCATCGTCGCCGTCAACGACACCCGGCTCGACCGGGTCGAGGACTTCAGGATCAAGCTGGCCGCCACCACGCCGGGCCGGATGGTCGCGCTTCTGGTGCTGCGCGACCGCCGGCTGGCCTACGTGCCGGTGCTCAATGCGCCATGAGGCCCCGCTATGGCGCCCGCAGGCGTTCCAGCAAGGCCGCGCTGGGGTAGCCGTCGGCGGGCTGGCCGATGCTGCGCTGGTACTGGCGAATGCCTTCGCGGGTGGCCGGCCCCATCATGCCGTCGGGCGTGCCGCTGGCAAAGCCGCGCTGGTTCAGTGCGGTCTGAAGTTCGAGCAGCTGGCTGCGCGACAGCGCCGCCAGGTCGCGCGGCCAGGGCGCCTGCACGCCCGGCCCGTCGGTCAGGCGCTGCGACAGCAGGCCGACCGCCAGCGCGTAGCTGGTCGAGTTGTTGTAGCGCAGGATGGCGCGGAAATTCGGCCCCACCAGGAAGGCCGGCCCGCGCGCACCCGCGGGCAGCAGGACCATGCCGTCGGCGAACGCCGGCAGCGGCTTGCCGTCCATGCTGCGCACGCCCTCGGCTGCCCACTGAGCGCTGGACTGGCGAACGCTGCTGTCGGCGCGGCCGAAATCGAAGCCGGGCGGCAGCTGGACTTCGACGCCCCACGGCTGGCCCGACTGCCAGCCCGAACGGGCCAGGAAGTTGGCGGTCGAGGCCGTGACGTCGGCCATGCTGCCCCAGATGTCGCGCCGGCCGTCGCCGTCGGCGTCGACCGCGTAGGCCAGGAAGTTCGACGGCAGGAATTGCGTCTGCCCCATGGCGCCGGCCCAGGAGCCGATCATGTGCTCGCGGTCGATGTCGCCGCGGTCGAGGATCTTCAGCGCCGCCAGCAGTTCGCGACGCGCCCAGTCCTCGCGGCGGCCCTCGAAGCCCAGGGTCGCCAGCGCATCGATGGTCGGCGTGCTGCCGTAGTTGCCGCCGAAATTGCTCTCCATGCCCCAGATCGCGACGACCACTGCGGACGGGACGCCGTAGCGCGCCGCCGCCGCGTCGGCTTCGACGCGGACCTGCATCAGCTTGTCCTTGCCGAGCGCGACGCGCTGGGCCGTCACGGTGTTGTCGAGGTAGTCCCAGACCGTGCGCGTGAACTCGGGCTGGGCGCGGTCCAGCTCGACGACGCGCGGCAGGTACTGCACGTCGCCGAAGGCGGCCTGCAAGGTCGCATCGCCGATGCCGGCAGCGCGCGCGCTGCTGCGGAAATCCGCGACCCAGCGCGCGAAGCCCTGCTGGAGCGACAGCTCGTCCGCCCCGGCGCCCGCGGGCTGGGCCGCGGGCGCAGGCGCAGGCGCAGGGGGACGGGCCGCCGGGGCCGGCCGGGCGGGCGCTGGCGCGGCGGTCGGCGGCGCGGAGGCGCAACCCGCCAGGACGGCAGCGGCCAGCGCCATGGCGGCAAGGCCTCGAAGGCGCGGCAGGGGGAGAGGGTGTCGATGCATCCGGGCCATTTTCACCTGCGCCGGCGTCCGTCGCGGCCTTGCGGATTCGCCCGCGCGCCCCCATCTGACAACCAGAACGACCCCGTGAAATAGCCGTCATCGCCAGTTATGACGCGCGGGGGTTGGAACAATGTTTGCTGGAGACAGACATGCTGACCATCGACCAAAAAGAAGCCATCCTTCGCAGGGCAGGCGTGACCGTTCCCGCGTTCCCGGAACGGCATCCGGACACGCATCCGAAAGACCACGACGCCGAAGCCGAGCACAAGGCGAGCCTGCAGCGCTGGACCGAAGCCATCGAGGTGCTGTACGTGCAGTACGCGGCGGCCAGGGCGGCGAAGAGCCTGCGCGACGCCGAGGAAGCGGCGCGGCTCGACCAGTTGCGCCGCGCGGCCGAGCGCTCGAGCGCCTGAAGCGTGGTTGCGCTCAGCGCGCCCCGTACGTGAACTGCAGCACCCCGTCGTCGACCGCGCCGAAGCGCATGGCGACCAGGTCGCACGAGTAGTTCTGGTTGAGCTTCCAGGGCTTGGCCGAGCCTTGCTTGGGCAGCTGGCCGGCGGCCCGCTCGAAGTAGCCCGATGAAAAATCCACCCACGGCAGCAACGCGGTGTCCGGGTCGGCCGGGGGCCGGCAGATGCGCGCGCCGGTCTTGCGCATGTGGTTGAGCAGCCGGCACACATACTGCGCGGTCAGGTCGGCCTTGAGCGTCCATGAGGCATTGGTGTAGCCGAAGGTATTGGCCATGTTCGGCACGCCGCTGTACATCAGGCCCTTGTAGTTGACCGTGCGCGAAGGCTCCACCCGCTCGCCGTCGACGTACAGCGCCGCGTGGCCGAGCATGGCGAGCTGGAGGCCGGTGGCGCTGACGATGATGTCGGCGTCGAGGGTGGCGCCCGAGCGCAGCGCGATCCCGGTCTCGGTCAACGACGCGATGTGGTCGGTCACGACCGAGGCGCGACCGGCGTTGATGGCCCGGAAGAAATCGCCGTCCGGCACCAGGCACAGGCGCTGTTCCCAGGGGTTGTAGCGCGGCGTGAAATGGGTCGCGATGTCGGCCTCCGGACCGAGTGCATGGCGCACGCCGCCCAGCAGCAGCTGGCGCATGCGCTGCGGGTTGCGCCGGCTGAGCCGGAACACGTACATGCCCAGCAGCACGTTTTTCCAGCGCGTGAGCTGCAGCGCCAGCCGCAGCGGCAGGCGCCGCCGCAACCGCATGCCGACCGGATCGACCGACGGACGGGCCACCATCCAGGTCGGCGAGCGCTGCAGCATCGTCACGTGCGCCGCCTTGTCGGCCAGCGCCGGCACCAGCGTCACGGCGGTAGCGCCGCTGCCGATGACGACGATCTTCTTGCCCGCGTAGTCGAGGTCGGCGGGCCAGTGCTGCGGATGGACCAGCCGCCCGCCGAAGCGCTCGCGTCCCGGGAAGTCGGGCTGGTGGCCGGCCGCGTAGTCGTAGTAGCCGCTGCACATGAACAGGAAGCCGCAACGGATGCGCGCGCTGCCGCCACCGTCTGCGCGCCGGAGCTCGACCGTCCACTGCGCATCCGGCGAAGACCAGTCGGCGCGCACGACCTGCTGGCCGAAGCGGATCTTCGGCTCGAGCCCGTGTTCGCGCGCCGTCTCGCGCAGGTAGTTCAGGATCGTCGGCCCATCGGCGATGGCCTTGGGGTCGGTCCAGGGCCGGAACGAATAGCCGAGCGTGTGCATGTCGGAATCCGAACGCACGCCGGGGTAGCGGAACAGGTCCCAGGTGCCGCCCAGCGAAGGGCGGGCCTCGACGATGGCGAAGCTGCGCTCCGGGCAGAGCTTCTGGAGGTGGCAGCCGGCGCCGATGCCCGAGATGCCGGCGCCGACCACCAGCACGTCGACGAACTCGTCGGTCATGACAAGGGCCTCCTTGTGACTTGGCCGATGATTGTGCGTCGACACCCAGGCCGGGGCAGCCTCGCTTACCCGGGGTCGCCCACCGCTCTCTTCATGCCTGCACGGCCAGGGGATTCGGCGAGGGCTCGCCGGTCTTCGTGAGCGTGTTGCGGTCCGTGTGGTGGAAGGGTTCGGACAGCCCCTGGATCTGCATCACGGTGTCCTGGTCGTACGACCAGGTGCCGTCGGCATGGAAGGCGACCTCGATGCGCCACTCGAGCGTGGTGAATGCATGCTCGATGAACGGATTCGACACGATGCCGTTCACCAGGCTGCCGTGCGTGGCCACGAGTTCGAAGCGGTCCGCGTCGGCGGCCACCTTGCCGCTGGCCATGGCGATCTGCCCGCGCGGAATCGCCAAGGTGAGCATCACGGTGCTGGTGGCGGGCTCCCACAGCCAGTAGCCGACCTGGTCGTGGTACATCTTGGTCAGGCCGGGCTTGTGGATGTAGGTGTGGTAGCGCAGTCCGTAGAGCACCTGCGGGCCGTTGGTCTGGGGGTCGATCGGCTGCAGTTCGTAGTGCTCGACATAGACCTGGGTCTTCGGGCCCTGCGCCTTGGGCTTGACGTCGACGCCCTTCTCGCCGCGCCACAGCCCCGCCATCCGGCGCAAGGGCCCGAGGTTGGCAAGCGTGTGGCCGTCGAGGTCGGAAGGCTCGGTGTAGATATCGGAGGGGAATTCGGACATGGGGGCAGTTGGAAGAGTGAAGCCCGCCAAATGTAGCAAGGCAGCACCGTCGTCCGCCTAGCCTGGAGGCATCCGCTCGAAAGCCTGGAGCGCAGGGTCGATGGCATCCCAGGCCAGCCCGCGCACGCCGTAGGTGAGCACCTGCGGCGCGAAGCGGGCCGGTTCGTCCAGGCTGGCCGCGGGGACCGCGATCAGGTCCGGCATGGCGGCGAAGCGCAAATAGACCGGCGTGCCGCAGACCGGGCAGAAGGCGTGGAGCTTCATGTTGCCGCTGTCGCCCGCGACCTCCCACAGCGTCGCCTCGCCGGTGATCGACATCTCGGCCCGCGCGGGAAAGGTCAGGTAGGAGCCGTGCCCGGTGCCGCTGCGCCGCTGGCAGTCGCGGCATTGGCAGTGGTTCTGGAAGATCGGCGCGTGCGCGGTGGCGTAGCGGATCGCGCCGCACGCGCAGCCGCCGGTGTAGGGCTGGGTCATGGTCGACTCCTTGTTCAGGCCGCCAACGGCTTGGCGAAGACATCGATGCCCTGCCCCGTCTCCAACAGGGACTTGAGGCTGGAAAGAACGATCGGCCAGCCCTGCTGGATGCCCTTGGCCATCCCGCTGCCGGCTTCGAGTTCGTCGTGGGTGACGGTCAGCCGCACCATGTCCTGGTATGCCTCGACGTCGAAGCGCACCCGGCTGTAGCTGGTCGGATCGTCGGCTTGCGCGGGGCTCGCCCAGGTGATGACCAGCCGCGTCGGCGGCGCGACCTCGACCACCTTGCCCAGCACGTTGACCGTGCGCTGCTCGTTGGCGCGCACGTGCTCCCAGGTCGAACCGGGCTTCCAGTCGGACACGTTCTCGTGGCCCCAGTAGCGCCGCGCGATCTCCGGCCGGGTGATGGCCTCGAACACCTTTTCGGGCGTCGAACGGATGTAGGTCACATAGACGAAGCTGGTCTTCTCTTTGCTCATGGTCGATCTCCTTCGAGTTCCTTCTTCAGGTCGTGCAGCAGGCCGAGCCGCCGGCGTTCGAATTTGCGCACCCACCGCTCGTAGACCTCGTGCAGCGGCACCGGGTTGATGAAATGCAGCTTCTCCCGGCCACGCCGCACGGTACTGACCAGATTGGCTTCCTCGAGCAGCCCGATGTGCTGCGCGGCGGATTGCCGCGCCATGTCGAGGTGCTCGCAGAGCTCGCCCAGCGTCTGCCCGTTCTTCTCGTAGAGCAGGTCGAGCAGCTTTCTGCGAGTCGGGTCGCCCAGTGCCTTGAAAACCTTGTCAGCGTCCATTCGTCGTGTGAGTGCGTGGGGTAATGATATGCAGGCAAATACCTGCATGTCAAGCCCTGGCGCCTAGTCCAACGACACGCGGCGGAACTCGGCGTACGCGGTCGGCCGGAAGTTGGCCACCGGCACGCTCTGCTCTTCATGAGGCAGGGAGACCCGGACGCTGCCCGCCTCCCGCACCCAGCAGCCACGGGTCGTCTCGCCGTCCCAGGTGGACAGGAAGCAGACCCGGCGCGGTGCCGGGCAACCGTCGTGGGCGTCGGTCAATTGCAGCAGGCGGACCGGGCTTCCATCGGCCACGAACAAGACGCTGGGCGCGAGGTCGCAGCCGGCCAGGCAGGTGCCGCATAGCACTGCTGCGAAGACGGGGTCCAACCACCATTTCAAGGAATCGAGTTTGAACATGATCCAGGTCCGGAAATGAAAAAAGGCAACGAGCTGAACTCGTTGCCTTTGAGGGGGGGCGCCTGTCGAACTGAAAGAGGGCTATCCGCCCCGCTTGATTCGACCGCGCTGCTCGAAGGCAACGAAGGTGCGAAGACTGGGAATCGACAGATGCGGGGACATGATGAGAGTGTTCATTGGCAGAGATCGAAAGGAAGTCTAGGCAGCGCACCAACGGCTGTCTACGTAAAAATTGCCAGACTCCGGCGGCGCCTCCCTCGCGCTATATTGGTTCCGCGGTCGCAACGCAAGGAGAGAGACGCCATGCCTGCCGAAGTACCCACCCCGACGGCCACCCTCCTCTCCGAGACAGGTGCGCTGATCGTCGCCGTATCGCGACGCCTCTTCTTTGCGGTGATGGCGCTGGCGGCCATCGTGGTCGTCGCGGTGGTCGTCCTGATCAGTACCAACTGGGCCACCTCGGCGGCCGTCATCCTCTCGGGCACGATCGGCGGCTTCATCGGCCTTCAACGCAGGCTGAAGGAGTTGACGGTGGAGGACCTGCGGGTGCTCGCGAATTCGTGGGTCCAGATCTGCCTGCCGCCGCTGATCGGCGGCGTGCTCGCGATGCTGCTCTACGTGATCTTCCTGTCCGGACTGGTCTCGAGCCCGCTGTTCCCGCATTTCGCGGCCGACCCGTCGACCCGCGAAGGCTGCGACGCGCCGCACTTCCGGATTCTCCTGTGCCACCACGGCGCGGATTTCACGGAATACGCCAAGCTCGTCTTCTGGTCCTTCGTCGCCGGGTTCTCGGAGCACTTCGTGACCGACATCATCGGCCGCTTCGAAGGCGAAGCCGCGAAGAACGCGGGCGCCACCGACGACAGCCCCAAGCCGCCTCAATGATTGTGGCGAGGCGGGGTGTCGGCCACGCCGCGGTACTTGATCGCCAACTCCATGCAGGCGCCCGACTCGAGTTGTCCGACCGTCGCGCGATAGATCTCCTGCCAGGGCGTCTGACTCGGCCGGATCGACGGCGTCCCTTCGTCCTTGCGGCGCGCGATCTCCTCGTCGGACACCAGCATGTTGCATTGACCGGCGGAGAGGTCGATGCGGACGACGTCACCCGTGCGCAGGTACGCCAGCCCGCCGCCAATGGCGCTCTCGGGTGACGCGTTGAGAATCGACGGACTGTCCGACGTCCCCGACTGCCGCCCGTCTCCCAACGTGGGAAGGCTCGTGATGCCACGCTTGAGCAGCGCATCCGGCGGCTGCATGTTCACGACCTCGGCCGAGCCGGGCCAGCCCACAGGCCCCGCGCCGCGTATCACGAGGATGCAGTTCTCGTCGACGGCGAGCGCGGGGTCGTTGATTCGTGCGTGATAGTCGTCCGAGTCCTCGAAGACGATGGCCCGGCATTCGAACCGCCCCTCGGCGCCCGGATGGCTCAGGTAGCGCGCTCTGAATTCCGCGGAGATCACGCTCGTCTTCATGATCGCGAAGTCGAACAGATTGCCGCTGAGAACGAGAAAACCGGCCTGGCTCTTGAGAGGACGTGCGAACTCGCGGATCACCTCCCGATTCACGCTTTGCCGGCCTTCGAGATTCTGTTCCATGGTCATGCCGGTGACAGTGGGGCGCGCGCTGCGCAGCATGCCCGCCTGCTGCAGCTCCCACATCACGGCCGGCACGCCGCCCGCGCGATGAAAGGCCTCGCCCAGGTACTTGCCCGCCGGCTGCATGTTCAGCAGCAGCGGCACGTCGAAGCCGAACTCGGTCCAGTCGCTCGGACGCAGGTCCACGCCCGCATGGCGCGACATGGCCATGAGATGCGGCTGCGCATTGGTCGACCCGCCGATCGCGGCGTTGACGACGATCGCGTCGAGAAACGCATCCCGCGTGAGGATCGAAGAGGGCCGCCTGTCCTCGAAGGCCAGTTCGACGATGCGGCGACCGGTCTCGTAGGCGATCTGCCCTCGTTCGCGGTAGGGTGCCGGAATCGCGGCACAGCCGGTCAATGACAGCCCCAGCGCCTCCGCCAGCGCATTCATGGTCGACGCGGTTCCCATGGTGTTGCAGTGCCCCACCGAAGGCGCCGACGCCGTGGCGATGTCCATGAACTTCGCTTCGTCGATCTGGCCGGCCGCCAGCAGCTTCCGGCTCTTCCAGATCGCCGCCCCGGAACCCACGAGTTCACCTTCGAACCAGCCGTCCAGCATCGGGCCGCCCGACAGCACGATGGTGGGAATGTCCACGGTCGCCGCGGCCATGACCTGGGACGGCGTCGACTTGTCGCAGCCCGTGGTCAGCACGACGGCGTCGATCGGGTAGCCGTGCAGGATCTCGACCAGCGCCATGTAGGCCAGGTTGCGGTCGATGGCCGCCGTCGGCCGCCGGCAGTTCTCGAAGGTCGGGTGGACCGGGAATTCCATCGGGATGCCCCCGGCGTCGCGGATGCCGTCGCGCACGCGCCTGGCCAATTCGAGATGAACGCGATTGCACGGATTCAGGTCGCTTCCGGATTGCGCGATGCCGATGATGGGTCTGCCGGAGCGCAGTTCCGCCGGCGTGATGCCGTAGTTCATGAAGCGCTCGAGATAGAGCGCCGTCATGTCGATGTGATCGGGGTTGGCGAACCAGTCCTGCGATCGGAACCGGCGAGCGGTGCGGGTGCCGTCGGTCATGCGCCGTGCCATCCTGCGTCGACGTAGTACTCGCGTCCGGAGCATCGCGCGGCGTCGTCCGATGCCAGAAAAAGCGCCATCGCCGCGACATGCGCAGGATCGATCCGCTGCTGCAGGCACTGCGCCGCCACGACCTGCGCCTCGCTTTCGGGCGATTGCCAGAGCTTCATCTGGCGGGGCGTCCGCACGGCGCCCGGAACGATGCAGTTGACGCGGATGTTGAATCCGCCCAGGTCGCGTGCCAACCCTTTCGTCAGGCCCTCGATGCCGGCCTTGGCGGTCATGTAGATCGACAAGCTGGGCAGCGCAAGATGCCAGGAGATGGACCCGAGATTCAGGATCACGCCGCCCCCGGCCGCGCGCATGCCGCCCGAAACAGCTTGTGCGCAGAAGAACTGATGCCTCAGGTTGACCGCGATCCGCTGGTCCCAGTAGTCCGTCGTCACCGCACCGATCTCATGCCGGTCGTCGTTTGCCGCGTTGTTGACGAGGACGTCGATGGGCCCGCCCGATGCCTCGATCGCCGAGAAGGTCGCCCGGACCCCGTCCAACTCGGTCAGATCGCAGCGGTGAAAGACAGGCGGCTGCGCCGCATCTCCGAGCTTCGCTTGAAGTGCACGGCCATCGGCGTCGGCAATGTCGAGAAAGAACACCTGGGCACCTTGTCGAGCGAATGCCTCGACCATGGCCGCGCCGATGCCGGAGCCCCCGCCGGTGATGACGACTCGCTTGCCGGCGAGGCTCGGATAGATGGCAGACATGGATGGGTCCTTTTGTTGATCGGGTCGTGCCTCACGAAGCGGCGATGCCGCGGGCGGACAGGTTCCGGTAGAGCGCCCGGACGCCGAAGGTCCAGGGCGCGATGGCGTCGGAGCGCTGCACTCGATTGACCAGGGCGCCCAGCGAAGGCGTCGAGATCGTCACGCGGTCGCCGAGGCGGTGCGTGAACCCCTTGCCTTCGTCACCCCGGTCCTGGATGGGAGAGAACATGGTGCCGAGGAACAGGAAGAAGCCGTCCGGATACTGGTGGTGCGCGCCGCAGGTCTGGCGCACCAGGTCGGCGGGGTCGCGGCTGATCTCGGCCATGCGGCTGGTTCCTTCGAGCCGGAAGCCATCGTCCTGCCCTTCGATGACCAGGCCCACGGTGGCTGCGCGGATGGTGTCCAGCGTGAACTCGTCGTCGAACAGGCGCAGGAACGGTCCGATCGCGCAGGAGCCGTTGTTGTCCTTGGCCTTGCCCAGCAGCAGGGCACTGCGGCCTTCGACGTCGCGGAGATTCACGTCGTTGCCCAGCGTGGCGCCGACGATCTGCGCGCGGCTGTTGACCGCCAGCACGATCTCGGGCTCGGGGTTGTTCCATGACGAACTCGGATGCAACCCGACGTCATCGCCGAATCCGACCGCGGACATGGGCTGCGCCTTGGAGAACACTTCGGCATCGCGACCGATCCCGACTTCCATGTACTGGGACCACGTGCCCTGACGGAGGAGTTCGTGCTTGAGCGTTTCCGCCTCGGGCGAACCGGGGCGAATGGCCGACAAGTCCGACCCGATGGTGCGTTGAAGCTCGTGCCGGATCTGCACGGCCTTGGTGGCGTCGCCGCCGGCCTGCTCCTCGATCACGCGCTCCAGCAGGCTGACGGCGAAGGTGACGCCGCATGCCTTGATGGCTTGCAGGTCGCACGGTGCCAGGAGCTTCTCGGCGCCAGGCTTTCCCGACGCCGTCATGGTCTTGTCGAGCCACCCGGCGGCCTCGCCCAGGGGCTCCCCTGGGCAGTTGCGGATGAATTCCAGGAGGTCATCCCGCTCGAGAAGGTCGGACACGGTGGGCACCGAGGCAGTGATGTCCAGCACCTGGCCCGCTCGAACCACCACGACGCAGGGCCCGTTGATTGGGCCTGCACGCCAGACCCGGCCAACGAGCAAGGCGCCGGAAGCGTCGGTGGGAAGAAAGGATGAATGGAGGTTCGGTTGCATTGGGAGGGGACTAGAGTGGGGTTGCCAGGGAGAGCGGATGGATCTCGCAGCTGCTTTCCATGCGCCAGTTCCGTTCGAGCGTGCGCGTGCTGCCGCCTACATCGATCTCGGCACGCAGCCGGATGTCGGTGCTCGATGCGCCGATCCCCAACTCGAACGCGCCGGGCTCGATGATTCGCGCACCGGCCATGCCGGTGAAGGCCAGCATGTCCACCGGGACGCGGAAGGTCACCCGGGCCACGTCGCCCGCGCCCAGTTCCACCCGGCCGAAGGCCTTCAATTCGCGCACGGGGCGCACGACGCTGGCCAGGCGATCGCGCACGTACAGCTGTGGGATCTCCACGCCCTTTCGGGATCCGGTGTTGGCGACGTCGAAGCTCAGAACGATCTCTCCGTCTTCGATGGGGACCGCCGAAAGGGGCACGTCCAGGTTGCGGTACTCGAAGCGCGTATAGCTCAGGCCATGGCCGAAGGGATACCGGCTGCCGAAGTGCAGGGCAATCGGCGTGCCTCCGCTCTTGAATTTGTGGTTGTAGTAGTACGGCATGGCACCGACGCTGTGTGGCACCGAGACGGTCAGCCTGCCGGTGGCCTCGGCGCGGCCCGACAGGACCTCGGCGATAGCGGTGCCGCCCTGCTGGCCGCCGGCAAAGGCCATCACGAAGGCTGCGACGCGATCTTCCAAACCGCCGAGGTTGTAGGGGCGCCCGCTGGTCAGCACGACAACGGTCGGCGTGCCGGTATCGACGACGGCTTGGAGCAACTGCTGCTGCACGCCGGGCAGGTCGAGCGAATCGGCATCGGAGCCCTCCCCGATCGTGCCCGTCTGGAAAAGGCCCGCGAGGTCGCCGACGCAGACGAAGGCGACGTCGGCATCGCGGGCGGCATCGACAGCCTCGGGGATCTGATCGGTGCGAAGCGAAACCGGCGAGGTCGGTTTGATGCCTTCTGCGCGCACGTCGCCCGGGAACACCGGCGTCCCCTTCTGGCGGACCTCGATGATCGAACAGCCCTTTGCGTAGCGCACATTGCCCGCACCGTAGATCGCCTGCAGGCCCTGCAGCGGCGTCACGATGTGACCGGTGTCTTCGACCTGGTTGTGCAGCACGACATGCGCGGGATAGCTGTAGCCGCTGAGCATGGCCAATGGATCGTCGGCAGTGGGGCCGATGACGGCGACGCGGGGAGCGGCGGCCGGATCGAGCGGCAGCACGCCACCCCGGTTGTCCAGCACCACGATCGCCTGGCGGGCGGCTTCGAGGGCCGTCGCAACGACTTCGGGCGTGCGCAGCGCGGGCGCCGCTGCGGCGTCCTCGAAGGTCTTCTCGAACAGTCCCAGCCGGAACTTCTCCGTGAGGACCCGGGAGACGATGCGATCGACGGTCGCCAACGTGATCAGGCCGCGCTCGATCGCCGCGGCGAGGTGCTGCGCGCAATCGTCCGCGGGCAGCTCGACATCCAGCCCCGCATTGAAGGCAAGGGCCGCGGCTTCGGTCGCATCCGCGGCCACCGCGTGGTGCTGGTAGAGCAGGCTGACGCCCACGTAGTCGGCCACCACCAGCCCGTCGAAGCCCCATTGCTCGCGCAGCACCTCGGTCAGCAGGTGGTGCGAGCAATGCGCCGGCTCGCCGTCGATGTCGTGGTAGGCCGGCATCACCGAGCCGGCGTTGGCCTGCTTCACGGCCATCTCGAAGGGAAGCAGGAAGGTGTCGTTCAGCTCGCGCCAGCCGACATGCACCGGCGCATGGTTGCGTGCGCCTTCGCTGAACGAATGACCCGCATAGTGCTTCAGCGTCGCGAGCACATCCCGCCGGGGGCCCTGGACGCCGCGAACGTAACGCGTCGCCATGACGCCGACGAGATACGGGTCCTCGCCGAAGGTTTCCTCGGTGCGCCCCCAACGTACATCGCGCGAAACGTCGAGGACGGGCGCCAGTCCTTGCTGGCACCCGAGCTCGCGGCATTCAAAGCCGATCCTCTCTGCCACTTGCTCGACGAGCACGGGATTCCAGGTCGCGCCGAGGGCGAGCGGAGACGGGAACAGCGTGCCGTCGCGGGTCATCATGCCGGCGAGGCACTCTTCATGCGAAATCGCGGGAATGCCCAGCCGCGTCTCGTTGCGCAGATAGCGCTGCAACTTGTTGAGCGCGCGCAATCCGCTGCCTGCCTCGACGCTGCGCGTGCCCAAGGGCCGGGTGATCTGTCCGATGCCGTTGGCCAGGCGCCGCAGCACCGAATCGGCGTCGCTGGCGACGACGAAAGCTTCTCCGGGGCGCACCCGGTGGTCGCCGCTCTCGGACAGGATCAGCCAGAAGGCGTGCATCTGGGCGATCTTCTCCTCGAGCGTCATGCGTCCGAGCAGGTCGTCCACGCGCGCGGGCAGCGGCTGCGCGGGGTCCTTGTAGAGGGGCGTGGAAGAAGTCATCGGGGGTGCGACGCCGGGTCGTGTCAGCGTGCCGCCCAAAGCATGCCGCGCTCCAGCAGCGTGCGCATCTGGGGCACCTGGAACTCGCTGGCGACATGGCCGAGCGCGCTGTAGAACACCCGCCCCTTTCCGTGCCGGCGCTTCCATGCCACCGGCATCACCACGCCATCGATCCATGGCGCATGCTCGCCAGTGAATGTCGTCGTCGCCAGCACTTCGTTCGAAGGGTCGACGTGCATGTAGTACTGCTCCGAGCGATAGTCGAAGTCGCCGATGCCCTGCATCACGGGATCGTCCGGCCTGGCGATGTTGACGCGGAAGTCGATGACGTTGCCGGGATGGGCGACCCACTGGCCGCCCGTCATGAACTGGTAGTCGACCGCGTCGCGAAAGGCATCGCACATCCCGCCATGGAAGCCTGCAAGGCCGACGCCTTCGCGCACTGCACTGGTCAGGTTGGCCAGTTCGTCCTTTTCGATCTTCGACATCGTGATGATCGGGACGATCAGGCTCAGGTCCGCGATGGCCGGGTCCGCGAACGCCTTTGTCGAGGTTTCGACACGGACCTTGAAGCCTTGCTCGGTCAACATGTCCGAGACGATCTTCGCCGCCTGGTCGGGCTCGTGCCCCATCCAGCCGCCCCACACGATCATGGCTTCACGCATTGAGTTGCCTCTCTGTTCAATTCGTTGACGGGTTCAGCCGAGGCCGCCTGCCGAGAAGGCGGTCGGCAAGATCTGCGGCCGCTCCGGCCGGGTCTCGATGCTCACGTGGCGCCCGAGTCGCGATGAAGTCTCGAACGCCTCCATCACTTCGAGGACATGAAGGGCCAGTTCGCCGGACGCGCGGTGCGGCCGGTCGGCGCGGATGGCATGCGCCATGTCGGCCACGCCAATGCTTCGGTAGTTGCCGTCTCCGTAGGCATGCCCGATGGGCTGGTCGACCCACTCCTGCCCGGCCTGCGCGAGCTGGATCGTGCCGCCGAAGTGGTTCGGATCGGGCACGATCATGCTGGCCTCGGTGCCGTAGAGCTCGATCGGCACATGCCGGTGCTTCGGCACGTCGAAGCTGGTGGCGATCGACACGATGGCGCCCGACGCGAACTCCATCGTGCCGGCGACATGGGTGGCCACTTCGACGTCGATCTTCGTGCCCTTGAGCGGCTCGCTGGTGATGAGGCGCTCGCTGCGCACACGCGAGGTCGACCCCGAAACCCGTGCGACGGGTCCGATGAGGTTGACCAGCGCCGTGATGTAGTACGGCCCCATGTCGAGCATCGGCCCGCCGCCCTCGGCATAGTAGAAGGCAGGATTCGGATGCCAGCGCTCGTGACCCGGACACATGAAGGTCGCCGTGCCCGCCACCGGCTTGCCGATGGCGCCTTCGTCGACGAGCTTGCGACAGGTCTGGTGCGCGCCACCGAGGAAGGTGTCGGGCGCACAGCCGACGCGAAGACCACGCTTGTCGGCGGCTTCTAGCAGCGTTCTTGCGTGGGCTGTCGTGAGGCCCAACGGCTTCTCGGAATGCACGTGCTTGCCGGCGGCGATCGCCATCAGCCCGACCTCGACGTGCGCCGCCGGGATCGTCAGGTTCACGATGATCTCGATCGCCGGGTCGCGCAGCAGCGCATCGACCGAAACGGCCTCGAGCCCGAACTGCGAGGCACGCGCCTGCGCCGCCTCCGGCTTCAGGTCGGCGACGCCGCGGATGTCGAGGATGGGGAACTTCGCCGCGGCCTTCAGGTAGGCCTCGCTGATGTTCCCGCAGCCGATGAAGCCGATTCCGACCTTGTCCATCAGTGCTCCTGCACCGGGAAGGCGGAGTACTTCTTCACGATGCCGGCGAGCTCGTTGTTCACCTTGCACTGCTTCAGCGAGAACGACGAGAGGACCCGATCGATCTGCGATTCGGACAAGTCCTTGAACAGGCGGGCGTAAGTCTGCTGCATCAGGGCGCTGGTGTAGAAGCAGAGCACCGCCGAGCTGAAGCACTTGCGGTTGTAGACCTGGGTGATGCTGTCGTCGCCGATGACGTCGTAGATCTGCTGCGCCAGCTTTCCGGTTTCCTGCTTGACCGCCGTCGGAGGCATCCACACCATCCAGTCATCGGCGCCCAGCTGAACTTTCTTCCGGATGAAGTCACCGACCCGCTGCTGGTACTCCGACTCGGGGTCGAGGGTCACCAGCCCCATCACGCCGACGTCCTTGTAGGTCCAGGTGGTCCAGTGCGCGCCATGGCGCTCGAAGATGCCGATCTGGTCGTCCATCGCGCGCAGGCGGTCGGGCACCTCTGCATCGCCGCCGTTGTAGACCGACCCGAACTCGCCGACCCACAAGGGAGCGCCGTGCTTCTTCGTGAACACGGTGCCTTCGTGGTTCGTGAACTCGAGTTCTTGCCGTGCCAGGTCCCAGTGCTCGGGGCCATCGCTTCGGGGCTGTCCCGCATCGATCGTCCCGGGATACTGACCGGGGCCGAAGCCGGCGATGGTGTAGTTGTGGCTGCTGTAGACGAGGTTGTCCGCGAAGGGGGCTTCCAGGCCATCGAAGAGGTAGGAGTAGCGATCGCCCTCCAGAAAGATGATGTGGCGGGGATCGATCTCCCGCACCGCGTCGACGGCCCGCCGATAGACGGTGTTCATCAAGTCCCAGTCCGGCCGATAGTTCTTGTGGATGTTCCACGGCAGGTCGCCGAACTGGTTGTTCACGCAGGGCTCGTTCATCAGGTTGAATCCCGCGACGACGGCCTCGTCCTTGTAGCGCCGGGCAATCTCCTTCCACAGGGCGATGAACCGGTCCTGGTAGTGCGCGTGGTTCCAGAACAGGCTGTGCCTGTTGGCATTGTCCGAATGCCAATGCACGTTCTGCCAGCCCTGGACGGCGTGCAGGTCGAGGATGGCGTAGAGGCCGTGCTTCTCGCACCAGCGGAGCACCTGCGTCAGCCGCTCGAAGCCGGCTTCCTTGTAGACGAAGGGCTTGCTGTCGTCCTCGAAGTGCCGGTAGTTCAGCGGCAGCCTGACCACCGTGGTGCCGAGGCTCTTGAGGTATTCGATGTCGGATTCGTTGAAGAAGTGATCGTGGAACCGCTCGAAGAAGAATTCGGCCTTCGACTTGCCCAGGACCTCGGCCATCTCGAAGCGCAGCGTGTGCTCCGCGCCGGAGAACCCGTTGATGAAGTCCTCCATGTTCATCCAGCCGCCGACACAGGTGCCGCGCAGCCGCACGCTCTTGCCTCGGGCGTCGACGATCTGGTTGGCCTTTACGCTCAGAAAATCCATTGGTTCTGCTCCTGTTGCATCAGTTGATTCGTTGCTCGGTCGCCGCATCGAACAGATGCGCGTGTTCGCGCTGCGCGGCAATGTGGATGACTTCGCCGGGCCCGGCGGTGATGCGCTCGCGGAACACCGCGCAGATGGCCTGTCCGCCGATCTGCGCCATCACCTGCGTCTCGGAGCCGGTCGGCTCGACCACCTCCACCGTGATCGGGAAGCCGGCGTCGTCGAGCATGAAGTGCTCGGGCCGGACGCCATAGACCGCCGGCAGTCCCGGCGTCGCGGTCGGTGCATTGGCAAAGGGCAGCGTGAGGCCACCCGAGCCATCGACCACGAAGCCTTCGCGCTCGACCTTGCCTTTGAGCAGGTTCATCGCGGGGCTGCCGATGAAGCCGGCGACGAAGAGGTTGGCCGGACGGTCGTAGAGGTCGAGTGGGGCGCCCACCTGCTCGACGACGCCGTCATGCAGGACCACGATCTTGTCGGCCATCGTCATGGCCTCGACCTGGTCGTGGGTGACGTAGACGATGGTGGTTCCGAGGCGCTGGTGCAGCGCCTTGATCTCGGTGCGCATCTGCACCCGGAGCTTGGCGTCGAGGTTGGACAGCGGCTCGTCGAACAGGAAGACCTTGGGGTCGCGAACGATCGCCCGGCCCATCGCGACGCGCTGGCGCTGGCCGCCCGAGAGTTCCTTCGGCAGGCGGCCCAGCAGCGGCTCGAGGCTGAGGATCTTCGCCGCCCGCGCGACCTTCGGGTCGATCTCGCTCTTCTTGGCGCCGCCCATCTTGAGCGAGAAGGCCATGTTCTGCTCGACCGTCATGTGCGGATAGAGCGCGTAGCTCTGGAACACCATCGCGATGTCGCGCTCCTTCGGCGCGAGGTCGTTGACCACCCGCTCGCCGATGCGGATCTCGCCGCCCGAAATATCCTCGAGCCCGGCGATCATCCGCAGCAAGGTCGACTTGCCGCAGCCGGAGGGGCCGACGAGGATCACGAACTCGCCGTCGTCGATTTCGACATCGACGCCGCGGATGACGGGCACCGGGCCATAGTCCTTCTGGACTCTTCTGATACTCACCGAAGACATGGGTTGATCCTTCTCAGCCTTTGACAGAGCCGGAGGTCAGGCCGGCGACGATATGCTTTTGCGCCGCAAAGAACATGATCACGGCCGGAAGGATCGTGAGCGTGATGAATGCCAGCACGAGATTCCAGTCGGTCGAGAACTCGCCCTGGTACGCCATGATTCCGAGCGGCCAGGTGTAGAGCGTCTCGCGGTTGAAGACCACCAGGGGCAGCAGGTACGAATTCCAGCTGTGCACGAAGACGATCACCGCCACCGTCGCCAGGATGGGCCTCGACAGGGGCAGCACGATGTGCCAGAAGAACCTGAAGTAGCCGCAGCCGTCGATGAGTGCCGCCTCGAACAGCTCCGCCGGCAGTTGCTTGAAGTAGTTGCGGAACAGCAGGATGCTCGACGCCAGGCCGAAGGCGACCTGCGGCAGGACGACGCCCCAGTAGTTGTCGAGCAGGCCCAGGTCCCGGATCTGGATGAAGAGCGGCAGAATCGCGGTCGCCGCCGGGAACATCAATCCGAGAAGCAGGTAGTTGATGAGGAAGGTCGAGCCGAAGAACTGGATGTGGACGAACACGAACGCCGCCATCGCCGAGACCATCACCGTCAGGATGACGGTCAGCACCGCGATCACCGCGGAGTTCCCCATCAGTTGCCAGTAGCGGCTGCCGCCCAGGATGTCCCAGTAGTTTCGCCACTCCCACTGCGCCGGAAATCCGAAGGGATTGACGCGCAGGTCGCCAAGGGTCTTGAAGCCGCCCAGCACGGTGGCGACGAGCGGAACCAGCACCAGCCCGGCGACGAGGAACAGCGCCGCGTAGCGGACGACCGGCGACATGGACGCGGACTTCGGCGCGGATGAATCGTGACTAGTCATGGCGCATCAGGACCCGCTTGTAGCCAAAGGCGAACACCACGCAGATGAGGAACAGGACAACGCCGACGGCACTGCCGAAGCCGATCTCCATGCGCGTGACACCGTAGTTGTAGAGGAAGGTCACCATGGTCTGCGTGCTGTCGGACGGACCGCCCTTGGTCAGCGGCATGATGAGATCGAAGAGCTGGATCGAGCCGAGGATCGCGAAGAACACCGACAGCCTGATCGTCGAGCCCAGCAACGGCACCGTGATGCGGCTGAAGATCTGCCAGCGCGATGCGCCGTCGATGCGGGCGGCCTCGTACAGGCTGCGATCGATCTGCTGCAATCCGGCGATGTACAGGATCATGTGGAAGCCGAAGTACTTCCAGATCACGACGATCAGGATGGCGTACATCGCGAGCTCGGGTTCGGACAGCACGTAGGGTGCGGTCGCTCCGAACGACTCCCAGATCTTGGCCAAGAGGCCGTAGTCGCCGTCGTAGACGAAACGCCAGATCAGGCCGGCCGCGATCTCCGCCAGGATGTAGGGCAGGAAGAAGATCAGCCTGAAGCTGGTCGTGCCGATCACCCGGTCGGCGAGCAATACCGCCATGGCCAGCGCCAAGGGCAGCTGCACCGCCAGCGACCCGACGATGATCAGCAGGTTGTTGCCGAGGGCCGTGTGGAATGCAGGGTTCTGGAACAGGTCCACGAAGTTCCGGAAGCCGACGAAATTCGTGGGAACGCCATAGCCGTTCCAGTTGAAGAAGCTGTACCAGCCGGCCGCGCCCATCGGCAAGGCGACGAACAACGTGAACAGCAGGATCGCCGGCGGAAGAAAGAACAGCACCACTGCCGTCGTTCCACCCACTCGCCTGGATGGCTTGCGTCGCCAGGCCCGCGCCTTGCCCGTCGGGGCAGGCGCCACGGCCCCTGCGCTGTGTTCGATCGTTGTCACGATGGTCCCTTCCCTGTCTGCGCGCTTCTAGTGCCGGCGTCTGATGCGAGAATCGTGCGAGTCGTTCAGTTGGTACTGTTGACGCGCTGCCAGGCTGCCTGCACCGCGGCGGCGGCATCTGCGGGCTTCATCTTGCCGGTGGCGAGCTCGACCGACACGTCGTTGACGACCGCACCGACCGACGGGCCAAGCATCTGGTCGTAGTAGATCTGGTGGTAGTGGGACTTCGAGACGTTCTCGGCCATCTGGCGAAGGATCGGATTGGCGATGGCGTCCAGCGTGCCGTTGACCACGGGGATGTAGGACCCGCGTTCAGCTGGAACGCGCTGGTTCTTCGCTTCCGAGAAGAAGCGCAGGAATTCGGCGGCCTCCTTGGGCGAGCCCTTGGTGACCAGCCAGCCGTTCATGCCGCCCAGGGTGTCGGTCGGGTCGCCCTTGCCGCCCGCGACGACCGGGAAGGGGAACCATCCCAGCTTGTCCTCGGGAAGGCCGAGCTTGTTCGCGGAGTTCGCCTTCATCGAGCCGAGCATCGAGTTCAGCTGGAGGACCATGGCGCCCTTGCCGTCGCCGAACTGGCCCGACGACTGGGGAAAGGTGGCGCCGAGGTAGCCCGGCTGGAACGGCTTCAGGTCGGTGAGCTGCTGGAACAAGGTGCCAGCCTGGACGAAGGTGTCGCTCGCGAAGCCCTTGCCCTCGCCTTGCATGGCGGCGTCGAAGGCAGCCTTGCCACCGAGGCGCAACGCCAGGTGCGACCAGTAGAAGTGCAGCGGCCACTTGTCCCCGCCGCCGACGATGATCGGCGTGGTTCCGGAGTCCTTGATCTTCTTCACTGCGCCGAGCAGGTCGTCCCAGGTCTTGATCGACCCGGCGTCGACGCCGGCCTTTGCAAACAATTCCTTGTTGTAGAAGAACCCGACCTGGCCCAGCTGCAGCGGCACGCCGTAGACCTTGCCGTTGACGGTAAAGGCCTGCAGCGCAGCCGGCATGAAGCTCTCGCGCCACTTCGCGTCCATGGGCGCCGAGATGTCCTCGAGGACGCCGGCCTTGATCTGGTCGCGCATGGTTCCGCCGCCCCAGCTGTACAGGATGTTCGGCCGATCGGGCGATTGCAGCAGCGTCGTCAGCTTTTTCTTGTACGACTCGTTCTCGAGGTACTGGATCTCGACCTTGACGCCAGGGTGCGTCGATTCGAACCGGCGGGCGACGTCGTTGTAGAAGGCGCCGGTGTCGGGGTTCTGATCCACGTGCATCAGACGGACGGTCGTGTCGGCAGCGAGGGCGCCGGCAGCGGACAGCCACATCCCCGCGGCGAGCGCCGCAGAAGAAACCAACTTGATGCTTCTCATACTGTCTCCAATTTGTTTGATGGCCAAACAAATGTGCCACCGGGCGGTGATGCGGTCACTAGGGAATACTCTGATGGTGCTAAATTTCGGACTTGACGCTACGCTTTCCACGTGTTTCCCCGCGCCAACGGCCTCGAAGATCGCCATGACACATCAGAAAAATCGAAACGTGAGACCATTAGTTCGACCAGCAGCCATAAAGCGATCGAACGCGCCGCAGGAGCCCATGCACACGCCAGCGCCAGTCACGGGAGATCAAGCTCTCGTCAAGAACATCAACCGCATCGCCATGCTTCGGCTGCTGCGCGAACACGCCGGCATCTCGCGCGCCGGCCTGTCCGAGCGCAGCGGCCTGACGCGATCGACGGTCAGCCTGCTCATCAAGGAACTCATCGACGAAGGGTGGCTGGTCGAGTCGGATGCGTTCGTGACCGGTACTGTCGGACGCCGGCCCACGCCTCTGAGGCTGGTCGGCAAGAACATGGTCCTGCTCGGCGTCGACCTCGGACCCGATGTCGTCCAGGTCGTGGCGACCTCGATCGACGGAGAGATCCTGGAGTCGAGCCAGGCCGCCCTGCGCTCGAAGGATCCGGATGAAGCGTGCCACCAGCTCGTCGAGATGGCCACCGCGCTCTCCGCGAAGATGACACGCGGCGGCTCGCGCCTCCTGGGCATCGGCGTCGGACTGCATGGTCCGGTCGACAAGCGTTCGGGCATGCTGGAATTTGCGCCGAACATCGGCTGGCGCCATGTCGAGATCGGCCGTCGATTCGGCGCGGAACTCGCGCAGGCGGGTCTGGCGGACGTCCCCGTCTACTATCACAACGAAGCCGACCTGGCCGCGGTCGGCGAGACCGAGTTCTGCGAGCGACCGGTCGACGATCCCCTGGTCTATGTCAGTTGCGGCGTCGGTGTCGGCGCAGGGATCATCCTCAACCACGCGCTGTTCACCGGCGCCACCGGCTCAGCGGGCGAAATCGGCCATACGACCCTGGTGATCGACGGCCAGCCCTGCTCGTGCGGGCGACTTGGGTGTGCCGAGGCCTACATCGGGCTCAAGGCCATCGCAGCCGCGGCCGGCTGCTTCCAGGACGACGTCATCGACCGGCGGGCGCTGCGTGCGCGCATGAGCGCTCGCGATCCGGCGACCCGGAGCGCCTTCGCGCGGGCCGGCGCGGTGCTTGGCGTGCTGCTCCAGAATGCCTGGACGACCTTCAACCCGCAGGTGATCGTGCTGGGCGGAGAGACCGTGACCCTCGGCGGCGACACCCTCCTCGACGCGGCAACCGAAGTACTCGCCCAGTACGCGCAGAGGGCCGGCCTGACGCCGCCCGTGGTGAAGGCAGCGCGGTACTCCGACCTGGCGACCGCCGTCGGTGGCGCAGCGTACGTCCTGCACGCGATTCTCAACCCTCACCAGCAAGCCCTTCAGTCGCAGTACGTGGCGGCGCCAGCGTCTGCTTGAAGGGCTCGGCCGAGGTTGTCTTTATTTGTTTGACAGCCGAATTAATTGCGAATCAAGACTTCAATTCAGCCCTCACTCCGCGCAGCATGTCCACCAGTGCGATCGGGTCTGCAGGCACGACGTTCGATCGCCAGGCCACATGCTGGTCGTCGCGGCACAGGACCAGCTTGTGCTTGTAGGCCTCCGGCACCTTTTCTCCGCCAAGGTCCAGGACCCGGAGCGGAACCCGTCGTGAGGCTGCTGCAGCTTGCAAGCCTTCGATGTCGAGGCTGGCGTCGAAGCGCAGGAGCGTGTAGCCCGCGCCGAATGCGTCATAGAGCGATCTGCCGTCGGACAACCAGAAGTGAGGCGCACGGCAGCCTGGCACCGTCGAAGGCGTGAAGCCGCCCATGCTGTATTCCGGAGGGCTCTCCCCGTCTCCGACGATGATCGGTGAACCCGTGTAGTAGTAGCCGAAGTTCAGACCCGCGCAGCAGTACTGTTCGACGTTCAGCTCGTAGGCCTCCCGGCCGATCCGGTCACGCGCGGCCGCACCCTCGGGGGTCGGCTCTTCGATGTTCGCCGGCACCGCGCTTCTCGCCTTGATCATCTTCGCGGCATGGTTCATCGCGAAGTGCGAGACCTGCGCGGTGATCGGCTGGCGCTCTGCCTCGTAGGCGTCGAGGATCGACTCTTCGCCCCAACCCTGGAGTCTGGCGGCCAAGAGCCACGAGAGGTTGAGCGCGTCGGCTATCCCCGCGTTCATTCCGTACCCTGCGTAGGGCACCCAGAGGTGCGACGCGTCTCCGGCGATGAAGACGTTTCGATCTCGGAACCGATCCGCGACAAGGCGCCGGCCGACCCAATCCTCCTTGCTGATGACCTCGTACTCGAAATCCGCATCGACCCCCAGGATCTGCCGGATCGACCAGTCGCGATCGACGGACTCGAAGTCCGGTTCATCGGGATTCAGATGGTTGTGCACCAGCCAGGTCTGGCTGCCATCGATCGCGAAGACCGTTCCGCAACGGCGCGGATTGACCGAGTAGTAGCACCATGAAGGCTTGCCGGGCAGCAGGCTGCGAAGACGGGGCGCCCGGATGTAGGTCGACTGGACCCGCTGCACGACCGCCGTTCCTTCGAGCTTGGCCCCGATCGCCTTGCGAACCGACGAACTGCCGCCGTCGCAGCCGACAAGATAGCGGCAGCGAATCTTCCTGAAGGTCTCGCTGTCGAGATCGAGCGCCGTGGCCTCGATGGCCTCGGGCCCTTGCGTGAAGGAGGTGAGTCGCGTTCGATTGAGCAACGTGACGCCTTCCAAGGCGGCCGTGTGCTCGAGCAGGACGGGCTCGAGGTAGATTTGGTTGATCCGGTGCGGGGGCTCGGGCGTCGGCCACCAGGTGTCCGGCCCGTCCGTCGATGCATAGCGCTCGCCGCGCCCCGGAATGGGGATGCGGGAGAGCTCGGTGCCGGTCATGCGGGTCCGGAAGACGACGTCGTTGGGATAGTCCTCCGGCAATCCCGTGGCTCTCAACTTGTGTGCGACCCCGAGTCGGCGAAAGCGCTCCATCGTCCGTGCGGCGACGTGGTTGCACTTGACGTTGGGCGGCTCCGCGTAGTCGCGAATCTCCACGATGGCGACCTTCACCCCTCGGGAAACCAGGTCCATGGCCAGGGTGAGGCCCACCGGCCCGGCGCCGACGATCAGTACGTCCGTGTCGATGTTCTTCATCTTCAATCGATCTTGATGTTGCTTTGCTTGATCACCTTCGCCCACTTCGCGGTTTCCGACGTGATGAAAGAGGCCAGTTCCTCTGGCGAGCCCGGCGTGGGCTCGACGCCCAGGTTGCGGATGTTGGCCTGGACCACCGGATCGGACAGGGCCTCGGTGAGCGCAAGGTTCATGCGGGCCACGGCGCCGGTCGGCGTGGCGGCGGGCGCGACGACACCGAACCAGCCCGTCGAGTCGTATCCGGGCACGCCGGCCTCCGACATCGTGGGTACCTCGGGCAGCTGCGACAGGCGCTTCGGAGTGGTCACGGCGTAGGCGGTGAGCTTGCCGGCCCTGATCTGCTGCAGCGCCGAAGGCAGGTCGACCATCGCCAGGTTGACCTGCCCGCCGATGGCGTCGAGGGCGGCCGGGCCCGATCCCTTGTAGGGCACCTCCACCAGCTTGACGCCGGCCATCTGGCTGAAGAGCGCAATCGACAGATGCATCGCGGTACCGTTGCCGCCGTGCGCGACCGAGAGTTGTCCGGGATGTGCCTTGGCCCTGGCAATGAGGTCTTGCAATGTCTTCGCGGGCACCGCGGGGTTGCCGACCAGCACGAACGGAATGGAAGCCAGCATGCTGACCGGCCGAAGGTCCTTCTGGACGTCGAAGGGCATCTGGGCATACAGGCTGCTGTTGGCGGACAAGGCCCCGGCCGCCACGACGCCCATCGTGTAGCCATCGGGCGGCGCCTTCGCGATCACGCTCGTCCCGATGTTTCCGCCCGCACCCGGCCGGTTGTCGACGATCACGGGCTGGCCGAGCGACTCGTTCAGGCGCGGCAGCAGCATGCGCACGACAGCGTCGGAACTGCCACCGGGCGGAAAGGTCACCACCATCCGGATGGGTTGCCGCGGGTACTTCTCGGCGGCGGGCTGGGCCAGGGCGGCCACCGCGATCCCGGCGGCCAATGCCGCCGCCACAAGCATTCGAATCTTCGTTCACATCAAGTGTCTCCTTCGGACCGGATTGCACACCGCCGGCATTCTTAAGTAAATCGAAATTAAACGAATCAGATATGATGAAATCGTATGAATCAACCGAGCAAGTTCAGCCCGAGCATCCGGCAGCTGCGGGCCTTTCGCGCCGTGTTCCATCTGGGAAAGCTCAGTGCCGCGGCCGAACAGCTTTCGCTCACCCAGTCCGCCGTGAGCGTGCTGATCCGCCAGCTCGAGGAGGGCCTGGGCACGCGACTGTTCGATCGAACGACCCGATCGCTCCGCTCGACACAGGCGGCGATGGAAGCGATTTCGGTGGCCGAACGGGTTCTCCGTGATGTCGACTCGCTGGGGGCTGGTCTTCGAGACCTGGGGCAGCTTCGGCGCGGCCGGGTGTCGCTCGCCATCACGCCGACCCTCGGAGAGATCCTGCTTCCGGCCGTGGTGCGGCGCTTCGGCAAATTGCATCCCGAGATCCGCGTCGTGGTGGACGACTGCGCTCCGGACCAGTTCGTCTCTCGCATCGTGGGCGAGCACGTGGACCTCGGGCTCGGGGCTCCGGAACGCGCGGCAGCCGATGTCGACACCGAGCGAATCATGGGCGACACCTTGGCCCTCGTCTGCCGCAAGGACGATCCTCTCGCGGCCCGGACCCGTCTGCGATGGTCGAACCTCGACGGCGTGCCTGTCATCACCGTCAGGCCAGGATATGGAATTCGTCAGATGATCGATGGCGCTGCGGCGCACGCGGGTGTCATGCTCGATGTCGCGAACGAAGTCACGTTCTTCTCGACTGCCTTGTGGATGACCGAGGCAGGCGCCGGGCCCTCGATCATGCCGACAGCGTACGCCCGCGCCTCACGTCACAAGGGCCTCGTCGTGAAGCGCCTCCACGAGCCCTTGGTTTCCCGAGACCTCTCCCTGGTCACCAAGCGCGGCCGGTCGTTGTCGCCCGCGGCGGAAGCGCTCGCCGTCGTGATTCGGTCCGAGTTGGGCGGGACCTGAACGGACCGGCAGCCTCCCGGGCCCGACCGCAATCGTTTCGCGAGCTGCGTGACAAAAAACGAATTGCCCCCTACGCTTTGCCAAGCCAGCTCCTCCACACTTCTTCGTCATGCTCCAGAAACGCTCCATGTTCCTCAGCCGCAAAATCGGCGCTCACTTCATTCTTGCCGGTGCAACGCTCGCCGCCCTGGTCACGACGCACGACGCGATGGCCCAGGCCCGGCTGGAACAGGCGGCCGATGACAGCTGGCGGTTTTCGGCCGGGCTCGGCGTCTTCAACCGCCCCAGGTATCCCGGCAGCGGCGACACGCAGACGGTGGCTGTGCCGCTGGTCACCGCCAACTATGGACGCTACTTCATCGGCGGCACGCCGGGGGCCGGCTTTCCATTCGGTGTCGGCTTCAACATCATCCAGGATGACGCCTGGCGCTTCGGGATCGCCTTGGGCGGCGAACTCACCAAGCCGCGCAAGGAGTCCGACGCGCCGATCCTCCGCGGCTGGGGCGACATCCCCGAGACCGCACTCGGCAGCGTGTTCGCCTCCTATACCTACGACTGGCTGACGGTCCGGGGCTTCCTGCTTTCCGACATCGGGGGCAACGACCAAGGCACCCGGATCGCCCTCGACCTCGAAGGCAGGTACCTGGTCAACGACAGGCTGGTCCTGACGGCCGGGCCCGGTGTCACCTGGGCCAACGGCAAGTACACCCAGACCTTCTACGGCATCAGCGCCCCGCAGAGCCTGATCGCCGGCGTGGCGCCGTACCGGGCGGGAGGCGGCCTCAATACGGTGCGCTTCTCGGTCGGCGCCCAGTACCAATTGACCGCCCAGTGGGGCCTTGGCGCGAGCGTCTCCGTCGCCTGGCTGCAAGGCGACGCCGAAAACAGCCCGATCACCGAAGACAGAACGCAAACGACCTACGGCGTCTTCGCTTCCTACAGGTTTTGACGGCAGGCCGAGTGGGCGCTACGCGCCGAGGATGCTCTCCAGATCGGCCTCGTCGCTGCCCGCATCGAGCTTGAGGCTTTCCTGGATGTGATCCAGGTGATGAAGCATCAGTGTTTCGGCCCGCTTCGCATCGTTGCGCTTGATCGCTTCCACGATCTCCTCGTGCTCGTCGGCGCGGCAGCTGGTCGCGGTGGGCGCGTCGTACAGCGAGATGATCAGGCAGGTCAGCGTCGACAGCTCGCGCATCGTGCGTGCCAGCGCCGAATTGCCGGCGAGCTCGGCCAGCAGCAAATGGAACTCGCCCGACAACCGGACCACCGCGCGCGCGTCGTTGCGCTGGCGCGCGTCGGCTTCCAGCTCGAGGTGCCGGCGCAGGCGCTGCATCTTGAAATCGTCGATGGTGCCGACCAGCCGGCGCAGCACGCCGGGCTCGATCAGGCGGCGCGCCTCGAAGACATCGCGCGCCTGCTCGATGGTGGGCTTGGCGACATGCGCGCCGCGCTGCGGCACCAGCTCGACGATCTGTTCGTGCGCCAGGCGGGCCAGCACCTCGCGCACCTTGGCGCGGCTGGTGCCGAAGATGTTGGCCAGGCGGTCTTCGCCGAGCTTGGTGCCCGGCGCGAGCCGGTGTTCGAGGATCGCCGTGGAGATCTTCTCGGCAATGGCGTCGACGCTCTGCTCGCGGGCGGCGCCGCTGGCTTCCTTGGGTGGACTCAGTTTCTTTGGCATGGCTTTCGATCTTAGCGACGACGCACGGACCGCGTGCCAGCGCCGCATCGGCGAGGCCTCATCGCTGCGTGCGGTCGCGGGCGAGCAGGCGCGCGATGCCCTCCGGCAGGCCGTGGTTCGGCTTGATCGGCGGCGGCGCGAAGCTGCCCTGCCGCGCCGGCAGCGTGCCCAGCGAAACCAGGGTCTCCGCATGGCACACGGCGCTCGACACGCCATCGACCACGGGCACGGGAATGCGCTCCCGGATGGATCGCGCCAGGCCCGCCAGCGGCGCACCGGCGATGATGATCACGTCGGCGCCGTCGTCCTGCACGGCCGACAGGCACAGGGCCTCCAGGCGCGCGGTGTGGTCTTCCTGCACGCGGCCGATGTCCTTCAGCGGGTCGTCCAGGTTCCGGATGCTGGCCAACCGGTCGCTCAGGCCGTTGGCGGCGACGCATTCGCGGTACCACGCGGTGATGCGGTGCGAGATCGCCACGATCGAGAAGCGCTTGCCGAGCAGGCAGGCGCTCATCAGCGCCGCCTCGGTGAGGCCGACCACCGGGATGTCCAGCACTTCGCGCAGGCCGTCGATGCCCGGATCGCCGAAGGCCGCGACCACGATCGCATCGTGCCGGTCGCAATGCTCGGCCGCCAGCGTGGCGGCCGCGTAGGCGCCGATCAGCGACTCGAAGCGGGTCTCGATATAGGCGACGCCGAAGGGCGCGGTGAGCACGCTCACCTGCGTGCCCGGCGCGGCGGCGCGGCGGGCCTCGGCCTCGATCAGGTCGGAGACGCTCTGGGAGGTGTTGGGGTTGATCAGCAGGATCTTCATGGCGTGCCTCGCTGTGGCGCCTTCGGCAGCAGCGTGGGCCGGCCGCGGCGCAGGAACTCTCCGCGGCCGGCGCGCGGATGGAATGTCTGTCCGTCCCACACGACCTCGCCGCGCGCCAGCGTGAGAGCGGGCCAGGCCTTCACGTCGATGCCTTCGTAGGGCGTGTAGTCCACGGCATGGTGCAGGTCGGCGTTGCGGACCTGCCGGGGCGTCGCGCCCCAGACCACCAGGTCGGCATCGGCGCCGATCGCGATGGTGCCCTTGCGCGGGTGCAGGCCGTAGGCCTTGGCGGGATTCGTCGACGTGAGCTCGACGAAGCGGTTGATCGTGATCCGCCCATCGAGCACGCCGTGCGAGAACAAGAGCGGCAGGCGCGTCTCGATGCCCGGAATGCCGTTGGGGATGTGACGGAACTCGACCTCCTTGCCGCCCGGCTTCTTGCCTTCGGGCGCGTCGTAGCGGAACGGCGCGTGGTCGGACGAGAAGATCGTGAACAGGCCGTCGGCCAGGCCGTTCCAGATGACCTCCTGGTTGTCCTTGTTGCGCGGCGGCGGGCTGCAGACGCAGCGCGCGCCACCGTAGCTGTCGTCGATGCCGAGGTCCTCGGCCGTGAGGAAGAGGTACTGCGGGCAGGTCTCGGCGAACACGTGCAGGCCGTGCGAGCGCGCCCAGCGGATCTGCTCGACGGCCTCCTTGCCCGAGACGTGGACGATCATGATCGGCACGTCGACGAGTTCCGACAGCGCGATCGCGCGATGGGTCGCCTCTCGTTCGACCAGCATCGGCCGCGAATGCGCATGAAAGCGCGGCGCGGTCCGGCCGCTGGCCTCCAGCCGCCGGGTCAGCCACTCGATGCAGTCGGCGTTCTCGGCGTGGATCATCGCCATCGCATCGTGGCTGCGCGCGACGTCCAACACGTCCAGGATCTGGCCGTCGTTCAGCTTGAGATCGTCGTAGGTCATGTAGATCTTGAACGAGGTGTAGCCTTCGGCGATCAGCTGCGGCAGCTCGTTCTTCAGCACCTCCTCGGTGGGGTCGCTGACGATCAGGTGAAAGGCATGGTCGACGTGCGCCCGCCCTTCGGCCCGCTCGTGATAGTCGCGCACCGCGGCGCGCAGCGACTGGCCTTTCTGCTGCGCCGCGAAGGGAATCACCGTGGTCGTGCCGCCGCAGGCGGCCGCGCGGGTGCCGGTGTCGAAGTCGTCCGCCATGCGCACGGGCGCTTCCATGGGCTGGTCCAGATGGCAGTGGGCATCGACGCCGCCGGGCGTGACGAAGGCCCCGGCGGCGTCGATCTCGCGGCGCCCCGGCGGCAAGCCCAGCCCCAGTTGCACGATGCGGCCGCCCGCGATGCCGATGTCGGCATCGAAGGTGTCGCTGGCGGTGGCCACGCGCGCGTTGCGCACGACCAGGTCGAAGGCGTTGGTGCTCATGCGAACAGCCCTCCCCAGCTCTTGACCGCGCGCGGATCGGCGCCGGCGAGCTTCAGTGCCTTCCAGACCACGGTCGCCACCGAGTCGTAGACGGGGATGCCGAGCTCGCGCTCCATCTCGGCGGCCAGGGGCGCGCCGTGGAGGTTGGTGCACATCACCGTGATGGCGTCGGGCTTGCGCTGCGCGACCTCGCGGATCATCGTGCGCAAGGTATCGGGCGCGACCTCGGCGAACGAGAAGTTCACGGTCAGGTCCAGGTGGCGTTCGGCGACGCATTCGATGTCGAGCGCCGCGTAGTTGGCAACGATGCGCCGCTGCACGTCCTCGACGTAGGGCGAAACCAGGCCGAGCGTGCGCGCCCCCTGCGCCGCGAGCAGCTCGTTGAGCGCCAGCACCGACGTCGTCGCCGGGATGCCGGTCAGCTCGGTGATGCGCTCGCACAGCGCACGGTCGCGGTCGAAGCCGAGCCAGCTGGCGGAGGTGCCGCTCCAGCAGATCACGTCGACCTTGGCATCGGCCAGCAGCTGCGCGGCGTCGAGGATGGTGCGTTCGTCGAACTGGTTCTGCGACTTGTCGCCCATCGAGATCTCGGTCACCCGGAAGCGCGAGAAGTGGGCCGAGACGCCCGGCACGCCGGCGACCATCGCGCTGGTCAGCGGCTCGAGCGCCGTGTTGGAAGAAGGCGTCAACACGCCGATTCGTTTTTGCTGGGACATCTCGCGGATCTCGAAAAGTGAACTAGACGGGCAACTTCTTGCTGTAGTCGATCAGCAGCGTGGAGCAGACGAAGAGACCTGCGCCGGCCGCGGCGAACAGCATCAGCGCCATGAAGTACGAGCCGGTCGCCTGCACGATCAGGCCGACCACGATCGGCACGCCGATGCCCGCGACGTTGCCGCCCAGGTTCATCGTGCCGCCGAGGAAGCCGACATGCGCCCGGCGCCCGAGGATCGACGGCACGCACCAGAACAGGCCGCACCAGCGCAGGAAGAACAAGGTGACCGACAGCAGGATGACGACCACCACCGGGTCCGTGATCTGCGAGACCATGTAGATCGCGAGGGTCGCGATGACCGAGGAGATGCCGAACAGCGTGCGCAGGACCTTCGTGTTCGAGGCACCGGCGGCCTTCCATTTGTCGGCCAGCCAGCCGCCGAACATCTCGCCGACGAAGCCCGAGAAGAACATGATGAACACCGCCCCGCCCATCTGCTTGATGTCGAAGCCGTGGACCTTGGAGAGGTAGTTCGGCATCCAGGTGAGCAGGCCGTAGAAGAGCGCGTTGAAGCACATCCAGCCGAAGAACATGCCCCAGACCGAACGGAAGCGCAGGAAGTCGAGCAGGCGGCCACTGGCGCCTGGCGGCTCGCTGGCGGCGTCCTGGGCGTGGCTGGCCTCGATGTATTTCGCCTCGGCCTCGTTGACGCCGGGATGTTCGCGCGGGTGGTTGCGGATGTAGCTCCAGGCGAACAGGCCGGCGACGACAGTGCCGACACCGGCGATCACGAAGGCCAGCCGCCACGAGCCGAGCACCGCGATCAGGCCCGAGATCAGGATCGCGCCAAGCGCGGCACCGAGCGGCGCGCCGCCATCGAGCAGGGTCGCGCCGCGGCCGCGCTCGTTCTGTGTCATCCAGATGCCGTTGAGCTTGCCGCCCGCCGGGTAGATCGGCGCTTCCGCCGCACCCAGGCCCAGGCGCGTCAGCAGCAGCGGAACCCAGCCGGTGCAGAAAGCGGCGATGGCCTGGAAGAAGCCCCAGCCCAGCGTCGCGCCGGCAATGACGACGCGCGGACCGAAGCGGTCGGCCAGCATGCCGCCCGGAATCTGCATCAGCGCATAGGTCCAGAAGAAGGAACTGAGCAGCAGGCCCTGCACGGCCGGCCCGATGTCGAACTCCTTCGCGATCAGCGGCATCGCCACGGACAGCGAAGCCCGGTCGATGTAGTTGATCGAGATGAGGAACAACATCATCAGGAAGATCTTCCAGCGGACCTTGGAGGGCTGGAGGGCGGTGTCGGGTGCTGCGGCGGTCGCCGTGGCGCCGGCCGTCATGGTGGGTGGCATCGGTCTTGTCTCCTTGCGTGGCACGGATGCCAGCCTGCAGGGAAACACCCGGCAAGCTGGCGAGCTTGCAGCCGCGAGTCGGGGCGGGTCGGGCCCATGCACCACCGAGGCTGTGGGGCGGACTTTAGAACCGGCCGAAAATGATGTCAACATTGTTGTCGACAATGAATGTCGACTCTAGTGAAAACACCTACTCGATCGGCCGACTCGCGACATCGGCGAGCGGTGTTTCAGCAAAGAACGCCATGGCCGCCAGCACGCCGCTGCCGGCCAGCGGAACGCCGGCCAGCTTGAGCCCCATCTCGACGCCGGTCAGCGCCGCCATCAAGGTCAGGTCGTTGCAATCGCCCAGGTGGCCGATGCGGAACATGCGGCCCTTGAGCTTGCCCAGCCCGGCGCCGAGCGACAGATCGAAGCGCTCGTGGATGAGCTTGCGCAGCGCATCGGCGTCGACGCCCTGCGGCGTGATGACGCCGGTCAGCACCGGCGAATGCACGCGCTCGTCCGCGCATTGCGTCGGCAGGCCCCAGGCGCGCACGGCGGTGCGAACGCCCTCGCCCCAGCGCTGGTGGCGCGCGAACACCGCGGGCAGGCCCTGCGCGAGCACCATGTCGAGCGCCTCGCTGAGTCCGTAGAGAAGATTCGTGCTCGGCGTACAGGGCCAGTAGCCGCCCTTGTTCATCTCGACGATCTCGTCCCAGGCCCAGAAGGCCTTGGGCAGCCGCGCGGTCCTGGCGGCCTCGATGGCCTTGGGCGACAACGCATTGAAGCTGATGCCCGGCGGCAGCATCAGCCCCTTCTGCGAGCCGCTGACGGTGACATCGACGCCCCAGGCGTCATGGCGGTAGTCGGCACTCGCGAGACCGGAGATGGTGTCGACCATCAGCAGGGCCGGATGGCCCGCCGCGTCGATCGCACGGCGAACCGCGGCGATGTCTGAAGTGACGCCGGTGGACGTCTCGTTGTGCACCACGCACACGGCCTTGATGCGGTGCGCGCCGTCCTTGCGCAGGCGCTCCTCGATCAGGTCGGCCTGTACGCCATGGCGCCAGCTGCGCGGCAGCCCGGTCTCGTCGATGCCCGGCAGCGCGAGGAACTCGGGCTCCAGGCCCAGCCGCTGCGCCATCCTCTGCCACAGGCTCGCGAAGTGGCCGGTCTCGTACATCAGCAGGCTGTCGCCGGGACTGGCCACGTTGACCAGCGCCGCCTCCCAGGCGCCGGTGCCCGACGCCGGATAGATCACCACCGGATGCTCGGTCTGGAAGACCTGCTGCAGCCCGGCGATCACCTTCTTGCCGAGGGTCGCGAACTCGGGCCCCCGATGGTCGATGGTCGGCAGGCTGATGGCGCGCAGGATGCGATCGGGCACCGGGCTGGGCCCGGGGATCTGCAGGAAATGCCGGCCGCTGGGATGGTTGTCTAGAGCGATCATGGTGTCTCAGTCCTTTGACTTCTTCAGGGTTCTACAACTGCACCGACGCACGGCCGATGCCCGGGAATTCAGCGCTGACGAGGTCGCCCTCGGCCGCGTCCAGGATGCCGACCCAGGTGCCGGTGGTGACCACCGTGCCGGCCGCCACGCGGCCACCGTTGCGGGTGGCGTGGCGCAGCCACGCGGGCAGCAGGTGCGCGGGGTCGCCGAGCGAGTGGGTGCCGCGGCGCTCGACCGTCGCTTGCGAGCCGATGCGGACCGTGCAGGCCTGGGCAGCCCAGTCGCGCGCGACGAACGGGACCCAGTCGCCGAGCACCAGCGCACCGTGCGACTGCAGGTCGGCCAGCTTGAAAAGCGCCGGCGCATCGAGGGCCTCCCGCCAACGCGAATCGACGATTTCTATCGAGACGGCCATCGCGTCGACCAGGGCCGGCGCGCTTCGCGCATCCAGCGTCGATGCCAGTGCCTGGTCGACCTCGCGCCCGAGCCGCAGGGCGATTTCGGCCTCGATCCCGCGAAGGTGGAACGGCCGCCCGCCGGCCCGGGCCGGACTCGGCCACACGCCCTCGGGCGGCAGTGGCGCGCAGGTCAATTCAGCGTCGCGAGACGCGCCGCCGGCCTTCCAGTGGCGCGGCGGCGAGGTCGCGAACCAGCCGAGTTCTTCGGCCACCCGCTGCTGCACCGCATAGGCATCGCCAGCGTCGCCCAGCGCGTCGGCCAGCGACGCGGCGAGCGCCAGGGTGCTGTCGCGGCGGGCACGGGTCAGTGCCTGGACGACGACCTCGATCTTCGATGGGGACATGTGGATTTCCTGTGACGGCTTCGAACAAAGCTCAAAAGAAGATGCTCAGCGGCGCGAGGCCCGGCACCTCCGCGCGCACCGCCGTCCCTTGGGAGGCGAACAGCATGCCGGTGCACGAGCCGGTGGTGACGATCTGGCCGGCCTGGAGGCCCGCGCCCCGCGCCATGCAATGGTTGGCGAGCCAGGCCAGCAGCGCGCCGACATCGGGGTGCGCATGCTCGCCGAGGGTGTGGGCGACGACCTGCTCGTCGAAGCGCATCACGGCCTCGGTCCGCTTCAGGTCGAACCAGGCGATCTCGAACGCCGCCGGCTCGCCCAGGGCCAGCCCGCCATGGCTCAGCAGGTCGGCCAGGAGCGCCGCGGGCTCGGCATCGAGCCAGTCGGCCAGCCGGGTCTCGGCCACCTCGATCACCGGCAGCACGGACTCGACCGCCAGCGCCACCTCGTCGCGCGTGTACGGCCAGGCGCGCGGCGGCAGGTCGGACCCGAGCCGGAATGCGACCTCGACTTCGGCGCCGCGCAAGTGCCATGCGCCGCCGTCGAGCGTCGATCCGCCGGGCACCAGCCCCGCGGCCGGCAGCGGCGCGCAGACCGGCGCCTGGCCGGGGCCGGTCGCGCCGACCTTCCAGCCGCCGATCGGGCCGATCGCCGCCAGCGTCGCGTCCTGGATCGCGTAGGCCTCGTCGCGGCCGCGCGCCTGCAGCAGCGTCGACGGCACCCGCCGCCCGTCGCGCCGCGCACGACCCAAGGCCTGCGCGGCCGCCTCCGGCGTGACCTGCGCCACCGCGGCCGCGACAGGCGTCACAGGTCGGGGAAGCGCTGCCATGGATGGGCTTGCTCGATCGAGTGGGCCAGCGCCAGCAGCGCGTCGTCCGCGCCCTCGCCCGCCACCAGCTGCATGCCGACCGGCATGCCGCCGGCGAAGCCGCAGGGCAGCGCGATGGCAGGCAGGCCGACTGCGTTGGCGAAGCCCGCGAACACCGCATGGCCTCGCGGGCCGACATCGTGTCCGTCGATGCGCGGCGGGTGCGACTGGTTCGCCGGCCAGGGCAGCGCCGCCGCCGCCGGCGTCAGCAGGAAGTCGTACCGCTCGAACAGGCGCGACAGCCCGCTGCGCAGCCGCTCGGCTTCGAACAGCAGGTCGAACAGGTCCGCCGCGGACGCCCTGCGGCCGGTGTCGGCATTGGCCTGCATCGCCGGGCCGAACAACGACGCATCGAAGGTCCGCACCGACAGCTCCCGTGGATGCGCAACGAGCCACGCCAGGCCCACCTGCGCAAGCAGCGGCCAGCGCTCGTTGACCGCCTCGGCCATGTCGAAGTCCTGGGCCGTCGTGACGTCGTGCCCCATCGCCGCCAGCTGGCGCGCGGCCGCTTCGGTCAGGGCAGCGATCTGCGGATCGACCGGGTGTCGCCCGAAGCGCGGAATGAAGAGGATGCGGGCACGGGGCGCGCTCCCCTCCTCGACCGAGCCGCGCCCGATCACCCGCATGACCGCGGCCGCATCGGCCACGCTGCGCGCGATCGGACCCGCCACCTCGAAGTCGAGGAAGATCGGCGGCAGCCCGTCCCCGCGCGGCACGCGCCCGCGCGAAGGCTTGAAGCCGACGAGGTTGGTGTGCGATGCGGGTCTGCGAATCGAACCGCCGCCGTCGGTGCCCAGCGCGATCGGGCAGCCGCCCGCGGCCACCAGCGCCACCGCGCCGCCCGACGAGCCGCCCGGCGTGAGCGACGGGTTCCACGGGTTTCCCGTGGGGCCGAACACCGGGTTGTCGGTATAGCCCTGCATCGTGAACTCGGGCACGTTGGTCTTGCCGAAGATCACTGCGCCGGCGTCGCGCAAGCGTGCCACCGGGATCTCGTCGCGCTCCGCCACGAAGCCGGCCAGCGCGCGGCTGCCCCAATGGGTCGGCAGGCCGCGCACCTGCAGGTTGTCCTTGATGGTCACGGGCACCCCGTCCAGCGCGCCGAGCGCGCGGCCCGCGCGCCAGCGCGCGGTGCTTTGCCCGGCCGCGTGCGTCGCGCCTTCGAAATCGAGCGCGACCATCGCGTTCAGCCGCGGATTGACCTCTTCGCTGCGCGCCATGCATGCCTGCAGTGCCTCGGTCGGCGTGAACGATGCGTCGCGGAACCCGCCCGCGAGCTGCATCGCCGTGAGTTGCCAGAGCGGTTTGTTCATCGGTGGCTCACATGTGCGCCGGCAACCAGGTCACCAGCTGCGGGACGGCCATCAGCAGCAGCGTGAACAGGATCATGATCACCGCATACGGCAATGCGCCGTAGATCGCGTCCTCGATGCCGCCCTTGTCCGGGCGGATGCCGTGGACGACGAACAGGTTCATGCCCACGGGCGGCGTGATCAGGCCCAGTTCGCACATCAGCACGATGAAGATGCCGAACCAGATCGGATCGACCCCGATCGCGGTGGCGATCGGATAGGTGATCGGGATGGTCGCGACCTGCATCGACAGCACGTCCATGAACATGCCCAGGATCAGGTAGAACACGATCAGCGCCAGGATCAGACCGGTGGCCGACAGGCCCAGGCCCGCCACCCACTTGGTCATCGCCTCGGCCACGCCGGTCAGGCTCACCGTCAGGTTCAGGATGAAGGCCGCTGCGACGATCAGCAGGATCATGCCGCTCACGCGGGCCGTCGAGACGAAGCAGTTGCGCAGCAGCTCGCGGTTCAGCTTGCCCGACTGCCAGACGAATCCGAGCGCGGCGATCACGCCGAGCGCAGCGCTCTCGGCCGCGGTGGCGATCCCGAAATAGAGGCTGCCCATCACGATGCCGAACACCACCGCCGGCGGGATCAGGTGCACCAGCGAGCGCAGCCTGTCGGCCAGCGGCACCTTCGGCTCGCGCATCACCTTGCCGCTGGCCAGGCTCGAGACCGCGATCCAGAGCATGAAGCACAGCGTCAGAAGGAGGCCGGGGATGATGCCGGCGATGAACAGCTTGCCGATCGAGTTGTTGGTGAGCGACCCGTACACGATCATGTTCACGCTCGGCGGAATCAGGATGCCCAGGGTTCCGCCGGCCGCCAGGCTGCCCAGCGATGCCCGCATCGGATAGCCTCGCTTCTGCAGCGAAGGCAGCGCCACCGTCCCCACCGTGGCCGCGGTGGCGACCGACGACCCGGAGGTCGCGGCGAACAGCGCGCAGCTTCCGATGTTGGTGTGCAGCAACCCGCCCGGCAGGCGGCCGAGCCAGGCCGACAGCGCGATGTACATGCGGTCCGCGATCCCGGACCGCAGCAGCAGCTCGCCGAGCAGCACGAACAGCGGCACGGAGGTCAGCAGGCTCTCGTTCTGCACGCCCCACACCACCGGAGCGATGGAGTCCATGAACGGCACGCCGTAGGCCGCGATGCCGCCGATGATCCCCACCGCCGCCATCGAGACGGCGATCGGCATGCCCACCAGCATGAGGCCGAGCATGGCGAAGAACGCGAATCCGATCAGTGCGATGTTCATGGTGTCGCTCCTTCGGAGGCCTGGCGCAGCTTGAGGTCGTCCAGCTCCTCCTTCAGTTCTTCCTTCGCGCTCTTGGGATTGAAATCGCGGTTGAGCCTGGCGATGTCGCCGCGCAGGAACAGCTGCGTCGCCCGCCATGCCAGGCCGCAACCCACCAGCGCGAAGATCACCAGGCCGGCATACCAGACGCTCTGCGGAATGATCAGCGGCGTCGCCCAGGGCGTCTGCGCGGTGCTGCGGTAGGCCGTCGTGTCCTGGATCACCTTGAACGCCACCCAGGCGATGAACAGCGCGAACACGGCCAGCGAGACCATCGAGATCCAGTTCAGCAGCGCCTGCAAACGCGGCGAGAACTTCTCGTGGAAGACGTCGACCCGGATGTGGTTGCGGCCGATGAGGGCCAGGCTGAAGGCGATGGTCGAGCCCACCGCCAAGGCGTAGCCGCCCAGTTCGTCGGCGCCCTGCAGCGAGATGTTGAACAGCTTGCGCGACAGCGTCTCGATGGTGACGATGACGGCCAGGCCGAGGAAGATCACGCCGAAGACGGTGGCCAGCACCGTTTCCAGGCGGGTCTTGAAGTCGACGCGCCCGGCCGGCGCCACCCGGTCGGCGGACGCGGCAACGGACGGCCGGTCGGTGGTCATGGCGCCGCCGTTCATTTCAGCCCCAGCACCGGTGCCACCGTCGCCTGCCAGGTCTTCGAGCAGGCGGCATTGGACTTGTCGCAGACCTCGGCCCACACCGGCAGCGACACCTTGGTCACCGCGCTGCGCACCAGGTCGATGTCCGCCGACGTGACCGGCACGTTGACCAGGCTGAACTTCTTGCCGGTCGTGCAAGGGTCCTTGCCGGCATTGCAGTTCAGGGCGTCCTGGAAGAGCTCCTCGGAGTACTTCCACACATCGTCGCTCAGTGCATCGAAGGCCTTCTTCAGCTTGGCCTGCTGGTCGGGCGCGAGCGCGTTCCAGGACTTCATGGTCATGCCGTAGCCATTGAGCGCCATCTGGAAGCCGATCGCCATCTGGTGCGTCGTCACTTCCGGCCAGCCCGCGGAGTTGGCCGAGCTCGGCCCGGTGATCGCGCAGTCGACCACGCCCAGCGACAGCGACTGGTGCGTGTCGGCGAACGACACCGGCACCGGCGTGCCGCCCACCATCTCGATGAACTTGGCCAGGTTCTGGTCGTACACGCGCACCTTCATGCCCTTGATGTCGGCCAGCTTGGCGACCGGCTTCTTGCAGAACAGGATCTGCGGGCCGAAGGGCCAGACGCCCAGCAGCTTGACGCCGAACTGCGCCTGCAGCCGCGCGTCCGCCGTGTCGAAGTAGGCCTGGGCCACCTTGCGGCCGGTGGCGTAGTCCGGCGCCGCGCCGACCAGGTCCAGGCCCAGGATGGTGGGTTCGTCGCGTGAGTTCTGCGAGACGCGCAGGGACACGATGTCGAACAAGCCCGCCTTCATCACGCGCAGCTGCTCGGTGTCCTTGATGCCCAGCGTGTCGATCGGCTTGTAGTCGACATCGATCGGCAGCCCGGTCCTGGCGGCGAAGTTCTCGAAGAAGGGCTGCTCCTTGTTCTTCTGGATCAGCCCGGTGGCCAGCGGCTGGCCGATGGCCTTGAGCTTGATCCTCTCTTGCGCATGCGCTGCGGGCAACGCGAGCATCACGGCCATGGCGGCGGCCGCGGCGAAGGACTGGAGGCGAGGACGAGACAGCATGAAGGCTCCTGCAGGGGTGAGAGGGTGGGAAGGCGGCATTTCAGAACAGATGCGCCATTGAATCGCGCCGACGCCGGTGGCTGCGGACTATTCCGCTGCGTGGGAACGCGAGCGAAATTGCTTGCGGATCAAGGACTTGGCGCTGCGCGCCGATGGAAGACGGAGGCTAGAAGCGGCCGCCGTAGGCCGCCGTGATCTCGTCCGCCGCGGCGCGCACCACGGCGCCGAGTTCCGCGAAATCGGCGCTCTTGATGCGCTGGGTCGGTCCGACCAGCGAGATCGCGCCGAAGGGCCGGCCATGCTCGTCGCGAATGGCGGCGGCAATGCACCGCAGGCCCACCGCGTTCTGCTCGTCATCGATCGCGTGGCCCGCGCGGCGCACCTCGCCGAGCGTCTCGTGCAGGCGCGATGCGCGGGCGATCGTGTTGTTGGTGAGCTTCGGCAGGCCATAGGTGCGCAGGTACTGCAGCACGTCTTCCTCCGCCATGGCGGCCAGGATCGACTGCCCCATGGCGGTGCCATGCAGCGGTGCACGAAAGCCGGGCTTGCCGATGGCGCGCATCGTTTCGCGGCTTTCCACCTGCGTCACGAAGACGATGTCGCCGAGATCGGCGATGCCCAGGTTGATGCTCTCGCCAGTGCTGTCGCGCAGCCGGCGCATCACGGGCAGCGCGAGGTGCGCAATCCGGCGCCGACGTCCGAACGCGGCACCGACCGAGAAGCAGCGCACGCCCACATACCAGAGGTTGGTCTCGCGATCGAACTGCACGAACTGGCGTTGCTCCAGCGTCGTGAGCAGCCGGTGCGCCGTGGAGGACGACAGCCCGCTGCGCGCCGCGATGTCGACCAGCCGGTAGCCTTCGTCGTCCTCGGCAAGCAGTTCGAGCAGCTGCATGGCGCGCGTGAGCGATTGCACCGTGCTGTCGCTGTCACGGTCGATGCGGGTGACTTTGGCGGTCTTGCCGGGCGTGCGCGTGGAACTGGCGGTCATGGCGTGCCTATGCAAATTGCGCGCCATCGGCTCGATCGTGCGGCACGCGCTGCGGTCGTCGATGGTCCGTGAAGAACCGGATGTCGATTAGAGTGTTTACACCGATGTCGACATCATTTTCAAAGCCGTCGCGCCCGATCACCGGGTCCCGCATGCAAGATGGGTGCCATCCGGTCGACGGTCTGGCAGGGGCTGCATCGAGACCCTACACTCGGGATCGCGATCGGTGCCTCCCGATCCTGTCTTCTCAAGGAGAGCCTCCCATGAGCAGCGAAACAGCAGAACGGCGCCGGCTCGACGACACGCATGCGGGCCTCGCGGCCTGGAAGAAGTGGGGGCCGTATCTCAGCGAGCGGCAATGGGGGACGGTGCGCGAGGACTACAGCGACAACGGCGATGCCTGGAACTACTTCACCCACGACCAGGCCCGGTCGCGCGCCTACCGCTGGGGCGAAGACGGGCTGGCCGGCATCAGCGACGACCACCAGGTCCTGTGTTTCGCCCTGGCGCTCTGGAACGGCCGCGACCCGATCCTGAAGGAGCGCGCCTTCGGCCTGGCCAACAGCGAGGGCAATCACGGCGAGGACGTCAAGGAGTGCTACTTCTATCTCGATTCGACGCCGACCCACTCGTACATGAAGTACCTGTACAAGTACCCGCAGGCGGCCTACCCGTACAACGACCTCGTCGCCACCAACCGCGGCCGCGGCAGGGACCAGCCCGAATACGAACTGCTCGACACCGGCGTGTTCGACGACGACCGCTATTTCGACGTCTTCGTCGAATACGCCAAGGCGGCGCCCGACGACCTGCTCGTGCGGATCACCGCCTTCAATCGCGGCGCCGACGCGGCGCCCCTGCACCTGCTGCCGACGCTGTGGTTCCGCAACACCTGGTCGCAGCCGGGCGGCGGCTCCAAGCCGGTCATCGAGCGCCTGGCCACCACCGCGGGTGCGGCAGTGCGGGCACGCCATACCGATCCGCTGTTCCTCGAATCGCTGCAGGACTACCACCTCTTCTGCGATGCCGACGTACCGCTGCTCTTCACCGAGAACGAGACCAACAACGCGCGCCTGTTCGGCGGCACCAACGCCTCCCCGTTCGTGAAGGACGGCATCCACGCCTTCGTCGTGCAGGGCGATGCGGGCGCGGTCAATCCCGCGGGCCAGGGCACCAAGGTGGCGGCGCACCACAGGGTCGTCGTCGACCCGGGGCAGTCGCAGGTCGTGCGGCTGCGGCTGACCACCCGCGAGCCCGCTGCGTCGCCCGCGCCGTTCGACGACTTCGACGCCGTCTTCGCCAGCCGGCTCGAGGAGGCCGACGCGTTCTACGCCGCGGTGACGCCGCCCGCGGTGCGCGACGACCCGGACCGTGCGCGCGTCCTGCGCCAGGCGCTGGCCGGCATGCTGTGGACCAAGCAGTACTTCTACTACGACCTCGATCTCTGGCTCGACGAGCACGGCGCGGGCGGCCAGCTGCCGCCTTCGGAGCGGCGCAGGGTCCGCAACATCGAGTGGGGCCACATGTTCAACGACGACATCATCTCGATGCCCGACAAGTGGGAGTACCCGTGGTACGCGGCCTGGGACCTGGCGTTCCACATGATCCCGCTGGGCATGGTCGACCCGGATTTCGCCAAGCAGCAGCTCGACCTGATGCTGCGCAACGACTACCTGCATCCGAACGGCCAGCTGCCCGCCTACGAGTGGAACTTCGGCGACGTCAATCCCCCGGTGCACGCCTGGGCCACGATGCAGCTTTTCCTGATCGACAAGGAGCGCCGCGGCGACAACGGCGACATCGAGTTCCTCAAGTACGCGTTCTCCAAGCTGCTGATCAACTTCACCTGGTGGGTCAACCGGAAGGACCGCACCGGCGCCAACGTATTCGAGGGCGGCTTCCTCGGGCTCGACAACATCGGCGTGTTCGACCGTTCCGCGCCGCTGCCCACGGGCGGCTACCTGGACCAGGCCGACGGCACGGCATGGATGGTGTTCTTCAGCCAGCAGATGCTCCGGATCGCGGTCGAGCTGGCCGTGAATGAGCCGCTGTACGAGGAATTCGTCGAGAAGTTCTTCAACCACACGATGTTCATCGCCGGCGCGATGGACCGGGTCGGCGAGCGCCAGGACGAGATGTGGGACGAGGAGGACGGCTTCTTCTACGACGTGCTCCGCCTGCCGGACGGCAGCGCCACGCGCCTGAAGGTCCGCTCGATCGTCGGGTTGCTGCCGCTGGCCGCGGCGGCCGTGTTCGAGCAGGACACCATCGACAGGCTGCCGCGGTTTCGCGATCGTGCGCGACAGTTCATGGCGCGGCACCCGGAACTCGTGGCGCACGCGCATCTGCCGAACGAGCCCGGCGTCGCCGAGCGACGCATGCTGGCGATCGTCGGCAAGGACAAGCTGCGCCGCATCCTCGCGCGCATGCTGGACGAGAACGAGTTCTTCGGGCCGCACGGCATTCGCGCGCTGTCGCGGGTCCACCTCGAACACCCCTACGTCTTCGAGCACGCCGGGCAGTCGTATCGGGTGGCCTATGTGCCGGGCGATTCCGATTCCGGCATGTTCGGCGGCAACTCCAACTGGCGCGGGCCGGTCTGGATGCCGATCAACTTCCTGCTCTACACCTCGCTGCTGCGCCTGTACGCCTACTTCGGCGACGACTTCAAGGTCGAATGCCCGACGGGATCGGGGCAGATGATGACCCTGCTTGAAGTGGCGAAGGAACTGGGCGAGCGCCTGTGCCGCCTCTTCCTGCGCGGCCAGGACGGCCAGCGGCCGGCGCACGGCCCGGCGCCGAAGTTCCGCGACGACCCCCACTGGCGCGACCTGGTGCTGTTCTACGAATACTTCCACGGCGATTCCGGCGCCGGCATCGGCGCCAGCCACCAGACTGGCTGGACCGGCTGCGTCGCGCGCATCATCCAGATCAACGCGCTGCTGACCCGGGACCTGCTGCTCATGCCGGACGCCGAGGCGCAGGCCGCGCGGGCACTGCACGGGGCGGCCGGCGCGCCCTGAGCGCTACGCGTGCGAATCCGGCCCGGCCTCGCCGGTCGAGGGGTCGGCGCTGTCGAGCCAGGCGTTGATCAGCGTGTAGGAAACCGCCAGCAGCACCGGACCGACGAAGATCCCGACCAGCCCGAAGCCGAGCAGGCCGCCGATCACGCCGGCGAAGATCAGCAGCAGCGGCAGGTCGGCGCCGCGCTTGATGAGCCACGGGCGCAGGAAGTTGTCCATGGTGCCGACGATCACGGTCCACACCAGCAGGAAGACGCCCCAACCGGTCGAGCCGTTCCAGAAGACCCAGATCGTCGCCGGCGCCAGCACCAGCGTCGGCCCGAGCTGCACGATGCACAGCATGAACATCACGGCAGTGAGCAGGGCCGCGAAGGGCACGCCGGCGATCGCCAGGCCGATGCCGCCCACCACGGCCTGGACGATCGCCGTCACGCCGACGCCGAGGGCCACGCCCCGGATCGCCTTGCCGGCCAGCACCACGGCATCCTCGCCGCGCGCGCCGCCGAGCCGGCGGCCGAAGCGCCGGACCTCGTTGGCCGCCGATTCGCCCTGGGCATACATCAGGCCCGCGATCACCACGGTCAGCAGGAACTGCAAGCTGAGCGCCCCCACCACCCCGGCCTGCGAGAACAGCCAGCCGGTGACGCGCGAGGCATAGGGCGTGACCTTGGCCTCGATGCCCGCCACGCCCGAAGCCACCAGCTCGTCCCAGGCCAGCACCACCCTGGGCCCGACGAAAGGCACGCCGCCGACCCAGTCGGGCAGCTGCGGCGGGCCCTTGCTGATCTGGAGCTTGAACCAGGCGAGGACTTCGTCGGCGTTGGCCGCGATGGTGGAGATCGCCATCGTCAGCGGCAGCACGAACAGCAGCAGCAGGATCAGCACCATCACCAGCACCGCCAGGCTGCGGCGTCCCCACAGCCGGGCCTCGAACCACAGCAGCGCGGGCCAGCTCGCCACCACCACCATCACGGCCCAGATGGTGGCACCGAGGAAGGGCCGCAAGATCCAGAGGGAAGAGGCGATCAGCAGGACGATGGTCAACACGCTGAACGTGATCTTGGCAAGGTCCGGGCGCGTGTCTGTCATGGGGCGTCACCTCTGTACGGAAGGCGCCATCGTAGCCGAGCCCCGGCTCGGCACGCGATGCTCAGGGCGAGCGGTGCAGGCGCGGCGCCGACAAGGCGTCGACGCTCTGGCGGATGGTCTCGTCGACGTCGCGCCAGCGCCCGGTCAGCCGGGCCAGGACCAGCGCCGCCTGGAGCGCCTGGATGTCCTTGACGCTCGGCGCGACCCTGATCTGCGCGATCGCAGCGTCGGTGTTGCCGCCCTTGAGGAGCGTCAGCACCTTGGCCGCCCAGTCGCTTGTTCTTGCCATGAGTTCCCCTGTGTCGGATCGGAGGGCGACTCTACACCGGCTTCGGCGCCGGCACGCGCGGCGCCGGTCAGTCGACGGCCAACAACCGCGCGAGGGAATTCGCCCACGACATCGTCAACCGACCCGAGCGCGGACAAGGCAATGCACCCGGCCTCCCTGACAATCCGCGCCATGACTGATTCACCGGACATGGACACCCGCCCCGTGCTGATCGCCGGCGGCGGCATCGGCGGCATCGCGCTCGCCCTCACGCTGCACCAGATCGGCGTGCCTTGCATCGTCTTCGAGGCCGTGCCCGAGCTGCAGCCGCTGGGCGTCGGCATCAACCTGCAGCCCAATGCCGTGCGCGAGCTGTACGACCTCGGCTTCGACGACAAGCTGCTCGACACCATCGGCATCCAGGCCCGCGAGTGGGCCCTGGTCGGCCGCAACGGCAATGACATCTATGCCGAGCCGCGCGGCCTGCTGGCGGGCTATCGCTGGCCGCAGTACTCGGTGCACCGCGGCCAGCTGCAGATGCTGCTGTACCGGGCGGCGCTCGAACGGCTCGGCGGCGATGCGATCCGCCTGGGCCACAAGGTCAGCGGATACCGCAACGACGCCGCCGGCGTCACCGCCTTCGTCGACACCCGCGATGGCCGCCGGCTCGAAGTCGAAGGCCGCCTGCTGGTGGCCGCCGACGGCCTGCACTCGGCGGTGCGGGCGCAGATGCACCCCGCGCAGCCGCCCATCCAGTGGGGCGGCGCGATCCTCTGGCGCGGCACCGCGCAAGGCGCGCCGATCCGCAGCGGTGCGTCCTTCGTCGGCGTCGGCTCGCTGCGGCACCGGGTCGTGCTCTACCCGATCTCTCCGCCCGACCCGGCCACCGGCCTGGCCACCATCAACTGGATCGCCGAGATCACGGTCGACAACGCCAAGGGCTGGACCCAGGGCGACTGGAACCGACGCGTTGCGGTCGATGATTTCATCCATCACTTCGAGGGCTGGAACTACGACTGGCTCGACGTGCCCGCCATGCTGCGCGGCGCCTCGGAGGTCTTCGAGTACCCGATGATCGACCGCGACCCGGTGTCCAGCTGGGTCGACGGCAGCGTGGCGCTGCTCGGCGATGCCGCCCACGTGATGTACCCGGTGGGCTCCAACGGCGCCAGCCAGGCGATCGTCGATGCGCGGGTGCTCGGTGCGGCGATGCTGGCCCATGGCGTGACCCCCGCCGCGCTGCAGGCCTACGACGACAAGCTCTGCGCCGACATCTCGGCCCTGGTGCTGCGCAACCGCGGCGCCGGTCCCTTCGGCATCCTGGGCCTGGTCGACGAGCGCTGCGGCGGGGTCTTCGACGACATCGACCAAGTCATTCCGGCGGCCGAGCGGGAGGCCTTCATGGCCCGCTACAAGGCGGCCGCCGGCTTTGCGATCGAGACCCTCAACGCGGCGCCGCCGACGATCGCGCCGGGCGCCCGGGTCCGCTGAGCCGGACGCCGAGCGCCGCCAGGGCGGAGACGGTCGCCAGCACGGTCACGCCCAGCCAGCCCCAGGTCGGCAGCACCAGCGCCGCCAGCGCCGAGCCGATCGCCATGCCGATGAACATGCCGGTGAACAGCACCGCGTTGAGCCGGCTGCGCGCCGCCGGGTCGATGCCGTAGACGATGGTCTGGTGCGCGATCAGCGCGGCCTGCACGCCCAGGTCGAAGCCGACCGCGCTGGCCGCCAGCAGCCAGAGCCGCGCCGGTGTCGACAGCAGCGGCATCAGCGCCATGGCCGCGAACGACAGCACCACCAGGCCGGCGCCGAGGCGCGTCACCAGTTCGGGCCCGCGGCGGTCGGCCAGCCGGCCGGCGAGCGGTGCCGCCAGCGCGCCGGCGGCACCGGCCAGGCCGAAGGCGCCGGCGGCGGCGCTGCCGAGGTGGAAGGGCGCGCCATGCAGCATCACGGCCAGGGTCGACCAGAAGGCACTGAAGCCGATCGCCAGCAGGCCCTGTGCCAGGGTCGCGCGGCGCAGGGCGCCGTGGCGCCGCCACAGCGCGGCCAGCGAACCCAGCAGCGCGCCATAGGCCAGCTGGGTGGTGGGCCGGAAGCGCGGCAGCCCGCGCCAGGCGGCGACGCCGACCAGGGCGATGCTGGCGGCGGCCAACACGAACATCGAGCGCCAGCCGAAATGCTCGGCCACGAAGCCGCTCACCACCCGCGACAGGAGGATGCCCAGCAGCAGCCCGGTCATCACCATGCCGACCACCTTGCCGCGGTGCGATTCGGGGGCCAGCGTGGCCGCGGCCGGGACGATGTCCTGCGCCATCGAGGCCGACAGGCCGATCGCGAGGCTGGCGACCAGCAGCCAGCCGATGCCGGGCGCGGCGCCGGCCAGCAGCAGGGCCGCGCACAGCACGGCCGCCTTGGCGAGGATGATGCGGCGGCGATCGAAGCGGTCGCCGAGCGGCGCCAGCAGCAGGATGCCCAGCGCATAGCCCAGCTGCGTCAAGGTCGGCATGAAGCCGACGGCGCGGGTCGAGGCGCCGATGTCGGCACCCAGCACGCCGAGCATCGGCTGGCTGTAGTAGATCGACGCCACCGCCAGCCCGGCGCCGGTGGCCAGCAGCAGCACCAGCGACGCGGGCAGCCGTTCGGCCGGGGCCACCGGGCGGGGCGCCGCGGTGGCATGCGCTGTTTGAATGGAAGACATGGTGAAAACCCTTGATTTATTGAATGCATCGAAGTTTGAAGGCATCAGGCTCGCTTTGGTAGCCGGGGCGGACGCACAATAGTTATACGATCCGCGTATGCAAGCCTTCGCCGTGCCGCCCTCCCCGCTGCCAGCGCCCGCGGCCGCCCCGTCCGACCGCATCGAGCTGATGAAGACCTTCGTGCAGATCGTCGAGGCGGGCAGCCTGTCGGCCGCCGCGGCCCAGATGCGGACCACGCAGCCGACGGTCAGCCGCCGGCTGCAGGCGCTGGAGCGCCTGCTGGGCGTGCGCCTGCTGCGCCGCTCGACCCATGCCATGAAGCTGACCGAAGATGGCGAGCGCTGCGTCGAGCGCGCCCGGGAGCTGATCGACAGCTGGCAGGCCTTCGAGTCGGACCTGCGCGGCGACGACGACGAGCCCGAGGGCATGCTGCGCGTGGTGGCACCGCACGCCTTCGGCCAGCAGCTGCTGGTCGGGCCCCTGGCCGACTACCTGCGCAAGCATCCCCGCGTCAGCGTCGAATGGCTGCTGCACGACCGGCGGCCGGACTTCATCGCCGAGGGCGTCGACTGCGCGATCCAGGTCGGCGAAGTGAGTGACCTGGGCGTCGTCGCCATTAAGCTCACCGAGGTGCCACGCATCGTCGTGGCCGCCCCCTCGGTGCTCCAAGGCGCGCCCGCACCCATCCACGCGCGTGAACTCGCGGCGCTGCCATGGCTCGCGCTGCGCACCTTCTACCGCACCGAGATCCAGCTGTCGCACGTCGGAACCGGCGAGGCCTGCCGGGTCGCCATGCGTCCGCGCCTGAGCACCGACAGCCTCTACGCCTTGCGCAGCGCCGCCGTGATGGGCCTGGGCGTGTGCGTGGGGTCGACCTGGCTGCTGGCCGAGGACCTGGCCGAGGGCCGGCTGGTCCAGCTGGTGCCGCAATGGCAGGCTGCCACGCTGCCGGTGCACCTGGTGTATCCGCAGTCGCGGCTGCAGCCGCCGAAGCTCAAGCGCTTCATCGAGGCGATGCGTTTCCAGTGGAACCATGGCGCCGTGCCCGACAATCGGACCGCCGCCCGACCGGGAGAACCGTCGTGACGCCCGTTCCCAAGCCCACCGACGCCGCAGCGCCGCTGCGCTGGCTTCCAGGCTGGCGCACGTTGCGCGCCTACGAGTTCGCCTGGCTGCGCCACGACCTCACGGCCGGCCTGGTACTCACGACCATGCTGGTGCCGGTCGGCATCGCCTATGCCGAGGCCTCGGGCATCGGCGGCATCTACGGGCTCTACGCGACCATCGTCCCGCTGCTCGCCTACGCCCTGTTCGGACCCAGCCGGATCCTCGTGCTGGGCCCGGACTCGGCCCTCGCGGCCCTGATCCTCGCGGTCGTGGCGCCGCTTGCCGCAGGCGACCCGATGCGCGCGGTCGCGCTGGCCAGCGCGATGGCGGTCGTCTCCGGCCTGGTCTGCATCGGTGCCGGCATCGCCAGACTCGGCTTCGTCACCGAGCTGCTCTCGAAGCCGATCCGCTACGGCTACATGAACGGGATCGCGCTCACGGTGATCGTGAGCCAGCTGCCGAAGCTGTTCGGCTTCTCGGTCGAGGCCGAAGGACCGCATCGCCAGCTGTGGGCCTTTGCGCAGGGCCTGCTGTCCGGGCAGTGGAACGGCACCGCCCTGGCCATCGGAGCGGGCACGCTGGGGGGAATCCTGCTGCTGCAGCGCCTGCCCCGCTTTCCCTCCGTGCTGCTGGCTGTGGTGGCCGCCACGGTGGCGGCGGCGGTGTTCGACCTGGCGGCACGGGCCGGCATCTCGGTGCTCGGCGACCTGCCGCAGGGCCTGCCCCGGCCGGCGCTGCCGCTCATCGGCATGGCCGACGTCGGCCCGGTGCTGCTCGGCGGCCTGGCCGTGGCGCTGGTGTCCTTCGCCGACACCAGCGTGCTCTCGCGCGTGTATGCGGCCCGGATCCACATGCCGCCGGCCCCGAACCAGGAAATGATCGGCCTCGGCATCGCCAACCTCGCGACCGGCTTCTTCCAGGGCATGCCGATCAGCAGCAGTGCCTCGCGCACGCCGGTGGCCGAGGCCGCCGGGGCGCGCACGCAGCTCACCGGCGTGGTCGGCGCCCTCGCCATCGCGGCGCTGCTGATGTGGGCGCCCAACCTGCTGCACCACCTGCCGAGCGCGGCGCTCGCCGCCGTGGTCATCGCGGCGGCCATCGGCCTCTTCGAGGTCACCGACCTGCGGCGCATCTACCGGATCCAGCAGTGGGAGTTCTGGCTGTCTATGGTCTGCTTCGCCGGTGTCGCGCTGTTCGGCGCGATTCCCGGCATCGGCATCGCGGTGGCCATCGCGGTGATCGAATTCCTCTGGGATGGCTGGCGGCCTCATTCGGCGGTGCTCGGGCGGGTCGACCGCATCAAGGGCTACCACGACATCACTCGCTATCCGCAGGCGGCCCGCATCCCGGGCCTGGTGCTGTTCCGCTGGGACGCACCGCTGTTCTTCGCCAACGCCGAGCTGTTTCGCGACCGGGTCCTCGACGCGGTGGCGAGCTCGCCGACACCGGTGCGCTGGGTCGTGGTCGCGGCCGAGCCGGTCACGAGCGTCGACGTCACGGCCGCCGACATCGTGGCGGAACTCGACGACAGCCTGCTGGCCGAGAACATCGAGCTCTGCTTTGCGGAAATGAAGGACCCGGTCAAGGACAAGCTCAAGCGCTTCGGCCTCTTCGCGCGACTGGGCGCCGAGACTTTCTACCCGACGCTCGGCGAGGCGGTGCGGACCTACCTGCGCAGCCATCCGGTGGCGTGGGAAGACTGGGAGGACGATGCGAAGGCGCCGGAGCGGCCCGGCCCCAAGTGAGCCCGCCACTTCGGCATACTCGCGGCGCGCCAATTTCCTTTTCCCATCTGGAGACCTTATGTCAGGCAACGGCTTTCACGTGCACGGCCCGCACGACCACGAGTTGGAACACGCGAGCTCGCAAGGCGCGCATGCCCCGGACCCGGCGCACGGCGGCGGCAAGAGCATGACCAGCCAGATCGCGGTGTGCACCGCGGTCATCGCCACGGTGGGCGCGATCTTCGCCTACATGGGCGGCCACACCCAGGCCAACGCGGGGCTCTACAAGAACAACGCCGGCATCAAGAAGACCGAGGCGTCGAACCAGTGGAATTTCTACCAGGCCAAGAGCACCAAGCAGGCGCTGGCCGAGTTCGCGCGCGACCTGGCGCCGGACGAGCGCAAGCCGGCGCTGCAGACCAAGGTCGGCCGCTACGAGCAGGAGAAGGCGGAAATCCTGCTGGTCGCCCAGCAGCTCGAGAAAGACGCCCTCGACTGGGACCGGCAGTCCGAGCAGCAGATGCACCAGCACCACCGCTGGGCCCAGGCCACCACTGCGCTCCAGGTGTCGATCGCGCTCGCTGCGATGGCACTGCTGACGCGCAAGAAGTGGCTGGAGTGGGGCATGCTGGCGGTCGCCGGCGTCGGTGTGGTCGTCGGGGCCCTGGCTGCGCTTCACATCTGAGGGCGGGCGCAGCGGGCCCGCCGCTGCGATTCAGGGCAGGTCGACGATCTGGATCCAGTTCGGGTTCTTGCCGACGGCAAGGCGCTTCGGGGCGGCCAGCGCACCGGTCGCCGCATCGATCGCGTGCACCGACACGCTATGGGAGTCCTGCCCGGCGACCACCAGCCAGCGGCCGGTCGAATCGATGGCGAACCCGCGCGGCGTCTTTTCGGTCGGCGTCTGGCCGAGCGGCTGCAGCAGGCCGCTGGCGGGGTCGACCCGGAACGCCGACAGCGTGCTGCTGGTGCGCTCGGACGCATAGAGGAGCTTGCCGTCGGGCGTCAGGTGCAGGTCCGCCGCCCAGGGCTTGCCGGTGAAGCCGGCCGGCAGGGTCGTGGTCCGCTGCAGCTCGCGCAGCGTCCCGCGCGCGCCGTCCCAGGCATAGACGTACAACGAGGCGTCGACTTCGTTCACCAGGTAGAGGAAGCGCTGTCCCTGGTCCCAGACAAAATGCCGCGGCCCCGACTTCGGCCCCGCCGCGACCAGCGCCGGATCGCTTGATGTAAGCACCCCCTTCTCGGCATCGAGGCGCCAGACCGAGAGGTTGTCGCCACCCAGGCTGGTCGCCAGCACAAAGCGGTTGGTGGCGTCGGCATGGATCGCATGGGCATTGGGCGCCGTCGGGATCAGCTGCTGCACGGCGCCGACCGCGCCGTCCTGGCCGATCGAATTGACCGTGATCTTGTGCCCCGGGTAGGACGCGGCGAACAGCCAGCGGCCGCTGGCGTCGACGTCGATGTTGGCCATGCTGTCGGCCAGGGGCGCCTCGCCCAGCTTGCGCAGCCGGCCACTGGCACCGTCGATGGCAAAGCTCGCGACCCTGAACGGTTGAGAACGCAGGGCCGCATACAGGAAGCGCTTGTCCGGGCTGACCGCCATCGGCATCACGGTCCCGGCCACCGCGACGGTGTCCACCGGCTTGAGCAGCCCCTGGGCCCGATCGAGTTCGAGCACCGAGATGTCCTGGCTGTCGGCGTTCGCCACATAGACGAAGGTGGCGGCCTGGGCAGCGGCCGCCAGCCACAGAAGGGCGGCGCCCGCCAGCAGGGTGATGGCGCCGGGCCGCGTGGTGCGCGATGGCATGGAAGGTCTCCTTGGATTGCTTGTTTGCAGAGGTTATCTGTTGTCGTACAACTTATCAAGATTTCGCCAAGTCATCAGATGACATGCGCGCCTTGCAGCCGCGAGAGGCGCCGGCACCCGGCAGAACGTCAATCCACAGTGACACTTCGGCAACCAGCGAGCGCGAATGCGGCATCCTCGAGGCTATCGGTTGGCATCCGGGCCGGGGACACTGATGCTCATTCACAGGGACTCTCGCCATGACCCGCCCATCCCATCCCGCCACCCTCTACCTAAGCGCCCCGGAGATGATCCGGCTGGTCCGGCGCCTGGGCCTGCCGGCGTGCATCGCCGGCGTGGCCGAGCGCATCCGCCGCGAGTTCCTGCGCTGGAACGAATTTGACAAGAGCGCGCGGCTCGCCTGCCATTCCGAACTCGGCGTCATCGAGTTGATGCCGATCGCCGACGCGTCGCAGTTCGCCTTCAAGTACGTGAACGGGCATCCGGGCAACCACCGCCACGGGCTGCCCACGGTGATGGCCTTCGGCGTGCTCGCCGACGTCCGCACCGGCATGCCCCGGCTGCTGTCCGAGCTGACGCTGAGCACGGCGATCCGGACCGCGGCGATGTCCGCGCTCGCCGCGCGCAGCCTGGCGCGGCCCGGCAGCCGCAGGATGGCCTTGATCGGCAACGGCGCGCAAGCCGAATTCCAGGCGCTGGCGTTCCGCGACCTGGTCGGGATCGAGGTGCTGAGCCTCTACGACACCGACCCCGCCGCCACCGCCAAGCTGGTGGCCAACCTGGCCGGCCAGGGCCTTCGGCTCGAGGTCTGCGCCAGCACCGCCGAAGCGGTGCGCGGTGCCGACATCGTGACCACGGCGACCGCCGACAAGACCCGCGCGGCCATCCTCAGGCCCGCCATGATCGAGCCCGGCATGCACATCAACGCCGTCGGCGGCGACTGCCCCGGCAAGACCGAACTGCACCGCGGCGTGCTCGAGATGGGCTCGGTGTTCGTGGAGTTCGAGCCGCAGTCGCGGATCGAAGGCGAGATCCAGCAGCTGCCGGCCGACTTCGCCGTGACCGAGTTCTGGCAGGTGCTGGCCGGGCACCGGCCCGGCCGGCGCGGCCCCTCGGAGGTCACGGTGTTCGACTCGGTCGGCTTCGCGCTCGAGGATTTCGCCGCCCTGGCGTTCATGGGCGAGCGGGCCGCGGAACTCGGCTTCGGCGAGGCGATCGAGCTGGTGGCGAATGCCGCCGACCCCAAGGATCTGTTCGGCCTGCTGACATCGAAGCCGCTCGCTGCCGGCGCCGATGCGGTGGCGGGCCTGCAGGCCGCTCGACGCCGGCCTCCGATTCGCCTACGCTCTGCGCCCAGGGCCGGCGCCGCCGCACCCGCCGGCGGGGCTCGTCGAATTCCTGAAAGGCACAAGGCATGAATCTCCAACTCAGGGGCCGGCTGGCCCTGGTCTCCGGCAGCACGGCCGGCATCGGACACGCCATCGCGCAGGCACTGGCGGCCGAGGGCGCCCGGGTGATCGTCAACGGGCGTTCGCAGGCCTCGGTGGATGCGGCGGTCGCCCAGATCGAGGCGGCGGACGGCGGCGAGGCCATCGGCTTCGCCGGCGACCTGAGCACGGCCGCGGTCGCGGAGGCCCTGGTGGCTCGGCACCCGGGCATCGAGATCCTGGTCAACAACCTCGGCATCTTCGAGCCCAAGCCCTTCGAGGAGATCCCGGACGAGGACTGGACGCGCTTCTTCGACGTCAACGTGCTGAGCGGCGTCCGCCTGGCGCGCCTGGTGCTGCCCGCGATGCGGCGCGCGGACTGGGGCCGCATCATCTTCATCTCCAGCGAGAGCGCGGTCCAGATTCCGGCCGAGATGATTCACTACGGCATGACGAAGACGGCGCAGTTGGCCGTCTCGCGCGGATTGGCCGAGGCGGTCGCGGGCACCGGCATCACCGTCAACAGCGTCCTGCCGGGGCCGACCCGGTCGCGCGGCGTGGGCGAGTTCGTCGAGGCGCTGGCCAAGGCCGACGGCAAGTCCTTCGAGGCCTACGAGCGGGAGTTCTTCGAGAAGGTGCGGCCCACCTCCCTCATCCGGCGCTTCGAAACGCCGCAGGAGATCGCCTCGCTGGTGGCCTACATCGCCAGCCCGCTGTCTTCCGGGACCACGGGCGCGGCGCTGCGCGTCGACGGCGGCTGCACCAAGAGCGCCTTCTAGCCAGGTCGACACTTGTCATCCAGAGCCGCCCGCATCGCACTGTCGGTCTCGGCCGCCGCCCTGGGGAGCATCGCCGCCTACTGGGGCCTGCTGGCGACACGCCAGGGACACATCCTGTTTGACGCCCGCAAGCATCCGGTGGTCCACCTGTCCGACGATTTCTCCGCCTACTCCCACGCGGTGCCGGGCGGGATGGTTCGCGGCTATGTCTACCACCCCGAGGGCGAGCCTGCCATGCAGGACCTGTTCATCTATTTCGCCGGCCGCGGCGAAGACGTCCGCGCCACGGCGCAGGCGCTGCACTGGCTGCCGGCGGGCTTCGGGTTCGCGGCGCTCAACTACCGGGGCGTGGCGGATTCGCAGGGCGACCCCTCCGAGGTGGCGTCCGTTCAAGACGCGCGCCAGTTCGCCGATCACTTGCGCCAGGCCTTCCCGCAGACCCGCCTGCACGTGGTCGGGCGCAGCCTGGGGACGGGCGTGGCGATCCAGCTCGTGGCGCGGCAGGATTTTTCGAGCCTGCAGCTGGTCACGCCCTACGACTCGATGCTGGAAGTGGCCAAGCGGCGCTATCCACTGGTGCCGCTGTCCCTGCTGCTGCGCCACCAGTTCAACTCCCTGGCGCACTCCAGGGAGGTCGCTGCGAAGACCCAGGTCCTGCTGGCCGAAGGCGACGAGGTCGTGCTGCATGAGCGCTCGCAGAAGCTGATCGCGGCCTGGCCGACGCCCGTCAGCGTGCAGACCATCGCCGGCTCCAACCACCACGACATCATGAGCTTCGAGACGACCTGGCTCCATCTGGTCGATTTCGCGTTGACCGCCGTGCTGCCTGCGCCGGAAGCAGCCTAGTTAGGCAGCGAGCCGGACCGGCCGGGCCGGCCGCGCCCACAGCACGTTCACCATTTCATGGAAGCGCTTCGTGCCGAGATGCATGAAGCGCAGGTTCATCGTCGCCAGCGCCTCGATCGCATCGTCCATGTCGGCTGCGGTCGGAGGCGGCTCCTGGAACAGCGTGGCCCGGACGGTTTCCCAGGTCGCCTGGATCGCCCTCATCTCGTCCTGGTCGGCGCCGGGTTCGAACAGCGCGACGACCTCCCCCGGCTCGAAGTTCTGGGCGCCGCGCGACCGGGCGTCGGTCTCGATGACCTCGATGGCGCAGCCCAGCGCGTCGAGCCTTCCCTTGTCCGGCTTGAACCCCCTCGACATCTTCCAGTAGTTTTCGATCGCTTCGTAGCGGAAGCGAAGACCGAGGCGCAGCAAGGTCACGAGCAGGCCGAGGTCGCCCGGCACGTCGAACAGGGGCGCCACGACGGTGGGCACGAGATGGACGTGAAAGCGACGCGCGCCCCGCCTGAACACTTCGAGCTTGGCCAGCTGCGGCTGGAACGACCCCTTGGTGCCGCCCGCGTGGAAGACAGCCTGGATCGGCACGAACTCGCGGTCGTTGCTCGCCAGATGGATGCTCTTCTGCAGCTCGGTCAGCCATCGCTTGTCGAGCGAGGGCGCCACGGCCTCCACGACGCTCTTCCAGGTCAGGCTGCCCCGGGAAATGAGGCCGAAGAGCCGCTTGGTGTCGGCGCCCATCTCGACCACGGCGTTGTCCGGAAGGGAAGGCCCGCCAAGGCGCCCGGGGGCCGGCAGGACGATGTCCATGTAGTACTCGAACTGGACGCAGTCGTCCTGCGGCAGGCTCAGGAGTTCGGCCAGCCGGGCCAGCCAGGCAGCCCCCGGGACCGGCGTCCGCTGCAGCTTCAAGCGGCGGCCGATCATCTGGTAGAGCGCCAGCAGCCCATCGCCGGAGCCGAGGTCCGCGCCCTCGTAGTCCTTCAATGGCGTCGCGAGGTCGGTGGGATTCATGCCCGAATGGCAGACCGGGATGATCGGCAGGCCTTTGATCCATGCCGCACCGATCTCGAACTGGACCCAGGGCCGCTGGACCGATGCCTTGCTGCACAGCACGATCACGGCGTCCGCCTTCGCGATCGCGCGCTCGACGGCCTCGAGCCATTGCACGCCGAGTTCGATGGTGCCCACGTCCGAGGACGCGAAGAACTCGACCATGCCGAGGAAGTCTTCCTCCATCATGTCCTTCAGGAGGATCGCGACGTCTTTTTCTTCGGAGATGTGGCTGACGAACAGCTGGACCATGGACCACCTCGCACCATCACATGCCGATTGCACTGATGGCAGGTATAGCCTGTCTGGCGTTATTTATCGTCCCCCGTATGGCGTACGCCGGAAGAGCGGGTCCTCACATCGGCGCTAGCCCAGGTACTTGCCCCGCAGGTAGTCGAGGTAGGCCCGCGAGTCGCTGGAGACGTAGGGCGAGATCAGCGTGAGCGTGTAGAAGGCCGCCAATCCGGGGTCGGCCTGCGCCTCTGCCTCCCGCCCCGGCACTAGGCGCTCGAACGACAGCCAGCAGGTGGTGGTGAAGACGATCTGCAGGGCGAGGATGCGCGCCTGCTCGGCGCTGGTCTGGATCACTCCCGAGGCCACCAGCCCCTCGCACAGGGACTGCGCGGCAAGCAGGTTCTGCGCCGTGAGGTCCTGGGCCCGCTGTCCCAGGGCGGGGTATTCGGCGGCCAGGAAGGCCATGTCGCGGTAGACGAAACGGTATTCGTCGATGGCTTCGAAGCGCAGGTGCAGCGCCAGCCACAGGTCGTCGATCGCGGCGACGGCGGTGGTCGACCCGTTCAGCAGTCCGAGCCGCTGCTCGAAGCGCATGAACAGCCGTTCGACGATCAGCTGCTTGGCCTTGAAGTGGTAGTGCAGGTTGCCGGGGCTGATGCCCATCTCGGCCGCGATCTTGTGCGTCGACACGGCCGCCAGGCCTTCCGCATTGAACAGCGCGAGGCTGGTCAGCAAGATGCGGTCGCGGGTGTTGGGACTGGCCACGGGCGATGAAGGACGGCGCTCGGGATCGAGGGTCAGCGCTTGCGCCGGGCGGCCGGCCTGGCCGCATCGAGCTGCTCGCGCAGCTGCCTCACCTCGTCGCGCAAGGCCTGGAGTTCTTCGGCGCTCGGCAGGCCCAGGCGCTGCAGTGCGCTCGCCACGCGCTGGTCGAACACGTCCTCGAACTTGCGGATGCCGAAGCTGTCCAGGCCCGGGAACCCGGCCGCGGGCCGGGCGCCTCCGGCATCGGTCTTCTGGATGCCGAGCAGGCCCTCGATCACGTGGGTGTGGCGCTTGACGACGTCGGTGCCGACGTTGCCCAGCGCCTTCAGGCCCGCGCGCAGCAGGCCTTCGGCGCCGGCGGGCTTGCCGGCGGCTTCGTTGGGGGGCGTCGCCGCGCTCGCCTTCTTGCGAGGCGCGGCTGGCTTCCTGGCCGGCGCCGGCTTCTTCGGCAGCGCCGAGTCCTTGCGGGTCGCCATGCTTCGGTCCCCGGGGATCAGGCGGCCTTGCGGCTCGCGCGGCGGGCGGTCTTGGCGACGGCCACGGCCCCGCCCTTCGCTGCCGGGGCTTGCTCGGCCGCGGCTTCTTCGACGTCGGCCACGCGCGTCTCGAGCTTTTTGGCGCCCTCGGCGATCTTGTCGGCGATCTGCGCATGCACGTTGGCGATCGGCAGGTTGATGGCGCTGAAGGTGCTCAACAGGGAGGTCGCGATCGGCGACTCGATCCGGGCCGCGCGGTCGGCCACGGCCTCGATGCCCTTGGTGCCGGCTTCGGCCATGCGGTCGAGCACCTCCACCACGCGGCCGCTGTCGATGTCGAGGCGGTTGGAGAGGAACTCGGTGACCTTCTGCATCTGGCCATGGCGCGACGCGGCGCCGTCGAGCAGGCGGCGCGCGCCGCTGCGCCAGGCGCCGACCAAGGTCTTGCCGACTTCGTGGTATTGGCCAACGACGTGGACGGCGACGGAAGAGAGGTTTTGCGCGGACATGAGGTTTTCCTTGGTTGTGACTGACGATTCGCGGGATGCGACAGCCTGATGTTCTTCGCAAGGGCCTAGGCCAGGAAAACTAGATTCATCACAAAGTTAGTCCAATCGCCCCAATTTCCTGCATCCGCATTCTGCGACAGCCCGGGCCCGCCGCATCTGGCGAACGCGATATTGCGCATCCCGCCGCTCTGCCTAAGCTCGGCCGTCTCGCAACAGGAGGTCGTGCATGAACATCAACGCGGTGGTCCGAAGCGTCCAGGCGGCGCTGGGTGTCTCGGTCGATGGCAATCCGGGTCCCGAGACATGGCGAGCGATCCACGAGAAGATCGTCGGCAAGCCGGTCCCGAAATCGGCCGCCTTCGCAGGCAAGGCGGACGAGCGCAGCGAGAAGACCATCGCCACGCTGCACCCGCAGGTCGCGCCCTACGCGAGGATGCTGGTCGAGCGCGCGGCGGCCGCCAACATCGAGATCAAGATCTTGAGCGGCACGCGCACCTATGCCGAGCAGGACGCCCTGTTCGCGATCGGCCGCACCAAGGAAAAGAACAGGCGGCCAGTGACCAATGCGAAGGGCGGCGAGTCCAACCACAACTTCGGCATTGCCTTCGACGTCGGGGTGTTCCGCGGCAAGGACTACCTTGGCGACAGCCCGCTCTACGCCACGGTGGGTGCGATCGGCATGGACATCGGCCTCGAATGGGGCGGCCAGTGGGAAAGCTTCGTCGACATGCCGCACTACCAGCTGCGCCCCGATTGGTCGCAAGGCATGTCGGAGCGCGAGATGCTGCGCGAGTTGCGGGCCAGGAAGGCGTCGGGCAAGGATGCCTACGCCACTTGAGCCAGCGGCCGGCCGGCGCTGACGCTCAGGCCGGGCAGGTACTGCCGAGCAAGGTCTTCGAGTCCGCCAGCGGTCGCGCGCCGGCCTCGCGCAGCGCGTCCACCCGTTGCTGGAAGGCGCTGCGGTGCGCGGGGCTTCCCTTTTTCACGCTGAACGAGAGCTCGACGACCCGCTTGCCGGTCGGAAGCAGCCACTCCTCGACTTTCCAGTCGTCCTGCGATTTGAACCGGCGAACGTGGTTGACGCAGGGCTTGGGCACCATGCCGGTGGCCGGCGGGAAGGCCGCAGCGGCGGCGGCCTCGACGGAACAGCTGAAGGAGATGGCTTCGCGCGGCGTCGGCGCGGCATCCGCCCCTTCGTCGACCGCCCAGTTCACATCCACCTCCAGCTTGCCCTCGCGCTTCGGGCCGGCCAGGGGGCAGGACCAAGTCGACAGCAGCTTCCTGGCCGCCTTCGACAATGGGGCTCGCACCTTGTACATCGACTCCGGCCCGTCATCGTCGGTCCGCTCGCGCGCCACCGCGCCGTAGCTGTCGTCGGGCAGCCCCGCGGGTCGCCGGACGTCGAGGTAGCGGACCACCAGCGCCTTGGGCTTGTCGTCCGCGATGCCGAGTTGCCTGGCCGCCTGCTGCGCCGTCGCCGGGCCGCCCTGTGCCGGGTCCCAGCGGAACGCGTACTCGGTCCGGTCCGCATGGGCGCAGACGCAGGTCGCCAGGGCGAGGGCGGCAACCAGGCAGGAAGTTCGCATGGCGTGCTCGTCTCTCAGCGGGGCATGGCCATGTCGCCCCTCTTGAAGGAGGTCTCGAACTGCTCCCAACCGTGCAGGCCGCCGTTGACCAGGCGCCGCGCCGCCTGGAAGTTCCCATGCAGGATCGCATCCTTGATCTGCAGCTCCCGGTCGGCCAAGAACAGGCTCAGCAGGTCGGCCGCGACGCTGGACGTGTTCGCCAGTTCGGGTTTCTTCACCAGGTCCGCGGGGGTGGGCAGCCGTGGCCCGTAGCGCAGGTAGTTCGAGCGGCCCGTGAGCTGCACGAAGCCGCGCCCCTTGAACAGCGCGCCGTCGGGCGGGCCCTGGTTGCCGAGGTCGCTGCGGTGGTCGTAGAGATCGAAGGGATGCCCGGTGGGCGAGGTGTTGAAGGCGCTGATGCCTTCGCTGATCGGCGCGCAGCCCGCCGTCTCGGCACGTATGGTGGCGATGGCCATGAGCACCATGGTCCGGTCCGGGATCTCGAAGGCGCGAAGCGAAGCCAGGATGACCGGCAGATGGGTCTTGATGTTCGCGAGCGGCGCACCGGGCAGCATCAGGGAGGCGACCTGGACGCTCATGTCGCCGGTGGCGTCGGGCAGGTCCGCGGACTCGGCCAGGCCCAGGGCATGGAGGGTTCGAGGCCCTGCGATGCCGTCGGCCAGCAGTCCCTTGGCTTGCTGGAACGCGGACACCGCGTTGAAGGTGCCGGTTCCGAAGTCGCCATCGATGACGCCGGGGTTGAAGCCCGCCGCCAGCAAGGCCTGCTGAAGCGCGGTGACATCGGGGCCTTGGTCGCCATAAACGAGCTTGAGCCTCATGGTTGCATCTCCTCGCGGCAGCTGTAGCCAAAAAAGTGTCGATGGCAACCGGGGCGGGTGTCAAGGCTCGCCGGGTTGGAAGGCCGGCGCCGTGCTCAGGCAGCCGCCGGCGACGCCCTGGGCTGCTGAAGCACGAGCGCCGCGAAATCCACGAAGGCCCGCACCCGCGCCGCCAGCTGGTGGCGCTGCGGATACACGGCGTAGATGTCCGCGTCGGGCGTGTAGCAATGGGGCAGCACCTGCACCAGCCGGCCGTTGCGCAGGTAGCGCTCGATGTCCCATTCGGCCCGCATCAGGATGCCATGGCCATCGAGCGCCCAGCTGACCGCGATCTCGCCGTCGTTGGTGGTCAGGTTGCCCCGGGTCCTGACCGACTCGGTGGTCGCGCTGCGGCCCCGGCCGCTCGCCAGTCGCCAGACGCCGTAGGCCTCCTCGCCCTGCCGGATCCCGATGCAGTTGTGCCTGGTGAGGTCGTTCGGTACCTTGGGAATGCCATGCTTCGCGAGGTAGGCCGGCGCGGCGCACAGCAGCCTCCGGTTGGGCGCCAGCTGCCGGGCGATCACCCGCGAATCCGGCGGCGCGCCGAAGCGGATGCAGATGTCGAACGAGTCCTCGGTCAAGGCCGGTGGATTCACCGACAGCTGCAGCTGCACCTGGACCTCGGGGTGCTTGCGCACGAACTTCGAGATGATCGGCGCCACATGGCTGCGGCCGAAGCCCAGCGTCGCGTTGACCCGCAGCAGGCCCTTGGGCGTGGCCTTGGCCACCCCGAGGATCTCCGCCATGCCGTCGATCTCGCCGAGGATGCGCCGGGCGTGCTCCAGGTACAGCTCGCCTTCGGGGGTCAGGCTCATCCGGCGCGTGGTCCGGTTGACCAGCGCCACACCCAGGCGGGACTCCATCAGCGCCAGGTGCTTGCTCACCGCGGGCGTGGTGACGCCGAGCTCGCGCGCCGCCGCGCTGAGGCTCCCCGCGCCGGCGAGGGCCGAGAAGAAGCCGAGGTCTGCAGGTTGGATGCCGGGTGTCATGGGCCGCTGATTGTTGAATCCAGGTAAATGATGGATTCACTTTAGCCCCGATCCAATGCCCCGTCGAGTTCCTACAGTACGCCTACCCCGTACCCAAACCCCCAGGAGACAAGCCATGAAGACGTACAAGATCGCGACCATCCCCGGCGACGGCATCGGCAAGGAAGTCGTTCCCGCCGGCCAGCAGGTTCTGGCCGCACTGGCCTCGGCCAGCGACAAGTTCCAGTTCGAGTTCGAGAACTTCGACTGGGGCGGCGACTACTTCCGCGAGCACGGCGTGATGATGCCGGACGACGGCCTGAACGCACTGCGCGACAAGGACGCCATCCTGTTCGGCTCGGCCGGCGACCCGCACATCCCCGACCACATCACGCTGTGGGGCCTGCGCCTGAAGATCTGCCAGGGCTTCGACCAGTACGCCAACGTGCGCCCGACCCGCATCCTGCCCGGCATCGACGGCCCGCTCAAGCGCTGCGGGCCCGACGACCTCAACTGGGTCATCGTCCGCGAGAACTCCGAAGGCGAGTACGCCGGCGTCGGCGGCCGGGTCCACCAGGGCCATCCGATCGAGGCTGCCACCGACGTCTCGATGATGACCCGCGCCGGCGTCGAGCGCATCATGCGCTTCGCGTTCAAGCTGGCCCAGTCGCGCCCCCGCAAGCAGCTCACCGTGATCACCAAGAGCAACGCCCAGCGCCACGCGATGGTGATGTGGGACGAGATCGCCTTGCAGGTCTCGAAGGAGTTCCCCGATGTGAAGTGGGACAAGGAACTGGTCGACGCATCGACCGCCCGCATGGTCAACAACCCCGCTTCGCTCGACACCATCGTCGCCACCAACCTGCATGCCGACATCCTGAGCGACCTCGCGGCCGCGCTGGCCGGCAGCCTGGGCATCGCGCCGACCGGCAACATCGACCCGGAGCGCCGCTTCCCGTCGATGTTCGAGCCGATCCACGGCTCGGCCTTCGACATCATGGGCAAGGGCCTGGCGAACCCCGTCGGCACCTTCTGGTCGGTCGTGATGCTGCTCGAGCACCTGGGCGAATTCGACGCCGCCAAGCGCGTCATGGCGGCGATCGAGAAGGTCACCGCCGACAAGAGCCTGCACACCCGCGACCTCGGCGGCAAGGCCACCACCGCCGACGTGACCCGGGCGGTCTGCGGCCAGGTGCTGGCCGCGTCCCAGCGCAAGGCGGCCTGAGGCCGCGCCGCGCTCCAACCCCGGTTCCGAAGCAGCCGCAAGAGCTGCCGGGGCCCGCTCGTGCCTACCCAACGCCAGGAGACAAACCATGCGCCGCTTCTTGGTGGCCCAGCTGCCGGCCGCTCATTGTTGAACGCAGGTTAACCATGGATTCACTTTCGCAGTGATTCGGTCCCCGCATCGCTGACACCATTCCCCGCATACCCACAAGGAGACATTCATGACATCGACTCTCGCGCGCGCCCGCGCGCTCACCGCGCTCGCCTTCGGCCTCGCCGCCACCTTCGCCGGCGCCCAGGCGTGGCCCACCAAGCCGATCAGCCTCGTCGTGCCCTTCCCGCCCGGCGGCAGTTCGGACGTGCTGGCGCGGGCCATCGGCGACAAGCTCGGCCAGAGCCTGGGCCAGCCGGTGATCGTCGAAAGCCGGCCCGGCGCCGGCGCCACCCTGGGTGCCGACTACGTGGCCAAGGCCAAGCCCGATGGCTACACGCTGCTGATGGGCGCCGTGCACCACACCATCGCCACCAGCGTCTACAAGAAGCTGCCCTACGACTTCGAGAAGAGCTTCGCGCCGGTCACCACCATCGCGATGGTGCCCAACGTGCTGGTGGTCAACGCGAAGTCGCCGGCCACGGACGTCAAGCAGCTGGTCGCGCTGGCCAAGGCATCGCCGGGCAAGCTCTCCTATGGCTCGAACGGCAACGGCACCGTGCAGCACCTGATCGGCACGCAGTTCGCGAGCCTGGCCGGCGTGGAGCTGCTGCACGTGCCCTACAAGGGAAGCGCGCCGCTGACCACCGACCTGCTGGGCGGCCAGGTCGACATGTCCTTCGACACGCTGACGCCGGTGGTCCAGCACATCAAGGGCGGCAAGCTGCGCGCGCTGGCGGTCACGACGGCGAAGCGCTCGAGCACCTTGCCCGACGTGCCCACGCTGGCCGAATCCGGCCTCAAGGATTTCGACCAGGGCACCTGGTTCGGCATCCTGGCACCGGCCGCGACGCCGAAGGACATCGTCGAGCGGCTGAACACCGAACTGGTGAAGATCATCCAGTCGCCGGAGTTCGGCAAGCGCATGGCCGAAATCGGTGCCGAGCCGGTCGGCGACACGCCGGCCCGGATGGGCGCGCAGATCAGGAGCGACACGGCCAAGTACGCGCAGCTGGTGAAGGAAGCGAAGGTCACGATCGACTAGGTTGTCTTCCTGGCGCGCTTGCGCCAAGATCGACCCGGCCCGCGGGAGGGGGTCCGTCGATGAGCCTTGCCACCAACGATCCGGGCCAACAAACCACAACCGCGCGCAAGCCGCCGCCCTGGGGCCTCTACCTCGCCGCGCTGGCCATGGTGGCCGTGCTGGCGCTTCCCTTGCCGGAAGGCCTGCCGGTCGCCGGGCATCGCATGCTCGCCATCCTGGTGTTCGCGATCATCGTCTGGATCAGCGAGTCGGTGAGCTACGAAGCCAGCGCCATCATGATCACCTCGCTGATGGCGGCGCTGGTCGGCCTCGCGCCGCAGGTCGGCGATCCTTCACGCCTCTATGGCACGTCCCAGGCCCTGGGCATGGCGCTCGCGGGCTTCTCGAGCACGGCGCTGGCGCTGGTGGGCGCCGCCCTGTGCATCGCCGCCGCCATGACCATCACCGGACTGGACCGGCGCATCGCGCTGGTCACGCTGTCGATCATCGGCACCACCACCCGGCGGATTTTGATCGGCAGCATCATGGTCACCATCGTGCTGTCGCTGGTGGTGCCGAGCGCTACCGCGCGCAGCGCCTGCGTGGTGCCGATCATGATGGGCGTCATCGTCGCCTTCGGGGTCGACCGCCGCTCCAACATCGCCGCCGGCATCATGATCACGGTGGCCATGGCCACCAGCGTCTGGAACGTCGGCATCCAGACCGCGGCGGCGCAGAACCTGCTCACGGTCGGCTTCATGGACAAGCTGCTCGGCGAGCGCGTCAGCTGGCTGCAGTGGCTGATCGCCGGCGCGCCGTGGGCCGTCGTGATGTCGATCGTGCTGTACTTCATGGTCCGCTGGCTGCTGCCGCCCGAATCGGAGGCGATCGCCGGCGGCAAGGAGGCCGTGCAGCGCGACCTGGAGGCACTCGGCCCGATGACCGGCCCGCAGAAGCGGCTGGCCGCGGTGTCGGTCGGCCTGCTGCTGTTCTGGGCCACCGAGGGCAAGCTGCATGACATCGACACCGCCTCGATCACCTATGTCGGCCTGGTGGTCCTGATGCTGCCGCGGCTCGGCGTGATGGACTGGAAATCGCTGCAGGGGCGCATCCCGTGGGGCACGCTGATCGTCTTCGGCGTCGGCATCAGCCTGGGCACGGCGCTGCTGTCGACGCAGGCGGGCCAATGGCTGGGACGCTTCGTGGTCGCGCATTCGGGGCTCGCCACGCAGGGGCCGGTGGCGGTGTTCGCGATCCTGTCGGCTTTCCTGATCGTCATCCACCTGGGCTTCGCCAGCGCCACCGCGCTCACCGCCGCGCTGCTGCCGATCCTGATCTCGGTGCTGCAGACCTTGCCGGGCGACATCCACAAGGTCGGCATGACCATGCTGCTCGGATTCACGGTGAGCTTCGGCTTCATCCTGCCGATCAACGCGCCCCAGAACATGGTCTGCCTGGGCACCGAGACCTTCAACGGCAAGCAGTTCGCGCGCGTCGGCGTGCCGGTCACGATCGTGGGCTATGCGCTGATGCTGCTGTTCGCCGTCACCTACTGGCACTGGCTCGGCTGGACCTGAAGGCGTCCGCTCAGCCGGCCGTCGGGTCGAAGAAGCGGCGCGACAAGCCAGCCCGCCCCGGATAGAACTTGAAATAGGGCCGCGCTTGGTCGATCACGGCCGCGACCGACGGGTGATCCATCAAGCGCTCGAAGTAGGCCGACAGCTGCACCTGCTGCGGCGGCAGCGGCAGGTAGGTGGCGGCATAGAACAGGGCCGGCGCGGCGGCGCAATCGGCCATGCTGAACGCGTCGCCCGCGACCCAGGTCCGGCCCTCGAGGCGGCGGTCGATCATGGCGTAGGCCATCGACAGGGTGTCCCGCGCCCGGGCCACGCTGAGCGGATCGCGATCGCCTTCGGGCTTGAGCAGGTCGGCCGTGAACGCCTGCATCGGCGTCATCACGTAGAGGTCGAAAAGCCGATCCCACAGACGCACGTCGAGCGCGTCGGCGGCGTCACACGGAACGAGCGTGCGGCCGCCAGCGGCGTGGCCGTGCTGCAGGTGCTCGATGATGATGCTCGATTCCGGGACCGGCCGCCCCTGGTCCACGAGCAGGGGCATCTTGCCGGTGGGCCACAACGCCAGCCAGGCATCGCGCTCGGCCGGGTTGCCCAGGTCGAGCAGCCGCTTGTCGACCTCGACCCCGAGCAGGTCGATCGCGATCAGCACCTTCTGGCAGTAGGACGAGAGGGGGTGGTAGTGCAGCGTGAGGGCGGTCATGGCGCCCCGCATCCTGTGCGAATCCGGCAAGTTGTCAAGCCAGGCGGCGAGCAAAATACTTGTGTATTGTCATTTTGTGATAATCAATGCATAATTTACCCGAAGAATAGCCGACAGACCGCCGAGATTTTTCTCCAGGAGACAACCCATGCCAGAACAGAACCCGTCGCAGCTGCAGTTCAGCCACATGGGCCTCTACGTGACCGACCTGCCGCGGATGGCCGCTTTCTACAAGCGGGCCCTGCGATTCACCGAGACCGACGCCGGCGACCTCGGGCCGGTCCAGCTGGTGTTCCTGAGCCGCGACCCGTCCGAGCATCATCAACTGGTGCTGGCCACGGGACGGCCACGGGAGATCGGCTTCAACGTCGTCAACCAGATCTCCTTCCGCGTCCCCGACATCGCCACGCTGCGCCTGTTCCACGACCGCCTGCTGGCCGAAGGCGCGCTGGACATGCACCCGGTCACGCACGGCAACGCCGTATCGGTCTACTGCCGCGATCCCGAGGGCAACCGGCTGGAGCTGTTCGTCGACACGCCCTGGTACTGCGAGCAGCCGCTGCGCGAGCCGATCGACCTGTCACGCTCGGACGAGGCCATCCTTGCGCAGGCCGAAGCCATCGCCAAGCGCTTGCCGAAATTCATGAGCCGTGCGCAATGGCAGGCCGACGTGGCGCGCCGCATGCAGGAAGACCAGCGTGGCTGAGCCCGCGCGCGTGCACGACGTGGCGATCGTCGGCCTCGGGCCGACCGGTGCGACCCTGGCCAACCTGCTGGGCGCCGCCGGCCTGTCGGTGCTGGTGCTCGAGAAGGAAGGCGGCATCTTCCCGCTCCCGCGGGCCATCCATTTCGACGGCGAGGTGCTGCGCATCCTCCAGGCCGCGGGGTTGCGCGAACCGGCCCTGGCCATCGCCCGGGCCGGCGAGCAGGGCATGCACTTCGTGAACGCGGCCGGCGAGACGATGCTGATCCGCGGCGGCACCGCGGCGCTGGGCCCGCACGGCTGCGCCAACAATTACTACTTCCACCAGCCGGAGCTCGAAGCCGTCCTGCGCGCCGGGCTGGCGCGCTACCCCGGCGTGCAGCTGCGGCTGCGCCACGAAGTGGTCGGCGTGGCCCAGGACGAAGACGCCGCGACGCTGACGGTGCGCAACCTCGACGACGGGCAGACCGCCGCCGTCCACGCCCGCTTCGTGGTCGGCTGCGATGGCGCGCGCTCGCCGGTGCGCCAGCACATGGGCAGCCGGATGGTCGACCTCGGCCTGAAGCAGCCCTGGCTGGTGTTCGATGTCGTGCTCGAGGAAGACGTCGCCCTGCCCACGCACACCGTGCAGCACTGCGACCCGGCCCGGCCGATGACCTACTGCAACGTGGTCGGCCGCCGGCGGCGCTGGGAGATCATGGTGCTGCCGGACGATGACAGGGACGCGATGGTGCAGCCCGCCGCGCTGTGGCGCATGGTCGCCCCCTGGGTGCGGCCCGACCAGGCGCGACTGGAGCGCGCCGCCATCTACACCTTCCACTCCGTCATCGCCGAGGGCTGGCGCCGGGGCCGCCTGCTGCTGGCCGGCGACGCCTGCCACCAGACGCCGCCTTTCCTCGGCCAGGGCATGTGCGCCGGCCTGCGCGACGCCGCCAACCTGGCGTGGAAGCTCGAGGCCGTGCTGAAGCACGGGGCGCCGCCCGCGCTGCTGGACAGCTACGAGTCCGAGCGCGCGCCGCACGTGCGTGCGCTGATCGAACTGGCGGTGCGCCTGGGCAACATCATCCAGACCACCGACCCCGAACTCGCCGCCCAGCGCGACGCGAGATTCCGCAGCGCCCAGCCCGAGATCTTCGAGCTGCCCCCCCAGCTGCTCGGCGCCGGGGCCTTCGACACCACGCCCGGCACGCCGGCCGGCCGGCCGTTTCCGCAACCGCGCCTCGACGATGGCCGCCTGCTCGACGAATTGCTCGGGCGGCGCAGCGCGGTGATCGGCCGGGCCGGGGCCCTGGCAGCGGCCGCTCCGGCCACGGCCGAACGCTGGCGCCGCGCCGGCGCCATCGTCATCGACCGCCCCGACACCTTGCTCGACCGCTGGCTGCAGGCCCACGAGGCCCAAGCCGTGATCCTGCGGCCCGACCGCTACATCGTCGGCGTGGCGCGCACGGGGACGGACCTCGATCGCATCTCGCAATACCTGCCGGTCGCGCCATGAACCCGCGGCCAGGCACACACCCATCCGATCCACCTGCACACAGAGGCATTCCATGAAACTCATCAGCTACCAACACGACGGCACCGACAGCTACGGCGCGGTCGTCGGCGACCGCGTCGTCGACCTGCGCCGGGCCTTCGGCGAGCGCGCCGCCGACCTGAAGGCGCTGATCGCTGCCGGCCTGCTGGGCGAGGCAGCCCGGGTCGTCGCCGCCGCCGCCGAGCCCGAGCCGAAGCTCGACGAGGTCCGGCTGCTGCCGGTGATTCCCAACCCGGGCAAGATCGTCTGCGTCGGGCTCAACTACGGCGAGCATGTGCGCGAGACCGGCCGCGAGATCACCGAGCAGCCGACCCTCTTCCTGCGCGTGGCCGAGTCGCAGCTCGCCCATGGCGAGGACATCGTGCTGCCGCCCGAGTCCACCAAGCTGGACTACGAAGGCGAGATCGCCGTCGTGATCGGCAAGGCAGGCCGCCGGATCGCCGAGCAGGACGCCTGGGATCACATCGCCGGCTACGCCTGCTACAACGACGGCAGCATCCGCGACTGGCAATCGGCCACGCCGCAATGGACCGCGGGCAAGAACTTCTGGCGCACCGGCGGCTTCGGCCCCTGGCTGGTGACGCGCGACGAGATCCGCGACGGCCAGGTGATGACCCTGGTGACCCGGCTCAACGGCCAGGAGATGCAGCGCACCACCACCGACAAGCTGATCCACAGCATCCCGCGCCAGATCGCCCACATCTCGGCCTTCACGCCGCTGGCCGCCGGCGACGTGATCGTGACCGGCACGCCCGGCGGCGTCGGTGCCAAGCGCACGCCGCCGGTCTGGATGAAGCCCGGCGACATCGTGGAGATCGAGGTCGACGCCATCGGCATCCTGCGCAACGGCATCCGGGCCGAATAGGCCGGCGCGGCAACGGCGACGCAGGGGTTGCTCAACCGGCGGTGCGGCCGCCGACGAGCACCGGCTCGGCGCGGTAGCGATCCGGGAACACCTTCTTCAAGTTCTCGATCTTCGGCAGGTCGTTGAACACGATGTACGGCTGCGTCGGGTTGCGCGTCAGATAGTCCTGGTGGTAGGCCTCCGCCGGGAAGAAGCGCTTCTGCAGTTCGATGGTCGTCGCGATCGGCTGGCCGAAGCTCCTGGCCTTGTCGAGCTGCTCGATGTAGGCCTTGGCGATCCTGGCCTGGTCCGCGTTCTGCGCGAAGATCGTCGAGCGGTACTGCGTGCCGTGGTCCGGACCCTGCCGGTTCAGTTCGGTCGGGTTGTGGGCCACCGAGAAATAGATCTGCAGGATGCGCCCGTAGCTGATCTGCTTCGGGTCGTAGGTGATCGCAACCGCTTCGGCATGGCCGGTGCGCCCGGATCCCACCGACTCGTATCTGGCGGTCTTCTCGTCGCCGCCGGCATAGCCGGAGACCGCGTTGGTCACGCCCTTCACGTGCTGGAACACGCCCTGCACGCCCCAGAAGCAGCCACCGGCAACGACGGCGGTTTCGGTCGCTGCGGTCGCGGCCGCGGCGTCGTCGGCCGGCACCGGAATCACCACCGCGCTCTCGGCCGCCAGCGACGGGACGACCCGAAAGGCGGCCGCGCCCGTCAGCACGGCGACCGCGCCGAGCGCGGCACGGCGCGAGAAGAAGGCGCCGCCGGCGAAACGCGGCGCAGGGGGGGTGGATGGCTTGTTCATGGGGGCGTCGTCCTTGGCTGGGTTGGTTGCGTTCGGGAGCCTGTCCCGCTCGATGTGAGTTCGCGAGGCGCGGGTTCCCGGTTACACCCGTGGCGTGAAAGTTGTCGCGGCCCCGGCTGTAACCGCCGATCGATGCACGACGAACTATGTGTCGGATGCACTGATTTGCAAAGGAACGACCATGCTCTCCCAAGGAAGACGCTTTGCCCTGCTGGCCGGCAGCTCCACGCTGGGCCTGGCGATCGCCAACGCGCTGGGCTGGAGCCCGCGCTCCGCCATCGCGGCGGAGCCGGCGAAGTTCGAGGTGACCCACACCGACGAGGAGTGGCGCAAGCTGCTCACGCCCAGCCAGTACGCCGTGCTGCGCAAGGAGGGAACCGAGCGCCCCTATTCCAGTCCGCTGAACGACGAGCACCGTGCCGGTGTCTTCGCCTGCGCCGGCTGCAGCCTCGACGTCTTTTCCTCGAAGACCAAGTTCGACAGCGGAACCGGCTGGCCGAGCTTCTGGCAGCCATTGCCGAACGCCGTCGGCCAGACCGAGGACAAGACCTTCGGCATGGTGCGCAACGCGGTTCACTGCCACCGCTGCGGCGGCCACCTGGGCCATGTGTTCGACGATGGGCCGAAGCCGACCGGGCTGCGCTATTGCATGAACGGGGTGGCGCTCAAGTTCACGCCGGCCGCGGCCTGATCGGCTCGAAAGAAAACTGAAACGCCCGGCTTCATCGCCCCATCTAATGGGGCAGGAAGCCATGCCACACACCGCCCCCCACCCCACCGCCCCGGAGTCCGCCTCCGACCACGAACTCGCCTTGCGGGCCGCACGCGGCGACGCGGCCGCCTTCGAGCGCATCATGCGCCGCCACAACCAGCTGCTGTTCCGCACCGCGCGCAGCATCCTCAAGAGCGACGACGATGCCGAAGACGCGCTGCAGGACGCCTACCTCGGCGCCTGGCGCGCGATCGGCAGCTTTCGCGACGACGCGCAGCTCGCCACCTGGCTCAGCCGGATCGTCATCAATGAATCGCTGGGACGCCTGCGCCGGCGCAGCGCGCAGGTGATTCCGCTGGACACCGCGATCGGCGCCGACGATGGGGACGCCCCCTGGATGGCGGACGATCCCGGCGAACGACCCGAAGGACTGGCCATGCGGGACGAGATACGACGACTCATGGAGGCTCGCATCGATCGGCTTCCGGACAGCTATCGCACGGTGTTCATGCTGCGCGCGGTCCAGGAACTGAGCGTGACCGAAACCGCGGCCATGCTGCAGCTTGCGGAAGCCACGGTGCGCACCCGCTTCTTCCGCGCCCGCAGCCTGTTGCGCGAGGGCCTGTCGCGCGATCTCGACGTCGCGCTCGGCGACGCCTTCTCGTTCGACGGTGCGCGCTGCGACCGCATCGTGGCGCACGTGCTCGCCGAGCTCGGCGCCGCCGGCCATCCGCCCCCCACCGATCCCACCCCACGAGGAGACTAGCCATGTCGTTCTTTCAAATGCCCGCCCCGATCGCCGCCCGGCGCCTGTTCCTCGGCCAGTCCGGCCTGCTCCTGTCCGGGACCGCGGTCGCGCTGTTGTCCGGGCAGGACGCGCTGGCCGCCAAGTCCGACGGCGCGACGGGCAACGACGTCCAGATCCTCAACACCGCCCTGGGGGCAGAACTCGAGGCGATCGCCGCCTACCAGCTGGGCGCCGAGAGCAAGCTGCTGGAGAAGCCGACGCTCGCGCTGGCGCTGACCTTCCAGGGCCACCACAAGGAGCATGCAGAGTTGCTGGCCAAGACGGTCGCCAAGCTGGGCGGCAAGCCGGCCGCGCCCAAGCCGAGCTACGACTTTCCGGTGCAGCAGCTGAAGACGCAGGCCGATGTGCTGCGCTTCGCCGCCCGCCTCGAGCAAGGCGCGGTCAGTGCCTACCTCGGCGCGGTTCCGTTGTTCGGTAACCCCGATCTCGCCAAGGCCGCTGCCAGCATCCTCGGCGACGAGGCGATGCACTGGGCCGTGCTGCGCCAGGCGGTCGGCGAGGCGCCCGTTCCGTCGGCCTTCGTGTCGTGAAGCCCTGCAGCCGATTGGCGGCCAGCCTGCTGGCCGCGTGGATGGGTGCGCCCGCGCAGGCCGCGCCGGACGCGCTGCGCGGCGAACAGGTCTATGCCCGCTGCCAGGCCTGCCATGCGCTGGCCAGTGACCGGGTCGGGCCACACCACTGCGGCCTGTTCGGGCGGCTGGCCGGCAGCGTGCCCGGCTTCGACTACTCGGAGGCGATGAAGAAGTCCCGCATCGTCTGGAACGACGCCACGCTCGACCGCTTCCTCGCCATGCCCCTGGCGGTGGTGCCCGGCAGCTCGATGACCTATGCCGGGATCGCGGACCCGGCCGAGCGGGCCGACCTGATCGCCTATCTCAAGCAGGCCAACGGCACGCCGGCGTGCGCCGCGGCCACGGCCGCTCGCTAGGCGCCGGCGCATGCCGGCATCGCGCGCTCATTCGATCAGCCGCGTGGCGCGCATCCACAGGGACTGCGGCATCGCCATGCCGAGCGCCGCGGCCGTCTTGCGATTGACGACGAACTCGAACACCGCCGGCAACTCGATCGCCAGCTCGCCGGCGCGCGCCCCCTTGAGGATCTTGTCGACGTAGGTCGCGGCGCGTCGACCCAGCGCTTCGAGGTCGGCGCCATAGCTCAGCAGGAAGCCGGCGTCGGCCAGCAGGGTCAACTCGCTGATCGAGGGCAGTCGATGTTCGATGGCGAGCCGGGCCAATCGCGTCCGATGGGCCACGACCGTGTTGGTCGCGATGGCGTAGAGCCCTTGGGCGCGACGCGCTGCGGCCGTCTCGAACGCCCGCTCGAAGTCGTCCGGCCCCCGCACCTCCAGCAGGGTCAACTGGAGCCCCAGCGCGCGGGCGCCAGCCTCCACGCCGGGATCGTCGAGTTCGGCCGGCGCCACCATGACGGCCACCCGCTCGAGCGCCGGCACGGCGCCCTGGAGGATCTCGAGCTGCTTCGCGGCCAGCCCGAGGAAGGTCACCTGCACGCCGGTGACGTTGCCGCCGGGCCGGGCCAAGGTCTGCGCCCAGCCTTCGCGCACCGGGTCGCTGCCGCTGATCGCCACGATCGGAACCGTGCGCGTCGCCTGACGGGCGAATTGCAGAGGCAAGGGGCCGCCGGCCAGGATCACGTCGACATTCGACCGGACGAAGGCCGCGACGTTCGCCGCCAGCAGGTCGGGCCGGCCCTCGGCATACCGAAGGTCCAGCACGATGTTCCGGCCATCGTCATGACCCAGGTCGCGCATGCCACGTCGGAAGCCGGTGATCGGATCCGGCTCCGGGCCCGAAGGTGGATGGCCGAAGGACAGCACGCCAATCCGCGGCAGGACCGCCCGGGCGGGCTGCGCGTGCAGAACCGCGGCGCGGGCGGCCAGTTGGGCCATGGCGATCGAGACCACGAGGCGGCGGTTCATGACCTTCTGCGCCCTTCCATCGGCCATTGCGGCTGGCGTGGAAGTCTACGCTTCGGGACTCGTCTGGTGACCGACCTCGTCCGGCATCCGTTAAATTCGCTCCTGTCGCGCGTCATGCGCCTGGAGGCAAGGAACGAGAATGCAAGCTGTGTCGATCCACGTCGTTGACGTGGCCAACGGGGTGGTTGCGGTCGGCATGCGCGTCGAGGTCCTGCGCAGGGAAACCGGCGAACGCGGTCGGGCCGAGCGCTGGGAGCCGCTGGTCGCCGGCAAGGTGGGGCGCAACGGCGTGGTGGACGGCATCGAGGGGCAGGCCCAACTGTTCGACATCGGTGTCTACGAGATGCGGCTGCACGTGGGCGACTACTACCGAGCGCGCGGACAGGCGCTTCCCGAGCCGGCCTTCATGGACGTGCAGTGTTTTCGCTTCGGCCTGGCCGATCCTTCGCAGCACTACCACCTCCCGGTCAAGCTCACCCCCTGGGGGCTCTCCTGCTTTCGCGGCGCCGCCTGATCTTGCCGGCCAGCTTCAAACAGGCAGCAGTGTCTTGACCTGCTCGAGGACCTGCGCAAGGGGCACCTGCGTGGCCGCCACGCAAATCAGCGGAAGCACCGCCGCAAGGACGATCGGCATGACGCTCTCCAGGGTGACCGGCACCGGAAGCATGCGCTTGATCAGGTCGTAGCCGGCAGCGAAGTCGGCCATCGACGACGGGTCGGGCGAGCCCAGCATCTCTTCAGCCGGCAGTGCCCTGGTCGCCGAAATCCACTTCCTCTCGAAGGCGATGTTGTGCTGGCTCGCCAGTGAGCCGTAGTGCGCCAGACCGGCGTGCTTCAAGGCCACGAGCCGGGGCGCGAAGACCGCGAGGGGCGCGACGAAGGCAATGGCGAAGAAGACGATCATGCCGATCAGGGCGAACTTGAAACCCATCAGGCTGGCATCGCCGTGCACCACCAGCTTGAGAACCGTGGCGGACACCACCGTGCTTTCGGCCAACACGAACAGGACGTAGGTCTTCGGGTACTGCCCCATGAAGGCGAGTCCGCCGCAGCGATCGGGATGCGTCGCGACCAGGCGCATGTCGCAGCGCGCGATCTCATACAGCATCAAGCCCCATGTCACGAAGCGCCACAGCCAGCGCCCGAGCAGGAACCAGTACAGCGGCAGCGCGACCAGCATGGCCCACCAGCCGGCCAGGGTCGGTTGGAGCGTGCCGTCGACCATGCGCCCGTGCCAGGTGCCGCCGGCGGCAGCCATCGGGGCCTTGGTGAGCCACAACCAGGACAACAGGTAGGCCAGCACGAGGATCAGGCCTTCGGCCATCCACGAGCCGGTGCGCCTTTCCATGTTCGCGCGGGCCTTGGCAAAGCCGCTGCGCGATGCCGGCGGCACGATTCCCCGGTCCTCGAATTGACCGACCAGCTGCGCCATGCGCTGGTCCGAGCTCTGCTCCATCGACACGAAGGCCACGATGGCGAAGGCGTAGGCATAGGCGCTGTAGTCGAACAGGATGGCGCGCTCCGGATGCGCATCGATGGCAAAGCCCTGGACCGCGGCCAGGACCAGTGCGGGAATCCACCCCACGGCCACGAACAGCGCGGCACGGCGACCCGCCGCGAGATCGGTGTCGGTCAGCAGGCCGACGCGGCGCTGCCAGCGATAGAACGGACCATGCCTGTTGAACGAGACGCGCATGCGCTGCCACTCCTGTTGTTCGAGCACGGCACGGCCATGCCGCCTGCGCGCACCGCGGCTGCCGAGGAAACCGATGTTGGCGGTGATGGCGCCGGGGTGCAATTGCCCTTTGGTGCAACGCCTCTTCTAGCGACACCAGCGTGGCCGCTGCGCAAAAGGTTTCGCTCCATCGTGAAAGAAGTGAAACCGGAAGTGGCCGTGCCGCGAGTGAGACACACCCGGTTGCGTGTAGACGGGCCCGCAGACTTGCGCGCACCTATCGTGCTTCACACCACTGGCTCCGGCCGAGGGCTCTCATCAACATCAGCAAAGTGAGGCTTTCATGTTCGTCCGACGCACTTTCGCAGCTTGCTGCGCGCTGGCCCTTCCGTATGGTGCCTGCCTGGCGCAGACCACCTTCGCACCGGACCAGTACTACGACAACCGCTGGTACATCACGCCCTTCGGCAGCTACATCCATCCCGACGGTGACCGGAACGCCGACAACGGCTGGGGCGGAGGCGTCTCCATCGGCAAGCCGATCAGCCCGAGTTGGAACATCGAGCTGCGTGGCCAGTACGAGGAACTGGACGGCAACGTCGGCACCAACTTCGGCGTCTTCAACAGCACGAACAAGTACAAGAACTGGAGCGGCACGCTCGACGCGCAGTGGTTCCCCTGGAGTCGCCTGGGGATCGACCGCTGGCAGTCGAACAGGGTGCATCCCTATCTCGTGGGCGGCATCGGCGCCATCGACAACAAGGTGGAGCGGGCGTTCGGCATCAACGACAGCCACACGAGTTTCATGGCCAATGCGGGGGTCGGCATCGTCTGGCCGTTTTCCTCCTGGGGCCGCCTGGTGGCAGACGCACGCTATCGCTATGTCGACAACGCCAACAACAGCTTGACTGGCAACCGGCAGAGCATGAACGACTGGCTGTTCTCGGTGGGCCTGCAGATTCCGTTCGGGCCGCCCCCGCAGGTGGCGCGAGCGGCCCCGCCGGCGGCCATGCCGGCACCGATGCCGCCGCCGCCCCCGCCGCCGCCGGCTGCGCGCAACTTCGAGCTCAAGGCCGACGGCACCTTCGCCTTCGCCAAGTCGGACCTGACGCCCACCGGCCGCACCCGCATCGACAACACGCTCGCGGAGCTCAAGTCCTCGGGCATCCGGTTGCGCGCGATCTCCATCGTCGGCCACACCGACCCGATCGGCACCAACGAGTTCAACCAGCGCCTGTCGCTGGCGCGGGCCAACTCCGTGCGCGACTACCTGGTCGCCCAAGGCGTCCCGGCCAACATCATCACGACCGAAGGCCGCAGCTTCTCGGAGTTGAAGGTCACCGAAGCGGATTGCAGGGCCCAGGGCAAGGCGAAGACCCGCACCGCGCTCATCGCCTGCTTCGAGCCGAACCGCCGCGTGGAGATCCGCGCCACGGGCGAGCAGCCGGGCTAGCCGCGCGACGACGCCGCCGCCGCTGGTCGGGTGTTGACCAGCGTGCACAGCAGCGCCGTCAGCAGCGCCAGGCCGATGTGCCACTTGTAGAGGGCGTCGAAGTCGCCGCGCTGCAGCACGCCGTGGCCGAGCAGCACCACCGTGATCGCGACGCCGATCACGGCGCCGATCTGGCGCGTGGCCTGGTTGACCGCGCTGCCGACCGCGTAGTGGGCGGCGGGCAGCTTGCTCACAGCCGCGCCCGACAGCGAGGGCATCACGAGGCCGACGCTGGTCCCGCTCAGGAAGAGGCCGGGCAGCCACTGCATCGCATAGGCCGGCTCGGTGCCGGGCACCAGCAGGAACCACAGGCCGGTGGCGGCGAACAGCAAGGCGCCGCCGACCAGGAATGGGCGATGGCCGTAGCGTCCGGCGAGCCGGCCGGTGACGATGGCCACCGGAATCACCATCAACGGTCCCGGCGCGATCGCCAGGCCGGCGAGCGCCTGGCTGTAGTGCCAGACATTGCTCATGTAGAAGAAGAAGGCGAAGAACATCATCGCGAACGCGATCCCGAACGTGAGCGTCGCGGCATTGACCGCGCTGTAGGTCGGGTGGCGGAACAGCGTCAGGTCGATCAGCGGTGCACGCACGTTGCGGGCCCAGATGACGAAGCTCACCAGCGCGATCGCGCCCGTCGCCGCGACGGCCGCCAGCTGCCCGCGCGACCAGGCCGGCGATTCGGACTCGACGATCGCCAGCGTCAGCGCACCGACGGCAACGATCAGCAGGCTCATTCCGACCCCGTCGATCCGGGTCCGGTGGGCCGATCGCGTCGACTCGGTCAGCAGGTAGGCGCCGCACCAGAGCGACAGGGCTCCGATCGGCAGGTTGATGAAGAAGGCCCAGGGCCAGCCGATGGTCTGGATCACGAAGGAACCGAGGCTCGGCCCGACGGCCGCCGCGAAGCCGCCCACCGCGCCCCACAGGCTGACGGTGACCGCACGCTTGCTCTGCGGAAAGGCCGCCAGCACGATCGACAGCGACGCTGGCGTCAGCAGCGCGGCGCCGACCGCCTGCAGCACCCGCGCGGCGATCAACCAGCCGACGCTGCCGGCCAGGCCGCAGGCGGCCGAGGCGGCGATGAACAGCGTCACGCCGAGCATGAAGACCCGCTTGCGGCCATGGGCGTCCGACAGGCCGCCGGCGGGAATCAGCATGGCCGCATAGACCACCGTGTAGGCGTTGAGCACCCACGACATCTCGGCCGCGCTGGCGTCCGGGAAACCGGTCCGCAGCGCGCCGAAGGCCGAATACAGCATCGTGCTGTCGAGCGAGACCAGGAAGGCCGCCACGCTGGCGACCCAGAACACCGGCCAGGGCGAGGCCTTGGGTGGATGGGCGGCTGCGGCCGGGGCCGGAGCCGTGGGTGCGGTGGCGATCGTCATCGTGTCGTCCGTCGGATTCGGCTCGGCGCTCAGGCGCGCGTCGGCAGGTAGCTCGGCGTGGCGGCGGTCAGGCCCTGCTTGACCAGCCGGGTGCGATCGTCGGCCAGCACCTCGTCGAGGCCGGCCTCGAGGCCATCGAGGGCGCTCTTGACGATGTCCTCGGGGCTGGTCTTCGGGCCCTCGAGTCCGCGCGCCAGGTCGGTGTCGACGAAGGCCATGTGCAGCGCCAGGACCTGCGTGTGCTGCGGCGCCAGTTCGTGGCGCAGCGAGTTGGTGAGCGACCAGGCGGCCGATTTGGTCGCCGCATAACCGGCGAGCTGGCCGCCGTTGATCCACGAGACGATCGACAGCACGTTGAGCAGCGCGCCGCCTCCGTTGGCCTTCAGCACCGGCGCGAAGGCCTTGCTCATGCGCAGCATGCCGAAGAAGTTGGTCTCGAACTGGCGCCGCGCGACCTCTTCGCTGTCGGCCGCGAGAAAGCCGCCGACCTGGGCGACGCCGGCGTTGTTGATCACCAGGGTCACGTCGCCGGCGCGGGCCACGGCGGCGGCGACCTCTTCGGGCTTCGTGACATCGAGGCGGATGGCCTCGACGCCGGGCTGCGTGACGCTGGACGGATCGCGGGCGCCGGCGTAGACCTTGCGGGCGCCGCGCGCCAGCAGCTCACGGGTGAAGGCCAGGCCGATGCCGCGATTGGCGCCGGTGACGAGGACGGTGGCGTTGCTGATTTTCATGATGGCTTCCTTGGGACAAGTGAGGGTGGTGGGAGGGAACAAACAATATGATCTATGTCATATTAATAGGCGAAGCATGACGATGGCAGGATGTCGGCAGGGTTCAGTGGGCGGCGGCGGGCGGTTCGTACTGCGCGAGCAGCGACTTGCGCGCATCCGCCAGCACCGCGCGCGCTTCTTCGCCGTCGCCCAGCGCCCGCGCCAGTTGCAGGGCGCCGACCAGGGTGCCGGCCACCGCCGCGGCAGCCGCGCGCGGCGCGTCTGGAAGGGCGCCGCGCACGCCGGCGATCAGGCGACGTACCCGGTGGGCGGAGGCTTCGCGCACGGCCTCGGACTGGCGCGGCATGTCGGAGCCGAGCGCAGCCACGGGGCAGCCGCACGCCAGCGAGGCCAGGTTCGAATCCGCCAGGTAGGTCTCGACCAGCGCGCGGAATGCGCTCACTCCCCTGCGGGCGCGCCGCTCGGCGGCGAGGGCCACGGCCTCGGCGCTCTCGCGGCCCGCCCGTTCGAGGGCCTCGACCAGCAGGGCGTCGCGCGAATCGAAATGGGCATAGAAGCCGCCATGCGTCAGGCCGGCTTCCTTCATGACATCGGCCACGCCCACGCCGGCATAGCCGCGCTCCCGGATCGCGCGGGCAGCCACGGCAACGATGCGCTCGTGGGTTTCTTCCTTGCGGCTGTTCGGGGTGCGGCTCATGAGGGCTCGTGTCGATCGGAATTAATATGATCGCAATCATATTCTTCAGATTGCCGGTTGTCAATCCGCGCGGCGCCGCCGGGCTGGACAAGCGCCGAACCGATCGCTACATTGAAAACCTCGCCCCGTGCCTCGACCAAGGAGCACAGCATGCCGACCATGAAAGCCGCCGTCGTCCACGCCTTCAAGCAGCCGTTGACGATCGACGAGGTCCCCGTTCCCGAGGCCGTGCCGGGCCGCATCGTCGTCAAGGTCATGGCTTCCGGCGTCTGCCACACCGACCTGCACGCCGCCGATGGCGATTGGCCCGTGAAGCCCAGCCCGCCGTTCATTCCGGGTCACGAAGGCGTCGGCTATGTCTCGGCGGTCGGCGCCGGCGTGAAGCATGTCAAGGAGGGCGACCGCGTGGGCATCCCCTGGCTGCACACCGCCTGCGGCCACTGCGAGCATTGCATGACCGGCTGGGAGACGCTGTGCGACGGCCAGCAGATGACCGGCTACACCGTCAACGGCGGCTATGCCGAATACGTGCAGGCCGACCCGGGCTATGTCGGCCACCTGCCCTCGAACATCGGCTTTTCGGCCATCGCCCCGGTGCTCTGCGCGGGCGTGACGGTCTACAAGGGCCTGAAGGTGCTCGACTGCAAACCCGGCGACTGGATCGCGATCTCCGGCGTGGGCGGCCTGGGCCACATGGCGGTGCAGTACGCCAAGGCGATGGGCTTCCACGTCGCCGCGGTCGACGTCGACGACGAGAAGCTGGCGCTGGCCAGCAAGGTCGGCGCCGAGCTCGTCGTCAACGCCAGCAAGGTGGACCCGGCCCAGGAGCTGCAGCGCGCGCTGCGCGGCGCGCACGGCGTGCTGGTCACCGCGCCCTCGCGCAAAGCCTTCGACCAGGCCCTGGGCATGATGCACAAGCGCGGCACGATGTCGCTCGTGGGCCTGCCGCCCGGCGAGTTCGGCCTGCCGATCTTCGACGTCGTGCTCAACGCCAAGACCATCCGGGGCTCGATCGTCGGCACCCGCATGGACCTGCAGGAAGCCCTGGCCTTCGCCGGCGATGGCAAGGTGCACACCGTCTACTCCGAAGACACGCTGGAGAACGTCAACGGCATCTTCGATCGCATGCGCCAGGGCGCCATCGAAGGGCGCGTCGTGATGAAGCTGGCCGACGGCTGACCGCACGGTGCCGATGGCCTGGCGAATCCGCGCCTCAGGCCGTCGCGCGCTCCTCGGGAAACTCCGCCAGCCGGTAGTCGTTGCGGCCCGCGCCCTTGGCCTGGTAGAGCATCTCGTCGGCGGCGAGCATCAGCTGCGTGGCGGTCGCCGCGCTGCCGGCGACATGGAAGGCCACCCCCACGCTGGCGCTGACGTCGATGCGGCAGCCGCTCAGCATGTAGGGCCGGCTCAAGGCGTCGACGATCTTGGCGGCGATGCGTGCCGCGGTCTGGGCGTCGGCCACCTGCCCGATGATCACCGTGAACTCGTCGCCGCCGACGCGGGCGACGAAATCGCGTGCCCGCAGGGCCTGGACCAGCCGGTCGGCCACTTCGCGCAGCAAGGCATCGCCGGTGCCATGGCCGAACTGGTCGTTGACCTGCTTGAAGCGGTCGAGGTCCAGGAACATCAAGGCCGCCACGCGGCCTCCCCCGGGCGCCGCCGCCAGCGTTTCCTCGAGCCGCCGGTTGAAGCCGGCACGGTTGGCCAGCCCCGTGAGCGGGTCCTCGTGCGCGAGCTGCAGCAGGCGCTTCTCTTCCTGCTTCTGGCGCGTGACATCGGTCGAGACCGCGTGGAAGCCCGTGAGGACGCTGCCGTCGATGCCGCGCTGGGGAATGTAGTTCGACTCGAAGCAGGCATAGCCGCCGTCGCTGACCAGCTCGCTCTGGAACGTGACCGGCTCCCCTTGCAGGGCCCGGGCCACGTGGGCCTCGATGGAATGAAAGCGGCTGCCGAAAAGCTCCTTCACCGTCCGGCCGACGATCGCCTCCCGCGGGATGCCGAAGGCGCCTTCGTAGGCCCGGTTCACGAACCTGTAGCGCTGCGAGGTGTCGATGAACGCCACCCGCATCGGCAGCGCATCGGCGATGGTGCGCAATCGCGCCTCGCTCTCGAAGAGCGCGACCTCGGTGGCCTTGGCTTCCGAGATGTCGCGCATGATGCCCGAGAAGCGTTCGATCTTGCCAGCCTTGTCGCGGTGGGCGATGACCATGTGGCTGACCGGAAACACGTCCGCCGGATGGGCGCCGCAGATGTCCGATTCGCCCACCCAGACGCCGCGGGAAACGGCCGTGGGGACGATGGTTTCCCGCAGCCTCAGCAGGGTGGCCGGCGGCATGAAGTCAGCCATCGTGAAATGCGTGACAGGCGCGTCCTGGGCCACGCCGGTGCGCAGGCGCGCCGCCGGATTCATATAGCTCAGGCGGCCATGCTTGTCGAGTTGCACCACGTAGTCGGTGGTCTTCTCGAAGATCGCGGTCTGGGTGCGCAGCGCCTGCTCGGCCAGCGTGCGCTCGGTGATGTCGATCAGGGTGCCGACCTGGCCGACCACCCGGCCGGCGGCGACGATCGGCTGCATCTGCAGGGACACCAGCACGCTGCTGCCGTCGGTACGCCGGATCCAGCGCTTCAACTGGAACGGCTCGTTGCTGGCCACCCGCGTGAGCCATTGCCGCCATGTCTCCTCGCGTTGCTCGGGCCGGACGCACCCGAGCCAGCCATTGGCCGCTTGTGCCCGCTCGATCCCGTGGATGGCCAGGTAGGCGTCGTTGACGTCGACCATGCGCCCCCGCTCGTCGCAACGAAAGAGGCCGACCGGCGCGGCATCGGACAGCGCGGCCTTTTCGCTGCGCTGCGTGCGCAACTCGGTCATCAGCGCATCGAACTCGCGCGCGAGGTCGCCGTACTCGTCGTTCGCGCGCACGTCCAGCAACACCGGCGCGTCGGGATTGCGGCGCAGGCGCCGGATCACCGAATGCAAAGAGCCGAGCGGGCGCACCAGCCACAGCGTGCCGGCCCACACCAGGGCGCCGGTCACCACCGCGAGCAGCAGCATCTGGAGCAGCAGCGCCCGGCGCGCCTTCGCCAGCGGCGCATAGGCGGTCCGGGCCGGCAACACCACATGCACGTTCCAGCCGGTGGCCGCGATCTTCGCGCTGCTTTCGAGGTCGTCGGGCTGGCGCCATTCGGTGTCGGCCTTCCCGCCTCGCACCGGCTGAAGCACGCGAGCCGGGTCGGGGTGGACGACGTAGACCGGCGACTCGCCGCCGGAGTCGACGATGTAGTAGCCCTCGCCGCTCAGGCGCGCCGCCGCCAGGTTGCCCAGCATGTTCGGCCGATGCAGGTTCAGGCCGCCACCGAGCACGCCCAGCACGCGCCCGTCGGCGTCCTTGACCGGCACCGCCATCAGCACCGCCGACTCGCCGCTGGTGCGCGCGTTCAGCGGCTGCGAGACCGCGGCGACCCCGGTGTCGCGGGCCCGCCGGAAATATTCGCGGTCCGCCACGCTGACCTCCTTGGCGACCGGCGGCGGCTCGGCCTGGAGGATGTTGCCCGCGACGTCGATCAGTGCGATGCCGTCGAACATCGGGCGGAGACCGCTGTGGGCGAGGAACGGCGCACGCCGCCCGGGATCGTAGAAGGTCGCGGCATCGCCGCGCCGCGCTTCTCGCGACAGCGTCGCGAGGTGCATCGCGAGCTTGTAGTCGAGGTCCGCGGCCGCTGCTTGCGCGAGGCCCTGGAGCTGCTGGCCGAGCAGTGCCGTGTATCCGCGCGACAACTGCCGGTACTGCCAGGCCGCGGTGGCGCCGACCAGCATCAGCACGAGCGAGGTCGTCAACAGCGCGGATCGGGTGGGCAGGTTCATGCGCATGCGCTTCATCACTCGGCGTCCCCCCAGGCGATCGGCGGCAGGGACGCGATGACCGGCCGCGAGAAGAGGTAGCCCTGGAACAGCTTGACACCGATGCCGCGCAGCGCGCGCAGCTCGTCGCGCGTCTCGATGCCCTCGGCGACGACGCGCACGCGCAGCTCGCCGCAGGTCTGGACGAAGCCGCGCACGATGGCCAGGCGCACCGGATCGGCATCGACGCCCCGCACCAGGCTCATGTCGACCTTGACGATGTCGGGCTGGAAGCCCGCCAGCAGCTCGAAGCCCGCATAGGCAGCGCCGAAATCGTCGATGGCCGAGGTGAAGCCGTAGCACTTGAAGGTCTTGAACGACGCCGCCAGGCCGGGCAGGTTCTGCACCCGTTCGCCCTCCGTGAGTTCGAACATCAGCTGTTCGACCGGGAAGCCGAAGCGCGCCGCAGCGGCCATCGCGCTGCGAAAGCACTGCTCCTGGCCGGCCACGTCGTTGGGCATGACGTTGAGGCTCAGCTTGGCCCGCATGCCCAGCCGGGCCGCCAGTTCGATGGCGCGCATGCGGCAGGCCTCATGGAAGGCGAAGCGCTGCTCGGGGCCGACCTGCCCCAGCACCTCGAGCGCGCCCTCCCCCTCGAGCCCCCGCACGAGTGCCTCATAGGCGAAGACCGCGCGCTCGTCGGCGTCCACGATGGGCTGGAATGCCATGGTGAAGGCGGGGAGGGTGGGGGAAGCCATCTCTCCTCTATCGGCGCTCGGCGCCGAAACTTGAGTGCCGGGCACCGAGCGCTCAGAAGGCGTGCTCCCCGACCACCCGCCGCACCGCCCTCAAGCCACTGTCCAGGCTGTCGAGCGCGACCGAGCCGAGCGCCAGGCGCAGGGCGTGCGGCACCTGCCGCGAGATCGCAAAGGGCTCGGCCGTCGACACCGAAACCCCTTCGCGCATCAGCGCCGCCGCGACCCGGTCGGCGCGGACCTCTTCGGGCAGCGGCAGCCAGGCGAAGTACGACGACGGATGGCGCACGCAGCGCAGGCCGGCGAGCGCGGCACCGGCCATCGACTGGCGCAGAGCGGCGTCCTGTCGCTTCTCGGCCTCGAGCCGGGCGACCGTGCCGTCCTCCAGCCAGCCGCAGGCGATCCCTGTCGTCACGCCCGGCGCGCACCAGGTGGTGGCCCGGATCGCGCGCTCGATCCTCGGCACCCAGGCCTGGGGCGCGACCACGAAGCCCACGCGCAGCCCGGTCGCCACGCTCTTCGACAGGCCCGAAACGTAAACCGTGCGGTCCGGCACCAGCATCGCCATCGGCGGCGGCGGGTTGTCGGCCAGGAAGGCATAGGCCGCGTCCTCGATGACGAGCAGGCCGTGCTGCCGGGCGATCGCGGCCAGGCGGCGACGACGGGTCGCGCTCATCACCCAGCCGAGCGGGTTGTGAAGGGTCGGCATCGTGTAGACGGCCCGAACCCGGCGCCGCGCGCACAACCGTTCCAGCGCATCCAGGTCGGGCCCCTGCCCCGCGGCCGGAATGGGCGCCAGTTCCAGCCGCTGGGCCTCGGCGAGGACCTTGAATCCCGGGTAGGTCAGCGCATCGACCGCGACCACGTCGCCCGGCTGCAGCAGCGCCATCACCGTCACCGCCAGGCCGTGCTGCGCGCCGTCGACGATCAATACCGAAGACGCATCGGCCGCCAGCCCCCGCGACGCGAGGTGCCGGGCGATGCAGGCGCGTTCGTGCATGCGCCCGCCATGGGGCGCATAGCGCAGCATCGCTTCCAGATCGCCGCCGGCGGCGATCTGCCGCAGGGCCGCGCGCAGCAGCTCGGCTCCACCAGGCCTGCCGCCACGGCCTGCTGGTCGACGCCCTGGCCGAATGGAAGCGCCGCCTCGCGAACGAAGGTGCCGCGCCCGACCTCGCCGCTGACCAGGCCCATGGCCTCGAGCTCCGCATACACGCGCGACGCCGTGACCAGGGCCAGGCCGTGGCGCTCGGCCAGCCGGCGATGGGTGGGCAGGCGCGTACCCGGCGGGAGATGCCCGGTCCGGATCTCGGCCGCGAGTTCATCGACCAGCTGCTTGTATCGGGCTTCGGCCATCACTCGGTGTATTCATGACAATTTTTTGATTGTATTGATCGCTGCGCCTACGATGGCATCACCATGCACATTGCCATCCTCACCTTCGACGGCTTCAACGAACTGGATTCGCTGATCGCCCTCGGCGTCCTGAACCGCATCAAGAAGCCTGACTGGCGCGTGACGCTGTGCTGCCCGACGGCGGAAGTCAGGTCCATGAACGGCGTCACCGTGCGCGCCCAGTCGTCGCTCGCGGACGCTCGAGATGCGGATGCCGTCGTCGTCGGCAGCGGCGTGCGGACACGGGAGGTCGTCGACGACCCCGTGCTGATGGGGCGCCTGGCACTCGACCCCGGCCGGCAGCTGATCGCGGCCCAGTGTTCCGGCACCTTGATCCTGGCCAGGCTCGGCCTGCTCGGCAGCGTGCCGGCATGCACCGACCTGACCACCAGACCCTGGGTGCAGGCGGCCGGCGTCAAAGTCCTGAACCAGCCCTTCCATGCACGCGGCAACGTCGCCACCGCGGGTGGCTGCCTGGCCTCGCCCTACCTGGCGGCCTGGATCATCGCCCGCACCGAAGGACACGAGGCCGCGAGGGCGGCGCTGCACTACGTGGCGCCCGTGGGCGAGAAGGAAGCGTACGTCGCCAACGCCTTCGGACAGATCGCACCGTATCTGCCGCAATAGCGCCGCTAGACGGCCTTCGGCACTGCGGCGCCAGCGGCGGCGGCGGCGCCATACACGAGTCTGCCCTTGTGAAATACGGCATTGCGGACAGATAGACGAGCAACAGCTTCAGCCCACGGGCCGCCGTAGAAGGTCTTGTCGAGGTGGATGTGCATGTCCCGAAACGTCGGCAGCATCACTGCCCTTGCGCGTCGTAGACCGCGGCGTCTGGAGGAACAGGCGACTTCGTCGCCAGGACCTCGGCAACCGTGCCACTGGCGATGCGCAGCGTCTTCAGTTCGGTCTGGGTGCGAGTGATGACCGGCGTATCGAGCCAGGGCTCGTCCGCAATCTGACGCACGAGCGTGGGCTTCAGGGCAGCCTCAGCCCCCGGGCTTCTTCGCCGCCGCTGCCGCCTCGTCGTCGATCGCCTTGCGCACCGCCTTGTAGAAGTCCTCTCGCGCCATGCTGTCGGCACGGTCGTTGGCCCCGCCCGCCCAGTCGCCGTTGGAGGCGATCACCAGCCTGCGCTTCGGATCGATGAAGATGCCCTGGCCGAAGATGCCGCGCGCCGCGAAGCTGCCGTCGTCGTAGGTCCACCACTGGAAGCCGTAGCCTCGGCCCGGCTGCCCGATGTCGGCCTGTCGCGTGGTGGCCTCGGCCAGCCAGCCGTCCGCCACCACGGGCTGCCCGCCGGCACGCGCGCCGTCGAGGACGAACTGCCCGAAGCGCGCGAAGTCGCGCGTGGCCGCCTGGATGCAGCAGCCGCTGATCTCCTGGCCGGTGCGGCTCAGGAGCCAGGTCGCCTGCTGCTCCATGCCGGCCGGCACCCAGATCTTCTCCGACAGGTAGCTGGCCAGCGGCTTGCCCGTCGCCCGCGCGACCAGCACGCCCACCAGGTTGGTCTCGCCGGTGCTGTAGTTCCAGCGCGTGCCGGGCGGCACTGCCCGCGGCAGCTTGCGCAGATAGCTCACGAGCGCATCGACGCCTTCCTCGGGCTGGTGGTTGTTGAAGCGCGCCACGTCCGAGTCCGGATCGGCGTAGTCCTCGTTCCAGCGCACGCCCGAGGTCATGGTCAGCAGCTGGCGGATGCTGACCTCGTCATAGGCCGAGCCCTTCATCTCCTGGATGTAGTCGCTGACCTTGTCGTCGAGGCTGCGGATCTTGCCGTCGCGCACGGCGGCGCCGAGCAGCGTGGAAGTGATGGACTTCGCCACCGAGAAGCTGGTCCAGCGCCCGTCGCGGTCGAAGCCCAGGCCATAGCGCTCCAGGCGCAGTTTGCCGTCATGGAGGATCAGCAGTGCGGCACTCCTTTGCTGGGCCATGTAGGCGTCGACATCCAGTGGCAGGGCCAGTGGCGGGCCCGGCGGCAACGGCGAGGGCTTGCCGCCAGCGGCGACGACATGGGCCTTGGCCAGCACCGGCAGGCGATCGAGGGCCCGGAAGGCGGCGTCGCGCTGCGGCTGGCTCCAGAACAGCAGGTCGCGGTCGGTCGGCAGCGTGGCGAGCAGCCCGCGCGTTTCCTTGTCCAGGCTGAACCAGCCCGCGGTTCCGGCGATGGCGGCGACCGCGAGCGCGCCGAGGATGATCTTGCCGAGCTTCATGCTTCGACCCGCTGAAGTGATGATGTGCAGCGCATTGGACAGCAATCCGGACGCACCGGACAAGCGCGGCCCTCGGGCCTTCCCCGCCCTGCCCCCCCTCCGCCAAGGAGGGGTATCCAAATCGGCCCCCCTTCCAAAATTCCGCCTGTCCCGCAAGCACACCGGGTGGTCGAGGCTGGCCCTCGCCAGCGCTCGATCGCTTCACTTCCTTGCCCTATTTCCAACACCGCAGAGACCCCATGAAGAAAACCCTGATCGCCCTGACCGTCCTCGCCGCCGGCGGCGCTTCCGCCCAGTCCTCCGTCACGATGTTCGGCGTCGTCGACGCCACGGTCAGCGGCTATTCGAACAAGGCCGAGACGCCGTTCGGCGTCGGCGTCACGACCAGCAGCACCGGGCAGAACAGCTCGGGCTACACCGGCAGCCGCCTGGGCTTCCGCGGCACCGAGGACCTCGGCGGCGGTGCCGCTGCCAGCTTCTGGCTCGAGGCCGGGATACTCAACGACACCGGCAACGGCGTCACCCCCAGCGGTGGCCTGGCCTTCAACCGCCGCTCCACGGTCAGCCTGTCGGGCGCCCTGGGCGAGGTCCGCCTCGGCCGGGACTACACGCCCACCTTCTGGAACGACGCCGTGATGGATCCGTTCACCTCCAACGGCGTGGGCATCAACCTGATCGCCACCGCGAGCGGCTTCAACACTCCGGGCCAGGTGGCCAACGGCTTCCAGGGCAATCCCAACTATGTCCGGGCCTCCAACTCGGTGGGCTACTTCCTGCCGCCGAACCTGGGCGGCTTCTACGGCCAGCTCATGTACGCCTTCAACGAGGCGACCAAGTACGACCCCGGCACGCTGACCCCGAACGTGCCCAACAGCCAGCGCGCCGGCCGCTATGTCGGCGGTCGCTTCGGCTACGCCAAAGGCCCGCTGGACGTCGCCGTGGCGGCCGCCCGCAGCACCATCGGGGACCAGTTCTTCCAGGGCACCACGAGCTATCTGGACATCTGGAACCTCGGCGCCACCTACGACTTCGGCGTCGTCAAGCTGTTCGGCGAGTACTCGCACAACAAGACCAAGACCGACTTCTCCGGCATCCCGCCGCTGCCCAATGCCTTCGGTTTCACCAGCCCCGGTGCCAACGGCGCCCTGGTCGGCGCCACCGTGCCGGTCGGACCCGGCCTGATCCGCGCCGTCTACACCCAGGTCAAGTACAACAACGTCACCGCCCTGAACCAGCTCATCCCCGGCCTGTCGCCGGATCCGAAGTCGGAGAAGTTCGCCCTCGGCTACGTGTACAACCTGTCGGCGCGCACGGCCGTGTACGCGACCGCGGCACGCATCGACAACAAGGGCGGCGCCGACCTCACGGTGGGCGGGCCGGCCTTCTACGCGAAACCGATCAATGGCGTCATGCCGACCGCCAAGACCTCCACCGGCTACGACGTCGGCATCCGCCACATCTTCTGAGATCGGCCGCCAGCGCACTCACCATGAACATCCCCAAGGACTACACCCTGGCCGCGCTGAAGGCGCATGTCGGCCATGACTTCGGCCACGCGGCCCCCGTGCTGCTCGACCAGCGGCGCATCGACAGCTTCGCCGGCTGCACCGGCGACAGCCAGTGGATCCATGTCGACGTCGATCGTGCCCGCACGCAGGGGCCGTTCGGCCACACGATCGCGCACGGCCTGCTGGTGCTGTCGCTGATTCCGGCGGCGCATTTCGAGCTCGGCGTCTATCCGGCCGACGCGAGCGGCGTGCTCAACTATGGCTTCGACCGCGTGCGATTCCTCGCGCCGGTGCCGAGCGGCAGCTATGTCCGCCTGCAGGTGGAACTGGTGGAGGTCACCGAGAAGCAGCCCGGCCAGTGGCTGGTCCGCTGCCGCAACACGGCGCATGCCCGCGGCGAGGCATGGGGCGCCGTGATGGTGGCCGAATCGCTGGCGCTGGTGATGGCATGAACACGGGCGCACACATCCGCGACGACCTGCCGCGCGACGGCACGCGGCTCGCCGATTCCCTGGTCGCGCTCGCCGCCGCCGTCGGCACCCGTCCGGTCGAGGCCCTGCAGAGCCTGCACCGGTCCGGCGCGGCCCTGCTGGATGTCGCCATCGGCCGCTCGACCGTCGAGCCCGCCGCCGGCGACCGCCGCTTCGACGATCCTGCCTGGCAGGGCAATCCGCTCTATCGCGGCCTGATGCACAGCCACCTGGCGCTGGTGCGGGAAGCCCAGCGCCTGGCCGGCGAACTCGATCTGTCGCCACGCGACGAGGCCCGCACCCGCATGGCGCTGGGCATGGTCGCCGACACTTTGGCGCCGACCAACACGCTGCTGGGCAACCCGGCGGCGCTGCGCCGCACGCTCGATACCGGCGGGCGCAACCTGCTCGACGGCGCACGCAACCTGGTGACCGACTGGCGCGACAACGGCGGCCTGCCGGCGATGGTTGACGGCACCGCCTTCGGCGTCGGCGAGAACCTCGCGGTCACGCCCGGCTCGGTCGTCTATCGGCATGCGATGCTGGAGCTGGTCCAGTACCGGCCGCAGACGCAGAAGGTGCACGGCACGCCGCTCTTCATCGTGCCACCTCAAATCAACAAGTACTACATCTGGGACCTCGCGCCCGGCCGCAGCCTGATCGAGCACCTGGTGCAGCAGGGCTTCCAGGTCTTCGTCGTGAGCTGGTTCGATCCCGGCGCAGAGCAGTCGGGCTGGGGGCTGGAAGACTATGTGCTGGCGCTCGAAGAGGCCATGCAGGCCGTGCGCGACATCTCCCGCGCGCCGCAGATGCACGTGCTGGGTGCCTGCTCCGGCGGCATCACGGCATCGGCCCTGCTCGCCTACCTGGCGGCCAAGGGCAGCGACTGGGCCCGAAGCCTCACGCTGCTGGTGTCGCTGCTCGACGTGCAAGGCATCGCCGACAGTTCCATGGGCCTGTTCGCGCACCTCGAGACGCTCGAGCTCGCGCGCACGGCCAGCGGGGGCAGCGGCGTGCTGCAGGGCAAGGACCTGGCAAAGGTCTTCGCCTGGCTGCGGCCGAACGAGCTGATCTGGAACTACTGGGTCAACAACTACCTGATGGGCGAGAAGCCGCCGACCTTCGACGTCCTCTACTGGAACTCCGACACCACCCGCCTGCCCGCACGGCTGCATGCCGACTTCATCGCGCTGCTGGAGACCAACGCGCTGGCGCACGAAGGCGGCCTCTCGATCGGCGAGCTGCCGCTGTCGCTCGCCAACGTTGGCTGCGACAGCTACATCGTCGCCGGCCGCACCGACCACATCACGCCCTGGGAGGGCTGCTACCAGACGCGCCGCATGCTCGGCGGGCACAGCGAGTTCGTGCTGACATCGAGCGGGCACGTGCAATCCATCGTCACGCCGCCCGGCGGCAAGAAGGCGTCGTTCCTGACCAACACCGGTGCGCACGACACGCCCGAGCGCTTCGAGTCGGGCGGCCAGGCGAACGAAGGTAGCTGGTGGCCGCACCTCACGGCCTGGCTCGCGGCGCGTTCCGACGCGCAGAAGCGGGCGCCGGCCCGCGAAGGCTCACGCGACCATCCGGCCCTGTGCGCGGCACCGGGAACCTACGTGCTCGGGCCCACCGGGTCGGCGGCCGAATGAAGGCCGGGGTCCGACCTCTGGAGACCTTCCCGGTCCGCATCGGAACCCAGCGCCTGCGCGTCGCCATCGGCGGCGCGCCGGACGCCGAACGCACCCTGCTGCTGTTCAATGGCATCGGCGCCAGCGTCGAGACGCTGGCGCCTTTCATTGCCCGCTTCTCGCACACCCGGGTCGTCACCTTCGATGCGCCGGGCGTCGGCGAATCGCCCGCGCCCTGGCTGCCCTACCGTCCGCGCGACATCGCGCGCCTGGGCGCCGACTTGCTCACCCACCTGGGCGTGCAGCGCGCCCATGTGTTCGGCGTCTCGTGGGGCGGTGCCGCGGCGCAGGAGTTCGCGATCAACCATCCGCGCCGCTGCAGCACGCTGACGCTGGCCGCCACCTGCGCCGGCATCGTCATGGTGCCGGGCCGGCTCAACGTGCTGCTGAAGATGCTGAGCCCGCGGCGCTATGTCGATCCGGCCTATTTGATGCGCATCGGCGGCGACCTCTACGGCGGCGAACTGCGCTTGGAGACCGAGCTGCTGCAGCTGCATGCGCAATCCATGCGCAGCCCGAGCTGGCACGGCTACTTCTACCAGCTGCTGGCCACCGCGGGCTGGACCAGCTGGCCCTGGCTGAAGCGGGTGCAGGCGCCGGCGCTGGTGATGATGGGCAGCGACGATCCGATCGTGCCGCCGGTCAACGGCCGCATCATCGCGGCCGGGCTGCCCCGGGCGACGCTGGAGATGGTCGACTGCGGGCATCTCTTCGTGCTGACCCGCGCCGCGCAGACCGCGCGGCGCGTCGAGAGGTTCATGGACCAGCACGCGGCGGCAACGGCCTAGATGAGTCCGCGCAACCGGCGCTGGGCGCGGTCGAGCCCGACGACCAGGCGATTCTCGATGCCTTCGGCCTCCGTGATCCGCTCGTCGAACCAGATCGCGTCCGCGCTCGCGACCTCGGACATCTTCTGCATCATGGCGACGATCAGGGCGTTGTGGTCCCTGATCAGCCCGTCCCAGAGATCGACATCCGCCTGGGCGCCTTGTATTTCCACGTAGCTGGCCGTCATGCTTGTCTCCTGCGCTCGTGTGCCGCATAGCGTAGCACTGCGACGTGCCGGGAGCGAGCGGGGTTGAGACGGCCCGGTCACTCCTCCGGAGCGTTCAGGATGTACATGGCCTCGAGCAGCGGCGAGGGCCGGGCGCCGGCCGGGAAGGACTGGCGGAACACCTCGGTGATCGCACCGCTGCGGTAGGTCTCGGCCAACCCGCGGTTCACCGCCAGCCGCAGGTCGGCGTCGCGCCGCATCATCAGCGCGTAAGGCTCGATGGACAAGTAGTCGTCGCTGAGCTTGAGCGCCACCGTGGAGGGCTGGCCGAGCGCTTCGCCCAGCAGGATGAGGCGGTCGGTGGCGTAGGCGTCGATGCGGGCGGTGCGCACCGCCGCGATGCCCTCGGTGTGCGTCTGCATGGGGACCAGCACGGGCGCGATGCCGCGCGCCGACAGCCTCTTGAGTACCGCCTCGGTGGTAGTTCCGGGAATGACGCCCACGCGCTTGCCGTTCAGGTCGGCCGGACGCGCCATGGGCGACGAGGCCTGGGTCACGAAGGAGGCGCCCTCGACCCAGATCGTGTTGCTGAAATCCACCTGCTGCTCGCGGCCCAGCGTGCGCGTGGTGCTGCCGCATTCGATGTCCACGGTGCCGTCGTTCACCGCCTGCATCCGCGTGGCGGCGGTCACCGGAACCCACTGCACATCGAGCTTGGGCAGCTTGAGCTGCGCCTGGATGGAAGCCGCCACCCGCTGGCACAAGGCCACCGAGTAGCCGGCCGGCTTGCCGTCGGCGCCCTTGAAGGAGAAGGGCTGGGCGTCCTCCCGGTAGCCGAGCTTGAGTGTCTGCGTCTGCGCGACCCGCGGCAGCGGAGCACCGGCTGCCGCGCCGGGCGGGTTGGCGCAGGCGCCGAGCAAGGCAGAGACGAGCACGAGCGCACACGGCGCCAGCAACCGAGCTTTCATGGATTCCTCCTGCCCCACATGACCGGGAGCGGGTGCATTGTGCTTGCCGGCGTCAGCCTCGTCCATGCCCGCTCGACGGACCGCCGAAGGCCCCATCGTCATAGGCCGCGGCATAGACCGCCCAGTCCGCGCGCACCTGGGCGGCACATTCGGCCGCCGCATCGAGCAGGCGGTCCCGCCACTTCGCGCGGCCGCCGAAATCGATCAATTCGTCGGCGGTGGCCGATCCTTCGCGCCCGGAACTGCGAAGCTGGGCCCACGCCACCAGCTTGCCCATCACCGCGATCACGCCTTCGAGGTCGGCGAGGTTCCTGGCCGACTGGCCGCCGAGCACGACCCGGTCCTCGGTCGGCTGCAATGCGCGCAACACGTAGGGCGTACCGCCGGCGACGATCGGCTGCAGAAAGGCCATCGACACCGCCTGCAGGCGACGCTGAAGCGCCACCACGCGGTGCGCCTGCGACTTCCACTTCGGCTGCGCCACCTTCAGGTGCGGCACCAGCGACGACGCAAGCGCCTGCTTGAGATCGAGTACGTAGTTGCCGTCCGGCGACCCCTTGCCCTCGACCAGGATCGCATAGCGGTCGACGCCCAGGCTGCCGGTGCCCGCAATGCGGCGCGCCACATCGAGCACCTGGTAGAAGTCCGGGTTCGGCTGCGCCTCGGCGTACTGCGCGACCACCGCACGGACGGCCGCTTCCTGCGCCTTGTCGACGCCGAGCGCCTTCTTGCCGTCGATCCGCAGCACGCGGCGACGCTCCCTGAGTTCGGTGCGCGAAGCAAGGAACTGCGTGCGCTGCCGCTCCCGCAGGCCGTCGAGCAGCGCCCGCACCAGGCCCTGCGCCGTGTCGCGCTCCACCCAGTAGGCCTTGCCCGCGCGAAGGGTGGTCGCATAGCTTTCGAGGAAGATCTCGCAGAGCTTGCGCGTTTCGCGGCGGCGTGCCGTGAGCGTCTCGCCACCGACCCACAGGCTCGCCAGGAAGCGGACCAGGTCCCAGCTCACCGGCGCCAGCGCCGCCTCGTCGAAGTCGTTGATGTCGAAGTAGACCAGCCGGTTGTCGCCCTTGTAGCTGCCGAAATTCTCGAGATGCAGGTCGCCGCAGACCCACCCCGGAGGCGCCGACCGGAAGATGCCGCTGCCCGGAAGCCGGCCGTAGAAGAGATGGCAGGTGCCGCGCAGGAACACGAACGGGCTGGTGCGCATGTTGCGGAATTTGAGCTGCAGCCGCTCCGGTTCCCGGTTCGCGTTGAAGGAGAGGATCTCGCGTACGACGTCCATGTCTTGAGCCTAGCACTGCACGTACACTGATGCCCGACCGCATGGAGACGACATGAGCAACCGCGTGCTGGACCCGATCGATCGCAACTCGGAGATCCTGTTCGGACTCTTCATGGTCCTGACCTTCACCGGCACGCTGAGCGTGGCTTCGGCCGGACCGAAGGAGGTGCGCGCGATGCTGATCGCGGCCATCGGCTGCAACATCGCATGGGGCCTCGTCGACGGCGTGATGTTCATGCTGCGCCGCGTCGTCGGCCGCGCGCGCCAGGCGATGCTCTGGCGCCGGGTGGTCTCCAGCCAGCAACCCGAAGAGGCACATGGACTGATCGCCCAGGAGATCGGCCCGCTGTCGGATGCGCTCGGGCGCCAGGATTTCGAACGCACGCGCCAATGGATGCTGGCCCAGCCCGCGCACGTCGCGCCGGCCCGCGTGCTGAAGCGGAAGGACCTGGTCGGCGGCCTGGGCGTCTTCCTGCTGGTCTTTCTTTCGACCTTTCCGCCGACGCTGCCCTTCCTTTTCTTCTCCGACCTGCGCAGTGCGATGCGCGCGTCCGCCGCGATCGCGATCGTGATGCTGTTTCTCTGCGGCTACGAATGGGGCCGCTACGCCGGCACCCCGCCCTGGCGGGCCGCACTGCTGATGGTCGTGCTGGGCGTGACCATCGAACTGATCGTCATCGCGCTGGGCGGTTGAACGCGCGGCCCCGCGGCCGGCCTTCCCCCTCCTTCGCGGAGGGGGCCGCCGGGACGTCCGGCCCCTAGAGTTGCGGCACAGACCCCACGGGCCTGCCCATTGCCGCGCCACCCGGGTGTGGCCACCTTCCACAGGAGCACAGCATGCATTCGCCCGAGCCCACGCTGACGGTCGAGGTCTACTTCGATTTCGTCTGCCCCTGGTGCCTGATCGGCAAGCGCCAGCTCGACGCCGCCGCCAGCCGTCTCGCCGAACTGCGGCCCGATGTGCGGCTGCGCATGGTCTGGCATTCGTACCCCTTGCTGCCCGACGTGCCGGCGGGCGGCCTGCCTTACCAGGCCTTCTATGTGGCCCGCCTGGGCAGCCCCGAAGCCGTCGCCCGGCGGCGCGCGCAGGTGCTGCAGGCCGGCCAGGCGGCCGGGGTCCCGTTCGCCTTCGACCGGATCGCCATGATGCCGAACACGGCCGCCGCCCACGCGCGGGTCGCGCAGGCGGCCGCGGTCGGCACCGAGGTCCAGCAGCGCCAGCTGATCGACCGCATCTTCATGGCCTACTTCAACTGCGGCCAGGACATCGGCGACGCCTCCATGCTCGCGCAGCTGGCGCGCGAATGCGGGCTGCCGGCCGAGGCTCCCGTCCCTGGCGGCGAGCGCGCCCAGGGCCGCCACCCTCAGGCCAAGGTGCGCCACCTGGTCAGCGGGGTGCCCTTCTTCGTGTTCGACGCATCGCTGGCGCTGGCCGGCGCCGTGTCGGCCGACACGCTGCTGGACGCCATGCTGCGCGCACTCACTCCGGCTTGAAGTCGATCGACTTGAGCACCTCGCCCACGCGCCGGTAGTCTGCCGCTAGCGAACCCGTGAGCTCCTCGGGCTTGCGGGTGCCGCCGGCCTCCAGCCCGGTGTCGAGCAGGTGCGCGCGCAGCGCCGGCTGGGCCAGCGCCCTCAGCGTCGCCTCCCGCACGCTGGCCTGCACCGCGGCGGGCACGTCGGGCTTGAGCCAGAGGCCCATCCACGAGACGGTCTCCAGCTGCGGATAGCCCAGCTCGGCAAAGGTCGGCACCTCGGGCAGCAGGGGCGAGCGCTTGGGCGTGCTCACCGCGAAGGCCTTGATCTTGCCGGCCTTGATCAACGGCAGCGAAGTCGCGATGCCGTCGAACATCAGCGGCACGTGGCCGCCCATCACGTCGGCGAGCGCCGGCGTGGAGCCCTTGTAGCCGACGTGCGTCATGTCGATGCCGGCCGCCTTGTTGAGCTGCAGCCCCGCCACGTGCGACACCGTGCCAGGGCTGTACGAGGCATAGCTCACCTTGCCGGGGTTGGCCTTGACCCAGGTCAGGAGCTCGCGGAAGTTCTTCGCCGGCACCGTGGGTGCGCCGACCATCACCAGGCCGCCGTGGCCGAGTTCCGCCACCGGCTTGATCTCCTTGGCCATGTCCACCCGCAGCTTGATGATGTGCGGGATCTCGCTCACCAGCGAGTTGACGCCCACCAGCAGGGTGTGGCCGTCGTGCGGCGCGATCGAAAGCTCGTTGACCGCGAGCACGCCGCCCGCGCCGGGCTTCGGGTCGACCACGAAGGGCTGGCCGGTGTCCCTCGACAACTGGTCTGCCACCAGGCGCGCGATGATGTCGGCGGTGCCGCCGGCCGGACCGGCGACGATCACGCGCACCATCTTCTCGGGCCATTTCGCTGTCGGCTGGGCCTGCGCCATCGCGAGGCCCGAGACGCCAAGGCAGGACAGGCACGCGGCCTGGATCATCCGCCGCCGCCATTGATTCGGATTCATGTTCGGTTTCCTTCTATCTGTTGTTCTGTTCAGGATGTCCAGCGAATGAGAGCGATCGCCAGTATGGCGAGGAACACCGTTTCGCCCAACATCAGGACGACGGGCTTCAAGCCCACCGTGGCAAGGTCGCGCAGCTGCGTCTTCATGCCGATGCCGGCGATGGCGGCCACCAGGAACCAGCGCGAGCAGTCGCTGCCGGCGTCGGTCAGGACCTTCGGAATCCAGCCGGTGCTGTTGACGGCCACCAGCAGCGCGAACGCGACGGCGAACCACGGCAGCAGCGGCGGACGCGGCCCCCCTGCCCCCTTGCCGGCGGCGCGTGTGCACATCACGGCGAACACGATCACCGGCAGCAGCATCGCCACGCGCATCAGCTTGACCAAGGTGGCGATGTCGCCGGTTTCCTTCGACATGCTGTAGCCGGCGCCAACCACCTGCGCCACGTCGTGGATCGTCGCGCCGAGAAAAATCCCGGCCGCGCGCTCGTCGAGCCCGAGGGCGTGCGCGATCATGGGATAGGCGATCATGGCGAAGGTCGACAACGCCGAGACGCCGACCACCGTGAACAGCGTCGCGCGCTCCTTCTGCGGATGCGACGGCAGCGCCGCCGCCAACGCCAGCGCGGCCGATGCCCCGCAGATCGCCGTGGCGCCGCCGCTGAGCAGGCCGAACAGCGACTGGAAGCCCATCAGCTTGGCGACCACCATCGACACCCCGATGGTCAGCACCACCGACAGCACCACCAGCAGCACCGGGTGCCAGCCCAGCGCCACCACCTGCGCGGCCGTGATGCGCAGGCCCAGCAGCGCCACGCCCCAGCGCAGCACCTGGCGCGCCGTGAACTCGATGCCGGGTTTGCAGGCACCCTCGACCGACAGGAAGTTCATCGCCATCCCGAGGATCAGCGCGAACAGCATCACCGGCGCGCCGTAGTGCTGCGACAGGAAAGTGGAGGCGGCCGCGACCACCGCGCAGGCCAGCACCCCCGGGAACAGCGTGCGGCTGCGCGCCGGCCAGGCGGCGATCGACAGGGCGGTCATGCGAACCTCATTCCGCCGTCGGCCATGAGGTGGTTGCCGTAGGCGTCGCGCAGCAGGTTCTTCTGCACCTTGCCGGTCGCGCCGAGCGGGATGCGGTCGACGAAGACCACGTCGTCGGGCGTCCACCACTTGGCGATCCGGCCGTCGTAGAAGCGGATGAGTTCCTCGCGCGTCAATTGCTGGCCGGGCTTCTTCACCACGATCAGCAGCGGGCGCTCGTCCCACTTGGCGTGGCGCGCCGCGATGCAGGCCGCCATCTCCACGGCGGGGTGCGCCATGGCGATGTTCTCGAGGTCGATGGAGCCGATCCATTCGCCGCCGGACTTGATCACGTCCTTGCTGCGGTCGGTGATCTGCATGAAGCCGTCGGCGTCGATGGTCGAGACGTCGCCGGTGGGGAACCAGCCATTGACCAGCGGGCCCGCGCCCTCGCCCTTGTAGTAGCCGGAGATCACCCAGGCGCCGCGCACCATCAGCTCGCCCGAGGCCTTGCCGTCCTGCGGCAGCTCGGCGCCGTCGGCCCCGACGATCTTCATGTCGATGCCGAACACCGAGCGGCCCTGCTTCGATTGCAACGCCAGGCGCTGCTCGCCGTCGAGCGACCGGTGGCAGGGCTTGAGCGTGCACACCGCGCCCACCGGGCTCAGCTCGGTCATGCCCCAGGCGTGCAGCACCTGCACGTCGTAGCGCTCCTGGAAGGCGCGCATCATGGCCGGCGGGCAGGCCGAGCCGCCGATGATCGTGCGGCGCATGGTGCTGAAGCGGAGGTCGTTGCTCTCCACATGGGCGAGCAGGCCCTGCCACACGGTGGGCACGCCGGCCGAGACCGTCACGCCCTCGGCCTCGAAGAGGTCGTGCAGCGACTTGCCGTCGAGCCACGGACCCGGGAACACCAGCTTGGCGCCGACCATGCACGCGATATAGGGCAGGCCCCAGGCGTTGACGTGGAACATCGGCACCACCGGCAGGATGACGTCGTTGGCCGAGCAGTTCAGCGCATCGGGCAGCGCCGCCGCATAGGTGTGCAGCATGGTCGAGCGGTGGCTGTAGAGCGCGCCCTTCGGGTTGCCGGTGGTGCCGGAGGTGTAGCACAGCGAAGAAGCCGCCTTCTCGTCGAACACCGGCCACGTGAAGTCGGGCGAATGGTCGTCGATCAGTTCCTCGTAGCACAGCAAGTTGGGCACCTTCGACTCGGCGGGCATGTGGGCGCGGTCGGTCATGGCGACGAAGGCCTTGATGGTCGATACGCGCGAGGCGATGGCCTCGATCAGCGGCAGGAAGCTCAGGTCGAAGAAGAGGATCTCGTCTTCGGCGTGGTCGGCGATCCACACCACCTGGTCGGGGTGCAGGCGCGGGTTGAGCGTGTGCAGGACCGCGCCCGAGCCAGAGGCCGCGTAGTACAGCTCCATGTGGCGATAGCCGTTCCAGGCCAGCGTGGCGACGCGTTCGCCCTTCTCGATGCCGCGCGCGGCGAGCGCGTTGGCGAGCCGGCGCGCGCGCTGGCCGAGGTCGCGGTAGGTGTAGCGGTGCAGGTCGCCTTCGACCCGGCGCGAGACGATCTGCTGGTCGCCGTGGTGGCGCTCGGCGTGGGTGAGGAGGCTGGAGATCAGCAGCGGCTGATCCATCATCAATCCGTTCATGTCGGTTTCCGTTCGTTCGTTCAAATGGACAGTGGTGGCGCGGCGGCGGCTCAGGCCGGCACGCTGCGGGGGGCGCCGGCCGGCGCGGCATGGATGTCTTCGTCGGCGCTGTCGCCGGCGCTTTGCAGGTCGGCCCCGTAGCTGCGCGAGGCAACCATGAAGGCCCAGGCGGCGAGAAGTCCGAACACAGGCATCACCATCAGGGCGTTCTGGAGCGTCCACAGGTCCGACAGCGCGCCGGCGATGAGCGGGCCCACGGCCAGTCCCAGCAGGTTCTGGAACAGCGACAGCACCGAGGCGCCGGTGGCGCGGATGCCGGGGTGGATCACGTCGATCACCACGGCGGCGACCACGCCGACGGTGCAGGTCATCAGGAAGCCGCCCAGCGCGAACAGTGCGAACTGCGCCTGCTTGCCGAGGTCCAGCCCGAGGTGGCCGGCGCCGAAGGCGAACGCCAGCACCGCCGCCGAGGCCACGCACACCGCGGCCGTCACGTGCAGCTTGGCGGCCGGATTCTTGCGGCCGGCGCGATCGGCGACCGCGCCCCAGACCACGCTGCCCAGCGCGCCGCACAGCACCACCAGCGCGGCCTTCACGCCCGCCTGTTCCGGCGCCATGCCATGCATGCGGTTGAGGTAGCTCGGCATCCAGGCCCAGATGGCCGAGACCAGGATCAGCTGCGCCGGCGCGCCGATGCAGACCCACAACAAGGTGCGCGAACGCGCCAGCCGCTTCACGATGGCGCGTGCCGTGCCCTGGGTCGAACGGGTGGCCTGTTCGATGCTCGGCGTGAGCGCCACCGTGCGGTAGTCACGGACCCGGGTGTAGAGCAGCGCCAGGATCAGGCCCGGCACGCCGACGACGCCGAAGGCCGCCTGCCAGCCCCATTTGGCGGCGATGAGGCCGCCGAGCATCACGCCCAGCACCGAGCCGACCGACGCCGAGGCGAAGAAGGCCGCCATCAGCGCGCCGCGCATGCGGGCCGGGAAATGGCTGGCGATGAGGGCCGCACCGACCGAGCCGTAGCCCGCCTCGCCCAATCCCACCGCGGCACGCGCGGCCAGGAGTTGGCCATAGTTGCGAGTGAACATGCAGCTGATCGAGGCCAGGCTCCAGATCGTGGCCATCGCGACGATGCTCTTCACCCGGCTGAAGCGGTCGGCGAACAGCGCGATCGGGATCGCGCCCAGTGCCACCGTCACCGAGACGGCCGACACCAGCGCGCCGAGTTGCTTGTCCGACAGGCCCCAGGCCTCCTTCAGGTGCGGGAACAGCGACACGATCACCTGGCGATCGATGTAGTCGACCATCATCAGCCCGATGGTCATGGCAAAGGCGAACCAGGCCTGGCGCGGACCGATCAGGTAGCCGTCGGCCGTGCCCGGCTTCGCGTCGTGGGAATGCAGATCCATGGTCTTCCCCTCAGGGCACCAGCACGGTCGCGCCGGTGGTTGCGCGCGATTCGAGCGCGCGGTGCGCGTCGGCGGCATCGGCCAGTGCGAAGCTCTGCTTGGGTTCGCTGACGATGCGGCCCGCCAGCACATGGCCGAACAGCTCCTCGGCCATCGCCAGCATGTGGGTGCGCGGCGTGATGTAGTGCATCATCGCCGGGCGCGTGACCCAGATCGAGCCCTTCACCGCCAGCGTCTGCGAGTCGATCACCACCGGCCCCGAGGTGGTGCCGTTGCTGATCAGCGAACCGCGCGGCTGCAGGCTGTCGAGCGAGGCTTCCAGCGTGTCCTTGCCCACCGAGTCGTACACCACCGGCACGCCCTTGCCGTCGGTGATCTCGCGCACCCGCTTCGCGATGTTCTCGCGCGAGGTCACGATGGTGTGTGCGCAGCCGTTGGCCTTCGCGATGGCGGCCTTCTCGTCGGTGCTGACGGTGCCGATCATCGTCACGCCCATCGCGCGCGCCCACTGGCAGGCGATCAGGCCGACGCCGCCGGCGGCCGCGTGATAGAGGATTGTTTCGCCGCCCTTCAGCGGGAAGACCTGGCGGAACAGATACTGCGCCGTCATGCCCTTCATCATCAAGGTCGAGGCCGTGCGGTCGGACACGCCTTCAGGCAGCGGGATCAGCAGCTCGGCCGGCATCACGCGCGCTTCCGAGTACGCGCCCTGGGGGCCGATCAGGTAGCCCACGCGGTCGCCCACGCGGATGTCGGTCACGCCGGGGCCCACGGCCTCGACCACGCCCACGGCGTCGGAGCCGAGCCCGTTGGGCAGCGGCAGTGGATAGCGGCCGGTGCGGAAGTAGATGTCGATGAAGTTGACTGCGATGTAGGTGTGGCGCACGCGCGCCTGGCCCGGGCCGGGTTCGCCGACATCGACGTTCTCCAGCCTGAGGACTTCCGGTCCGCCGGTTTCATGAAAGCGAATGGCCTTGGCCATGATGTGTCTCCTTGGTATCTGATTTCAGCGGTGCGAAAGCTCGGCGATGAACAGCTCGGCGCGGGGCCAGTCGCCGAAGCCCGAGGCGGGGTTCAGGTGGCCGACCTCGCCGAGGTCGACCAGGCGGCTGCCCCAGTCGCGGGCCAGTTCCGCCACCCGGCCGTAGTCGGCCAGCGGATCGTTGCGGCTCGCCGCCACGATGCTCGGGAAAGGCAGCGTCCGGCGCGGCACCGGCAGCCAGCCGCTGGCGCGCAAGTCATCGACCGTGGGGTAGCCCTCGGGCATCGGCCGATCGAAGTCCGGCGGCGCGGCCAGCAGCGCGCCATGGACGGCCCGCTTGGTCTGGCGCGCCCAGTGCGCGACCATCACGCAGCCGCCGCTGTGCGCCACCAGGATCAAGGGGCCCTCGACGGCCTGCGCCTCGCGCTCGATCGCGGCCACGCGCGTCGCGCAGTCGAGGTCGGCCCGGCCCATCGGCGGCACGCAGCGCACCGGACCGCCCCGCGCCGCCAGGCGCGCGGCCAGCAGCGTCTGCCAGTGGGCGCCGACGTGGTCGCGCAGGCCGGGGACGATGAGCACGGTGGTCATGGGGGATGCTCCGCTCACCTTCAGGCCACGCGGCGCAGGTAGCCCTGCTGGCGCCCCTTCGGGTTGGGCGCGAAGCCGTTGGCGGCCAGCGTCTCCTCGACGGTGTCGTAGAACACGCCGATCTTCAGGATCTCGCGAGCTTCCTTGCCGTTGGCGACTTCGCGGCCGAACTCGCGCGCCATGCGCACCAGCTGCTCGATCTGCTGCACCGAGGTCATCTTCTCGGTGCGCGACTGGTTCCAGAGGTTGTCCTCGATGCCGCAGCGCACATGCAGGCCCAGCGCCATGCCGATCATGTTGATCGGCAGCACGTTGCGCATGCTGCTTTCCACGGTCAGCATCGAGCCGTCCGGAATCGCACGCAGGAAGTTCGTCAGGTTGTAGGGGTTGGGCGCATCCATGCCGCCGCTGATCGCCACCCAGTTCATCACCAGCGGGCCCTTGTAGACGCCGCGGCGGATCAGCCGCTCCACCGTTTCGTAGCTGTTGATGTTGTAGAACTGGAAGGCGCTCTGGATGCCGGCGGCGCTCAGGCGGCGCACATGCTCCTCGATGAAGCCGGGGCCCGAGGGCACGATCATCTCGCGGTAGGCCGCGTTGGTCTGGGCCTCGGCCAGCGAGGTGCCGGCGATGTCCTCGGCCTCCATGTGCTCCAGCACGTTCATCTGCGTCGTGTTGACGGTGACCGTGACCTGGTCCGGCTTCGGGTCGAGCTCGGCCAGCATGTGGCGCGTGTCGTCGTGCAGCCACTTGGCGTTGGCGCCGTCGCTCTCGGGAGCGAAGGAGATCGAGCCGCCGACCTGGATCACCATGTCGGGCACTGCCTTGCGCACGCCGGCAATCAGCTCGTTGAACATCGACAGGCGCTTGGAGCCCTTGCCGTCCAGCTCGCGCACATGCAGGTGCAGCACGCTGGCGCCGGCGTTGTAGCAGTCGATCGCCTTCTGGATCTGCTGTTCCATGGTCACAGGGATGTCCTGCGGGAAGTCGGAGGGGATCCACTCGGGACCGTAGGGCGCCACGGTGATCACCAGCTTGTCCTGGTTCTCCGGGAAGAGGGAGCCGTCGAGGAAGTTCATGGTTGGTCTTTCAGTTGCGTGTTGGATGAGGGGTTCAGTAGGTGGCTGTGCCGATGATTCCGGCGCGTTCCATCTTTCGGTGGCAGGGCGGGTAGTCCATGACCGCGTAGTGCTGGGTGCTGCGGTTGTCCCAGAAGGCGACGCTGTTCTTCTTCCAGCGCCAGCGCACCTGGAACTCGGGGATCGCGGCCTGGCTGACCAGGTAGTTCAGCAGCTGGCCGGCGGCCGGCGCGTAGTCCTGGCCGAAGCGCACGTTCGCCGGCGTGTGGAAGTTGGTGAAGTGCGTGGTGAAGGCGTTGACGAAGAGGATCTTCTCGCCCGTTTCCGGATGGGTGCGCACCACCGGGTGCTCCGCATCGGGGAACTGCGCGTGCAGCGCGAGGCGCTTCTCGATCGGCATCGCCGCGCCGAAGCTGGCCTCGATGCTGTGACGGGCGCGCAGGCCCTCGATCTTGCGCTGAATGTCTTCCGGCAGACGGGCGTAGGCCTCGACCATGTTCACCCAGATGGTGTCGCCGCCGACTTCCGGCGTTTCGACGCAGCGCAGCACGCAGCCGAAGGGCGGCTTCTCGCGCCAGGTGGCGTCGGTGTGGAAGGCGTTCTCGTAGCGGTCGTTGGGCGTGTCGGGCGACTTGTAGATCCGGACCAGGCCGGGGTGCTCGGGGTCGCTGCCGGCCACGGGATGGTCTTCGAGTTCGCCGAAGTGGCGGGCGAAGGCCACGTGCTCGGCGCGCGAGAAGTCCTGGTCGCGCAGGAACAGCACCTTGTGCTTGAGCAGCAGCGCGCGGATCTCGGCCACCGTGTCGGCGTCGCGCGAGGCGGCGCCGAGGTCCACGTTGCGCAGCTCGGCGCCGATGGTGCAGGTCAGCGGTTCGACCTGGATGGATGTCTTCAGTGCCGCGCTGGACACTACGGCGGGTGCGCCTTTCAGGGGCGCGGCTTCGGTTGTTGAGGGCATGTCTTGTCTCCGTCTGGCGGGAGGCCGCTTGAGCGCGAATTCCCAAGCCCGAAGAATAGGATTCGGCGCCCTTTCCGAGCCCCTCCTTGCAGGAGGGGGGAGGCCCCTTCCGCTAGGGCGCCGGCTGGAGCAGCCCGAGGATGCGGGCGCGGACGACGACTTCCTTGCGCGTGCCGGCGTCCAGCTTGGCCAGCAGGTTCTTGACGTGCCACTTGACCGTGGTTTCGCCCACCTGCATGGCGCGCCCGATCTCCTTGTTGGACAGGCTGCGCGCCAGCAGCTCCATCACCTCGCGCTCCTTGGGCGTCAGCACCATGCCGCGCACCGCCGGAGGCCGGGGCGTTTCGGCGGCCGGCACCGGACGCGTCGGCGCGGCCACGGCCGGCGCCACCGGCGCATGCTCGTCGCCTTCGCCGGCGACCTGCCTGGCCCATGCGCCCAGGTCCGGATGGGCGTCCTCGAAAATGCGCACGAGGCCGTAACTTTGAGCCAGGTCGATCGCCTCGCGCAGCATCGGGGCGGCGCGTTTCTCGCCGCAACGGTCGAGTGCGAAGGCGCGCAGGCCGAGGATCTCGATCTCCAGCCGGCCTTGCCGCACCACCTGCACGAGTTCGCTGGCCTGGGTCAGCGGCGCCAGGGCGCCGCGCCAGTCCTGGGCCGCGATCGCCGCGTAGCCGTGGGCCAGATCGCGCATCGCGTCCACGCTGCGCCGCCAGAGCCGCCCCTGCGGCAGGGCCGGGTCGGCCAGCAGGGCGTCGATGCGCTGGCACAGTTCCCGGCAGCGCTGCGCCCGAAAGCGTCGGGCATGCAGGCGCACCAGCTCCACCAGGCTGGCGATGCGAAGCCGCGGCAGCGCGCGTGCCGAGCCCGCCGCGTCGAGCGCGCCGAGCAGTTCCACCGCCCGGTGCTCGGCGCCCTCGGCCACCGCCATGCGGGCCATCGTCCGGTAGGCCAGCAGCAGCGCTTCAGGCAGCCCGCTGCGCTCCAGCACGTCGAGCCGGTCGGCCAGCAGCGCGGCGGCATCGACCGGGCGGCCGCGCTCCCACAGCGCGGCGGCAAGGAGGGCGGCGAGCATGCACACGAAGCTGTTGCGCCGCCCCAGGTCGGCTTCGGCGCTGGCCACGGCCGGATGCAGCAGGCTCTCGACCAGCCGGACCTGGCCTTCCCAGACATAGGAGAGGGCGATGATGAGCTCGCCCCAGCGCCCGATGAAGCCCTGCCCGCGGCCGAAATCCCCGCGCGGCGACTGCTGCTGGCGCAGCCGCGCCAGCGCCGGATCGCCCTCGAGCAGCGTCCGGTAGGCGGTGCGATTGGCGTGCACCTGCAGCAGCAGCGGATCGCGCAGAGGCGGCGCCTCGGCCCAGGGGTCGTGCAGCGCCGCGAAGCGGTCCGGGTCGTCCGCGAACACCGCCCCGCCGCTCAGGATCAACGCGCATTCGCAGCGCAGGGGGGCATCGGGCGCGTGCTGCGGCTGCGCCAGGATCCGGTCGACCAGCCGGCCGGCGTCTTCATGGCGTTCGCTGGTGGCGAGCGTCCAGGCCGCGGCCAGCAGCAGCCGCGGCCGGCGGTCCAGTTCGTCGGGCGGCAGTTGCGCCAGCCATTCGAGCACCACGCCCTGCCGGCCGTGGGTCATGATCGATTCGTAGAGGCTGCGCTCGGCCAGCTCGTAGGCCCGCTCGCGCTGGCCGGCGACCAGCGCGTGGCGGGCCGCGTCCTCGAGCATGCCGCGCTCGGCCAACCACCCGGACGCCCGGGCATGGGCTCCGGCCTGCACCTCCGGGGGGAGCGCGCCGAAGCCCTCGCGCAGCACATCGCGCGCCAGCGCGTGCATGCGCAGCCAGTCGCCCTGCTCCGCCGCCACGAACACCGGCGTGTCGCGGCTCAGTCGCGCCAGCCGCTCCGTCGCATCGTCCATGCCGGCGACCTGCCGGCACAGCTCCGGGTGCAGATGGTCGAGGATCGCGATGCGGGTGAGGAACTCGCGGTCGCGCGCATCGAGATTGGCCAGCAGCATCGCCAGGAACTGCTCGCGCAGCTGCCCGCCAAGGGCGCTCATCCCCGCCACGTCGGCCCGCGCGTCGGTGCCGCGCGCCAGCACGGTGAGCGAGAGCTGCAGTCCCAGCGGCCAGCCCTCCGTGAGGGCGTGCAGCCGGGCGGCGGTGTCGTTGTCGACGCTGGCACCGAAGCGGCCGTGGATCAGTTCCAGCGTCTCTTCGAGCCTGAAGCGCAGCATCGCCGGCCCGACCACCACGCACTGCCCATAGGCGATCAGGTCGTCGATGTCCAGGTTGCAGTCGGGCCGGCTGGCGATCACGGTGCGCAGGTTGGGTGGCGCATTGCGCAGCAGGTAGGCCAGCGCCTCGCGCGACGCCGCCGGCAGGCGCTCCGCCTCGTCCACCACCAGCACCACGTCGAGCGCCGTCTGCGCCAGTTCCGCCAGCCAGATGGTGATGCCCTCGAGGCCGCTCGGCGCTGCCGCGTCGAGCAGCACGTGGCCGAAAGTGGAGCGCCCCGACGCCCGCCGCACCGCCAGCGCCAGCGCCTGCGCCAGGCGCTGCGGCGTGTCGCGCGCCTGCGCCGAGACCCATGCCACCACCAGGCCGTGCGCGAGATGCTCGAGCCGCCATTGGGCCAGCAGCGAGGTCTTGCCGAAGCCCGCCGGCGCCTGCAGCAGGATGGCCGGGACATCGCGGAACGCCGGGTCGGCCGCCAGCAGCCGCGGCCGCGCCACCAGATGGCGCGGCACTCTCGGCGGCGAGACCCGCAGCAGCAGGTCGTCGCTGCCGCCGTCGGGACGGGTGGTGTCGGGAATCAATTGGGCCCTCGCTGCGTGGAGGGCGCCGGCGGAACCGCGCCCGCGCCTACTGTACGTCGACCTTTCTCCAGCCCGCATCGGGGTCGAACCGGGTCATCGCCCGTGCGGCGGCGTCCGTGCCGGCGCCCAGGTTCTTCTCGTAGAGCACCCCGTCGTGGTTGACCATGAAGCTCATCACGCCGGTCTCGCCGTACTTGACAGGCCAGGCGACCAGCGCGAAGCCGCCGCGCATGCGATTGCCGATGACGTAGTCGTAGGCGCCGCCGGGTGCGTTCGGACCCTGCGCCTTGAGGATCTTGAAGTGGTAGCCGTGGTAGCCCTCGCCGGCCCGGGCCGGGGCGTAGAGCGGGCCCAGCGGACTCTCCGCCTCGCCGGGGCCGGTGTGCCAGTACAGGCCGTCGTGCTTGCCCGGCGTGCTGGCGAACTTCTGGGCGAACTCGAGCACGCCGTTGCCGTCGCGGTCGACCTGCGCGTACTCCCGCTGGGCATCGAAGTAGGCGAGCGCGGCCCGCATGGCGGCCAGCTCGTTGCGGCCGATGCGGCGCGTCTGCATCTGGTCGGCGCCGGCGCGCGGGTCGAAGTGCCAGCCGCCCGCGCCCTTGACGATCGGGATCGGCAAGGTCCAGCCACTGTCGCCCGCCCCCAGCAACGCCCGGTCGGGCCCGTCGGGCACCACCTTGTGCTGCTTGGCGTAGGCGCCCAGGAAGTCGTAAATGTCCTCGCGATCGACCTCGCCCGCCGGCACGAAGCGTCGCCAGTCGTTGCCGAGCACCGTCTGCAGCGCCTTCTGGTCGTTGTCCGCCAGCGCCCGGAAGAAGGCCTCCGAGGCCGCCTCGGGACTGGGGTACGCGCGCTGCGCGAAAGCGGGGGCGGAAAGCGCCAGCATGAGTGTGGCCATCGCAGCAGCCGCTGCTGCCCTGGTGCGCATCGGATTCAGCATGTTCGAGCCTCGCATGAAGTGGAGTGGGTTCATCGCCGTCATCGCTCGCGCGCCTAGCGCCGGCCTCCGCCGCCGCCGCGTCCGCCGCCACCACCGCCCCTCATGCCGCCGCCGCCACCGCCGCCGGCGCGCGCGCCACCGCCCGCATGGCCACCGCCGTAGGAACCGCCGCTCGGCCGTGCACCGCCGCCGGCATGCGCACCGCCACCCCCGTAGCCACCGCCGCCCGCACGCGCCCCGCCGCCACCGGCCCCGCCCATCGACTGGCGGCTCGCGTTGCCGCGATCGGCCTGTTGCCGCGCCTGGGCGCCGCCATCGCCCGCGCCGCGCAGGGCATTGTCGGAGCCGCCCCGATGCTGGACCTGCTCGCGGCCGCCGGCGCCGCCCCGATCGAAGCCGCCGCCCTGTCCGCCCTGCCCGCCGCGGTCGAAGCCGCCGCCGGCCCCGCCCTGGCCGCCCCGCTGGCCGCCGCGGTCGACGGCCTGCTGCGCCCGTTCACGCGTGCCCGGATCGTTGCGCAGGTTCTCGCGACCCTGCCCCGGGTCCATGCCCCGCTGCTGGAGCGAGGACTGCGCCTGCTGCCGCTGCGCATCGCGGCCCGCGTTGTCGCGGCCGCGGTAGTCCTGGCGCTGGCCCGGATCGCCGGCGTTGCGGCCGTACTGCTGCTGGCTGCGCGAATCGCGGTAAGGCACGCCCTTGCGATTGGCGGCGTTGTGCTGGAAGTTGGTCTGGTTGGCCGCGATCTGGCGGTTGGTGTTGATGCTGTTGTAGCGGTTGACGTTGACGTTCACGTTGCCGCCGCCCCAGTTCGCATTGCCCCAGAGCGCACCCACGGCGGCCACGCCGACGCCGAAGGCGATGCCGGTGGCGAGCGCGGCGCCCGGGTAGTAGGCCGGGTAGGGCGGGTAGTAGTACGGCGGATAGGCCGGATAGGGCCAGGCGCCATAGACCACGGTCGGGTTGTAGGCCGGCACGTAGACCACTTCCGGGTTCGTGGGCTCGATCTTGATCACGGTCTGCTGCGTCTGCGGTTCCTGCTCGACGATCACCTTCTGCTGCTCGGTCGTCTTGAGGCTGCCCTGCTGCTGGGCCTTGGTCCGCAGCCGCTGGGCCGAGTCGAGCACGTCCTTGGACGAGGCCAGGAAGGCGTCGCCGAGGTTCTGCGTCCAGTCGGGCTGGTCGCCCATCATCTGGATCACCTGCGGGAAGGCGACCAGCGACTGCACGCTCGGGTCCCAGGGCTTGTCCTGCACCGCCTTCACGGCGGCATCACCCTGCTGCTTGGAATTCGCCTTCGACCATTTCGCGGCGTCGACCACGTCCGCTGGGTAGGTGGAGGCCATCAGCACCTGCGACAGCAGCGAATCCGGATAGAGCGCGATAGGCGCCATCATCTGGTCGAGCTGTTCCCGGCTGAAGGTGGGCGCCTGCTGCGCCGTCACCAGGGACGCCGACACCAGCAGCGAGATCGACACTGCCAGCATGCGCGTGAAGCGGGTCGCAACAGAGAACATGGGCACTCCTCTTCAGGTTGGCAGCCAGCATACGGGGGTATGCCGGAGGCCGCAATTGGCTGACGGTAGGCAGTCGATGGGCAACTCACTACGATCGCGGGACGATCGATCGGAGTCACGAATGAAGTTCATCATCACCTTCCTGCGGGTCGCGGCATTGGGCGCCGCCCTGGTTGCCAGTGGCTGCTACTACCCGCCGCCCGCGTACCCCGTGACCGTGGGGGCCCCGGCCAGCTTCGACCGATCGTTCGCGGCCGCGGCCGGCGCGATGCGCGACCAGGGGCTGGCGATCGGCACCGAAGACCGCAGCGCCGGCATGATCATCGGAACGGCGGGCAGCGCCACGGTGTCGGCCAGCGTGCGCCAGCAGGCGGACGGCAGTGTCCGCGTCCAGTTCGACGCCACCGGCGCGCGCGATCCCGCGCTCATCGATCGGGTCTCGCGCAGCTACGACGCCCGCATGGGTCGCTGACCTCGCGCCGCTTGGGTGTGCGTTCGCCATCGCGCTAGACCCCGCCACCCAGGGCCAGGTACAGATTGGCCCGCTGGGCCAGCTGCTCGCTCTGCACCCGCAGCCTCGACGTCCGCGCCGCATAGAGCGCCAGCTGGCTCTGCTCGACCGTGCGCAGGTCCGCCGTGCCCACCTGGTATTGAATCCGCGCCAGCCGCAGCGCCTCCTCGTTGTCGCGGATCGCGGCCGTCAGGACGGCCTCGCGTTCGCGCAGGATCGATTCCGTGCCCAGCGCGGTCTCGACCTCGCTGAACGCCTTTTGCCCCGCGCGCGCGTATTCGGCCACTGCCTGCTTCTGCTCGGCCGACCGGATCTCGACCTGGGCCCGCAGCGCGCCACCCTGGTAGATCGGTGCGATCAGGTTCGCGCCCAGGCTCCACACCGGGCTGCTGACGTCCTTCAGGACGATCAGTTCGCTCGACACGTTGCTGCCGCCTGCAGTGAGCCTTATCTTCGGCAGCTGCGCGGCCTTGGCTTCGCCCACCCGATTGAAGGCGGCCGCCACGCGACGCTCGGCCGCGACCATGTCCGGCCGGCGCTCCAGCACTTCCGAGGGAACCCCGACAGGCAGCGGCGGCGGCATGCGCGACAGCTGGTCCGCGACCGCGATCTCCGCGCCCGGGTAGCGGCCGACCAGCAGCTCCAGCGCGCGCAAGGCCTGTTCGCGCGACAGCTCGACCTGCTTCAGCGTGTCGCGATAGCCGTTGACGCTCGCCCGCGCCTGCGCCGACGAAAGTGCCGTTCCGTTGCCGATCCGCAACCGGTCGTCGGCCAGGCGCATCAAGCCCTCGGAAGAGCTGAGCGAATCCTTCGCGATCGCCCGCTGCATGCCGGCCTCGACCGCCAGGAACCAGCTCTTCGCGACCATCGCGGCCAGCGACTGGCGCGCGTAGGCGTAGTCGGCCTCGGCCGCGGCGAGCTGCTCGCGCGAGGCCGCGCTTTCATAGCGCAGCCGGCCCCAGACATCGAGTTCGAGCGAGGCATTCAGGAAGACGCCATTGAGCCCGCCCCCGCCGCCCGACTTGTCGCCGCCCAGGGCAGCCAGGCCGACCGACGGCAGCAGGCCGCCGGACGCCACCTTGACGTAGCCCGCCGCCTGTTCGACCCGGGCCGCGGCGACCTGCAGGTCGGCGTTGTAGGCCAGTGCTTCGTTGACCAGCGTTGTCAGCGCCGGTTCCTCGAAGGAGGCGAGCCAGTGATCGGCCACCGGTGTCGAGACGCCGCCGCCGGCCCGGAATGCCTCGGGCATCGGCCCCTGCTGCAGCACCTCCTTGCGAAGGTCGTCGGTGGTCGGCGGCGGCTTGAGCGCGCAGCCCGCCAGCGCCGCCGCGAGCGGCGCCGCCAGGACCCAGGGACGAAGCGAGGGCATGGACATCAGTGCAGTTTCAGCACGAGGTAGTTGGTGATCGAGCCGACGCGCAGGATCACCATGCGCAGGATATGGATGGCCGCGACGTGTGCGGTGTAGATCGCGCCCTGCCCATCCGCGCCGGCGGCGAGGAAGAGCCCGGCGTCGGGCTCGTCGACGATCAGCTTGACCGGAAAGCGGCCCGGCACCTGCGGGAACGCGCCGGTCTGCGGCAGCGTGCCCGACTGCTGCACCTGCCCCTGGCCCTGCGCCCACACGATGGAGTCGACCGTCGCGCTGATGATGCGGCCTGGATAGGTCTTGAGCGTGAACTCCGCCTTGTCGCCGGGCTCGACCAGCCGCAGCTCGTTCTGGTCGAAGAGCGCGATCACCTGGTAGGTTTCCTCGACGAAACTCATCGCCGGCGAGAACGGCACCGAGACCACGAAGGAGCCCGGCCGCAACTGGACATTGATCGCATACCCGTTGGAAGGCGCGTAGACGGCCGTCTGGTCGAGGTTCCATTGCGCATTGCCCAGCTCGGCCCGGCTGAGGTCGACCTGCGCCTTGGCGGTCGCGAGCTGGGCCCGCGATGTGGCGACCGACGCCTGCTCACCGTTGACCTGCGCCGCCAGCCGCTGGGAGACCTGCGTCTCGTTGGCGGCGGCGGTCGCGATCTGGCCCTGCAACTCGGCCAGCGTGGATTCGGCCTGCTCGAGGGCGAAGCGCTCGCCCGCGCCAGTGGCGACCAGTTCGCGGTTCTGGCGCACCCGCAGGCGGGCCAGTTCGAGCTTGGGCTGCAGCGCCTTGACCTGGCCGGTGGCGGCCTTCAGCTGCTCCTGCAGCTGGCGGGCGCCGGCCGAGGCATCGACCAGCGAGGCGCCGGCCGCTGCGAACTTCGCCTCGTCGGACGCCAGCTTGGCCTTGGCAGCGTTGAGTTCGTTCTCGTACTGGGTCGGGTCGATGCGAAACAGCAGCTCGCCCTTCTTCACGAGCCGGTTGGGCTCGACCGGCACCTCGAGCACACGGCCACGCACCTGCGGCACCACCTGCACCACGTACTTGAGCACGCGCACGTCGGCGGTCGACGGCGCGACGACGTTGAGCGTGAGGATCAGGATCGACAGCGCGACGATCGGGATGATCACCACCGTGACCTGCCACGCGGTGTTCCATGGCAGCCACTTCAGCTTGATGAAGATCAGCCAGACGAAGAAGGCATAGATGCCGAGGAGAAGGATGTCCATCAGGTGCTCGCGTCTCGGGTGGCGTCCGCCTCGGCGCGCCGCGCCTGCAGCGCCGCGGCCAGGTTCCGGCGCACCTGCTTGAGTTCGGCGGACAGCGCGCCCTTGGCCTCCATCGCATCGAGTTCCTCGCGCAGGTGCGCGATCTCGTGCTCCAGCAGCTCGCCCGCGTGCGCCTTCTCGCTCTGCTCGTGGAAGTAGTCGTCGTGCTTCTCGGTGCCGTAGGCGGCCTGGTAGCCCACCGGCTTGACGAAGGCCCACAGCCAGGCCAGCGGCCACAGCATGCCGCCGAACACCAGCGACAGCAGGCACAGCGTCTTGATGGCATCGCGCTGCGGGTGATGCCGCTTGTGCGCGATCTTCTCGGGCAGCACGTGCACCATCCAGAACAGCACGATCACGGCGATGGGCACGACGAAGACGACGAACCAGGCGATGCCGGTGGCGGCGGAGGCCAGCATGTCGGGCGGCAGGAAGGACGCATGCGCCGCCGGCGCCGCAATGAGTGCGCCGATGCCAAGCAGGCGCGGCGGATGGGAGCGCTTCGCCGCATGTTCCCTGAGTGCGAGAGTCATTTTTTTCCAATCAGGACCGGTTGCGAGCCATCGCCCGAAGCGTCACGACCGGCCAGCGGCTAGGCGATTGAAGAGGGGCATCCGTTCGTTCCCGGTGTGGCGGCGTGGTCGGCTGCTCTTCAGTAACGCTCTTCGATGAAGCGCATCGGATGGTTGGACTCGCGGTAGCCGTCCGCCTTCTGCCGCTTGGGCAGCTTGATCTTCTCGCGATGCACCTCCCGGTACGGCACCTGGCTCAGCAAGTGCGAAATGATGTTGAGGCGGGCCCGGCGCTTGTCGTCGGACCGCGCGACGTTCCACGGGGCGAACTCGGTGTCGGACGCCGCGAACATGTCGTCACGCGCGCGTGAATAGTCGTACCAGCGGCTGTAGGACTTGAGGTCCATCGGCGTCAGCTTCCAGATCTTGCGCCCGTCGTCGATGCGCTCCTCGAGCCGCCGGGTCTGCTCCTCGGGACTCACCTCGAGCCAGTACTTGACGAGGATGATGCCGGAGTCGACCATCACCCGCTCGACCTTCGGGATCGCCTCGAGGAAGCCCTTGACGGCCTCGTCGCTGCAGAAGCCCATGACCCGCTCGACACCCGCGCGGTTGTACCAGCTGCGGTCGAAGATGACCACCTCGCCGGCCGCCGGCAGGTGCGGCAGATAGCGCTGAACGTACATCTGGCTCTTCTCGCGCTCGGTCGGCGCGGACAGCGCGACCACCCGGAACACGCGAGGGCTCACGCGCTCGGTGATCGCCTTGATGGTGCCGCCCTTGCCCGCGCCGTCGCGCCCCTCGAACACGATGCACACCCTCAGGCCCTTGTGCACCACCCACTGCTGCAGCTTGACGAGCTCGACGTGCAAGCGTTCGAGCTCCTTGTCGTACTGCCGGCGGCCGAGCGTGCCCTTGGTCGTCTCGGCATCCTTGGGTTTGGCCTCGTCGTGCACCGCAACGGCTTCGTGCTCCTGCTTGTCCGACGGTTTGTGTTTCTGCGCCATGGCAACCTCGCTCGTCATTGTTGTGCGTCGAACGTAGCGCAGCCGACCGGGGGCGCAAATCCTACTTTGGTCGGATTTCCTCGGCGGCGCTGCGCAAGGTCATCCCCAGGCCGCCTCACCCGCCCAGCAGCGCCGGCACGATGTCGACGAACAGGATCTTGATGATCGTCATGCCCGGAAAGATCATCGCGTAGCCGATGTCCGGCTTGTCGGTGGGCGCCAGCTTGTTGGCATAGGCAAGGATGGCCGGATTGCCGCAGGCCCCGGCCACGATGCCGGCGACCTCGTCGTAGGGCATCTTGAAGACGCCCAGGCCCAGCAGCAGGATCGGCAGCACCAGCGCCACCACCACGATCGCGCCGAGGCCGAGCATCAGGAAGCCCGTCTGCGACACCGTGGCGGCGAACTTGGGCCCCGAGGCCATGCCCACCTGGGCCAGGAACAGCGTCAGGCCGAGGTTGCGCAGCACCAGGTTGGCCGACAGCGGGATGGTCCAGTTCAATCCGCCGGTGCGGCGCATCTTGCCGAGCACCAGCGCCACGATCAGCACGCCCGAAAGCCCCAGCGCGAGCTTGCCGACTCCCGGCAGCGGGAAGTTGATCGCCCCGAGCAGAAAGCCCAGCGCCATCCCGAAGCCGATCGAGATGTAGCTGAATTCGGCCGTGCCCTTGATCGAATCGCCGAAGAACTTGCGCAGCGCGGCGAAGTCGTCGCGGTGCGCCAGCATGCCGATGCGGTCGCCGAACTCCAGCACCAGGTCGGGCCTCGGCATGATGTCGGCGTCGCCGCGCCGGACCTGGACCAGCGCGTGGGGCCGGCCCTCCGGCAATTTCAGGTCGCCCAGGCTGCGGCCGACCACGGCCGCACGCGAAGCGAAGATGCGCACGTAGTCGAGGTCGCGGCGGTCGCCGGTCACGCGGCCGTGATGGACCTCGCCGAGTTGCTTGGCGGCCTGCTCCAGCGCCTCGCGGCTCGGCCCCGTGACCAGCAGCACGTCGTTGGCCGCCAGCGCCATCGAGCGCGAGGCCGGCAGGTTGTGGTGCGCCCGCCGCAGCGCCGCGATGTCGATGCCGGCGGGCAGTCCGGCGAGCAGGTCGCCGATCGTCTTGCCCTTCAGCGCCGAGTCCTCGGGCGCGATCTCGAGCATCTCGATGCCGCCGCCCGTGGGCGCCTGGATCTTCGGCTTGAGGACCATGAAGCAGATGTAAAGGAAGAGGATCGGCCCCGCCACACCCAGCGGATAGGCCACCGAATAGCCGACCGCCGGATCGTCGTTGCCCAGTTGCACGATGGCGGCCTGCAAGGTCGGCGTGCTGGTGCCGGCACCCGCGAACAGTCCCAGCGCGTGCCCGAGCGGCAGGCTCGACAGCTTCATGAACAGCACGCTCACGATGCCGGACAGCAGCACGCCGGTGAGCGCGATCAGGTTGGCCCGGCGGCCGTTGGCGCTGGTCAACCCGACGAAGAACTGCTTGCCGTACTGCACGCCGACGGCATACAGGAACAGCGCCAGCCCCAGGGTTCCGACCATCGGCGCGGGCGCCGACTTCGGCGCCAGCCAGCCCATGAACAAGGCCACGAACAGCACCGCGCCGACGCCGAGCGAGAAGCCCTTGATGTTGACCTCGCCCAGCAGGTAGCCGAGCGCGATGGTGAGGAACAGCGCCATCATCGGCTGCTGCACGAGTATGTTGCTCAATGTCTCCAAGGTCTTCTCCTCGTTGTTCTTGGTTCTGGTCCGGGATTCGTTTCAGTAGACCGTGAGACCGCGGCTGCGGAACTGGCCGCGCACCCTTTCGGCGAGTTCCGGCGACGGCGGCTCGACGTCCTTCAGCGGGTAGTCGAGTCCGAGCCGCTGCCATTTGTCGCGCCCCATCTGGTGGAAGCGCAGGATTTCGACCCGCTCCAGCGACTTCAGCCCGGCGCACACCTCGGCAACCTTCTCGACGTTGTCGAATCCGTCGGTGAGGCCCGGCACCAGCACGTAGCGCACCCACATCGGCCGGCCCAGGTCGGAGAGCCGGCGCGCGTAGTCGAGCGTCGGCTGCAGCGGCTGCCCGGTGACCTGCTGGTAGATCGCCGGGTCGCCCGACTTGATGTCGAGCAGGTGCAGGTCGATCTGGCTCAGCTCCTCGTCCGTCATGCGCTCGCCCAGGCGGCCGGAGGTGTCGATGCAGGTGTGCAGCCCGAGCTGCTTGCAGCGCCTGAAGATCTGCATCGCGAACGCCTTCTGCACCATCGGCTCGCCGCCCGACAGCGTGATGCCGCCGCGGCTGATCTTCAGCACCTGCGCGTACTTCGCGATCTGCTGCATCGCCCGTGCCACCGTCACCGGCTTGCCGTTTTGGCGGTGCCAGGTGTCGGGGTTGTGGCAGTACTGGCAGCGCAGGAAGCAGCCCGTGAGAAAGGCGACGAAGCGGATGCCCGGCCCGTCGACGGTGCTGCCCACCTCCCAGGAGTGGACGTAGCCGACGATGTCCTCGCCGGTGTCCGGCGCCTGCTCGAGATCCGCCGCGTGGATCGTGTAGTAGTCCTGCGACTTGGTTTCCGCCGCCCACTTCCGCGCGACGTGCAGCTCGTAGCGGCTGCCGCTCAGTGACTGGCCCATGGGGTGCTCCGGGCCGGCCTACATCGCGCCGTGGAAGGTGCGGTTGATCACGTCGAGCTGCTGTTCCTTCGTGAGCTTGATGAAGTTCACCGCGTAGCCGGAGACGCGGATCGTGAGCTGCGGATAGTTCTCCGGATGGGCCATCGCGTCCTGCAAGGTCTCGCGGTTGAGCACGTTGATGTTGACGTGGAAGCCGCCGCTCGCGAAGTAGGCGTCGAGGGCGCCGGTGCCGCGCGTGAGGCGCTCCTCCTCGCTGCCGAGCGCCGAGGGCACCACCGACAGCGTCAGCGAGATGCCGTCCTCCGCGTCGTCGTAGGGGATCTTGGCGACCGACATCAGCGCCGCCAGCGCACCGTGCGTGTCGCGCCCGTTGGACGGGTTCGCGCCCGGCGCGAACGGCTCGCCCTTCTTGCGGCCGTCCGGCGTGTTGCCCGTGCCCTTGCCGTAGACCACGTTCGAGGTGATCGTGAGCACCGACTGCGTGTGCACCGCATTGCGGTAGCTCGGGTACATGCGGATCTTGTTCATCATCATCGACACCAGCTCGGTCGCGATGCCGTCGACCCGGTCGTCGTTGTTGCCGAAGCACGGGAAATCACCGGTCGTCTGGTAGTCGACGATGAGCCCGCGCTCGTCGCGCACCGGCCGCACCTGCGCGTAGCGGATCGCCGACAGGCTGTCCGCCGCGTGCGACAGGCCCGCGATGCCGCAGGCCAGCGTGCGCAGCACGTCGCGATCGTGCAGCGCCATCTCGATCGCCTCGTAGCAGTACTTGTCGTGCATGTAGTGGATGACGTTGAGCGCGTTGACGTAGGTCTTGGCGAGCCAGTCCAGCATCGGGTCCAGCCGCTTCATCACCTCGTCGTAGTCGAGCAGGTCGCCGGTGATGGGCGCGAGCATCGGCCCGACCTGCTCGCCGGTCAGCTCGTCGCGCCCGCCGTTGAGCGCGTAGAGCAGCGTTTTCGGCAGGTTGACCCGGGCGCCGAAGAACTGCATCTGCTTGCCCAGCCGCATCGCCGAGACGCAGCAGGCGATGGCGCAGTCGTCGCCCCACTTGGGTCGCATCAGGTCGTCGGATTCGTACTGGATCGAGCTGGTGTCGATCGAGATCTTGACCGCGAAGCGCTTGAAGCCCTCGGGCAGGCGCGGCGACCAGAACACCGTGAGGTTCGGCTCCGGCGCCGGCCCGAGGTTGTTGAGCGTGTGCAGCATCCGGAAGGCCGACTTGGTGACCAGCGTGCGGCCGTCCTCGCCCATGCCGCCTTCCACCTCCGTGACCCACACCGGGTCGCCGGAGAACAGCTGGTTGTATTCCGGGGCGCGCAGGAAACGCACCAGCCGCCACTTGATGACCAGGTCGTCGATGATCTCCTGGGCCTGGGTTTCGGTCAGCGTGCCTTCGCGCAGGTCGCGCTCGAAGTAGATGTCCCAGAAGGTGGAGAGCCGGCCGGCGGACATCGCGGCGCCGTTCTGCTGCTTGATCGCGGCGAGGTAGGCGAAGTACGTCCACTGCACGGCCTCGCGCGCATTGTTGGCCGGCACGGAGATGTCGAAGCCGTAGCGCGACCCCATCTCCTTCAGCTCCTCGAGCGAGCGGATCTGCTCGGACAGTTCCTCGCGCAGGCGAATGGTCTCCTCGGTCGAATGGCGCTCGTCGAGTTCGTGCTTCTCGCGCGCCTTGTCGGCCAGCAGGAAGTCGACGCCGTAGAGCGCCACCCGGCGGTAGTCGCCGACGATGCGCCCGCGTCCGTAGGCGTCCGGCAGGCCGGTGATGACGTGCGACGAACGCGCCTTGCGGATCTCCGGCGTGTAGGCATCGAAGACGCCGGCGTTGTGGGTCTTGCGGTACTTGGTGAAGACGTCGACCAGCGCCGGGTCGGGCTCGTAGCCGTAGGCGCGCAAGCTGTCTTCGACCACGCGCCAGCCGCCGAAGGGCATGATCGCGCGCACCAGCGGCGCGTCGGTCTGCAGGCCGACGATGATCTCGTTGTCGCGGTCGATGTAGCCGGCCGCGTGCGCGAGGATGCCCGACGGCACCTGCGAGACGCCGAGGATGCCCTTCTCGCGCTCCTTCGCGAGCAGCGGCGCCAGGGTCTGCCACATGGTCTTGGTGCGCGCGGTCGGGCCTTGCAAGAAGGCGTGGTCGCCCTCGTAGGGCGTGTAGTTGCGCTGGATGAACTCGCGCACGTTGACGCGGTCCTGCCACATGCCGGGCGTGAAGCCACGCCATGGGCCGTCAGCCTTGCGGCTCGAGAGGTCGAATGCGAACTGGGTTTCCATTTTTGTCTCCTTTCAGGCTTCCGGCGCCGGTCGTGTCGTCGCGCTGTTGTTCAAGGGGGCCCGGCGATGGCTCCGCGGCCAGGTCGGCGGCCTCGCAGATCCGCACGAGTTCGGCGACCGAATGCACGCCCACCTTCTCCATGACGCGCCCCCGGTGCTGCTTGACGGTCTGCTCCGCGATCAGCAGGTCGGCCGCGATCTGCTTGTTCAGGCGCCCCCTGACCACGTGGCGCATGATTTCGCGCTCGCGCGGCGACAGGCGGGCGATCCGCTCCTTGGCCGCGTCCTGCGCCAGCGCCTGCCGGCGCTCGCCGGCGCGGCGCTCGACCGCGCGGCGCAGCGCCGCGAGCAGGACCTCGCCGTCCACCGGCTTCTCGAGGAAGTCCGCCGCGCCGCGCTTCATCGCGTCGACGCCGGCCGCGACATCGCTGCGCCCGGTGATGAAGATGACCGGCGGCGCGCAGCCGCCTTCGAGCAGGCGCCGATGCAGTTGCGGCCCGAAGAGGCCCGGCATCTGCACGTCGAGCAGGATGCAGGCCGGCTCGCCCGCTGGAGGGTTGCCGAGGAACTCCTCGGCCGAGGCATAGCCGACGCCGCGCCAGCCGGCCCCGTCGAGCAGGCGCAGCAGGCTGCCGCGCACCTCGGGGTCGTCGTCGATGACGCACACCACCGCCTCCCCGCCGGCCTGGCTCGCGGGAACGGCGGCAGCGGCCATGGGCTCGTCGCGAGCCGGCTGCGACGCAGCGCGATCGAGCGCGGCCGCCGGCAGTTCGACGCTGAAGGTGGCGCCGCCTTCCGGATTCGACTCGGCCCAGATGCGGCCGCCGTGCGCCTCGACGATGGAGCGGCAGATGGCGAGCCCGAGGCCCAGTCCTTCCTGCCCGGTGGTCCAGAAGGGCTCGAAGATCGAACCCAGGTCCTGCGGTGCGATGCCCTTGCCGGCGTCGCGCACCGACATCCGTACCTTGCCTTCTTCGCCCCGCGACACCTGCAGCCGGACCAGGCGCGACGCCGGCGGTGCGTCCCGCACCGCCGCGGCCGCATTGAGCAGCAGGTTGAGGCCCACCTGTTCCATCTGCACCTTGTCCGCCAGCACCCAGCAGGCGGGGTCGAAGGCGGTCTCGAGGCGCACGCCGTGGCCCGCGAACTCGCTGTCCAGCAGGCGCTCGGCCTCGCCCAGTGCGGCCGCGAGGTCGATGCGCTCGCGCCGGGTCTCGTCGCGGCGGATCAGGGCCCGCATGGTGCGGATGGTCTCGGCCGCGCGCTTGCCTTCGCGCACCACCGATCCGAGGATGTCCTGGATCGCCTCGGGCGCCGCATCCCCGCGCGCGAGGTACTGGAGCCCGGCCTGGGCGTTGCTGAGGATGGCCGCGAGCGGCTGGTTGACCTCGTGGGCGATCGCCGCGGTGAGCGCTCCCACGCGCTGCACGCGGTCGGCATGCCAGATGCGGTGGCGCAGCTGCCGCACTTCCTCCTCCGAGCGCGCGAGGGCGACCGAACCGCCGAGCAGGTCGCCGACGATGCGCAGCCGGTCGACCATCTCGGGAGGCCAGCTGCGCGCCCTGCGGACGGCGGCGAACGACAGCACGCTGGTCACGCGCCCGCCGATGCGCACCGGGATCGAGATGTGCGAGCGCAGGCCGGTGCGCCGGCAGTGCTCGGCCTCCTCGATCGCCTCGGGCGGCAGTTCGTCCGGCAGGTTCGACAGCGCCACGATGCGGCCGCTTCGCAGCGCGTCGATGAACCACCGGAACGGTTGCTGGAACCGGCCGCGGGGCAAGGCACCGAAATCGGCCGAACCCACGGAGCACAGCACGTTCAGGTAGTCGCCGGCGACGAACTCGGAGAAGGTGCAGCGGTCACAGTCGAGGAACGCGAGCAGCCGGCTCAGCGCCCATTCGGTGCGGGCCAGGACATCGGGCTCGGCGATGTCGCCCAGGCGCTCGGACAGCTGGGCCAGCAGGCGCTCGAAGGCGTGCCGCTCCAGCAGCACGGCTTCCGCCCGCCCTTGGGCAGCGTGGACGGCCGCAGCCGAACTGGCCTGTGCCTGGCGCATCGATTCCTCCTCGCGCGGATCGCGGGTTGTCGTACATGGCAGCCTGTCGCAGCGCCACCCGCAACGCGCCAGGCGTGCCGAGGGCCGGAATTCCGCACGATGATGATTCCCGACCTCGATCCCTGTCAAGCGAAGAGCAGGGCCCATGCCGCCCTCAGTTCGGCGCATTTCGGCCATCGCCCTGCATCACCCATTCGATCGAATCGAGCAGGGCCGCCGCATCGACCGGCTTGCGGAAGAAAGACTGGGCCCCCAACTCCCGCGCCAGCTGCCGCGCCGTCGGATCGTCGCTCGATGACAGGGCGATGACAGGCAGCACCCTGGCGACCGCCAGCAGCGCATTGCGCACCGCCAGCTCGCACTGCCGCGCCCCCCAGACGTCGAGCAGCACGCAGGCGACACGCATCCCGCGCGCCTGGTCCAGGAATTCCGGCACCGAGGCGCAGGGCCGCGCCTCCAGGCCCGCGGAGTCCATCAGGCGCGACATGCCTTCGCGCACGGAAGCGTCGCCATCCACGACATAGACGATCCGGACGCTGGCTGACTTCGACATGGGCCGTCGCCTCCCTGGTCGGCAGCTAGAGGAAACGCTCGGCGTTGGCGAGCGGGTCCGCCTCGGCGGGCAGCTCGGCCAGCGGGCAGCGTACGATGGCGATCACCGCGACCACGCCCTCGCCGATGGCGAGTTCGGACAGCGTGAACGCATTGACCGGCCCCGGATCGGCGTCGTCCACCCGCACCCCCATCCGGCTCAGCCGCATCGGCGTGCGCTGCAGGCTCACATGCTGCTCGGGGTGGTCCAGGATGGCCTTGATGTGGCCGGTGTAACTGGCCATCGTGGCGACGCTGGCCTTGGTCTCGATGTAGTCGTGCACCGTCTCGTTGAGCTCGCGCTCCAGCGCGGCCATCTTCGAGCGCGTGTCCACCGTGTCTTCCAGCAGGCCGGCCGCGCCATCCACCGCCAGCTTCACCAGCCGCAGCCGGGCGGCGAGCCAGGCCTTGCGCTCGCCGAGATCGGCCGCCTTCATGTCGAGGTCCACGATGCGCTTGAGCGCCTGCTGGGACAGGCGGCGGATGATGCGGCGCCCGACCTCCAGCCGCGTCGCTTCGAGCGTGGCCGAAGGCGCGAACAGCCGGTGTCCCGAGAAGCTGACCGTGACCTGCGGTACCTCGTGCTGCACCCGGTCGCCGTCCTGCTTGGGCGCCAGCACGGTGCGCTCCTCCTTCTTCATCGCCAGCAGCGCATAGGCCTCCCCGAGCTCGCGCTGCGAAGGCACGCCGAAGAAGGCGCGCAGCTCCTTGCTGCGACCCAGGAACGCCGGCACGTCGTCGGCCGAGGCAAAGAACGCGTTCAGCCGCGGATCGTCGTTCCAGCTCGAGCGGGAGAGCAGCAGCGGCTCCAGGGGCTGGCGGCCGATCTCTCGCAGGTGGGCGATGGTCTTGCGCACGCAGCCTTCGAGCTTCTCGGCGTAGCGCGACTGCAGGCGAATGCGCGCATCCACCGTCTCGACCACCAGCTCGGTCATGTCGGCGACGAGCTGCTTCTCGGCCGCGTCGTCTGGCGGCGCGCCATCGCGCCCGAACAGGGCCGAGGCCACGCGATCGAACAACGCGCTCAGGTCCATGGCGGCGCGCTACCAGTCCATCTTGGGCACCCAGGCGCGCAGCACGCGGCCCTGGTAGGAGCGCCCGTTGATGCGCTGCGCCAGGGCCTCGACCTGCGCGCGCGGCATGTCGACGTCGATCAGCGCGCTCGGCGTGCCGGTCTCGTTGACCAGCCGGATCTTGTCGGCCTGCGCGAAGGCGCTGAGCGCCTCGCGAATGCCTTCCTCGGTGACGTCGTCGGGCAGGTTTCCGATGACGATGTGCACTTGTTGTTGCATGTGTCGTCCTTCGATGCAAGCGGCAGCGGGTCGACCGGGAGGTGGCCGCACAAATGGAGGCCCTACGCTAGTCCCTGCCCGACGGGCCGAAAATCCTACTTTGGTTGGATTCACACGCCGCGCGCCGCAGGCGCAAGCTCAAGCCACCCGAATCTGCCCGGCGACAGCCCGCCGCGGCGCGAATCCCAGCCGACCGACTCATGAATGCAGCCGAGTACCTTGCGTTAGAAACCCTGCGCGATGGCCGACCCGTTCGCATCCGCGCGCTGAAGCCGGCGGACCGCGAGTCGATGCTCGCGGCGGTGGATCGCATCGGCGACGCCTCGCTCTACCGCCGCTTCTTCTCGCCCAAGCACCACTTCACCGACACCGAGATCGACTACTACATCAATGTGGATTTCGTCAGCCACGTTGCACTCGTCGCCGAACTGGAGGAGAACGGCGAACCGGTGATCGCCGGCGGCGGCCGCTACATCGTCTCGGCGCCGGGCTGCGCGGAGATGGCTTTCGCGGTCGACGACCCGCACCACGGACTCGGCATCGGCACGCTGCTGATGCGCCACCTGGCGCTGATCGCCAAGGCGGCGCGGCTGCACACGCTGAAGGCCGAAGTGCTGGCGGACAACGCGCCGATGCTGGCCGTGTTCAGGCGCAGCGGGCTGCCGATCACCCTGGCGCGCGACGGTGGCGTGACGCTGGTGCACATGGATTGCCGCCACGAATCTGAAACACAGGGCGAGGACGATCGGCCTTCGCCTCCAGGAGTGCATTGATGGCCAACAAAGCCCCTCCCCCTTCCGCCTCTTTCCCTTCCTCCCCACTGTGGGCGATGCAGGCCGCGCAGGCCGCCGCCGAATACGGCATCGATGCCTGGCAGCGCAGCATCCTCACCATGGACGTGCTGCGCGAGCGCGGCAACCAATACCTCGAGCACACCAAGTCCGGCAAGCCGCCGGTGCTGGTGTTCGACTACGACACGGTGCTCGACGCGCGCGATTTCCCGAAGCCCGCGAACTACGCGCTGGTGCGCATCAAGCCCGATGCCAGCCATGCGAAGACCGACGCGAAGAAGCGGCCCTTCGTGGTGATCGACCCGCGCGCCGGCCACGGCCCGGGCATCGGCGGCTTCAAGATGGACAGCGAAATCGGCATCGCGCTCCAGCACGGCCATCCCTGCTATTTCGTGATGTTCTTTCCGTACCCGATGCCGGGCCAGACCATCGAGTCGGTCTGCGCCGCCGAGATCGCCTTCATGAAGAAGGTCAACGAGCTGCATCCGGACGCCGACGGCAAGCCCTTCGTCATCGGCAACTGCCAGGGCGGCTGGGCGCTCATCATGCTCGCCGCGCTGGCGCCGCAGCATGTGGGCCCGCTGCTGCTGGCCGGGTCGCCGGTCTCCTACTGGGCCGGCGTCGAGGGCAAGAACCCGATGCGCTATTCGGGCGGCCTGCTCGGCGGCACCTGGCTGGCCTCGCTGGCCGGCGACCTCGGGCACGGCAAGTTCGACGGCGCCTACCTGGTCAACAACTTCGAGGGCCTCAATCCCGCCAACACCTACTGGAGCAAGCTCTACAACCTCTACGCGCAGGTGGACACCGAGCGCGAGCGCTTCCTCGAGTTCGAGAAGTGGTGGGGCGGCCTCTTCCTCATGAACAAGGAAGAGATGGAGTGGATCACCAAGAACCTCTTCGTCGGCAACAAGCTCTCGGCCGGGGAGGTCGAATCCTTCGACGGCAAGCACCGCGTGGACATCCGCAACATCCGCACGCCGATCGTGGTGTTCGCCTCCTGGGGCGACAACATCACGCCGCCGCAGCAGGCGCTGAACTGGATCCCGGACGCCTATGCGAGCGTGGACGAGATCCGGCTCAACGAGCAGACCATCGTCTACTGCCTGCACGAGAAGATCGGCCACCTCGGCATCTTCGTCTCGGCCGGCGTGGCGAAGCGCGAAACCTCGGAACTGGCGAGCGCGCTCGACCTCATCGAAACACTGCCGCCCGGCCTCTACGAGGCCGTGATCCAGGACACCCAGCCCGACATGCCCGGCCTGGCCTACCTGGAAGGGCGCTACCTGATCCAGTTCGTGCCGCGCACCATCGAGGACATCCTGGCCTTCGACGACGGCCGCGAGGACGAGAAAGCCTTCGAGGTGGTCGACCGCGTGGCGCAGATCAACCAGGGGCTCTACGACACCTTCGCCTCGCCGCTGGTCAAGGCCATGAGCAGCGAGGCGAGTGCCGAGATGTCGCGGGCCACCAATCCGTCGCGGATGGAGCGCTGGGGCTTCTCCAACCTCAACCCGTGGATGTTCTGGGTCCAGGCCATGGCCGAGAACGTGCGCGCGAATCGACGCGCGGCCGCGCCCGACAACCCCTTCACCAAGGCCGAGCGCGAGATGTCCGGCCGCATCGAGCAATCGCTCGACCGCGTGCGCGATGCCAAGGATGCGATGTCGGAGCGCATGTTCAAAGCGATCTACGAGGCGCCCTGGCTCGCCGCGGCCGTCGGCCTGGGCGCCGACGCGCTGGGCCGGCGCGGGCCGCCCTCGGCCACCTGGGAGCAGGACGAGCTGAAACGCCTCAAGCGGCAGGAGATCGAATCGCAGTTCGAATCCGGCTCGGTGCTCGATGCATGGGCACGGATGTTGCTCTACGTGCGGCGCGAGGAAAACGTGGTCGACGAACGTCCCTACAACCTGATGCGCCGCATGATCGACGAGATGGATCCCGAGCATCGGCCCGCGCTGGCCGCCGTCAAGACGGCGATCAAGCGGCAGGCCTTCGTCCTCGCGCTCGACGAGGAACGCGCCATCGCCGCGCTGCCGGCGCTGGTCCCCGAGATGCACCTTCGCCGCAAGGGCGTCGAGGCTGCGCGCAAGGTGGCGGGCGCGCGCGGCAAGCTGTCGGCGCACCAGGAGGAGCGCTTCCGCCGGCTGGCGAGCGTCCTGTCCCTCGATGCGCCTGTGCGCCCCAGGAGAGCAGCATGAGCCCCCGCCCGGCCGTTCCGAAGGGGGCTCGCACCGCAGTGCGAAGCACGGAGGTTACCGAATGAGTCATGAGAAGTACGACCGGCTGATCGAGGTCGCGAAGGCCCTCGACACCATCCCCACCGCCGTGGCGCACCCGTGCGACGTCAGCTCGCTCTCCGCCGCGCTGGACGCGGCGCGGCTGGGCCTGATCCGGCCGATCCTGATCGGCCCCCGGGCCAAGATCGAGGCGGCGGCCAAGGAATGCGGCCAGGACCTGGGCGGCTTCGAGATCGTCGATGCGCCGCACAGCCACGCCGCCGCCGCCAAGGCGGTCGAACTGGTGCAGTGCGGCCAGGCCGAGGCGCTGATGAAGGGCAGCCTGCACACCGACGAACTGATGGCCGCCGTGGTGCGCAAGGACACCGGCCTGCGCACCGCGCGCCGCATCAGCCATTGCTTCGTGATGGACGTGCCCGGCCATGACGACGCACTGATCATCTCCGACGCCGCCGTCAACATCGCGCCCACGCTGGAGGAGAAGGTCGACATCGTGCAGAACGCGATCGACCTGGCGCACGCGCTGCGCCAGGTCGAGGTGCGGGTCGCGATCCTGTCGGCGATGGAGACGGTCAATCCGAAGGTGCCGTCGACCGTCGAGGCCGCGGCGCTGTGCAAGATGGCCGACCGGGGCCAGATCACCGGCGGCATCCTCGACGGACCACTGGCGCTCGACAACGCCATCGACATGGCAGCCGCGGGGATCAAGAAAATCGTCTCGCCGGTGGCCGGCCGCGCGAACGTGCTGATCGTGCCCAACCTCGAAGCCGGCAACATGCTCGCCAAGAGCCTGAGCTTCCTGGCGCAGGCCGATTCCGCCGGCATCGTGCTGGGGGCGAAGGTGCCGATCATCCTCACCAGCCGGGCCGACTCTGTGACCGCGCGGCTGGCCTCCTGCGCGGTCGCCGTGATGGTCGCCCACGCCCGGCGCGAAAGCGCTGCGAAGGCCATTCAATGAGCCCCCGCCCGGCCGCTCCGAAGGGGGCTCGCACCGCAGTGCGCAGCACGGAGGTTGCCTCATGACCGACGCGATCGTCGTCCTCAACGCCGGCTCGTCGAGCCTGAAGTTTTCGGTGTTCGCGGGCGCGGACGACCTGCCCTTCGTGGTCGGCGGCCAGGTCTCGGGCCTCTACACCGCGGCGCCGCGTTTCGTGGCGAAAGACACCGGCGGCAATGCGATCGCCGAGAAGCGCTGGGACGCCGAGGCCCGGCTCGACCACCACGGCGCGATCGGGCACATCGTCGAATGGCTGCGCGCCACCTACGGCCACGAACACCACCTGAGTGCGGTCGGCCACCGCGTCGTGCACGGCGGCATGGACTTCGCCGCGCCGGTACGGGTCGACGGCGACATCGTGACCCGGCTCGAAAAGCTGATCCCGCTCGCGCCGCTGCACCAGCCCCACAACCTGGCGCCGATCCGGGCGCTGCTGCAGCAGGCGCCCGGCCTGCCGCAGGTGGCCTGCTTCGACACCGCCATGCACCGCTCCAACCCGGCGCTGGCGCAGATGTTCGCGCTGCCGAAGGCGCTTTCCGATGCCGGCGTGCGGCGCTACGGCTTCCACGGCCTTTCCTACGAATACATCGCCTCGGTGCTGCCGCGCTTCGACGAACGCGCCGCGCGCGGCAAGACCGTGGTGCTGCACCTCGGCAACGGCGCCAGCATGTGCGCCCTCGACGCCGGCCGCAGCGTCGCCAGCACCATGGGCTTCACCGCCGTCGACGGGCTGCCGATGGGCACGCGCTGCGGCGCGCTCGACCCCGGCGTGATCCTCTACCTGATGGACGAGCACGGCATGGACACCCGCGCCGTCGAGAAGCTGATCTACAGCCAGTCCGGCCTTCTCGGCGTCTCGGGCGTGTCGAGCGACATGCGCGAACTGCTGGCGTCCGACCAGCCTCAGGCCCGGGTGGCGGTCGACCTCTTCGTCTATCGCATCGGCCGCGAACTCGGCTCGCTGGCCGCGGCCCTCGGCGGGCTCGACGCCATCGTCTTCACCGCCGGCATCGGCGAGCGCGCCAGCGCAGTGCGCGAGCGCATCTGCGCCCAGGCCGCCTGGCTGGGCGTCACGCTCGACCCCGAGGCGAATGCCGGCGGCGGCCCGCGCATCAGCACGCCGGACAGCCGCACCGCCGCCTGGGTGATCCCGACCAACGAAGAACTGATGATCGCCCGCCACACGCGCGATCTTCTCGCCTGAGGACCCACCCCATGCCGCCACCGCACAACCCCGTCCTCGCCGGCATGAAGGCGCTGGTGGTGGGGGTCGCCAACGAGTACTCCATCGCCTACGGCTGCGCCAATGCCTTTCGCAGCCTCGGCGCCGAACTGGCGATCACCTACCTGAACGAGAAGGCGCGGCCGCACGTCGAGCCCCTGGCGAAGGCGCTCGACGCGCCCATCTTCATGCCGCTCGACGTCGAGCAGCCGGGGCAGCTCGAGGCCGTGTTCGACGCCATCACCAGGCAGTGGGGCCGGCTCGACATCCTGGTGCACTCGATCGCCTTCGCGCCCAAGGCCGACCTCCAGGGGGGCCTGCTCGACTGCTCGGCCGAGGGCTTCCAGCGCGCGATGGACGTCTCCTGCCACTCCCTCGTTCGCATGGCGCGGCTGGCGACCCCGCTGATGACCGAGGGCGGCACCATGATCGCCATGAGCTACCTCGGCGCGCAGAAGGTGGTGCCCAACTACAACGTGATGGGACCGGTGAAGGCCGCGCTGGAGGCCGTGTGCCGCTACCTGGCGTACGAGCTCGGCCCCAAGGGCATCCGCGTGCACCCGGTGTCGCCCGGCCCGCTCAAGACGCGCGCGGCCTCGGGCCTGAAGGATTTCGACCTGCTGCTGAACGAGGCCGCGAGCCGGGCGCCGGTGGGCGAACTGGTCGACATCGACGACGTGGGCTTCGCCTGCGCCTACCTGGCGACGCCGTACGCGCGCAGGCTGACGGGACAGACGCTGTTCGTGGATGGCGGCGTGAACATCATGGGCTGAGACCGGGCGCCGCGCTCAAGGCTGGCGCGCAGGCGCCGCATACCACTGGTCCTTGTCGACCACGACGGCCCGGTCCGGCTGGCCGAGGAAATGCGGCGACATGATCTGCACGCCGTAGGCATTGAACTCGTCCTGGATGCTCGCATGCAGGACCGACAGGATCGGAACGCGCTCCAGCGGATTGTCGATGCTGACGAACAGCTCGTACTCGACATAGAAGTCCGACAGCGCGCGCTGGTAGACGTAGGGCACGGGCGTGGCGCGCACGCCGGCGGTCTTCTTCGCGGCGCCAAGCAGGAGTTCGTGGACCTGGCGCCAGGGCGCGTCGTAGCCGATCGTGATCCGGGTGGTGAGCAAGGTGCCCTGGCTGCCTGCGAGCTTCGAAAAGTTGTGGATCGGATTCGAGATCAGGACCGAGTTCGGAATCGTGATCTCCTCGTTGCGCACGTTGACGATCTTGGTCGCCAGGGAGGCCACCTCGGTCACCACGCCCTGCACGCCGTTGACGTCGACGAAGTCGCCCTTGTGCAGCGAGCGCGAATAGACGACGACCAGTCCGCTCATGGCCTGGGTGACGAGCCCTGACGAGCCGAGCGTGACCATCAGGCCGAACAGCACCGAGAGTCCCTTGAACACATCGCTGCTCGAGCCCGGGAGAAAGGGATAGGCGATGGCGACACCCAGCGCCCAGGTCAGCAGGGTGAAGATCCGGCGGGTGGCGGGCACGGTCTCCGCGTGGACCATCGGCAGGCGCAGCCGGCCTTTCTGCAGCGCATCGAAGAAGTAGCCGAGCACGTCGACCGCGGCGCGCGTCAGCATCAGCACGATGAAGACGGTGACCAGGCCGGGCAGGCTGTCCAGCGAGCCCTCGGCCAGCCATTCGACCTTGCCCAGGAGCCAGTTGCCCAGGCTCTTGGCGATCGGCTCGGTGGCGACGAAGCTGTCGAGCACGAAGTACACGTAGAAGTAGCCGATGGCGAGCAGGACGACCCACTGCACGATCTGCAGAATCCCGACGGCGAGCCGGGCCAGGAACTCGCGCCAGTCGACGTAGGGAAAGCGTGCGGCCAGCACGTCGCGCTTTTTTTCCATCCATTCGACCGCCTTGGCGCTGACCCGATAGACGATCCAGATCAGGGCGCCGAGCACCAGGGTGGCCACCAGCGTGCTCAGCAGGCCCTGCAGCAGCAGCGGCTTGCTGCGGGCCTGGCGCCAGGCGGTGCGGACCTCCTCCAGCCGCGCCCGCGTCTGCAGCACCAGCGCACCGAAGCCCTGCTTGGTTTCGATGTCGGCGTCGCCTTCGAGCACCGAGAAGAGCGGCAGGTCGCCGAGCAGGAACTGCACGCCGTTCACCCCGCCGAGGTTGAACTGGATCTGGTTCAGCGGCAGGTCCACGGCCTCGTCCGGCAGCGTCCCGATCCGCTCGCGGGCGCGCTGCACGCGCGCCTGCGGGGTCAAGCCGGCCAGGCGCGCGCGCATCGTCAGCACCTCGCGATTCAGGATGCGCAGGGTGGCGGGCTCGTCGACCTGATCGGCCACGACCGCGCCGGAGGTCGGCGGGTGGGTCGTGGCTGCCGTGTCCGCCGCCGCGCCGGCAGCGCCCAGCGCGAACAAAGTGCCCAGCAGCACGATCGCCAACGTCCGGTTCATGCGTCCCATGGTGTTTCCTCTCGCACGCGAAGGCGCCCGGCCGGGCAGGCCTGCCGCCTCAAGTCGGACCCTGCTCGAGAAGTTTCGTGAATCGATCCGATCGAACCACGGCGTCGGCCAGGGCGGCAAAGTCTGCCAGATCGGCGGGGCAGCGGGCGAGGCCGGCGCATTCGGCGCTGCCGCCGCGCGGGGCCCAGATCTGCCGGGTCGACAGGAGGTAGACGCCGTAGGTCGCCTGCAGGTCGCCCTGCCCGACGCCGCCGAGTTCCTTCTGGACCGTGTAGGCGGTCAGCGCGGCGTTCAGCACCACCGAGGCCTCGATGAGCGCATCGCGGTAGCCCGGACAGCGGGTGACCTCCGGTCCGAGGATCGCCTGGACCCGGGTCGCCGACGCGTGGACGACGATCAGCAGGCGATCGAGGATCGCGCGCAGGGAATGGTCCGGGGCCAGCGAGATGTAGGTCGCCGGCTGGAGGAAGGCGTCGACGGCCGCCGACACGGCGCCGCAGCCGCTGTGGCCCAGGACCACAACGAGCTTGAGGCTGTCCCCCAAATTGTCGGCGGCGTATCGCAGGCTGCCCAGCACTTCGCCGCCCAGGCCGTTGCCCGCGACCCGGACGACGAAGAGATCGTTCGGCCCTTCGTTGAAGATCAGTTCGATCGGCACGCGGGCGTCGGAGCAGCCGAGCACCGCCGCGTAAGGGCGCTGCTTGGGCGGCCCATGGTCGCCAGGCAGGATGCCGAGGTCGCGCGAATCGACAGCGATGACCCGTCGCGCCATGCCGCTTCCCGACACCAGGCTGTCGAACAGCGTCGCGAAGGCCTGGTTGCCCTCGTCGAGGCGCCGGCATGCCTCGTCCGCATCCGATGGCCGCGGCCGCGAGACCGTGCTGTCGGCGTCGTACCGGTAGGTGATCTCGACTTGCCTCATCGGGTCTCCCTTGGCGAACGAACATGGCGGCCGGGCGGGCTTCGATTCTAGGCGGGGGGACTGCCCCGTGCACGCCGCGCCGGCCGGTCGTACCATCCTCTTTCGCATCCCCAGGAGGCCGCCATGCCCGACGACAAAGCGAAGTTCGACAAGGAAGCCCTGTCGCTGATCGAGTCGCTCAAGGGCCGGCGCAAGCCCGCCAGGCGCGCGCCGCGGTCGGCCGCAGCGCCCGCGGGCGGCAAGCCGCCGGCCAAGGACAAGACGGTCATCCGAAGGGCCACGGGCCGCTTCTAGACAACGCGCCCGCCGGCTCGGAAAATCCCCTGTCTGCACGGCAACGCTGGCGGACCTGATGAACCTCGATGCTGCCCCTCCCGTCGCGATGGTGGTGGATGACGAGCCGGTGACTCGCCTGCTGGTGAAGCGCGCCCTCGAAAGCCTCGGCTGCGCCCCGGTCCTGGAGGCGGTCGACGGCATCGCCGCCCAGGCGGTCCTGCGCGCGCACCCCGAAATCGTCCTGGTGCTGACCGACATCATGATGCCGCGGATGGATGGCCTGGAACTGCTGCGCTGGGGACGCCAGGCCGTGCCGGACGCCATGTGGATCGTCCTGTCGGGACTGGAGACCTTCGACTCGGCGGTGGCCGCCATCCGGCTGGGCGCATTCGACTTCCTGCCGAAGTCGCCGCGCGCCGAGGAAATGGGGGTGGCGGTGCGCAACGCGCTCGAACGGCGGCAACTGCTGGCCGAACGCGAGCGTCTGCATCGGGAACTGCAGCGCAAGGTCCGCGAGCTCGAGGAGACCTCCGAAGTGCTGCGCCGCGACCTCGAGCGGGCGGAAGTGATCCAGCGCGCCCTGCTGCCGCGCAGCCCGCCTCCGATGGAGGGCTATTGCATCCAGGCGCTGTACCGCCCGGGGCAGCACGTGGGCGGCGACCTCTACGACGTGGTCCGGCTGGGCGAGCGGCACCTCGCCTTCTATCTGGCCGACGCCACCGGCCACGGCGTGACCTCGGCGATGCTCTCGGTGCTGTTCAAGCAGCGGCTGGTGCTGGTGGACCCGGCAACCGGCCTCGCGCTGCCGCCGGCGGACGTGCTGGCCGCGGTGAACCGCTCGATCTGCGAGGCACATGCCGCGCCGGGACTGTTCCTGACGGCCGTCTTCGGCCTGCTGGACACCTCGGACGCAAGCCTCACGCTGGCATCGGCAGGCCATCCGCCGGTGCTGCACGCCCGCGACGGCCAGCCGACGCTCCTGGTCCGCCGCACCGGGCCCGCGCTCGGGCTGGCACCGGACGCGCACTTCCAGCAGGAGCGTCTCCAGCTGCTGGCGGGCGACCGGATCCTGCTCTACACCGACGGGCTTCTGCCCTCCGGGTCGGAACGCGACCTGGACCTGCTGCAGCAGGTGCTCGCCAGCCCGGTCGCCAGCGCGCAGGAGGTCATCACCCGGCTTCACGCCAGCGCCCCGGCGGGAGCGGAACGGGACGACGTGACGATCCTGCTGATCGACGCGCACGCGGGTGCCTCCTGGTTCGACAATGGCGCCGGGATGCCCGAGGCGACGGCATCCGGTGCGCCGCGCCCGGAGAGCGAGGTGGTGTTCTACGGCGAATCCGACCATGCCGCGCACCTCGCGCTGCGCGGCCGGGCCACCTGGCTGCATTGCGATGCCTTCCATGAAACGGCCCTCGCCGTGCTGGACGGCGGACGACCGCTGGTCCTCGACCTCTCCGGCTGCGAGTACATGGACAGCACCTGCCTCGGCACGGTTCACGAACTGGTCGCCCGGGGCGGCGGCGTGGTGCTGACAGGGGTGACGCCCGCCGTGCGCGCCCTGTTCGAGGAACTGAGCATGGCGCAGGTGCTGGCCGCGATCCGCGAGCACGGTCCCGCCGCGCCCCCTCTCTACGCGCTCGGAACAGGAGACGTTCGTGCCGCCGTGCAGCAGCGGATCCTGCAGGCGCACGAGGCCCTCTCCGCGCTGAGCGAACGCAACCGCGAGGAGTTCAAGGAGGTCGTCGAGTCGCTGCGCGCCGAGCAGGATGCAGCGCGATGACCGCCGCCATTCGCGTGCTGCAACTGGAGGACGACCCGGCCGACGCGCAGCGCATCCGCGGGACGCTGCAGGACGAGGGCCTGGTCTGCGACATCGTCTGGGTGCAGACCCGGGAGGACTTCGTCCGCGCCCTGCATCGGCAAGCCTTCGACCTGGTCCTGTCCGACTACGAAGCCGGCGGCCTGGAGATGCTGCACGCGGTGCGCCAGCAGCAGCCGGAAGCGCTCCTGATCGTGCTGTCGACCCGCCTGATCAGCGAGGAGGAGGCGGTCGAATGCATGAAGGCGGGCGCCACGGACTACGTCTTCAAGGAGCGGGTGCGACGGCTGTTCTACTCGGTCCGTCGAGCGCTCGCCGAACAGCGGCAGAAGGCGACGCTGCGCCGGGCCGAAGACGAGCTGCGGGCCCTGAACACCGAGCTGGAGGCGCGCGTGCACCTGCGCACGGCCGAACTGGAAACGGCCAACGCCTTCCTCAACTCGGTGATCCACCACATTCCCTATCAGGTCATGGTCAAGGACGCCGCCGACCTGAAGCTCGTGCGGGTCAACCGCCGCATGGAGGAACTGACCGGCCGCAGCGAGCAAGAACTGCTGGGCAAGACGGTGGACGACTTCGTCAGTTCCGCGGCCGAGGCCGCCTTCTTCACGGCCAAGGACAAGGAAGCGCTGGCGCTGGGCCGGGAAGTGGACATCCCCGAGGAGACGCTGCATGCGAACGACGGCAGCGTGCGCGTGCTCCACGCGAAGAAGATCCCGATCCTCGACGAGGCCGGCCAGCCGCGCTACCTGCTGACGATCTCGGAGGACGTGACGGAGAGAAAGAAGCGGGAGCGCGAGATCGAGCGGCTGAACGCGGCCCTGGCGCAGCGCAGCGCCGAGGTGGAGGCCGCCACCCGCGCCAAGAGCACCTTCCTGGCGACCATGAGCCACGAGATCAGGACGCCCATGCACGGCATGCTGGGGATGCTGGAACTGCTCGGCCTGACCGAGCTGGACCCCGAGCAGCGCGAGACGCTGGGGCTAGTGCGGGAATCGAGCCGGTCGCTGCTGCGCATCATCGACGACATCCTCGATTTCTCGAAGATCGAGGCCGGCAAGCTGGAGATCCGGCCCGAAGTGGCGTCGATCAAGCGCCTGGTCGAGGAGGTGCAGAGCATCTACCTGGGCAATGCCAGCAGCAAGTGCCTGATCGTCCGCCGGATGGTCGATCCGCGCGTCAGTCCGGCGCTGACGGTCGACCCGGTGCGCCTGCGCCAGATCCTCAACAACTTCGTCAGCAACGCGATCAAGTTCACCTCCGAGGGCTGGATCGACATCAACGTGCAATGGCTGGGCCGGTCGGAAGGGATGGAGCGCCTGCGCTTCGAGGTGAAGGACACCGGCATCGGCATCTCGCCCGAAGACCAGCGGCGCCTGTTCCAGCCGTTCAGCCAGGCGGTCGGCGAGCAGGCGCGGAGGCGGCCCGGCGGCACCGGACTGGGGCTGGTGATTTCCCGCCAGCTGGCGCAGCTGATGGGTGGCTCGATCAGCCTGGACAGCCGGCCGGGAAGCGGCACGACGGTCGCCCTGGAGCTGTCGCTGCCCGTGGCCGACGCCCTCCCGGAGAGCGCCGGGAGCGTGCGTGCGCTTTCGACGGCCATCGCCATGCGGCGCGCGGCGCCCGCCGCCGCGCAGGCAGCGGCCGAGGGCACGCTGGTGCTGCTGGCGGACGACCATCCCGTCAACCGCATGCTGCTGCTGCGCCAGGTGCGAACGCTGGGCTATGCGGCCCAGACCGCCGACGACGGCGCCCAGGCCCTGAAGATGTGGCAGGCGGGCCGCTATGGCCTCGTCATCACCGACTGCCACATGCCTCACATGGATGGCTACGAACTGGCGCGCGCCATCCGCAGCGAGGAAGCCGCCTCGGGGACCGGCGGGCGCATCCCGATCGTCGCCTGCACCGCGAACGCGCTCCAGGGGGAAGCCGAGGCCTGTCTCGCCGCCGGCATGGACGACTTCCTGGTCAAGCCGGTCGAACTGGCGCGGCTGACCGAAAAGCTGGATCGATGGCTGCCGCTTCCCCTGGCGCCGCCGACGCCCGCCGCGACCGGCGGCGCAGGCCCGGCCATCGCGCCCGCGGCCGGCCCGATCGACGAGGCGCTGCTGGCGGCGAAATGCGGCGGCGACGGATCGATGGTGGAAGAGGTTCTGGCGACGTTCCGGCGAACCTGCGAGGACGACTCCGCCGGACTCCGGCAGGCGGTGGCGGCGGACGACGCCGCCCAGGCCACACAGTTTTCCCACCGCATGGCCGGCGCCGGCAAGATGGTCGGTGCGCTCGCGTTCGCGGCCGCCTGCGAGACCATCGACCGCGCCAGCCGCAACGGGGACTGGAAGACGGTGCTCGCCGGCATGCCGGCGTTCGAGCAGGAACACACGCGCCTGGTCGACTATTTCGCGGGACGCAGGGAAGCGGTCTGAAGGGCGCTGCGCATCACGCGGCATCCACCTACCTGGACACGGGTGGATGCGCCGGTGGTCACAGGCGGTGGATCGGTGCAACTTGGGTGCATGAAAATACTCACTCCCCTCCTGCTGGCCGCTGCCGCACTCACCGGCTGCGTCGCCGTTCCCTATGACGCCGGTCCGCCGCCCGGCACGTACTACAACAGCCGCCCTGCCCCGCCGCCACCCCACGCTGGCGGGCGGCGTGACTACGACCGCGACGGCGTGCCGGACCGCTACGACCGCCGTCCGGACAACCCTTACCGCTATTGACGCAAACGCCGTATCAGTTCGTCTCATTGCTCTCGTCTTGTGACGATCGTGGGCGTCAACGCCTGTGACGAAATACCATCGCCGAAAGGGGAGCCCGAGCGATGCCGACTCTGATCGTGACGAAGAACGGTGTGGCGCTGCGTAACGTGCGGCTGCTCGAGGGCGAATTCAGGATTGGTCGCAGCATGCGCAACCACCTGGTGCTGCCGAGCACCACCGTCAGCAAGACCCACGCGGTCCTCACGAGGCTCGGGAAGTTCGTCACCCTGCACGATCTTCACAGCACCAACGGGACCCTGGTCAACGGCGACGACGTGGCGCTGCGGCCTTTGCTGGACCGCGACGTGATCCAGATCTGCAACTACGAAATGATGTATCTGGACCGGGACTTCGCCTCGGCCGAAGTCATCGAAGATCCGCGGCCAGAACCAGAACCGGTCGAGCAAGCCGTGGAAACCGAGCGGGCGCCGTTGGAACCCCGTCGGGGCATCGATGCCAGCGGCCATCGCATCGGCGGCTCGCGCGGCGCGCGCTGGGTCGGCAATGGCGTGGCCTTCGCACTGCCGGCGCAAGGCCGAGAGATCGAAGCCTTGATCACCGACGACGCGCTCGCGGCCCATTTCGGGGCCTACGTGCATGCCGCGGATGGCGCCAGCCGTGCGGTGAGCGCCTACGAGGAAAACTACGTGGCGATCAACGTGGCCGCCTGGTCGCGCTATGACGCCACGCGCCGCGAACCGATCATCGTCCGCTCTTCCGATTTCTGAGTCATGCCGCCAGCTGCTCTGCCAGGGCGGTCAATGCGTCGCCCACCGGCCGCGTGACCTTGAGCGCCAACAGATCGTCGGCACGCGTGCGTCCGAGGTTGACCGCCACCACCGGCTTGCCCGCGGCCACGGCCGCCTGCACGAACCGGAAACCCGAATACACCATCAGCGACGATCCGGCGACCAGCACGGCATCGGCTTCGCTCAGCGCCGCGTAGGCGGCTTGCACGCGCTCGCGGGGCACGCTCTCGCCGAAGAACACCACGTCGGGCTTGAGCATGCCGCCGCACAGCGGACAGGCCGGCACGTCGAAGCCGGCGAAATCCCGGCCCTCGACATCCGCATCGCCGTCGGGCGCTGTGCGGGCTTCGAGTGCGGCCCACGCGGGGTTGCGCGCACGCAGCGCCTGCTGCAATCGGGCACGCGGCGTGCGCGTCTCGCAGCCGAGGCAGCGCACGGTGTCGATGCGGCCGTGCAGGTCGATGGTCTGGCGGCTGCCGGCCGCATCGTGCAGGCCGTCGACGTTCTGCGTCAGCAGCAGTCCGACGCGGCCCGAGGCCTCGAGCCGGGCCAGCGCGCGGTGCGAGGCGCCGGGCCGGGCTGTCGCCATGGTCGGCCAGCCGACGAGGCTGCGTGCCCAGTAGCGGCGGCGCGTGAGCTCGTCGCCGGTGAAAGCCTGGAAAGTCACCGGCGACGGTCGCTTCCAGTCGCCGTTGGCATCGCGGTAGTCGGGAATGCCCGAGTCGGTGCTGCAGCCGGCGCCGGTCAGCACGAAGAGGCGGCGGTGGCGCGCGGCGAAGTCGGCGAGCGAAGCGATGTCATCCATGGCCGCCGCGCTCAGCGGAACTGCTTGCGCAGCAACGGCTTGTGCCTGGCGATGTGCGCGAGCTGCGCCTCGGCAACCAGGCCGCCCAGATCGACGCCGTCGCCGTTGAGCACCTCGTTGGCGTGCACGAGCGCGCGGGCCACCACCTCGTCCTCGCTCACGCCGAGCTGCGCAGCGAGGTCGATCGCCACGCGTTTCATCGCGCGCTGCGACAGCATCCACATGGCGCCGAAGGCGTCCCACGCGGCGGCCGAATCCTTGAAGCGCTCGCGGTCCGCCAGGATCTCGTTGAGCGGCTTGGCCAGCAGCTCGTTGACCGCGTCGAGCTGCTCGGCCAGCGCGGCCTGCCGTGCCTGCGCGTCGCGCAGCGCGTCGGCGGCGCTATCGGCCGGCGGAGGCGCCGGCGCGGCAAAGCTGCCGTCCGGGTTCGGCGCGGGAATATGGAGCTGGTCGGACAGGGACATGGCGTTGCGATTCGTGGGGCACACCGAAGAGTGTAGTGACGACGCCGTCATGTCGGCTGAGCGGCGCCCTGGCCAGGCGGGAGATGGACGAGGGTGAGCGATACCCAGCGTATCTCCTGGGTCTCGGTTCGCTGGATCAGCCCGAGGCTCTCCAACGCCTCTACGACCTGCGGCAGGGTGCGCAGCGCGATTTCCGGCACTGAGACCTTGCGGCCTGCCCGCGTGGCCCCGTAGAGTCGAACCAGCAGGTGCGCGTGCGCCTCGGTGAGCACCGCGCTCGCCGGTCCCAGCAGCGACGCCAGCGCCGCCGTGAATGCGTCGAGGCCCACCTCCGACCAGCGACCGGCGGCACGGACCGGGTCCAGCAACGCGCCGACCAGGCCCCAACTGGGCAATTCCACCTGCCTCGGCTGGTCGTTGCCCACGACTTCCAGCGTCGCCAGGCGGACAGCAGCCGCCAGCTCTCCCTTGAGGTACTCGGACACGCCCAGCACCGTCGGCCAGTCATGGATCAGGTTGCAGAAAGCGCTGATCTCGCCTTGCGTCTGCCGGCCGGTCGCGAGGGCCTCGAGCACGGCCCGAAAAGCCAGTTGCTCGTGCTTGGTGGGCACCCACTTCCGTTCGGCGGGCAGCATGCTTTGTGCCAGGGGCGCCAGGTCATGCAGCACGCCTCGGCGCAACGCCCACAAGGTGCGTCTTCCACTGGACGGCAGGAGCGCATCCGGCTGCAGCGAGCTCCAGATTGCCACCTGGCTGGCCGGGCTGAGCCCAGCCATCGCGACGTTCAAGGCAGACTGGCAGGACGCGACCAGGCCGATGTACGCCGACACGCTCAATCGGCGCTCGCCGCGTACGAACGCACTCTCTTCGCTTCGCGCTTCAATGGGCATTTCACGGATTCTCCGCTGGCAATACTCGCGTCGAACCAGGCGTTCGACCTTCGCCAGACGCGTCGTGCGGGCTTTCCGGTTTGCGCAGCACCGCATTGACCTCGGCGCCGAAGATCAGCGTGGCGGCGCTGATGTAGAGGAAGACCAGCGTCGCCACCACGCCGGCGAAGCTGCCATAGATCAGTGCGAGCTTGCCCGCCGAATGCAGGGTGTAGGAGAGGGTCGCGGCAGCGCCCACCCACAGCGACGCACCGATCACGGCGCCGGGCATGACGGAGGCCAGCCGCTGGCGGACGTCCGGCAGCCAGCCGTAGAGAAGCGCGTACAGGACACTCAGCACCACGAAGGCCGAGCCGTAGCGCACGCTGTTGCGCAGCCAGAGAATCTCTTTCCCTGCACCCAGTTTCGCTTCCAGCAGCTGCCACACGATCGGCATGATGACAACCGAACTGAACGCTGCCAGGACGCCACCCCCCACGATCACCGTGAACAGCGTGACCTTGATTCGCGCCTTCCAGAAAGGAAGACCTCGCTGGATGCCATAGGAGCGGTTGAGGGCCGTGCGCACCGCCTGCAGGCCCGAGGAGGCCGTCCAGAGCGTCGCGATCACGCCGATCGTCAGCAAGGCCTGATTGCGTTGCGCAAGCACCTGGTCGATCACCGGCTGCACCGCGTCGCGAACCACCTGCGGCGCATAGCCCATCACGCGGGCCGCCAAGGCCGCCGCATCGCCGGGCTGCCCGAAGAAACCGGCGGCGGCGGACACCAGGATCAAGAGCGGAAACATCGCCAGCACCGACGAGAACGCCAGGCTGCCTGCCTGGTTCGCGCTTTGATGGAGGATGTAGTTGCGAATGGCCAGCAGCAGGACGCGCAGGCCCGGGGTGGAGAGCGCGGCTTGCCGCAGGCCGCTCCAGGCCAGGGAAAGGCGATTCATCGAGCGGGCCACCTTGCCTCCAGTCTTGAAATAGCCGCCACGCGCCCTACCCCGGCAACCGCGCCGCGGCCTCCTTCAGCGCCCGGGCAAAGGCAAGTGCCGCATGCTTCGGCTGCGCGCCACGCCGCGACACCACGAACAGTTCGAGGTGAACCACGGGCTCGCGCAACATCGCCACGCCGAGGCCCTGCCCCAGGCACTCTTCCATCGCGAACGAAGGAACGATGGCGTGGCCGCGGCCCGCCCGAACCATCCCGATGATGGTCCCGATCAAGTTCATCCGCGGCCGCTCCTCGTGCGCGCGGCCCAGCCGGGCCAGGTGCTTCTCGATCACCACTTGAATCGGATTGTCGGTCGGCAGGCTGACGAGCGGCAAGCCCGCGATGCTGCTCCAGGGCTGGCTGGGCGCAAGGCCGCCCGAGTCGGCTCCCGGCGGGCTGACGCGCATCAGCCTGAACTTGCACAAGGGCTGGCGCAGCAGGCCGACAGCGGGCTTGACGAAGAACCCCAGGCCGATGTCCGCCTCGCCGTCCAGCACCCGCTGGCGGACGACGCTCACGTCGACGTCCGCCAGGTCGACACTCACCTGCCGATGGCTGTCGGCGAACGCGCGAATCACCTCCGGCAGCAGGCTGGCCGACACCATGGGCGTGGCCGCCACCTGGAGCCGAGAACGTACCGCCGCCTCGGATCCCCCCACGACGGCGCTCAGGGCAAGCAGTTCGGCGACGATGCGTTCGGCCACGGGTTGCAGCCGCCGGCCGGCGCCGGTCAGAGTCACGGACCGCGTCGTTCGATCGAAAAGGCGAGCGCCGACCTGCTCTTCCAGTTCCTTGACCAGCATGCTCATGCCCGAAGGCGAGAGATGAACCTGCTCGGCGGCCTTGGCAAAGCTCTGGAGCCGCGCTATTTCAAGGAACGCATGCAGCTGACGGCTGCTCACATTGATCAATTTTGTTGACGAATTCATCAGAATATTCCGTTTGATCAATGTCAAAGGTACCGCTTTAATTGTCACCCAACTCCCAAAGAGACATCGCCGTGAACACTTCCAGGACTTTGCAGCCGTCGCCCTCATTCCGGCACCGCCGCCGCATTCTGCTCGGCGGGCTCGCCGCGCTGGCAGCCCCCTTTGCCCGCGCCCAAGGCTCGGCGGACGCTCCCGTTCGCCTGATCGTTCCTTTCACGCCCGGCACCGGCATCGACCTGATCGCGCGCCAGATCGCCCCCGGCCTTTCCGAACGCCTCAAGCGCCCCTTCTTCGTCGAGAACAGGCCCGGAGCCTCCGGCAACATCGGCACGCAGGAGGTCGTTCGCGCGACACCGGACGGCACCACGCTGCTCGTGAGCGTCAACACGCTCGTCATGAACATGGCCCTCTATCCCAAGCTGGGATTCAATCCGGTGACCGATCTCGCGCCGGTCAGTCAGACGAGTTGGGGTCAACTGCTCCTGGTCGCGTATCCGGGGACGAAGATCGACTCCCTGCAGGATCTGATCGCACGCGCCAAGGCAAAGCCGGGCGCCCTGAACTACGGCTCGCCCGGTGCGGGCACGCCGCACCACCTGGCCATGGAGCTGCTCAAGAACCGCGCCGGGGTGTCCCTGACGCACATCAGCTATCGCGGCACCGCGCCGGCCGTCACGGACCTGCTGGGCGGCCAGATCGACATCATGTTCCTGCCGATCCATGTCGCCCTGCAGCACGTCAAGGCGGGCAAGCTCAAGGCGCTTGCGATCAGCTCCGACAAGCCGAGCCCGTTGCTCCCGGAGCTGCCGCCGCTCAGCGTTCTCAAGCTCGGGAACATGAACGTCGACATGTGGTACGGCGTCCTGGCACCTGCGGGCACGCCGCGTCCGTACATCGAGCGCCTGAACAAGGAGTTGCGCGAGATCCTGGCGCAGCCGGCCATCGCCAAGGCCTTCGAGACCCAGGGCATGACGCCTGCCCACAGCACGCCCGAGGCGTTTCAGCAAATGCTGGCGACAGACGCCAAGCGCTGGGCCGACCTGATCAAGGCCCAAGGCATCACCGCGGAGTAGGCAGCGCATGAACAAGGAATCAGCCATCTCGGCGCAATTCGATGCCGAGGTCGTCATCGTCGGCGGAGGTCCCGTGGGCATGGGCCTCGCCATCGAGTTGGGCCAGCGCGGCGCTCGCACCATCGTCGTCGAACGCTATCCGCAGCCCCAACCCATCCCCAAGGGCCAGAACCTCACCCAGCGCACGATGGAGCACTTCCACTTCTGGGGGGCGGAAAAGCAACTGCGCGCCGCGCGCACCATTCCACCGTCGTACGGGATCGGCGGCCTGACCGCCTACGGCACGCTGCTCGGGCCTCACAGCTACGACTGGCTGCAGCGCGACCTGGTCAAGCCTTATTACTTCACGTCCAACGAAAGGCTTCCACAGTACGCCACCGAGGCGGTGCTGCGACGACGCGTCGCCGAACTTCCCTCGGTCCAGACCCTGTACGGCTGGGACGCGGAAGCAGTGACCCAGGACGCCAGTGGCGTGTCGATCACGATCGGCGAGCGCGAAGGAAGCGGCCGGCGCGTCTTGAGGTCCGCCTACGCCATCGGTTCGGATGGGGCCCGCTCGCTCGTGAGGGAGCATGCCGGCATCACGCAGACGCGCACCGACCACGACCGCATGATGGTGCTGCTGGTCTTCAAGTCGCACGAGTTGCACAGGCTGCTCGAGTGCTACCCGGGCAAGTCCTACTACAACGTGCTGCAGCCGGCGCTGAAGGGCTACTGGAAATTCTTCGGTCGCGTCGATCTGGGCAGCACCTGGTTCTTTCACGCGCCGGTGCCTCCAGGTACCACCAAGGACAACTTCGATTTCGCGGCATACCTTCGCGAGGCCGTCGGAGCGGATTTCGACGTCGAGTTCGAGCACATCGGTTTCTGGGACCTGCGCTTCATGCTGGCCGACAGCTATCGCGAGGGCCGCATCTTCGTTGCAGGCGATGCGGCCCACAGCCACCCGCCCTATGGCGGCTACGGCGTGAACTCCGGGCTGGAGGACGCGCGAAACCTGGGCTGGAAGCTCGCCGCGACGCTGCAGGGCTGGGGTGGCGAAGGCCTGCTCGACTCCTACGATGCCGAGCGGCGCCCCGTGTTCGGCTCGACGATCCGCGACTTCATCGCCAAGTCGATCGATGCCGACCGGGAGTTCCTGGACGCATTCGATCCGGCTCGCGACCAGGCGGCGTTCGATGCCGCCTGGCAAGCGCGCGCCCAGGGCGCAGTCGGCGAGGTGCACGCCTTCGAGCCCCACTACGAAGGCTCGACCGTGGTATGCGGGAGCGAAGGCCGAGTGAGCAGCGCGAAGGGGTCCCACCGCTTCGATGCCCGCGCGGGGCACCACCTGGCACCCGCCGCACAGGCGTCCGGCAAGAACATCTACGACGAGCTCGGCGCCGGATTCACGCTCCTGGTGATGGGCGGGCCGGCTTCGGCGGTCGAGGCGTTCCGCGAAGCGGCGCTCGACCTGTCGCTGCCCCTGTCGATCGTGATGGCGGAGAGCAGCGACGAAACCGCCCGCTACGCGGCCAAGCTGGTGCTGGTGCGCCCGGACCAATTCGTCGCCTGGGCAGCCGACGCGGCATCACCCGACGACGCGCGGCGCGTGCTGGCCGTGGCGTCGGGCCAGGGGTAGAGCCGGGGCGGGCTTGCTGTCCTGCGGGCGATCCGATGCTTCTTGGGCCAGCGTGCCGAAAGGGGGCAAAATGGCTGTTTGCGGGCGACTCAGCCCCGCACGCGCCATCGGGACCCGCCCGACCCTCCCAATGAACATCCGCCACCGCAACAACGTACAGATCCAGGGCAGCGGTCCCGCGACCATGATCTTTGCGCATGGCTTCGGCTGCGACCAGAACATGTGGCGCTTCATGGCCCCCCATTTCGCCGAACGCTACCGCGTGGTCACCTTCGATCTGGTGGGGGCAGGCAACTCCGACCCGAGCGCCTACGAGGTGACGAAGTACGCCAGCCTGCAAGGCTACGCGGACGATGTCCTGGAGATCACGCGCGACGTGCCGCTCGGACCGGTCTTTTTCGTCGGCCATTCGGTGAGCGCAATGATCGGCATGCTGGCCGACCTGCAGTCGCCTGGCACTTTCGCGGCCCACATGATGATCGGCCCGTCGCCCTGCTACATCAACGACGGCGACTATGTCGGCGGCTTCACGCGCGAGGACATCGATTCGCTGCTGGACACGCTGGAGAGCAACTATCTCGGCTGGGCCGGCAGCATGGCGCCGGCGATCATGGGCGTGCCCGAGCGGCCCGAACTCGGCGAGGAGCTCACGGCCAGCTTCTGCCGCACCGACCCGGACATCGCCAAGCGATTCGCCAAGGCGACCTTCCTGTCGGACAACCGGCAGGACGTGGCCAGGCTCCAGACGCCCACGCTCGTGATCCAGTCGTCGGAAGACCTCATCGCACCCGTCGCCGTGGGCGAATACATGCACAGGACCTTGCCGCACAGCACGCTCCGGATCGTCGACAACACCGGCCATTGCCCGCACCTGAGTGCGCCGGGCGCGAGTTGCGACGCGATCGACGAGTTTCTGCGCGCGCTCGGCCAGCGCTAGCCGCCGATGACCCTCCAGGTCCCGAGCGCGAGCGACCTCTTCGACGAGGCCCCCTGCGGCCTGCTGGTCACCGCGCTGGACGGCACCATCCTGAAGGTGAACACGACCTTCTGCACCTGGGTCGGAATGCCGCGCGAAGACCTCGTCGGTGCGAAGCGCGTGCAGGACCTGTTCACGATGGGTGGCCGCATCTTCCATCAGACCCACTGGGCGCCGACCCTGCAGATGCAAGGCTCCGTGGCCGAAGTGAAGTTCGAGGTGCGGCACCGCGACGGGCACGGCATTCCGATGATCCTCAACGCGCGGCGCCGCAAGCGGGCGGAAGGCGACTTCGACGAGATCGCCGCCTTCGTGGCAGAAGACCGCAACCGCTACGAGCGCGAGCTGATGAACGCACGGAAAAAGGCCGACAGCCTGCTCGCGGCGGAACTCGATGCACAGAACCTGCTGAGGGACCGGGCGCTGTTCGCCGAGCAGATGGTCGGCATCGTGAGCCATGACCTGCGCAACCCGCTGTCGGCCATCCTCATGGGCGTGCAACTCCTGGGGCGGACCGAAAACGAGCGCCGGACCCGGGTGCTGGGCCACGTGCGCGATTCTGCCGAGCGCGCGCAGCGCCTGATCGAGGAACTGCTTGACTTCACGCAGGCGCGGATCGGCGCCGGTCTGAGCGTGAAGCGCCAGCGCATCGACCTCCACCAGGTCACCGCGCGCACGCTGGACGAACTGATGCTCGCCTTGCCCGACCGCGTCATCGCACATGAGGCGCAGGGCGAGGCGCAATGCATCGCCGACGCCGACAGGCTGGCCCAGCTGATCGGCAATCTGGTCAGCAACGCGGCGACCTACGGCCGCAGCGGCACGCCGATCGTGGTGCGATCGGCCATCGACACCGGCACGGCCTTGGTGGCGGTCCACAACGAAGGCGACCCTATTCCCTCCGGCATGCTCGCCAACGTCTTCGAGCCCATGGTGCGCGGCGCCACGAGCAGCAACACCGTGCGCAGCGTCGGCCTGGGGTTGTTCATCGTCAGGGAGATCGCGAAGGCGCATGGCGGAGAGATGGCGGTCGCGTCCTCGGCGGCAGAGGGAACCACCTTCACCCTGCGCTTTCCGGCGCAGGCGCAACGCTGATCGGCGAACGTCCGGCCAAGGACGGACCACATCGCGTGAGTCCACACGCCTCCGCGATCATGCGGCGCGGTCTTACAGGCCAACGATGCGTGCGATTCAGAATGGGCGGAACAACTTAGAGGACACCCCATGAAAGCCATTGCATCCATCGCTATCGCCATCGGCACCATCATGACGCTCGCCGCCTGCGACGTGAAGAAGACGGCTGACGGGAACATCACGGTGCCGAAGTACGAAAAGACGCAAGAGGGCGACGTGACGCTTCCCAAGTACGACGTGACCACTCCCGACGTGAAAGTGACGAAGGAAGAGAAGACGATCACGGTCCCGACGGTGAAGACAGAGGAAAAGGTGATCGAGGTCCCCAAGGTCTCGGTGACCCCTGCCAAGGACAAGTAGTCCGGCACGTCCCATGACCGCTTCTCCACGCCGATCCTTTCTCCTCGCCGCCGCCTGCCTCGGCATGGTCGCCGCCGGCGCCGCGCCCTGGAGCGCCAACGCCGCCACCCCGACCACGGGTGCCGCCGCACTCGACCGGCTCAATGCAGCCGACGAGACGCCGTTGCTCTCGCAAGGTTCGCGGGGCGCGGCCGTGATGCGGGCGCAGATCCTGCTCGACCGCGCCTGGTTCTCGCCCGGCGAGATCGACGGCGGCTACGGTGCCAACATGCGCCGCGTCGTCGCGGCCTACCAGCGCTCGTTCGGTCTTGCCGAGAGCGGCAAGGTCGACGCCGCGACCTGGGCCGCGCTCAAGGCCGACAGCGCGCCGCTGTTCACCACCCATGTGCTGACCGACAAGGATGTCGCGGGTCCCTACGCACCGACGCCGAAGGAGATGGCGGATCGTGCCAAGCTCAAGTCGATGGGCTACGAGAACCTGCGCGAGGCCCTCTCGGAGAAGTACCACATGTCGCCGAAGGCCCTGGCCGAACTGAACCGCGCAGCGAAATTCCAGGCCGGCGACGAGATCGTGGTCGTCAACATCACCGGCGCGGCCGACGCCGGCGTGGTCAAGGCCGCGAAGTCGATCGAGATCGACAAGAGCGAACACATGCTGTTCGTGCTCGACGGCACGGGCAAGCCGCTGGCCGGCTTTCCGATCAGCATCGGCGGACCTCTCGACCCGCTGCCCCTGGGAAGGATGAAGATCATCAACGAGGTGAAGGACCCGACCTTCACCTACGATCCGTCGATCCTCAAGAACGCGCCGGCCGACGCGGTGAAAGTCGACGTCGCTGCCGGCCCGAACAACCCGATCGGCAATGTGTGGATGGGCCTGTCGAAGCCCCACTGGGGCATCCATGGCACGCCGGCGCCCGATCGCGTCGGCCACGAGGAAACCAATGGCTGCATCCACCTGACCAATTGGGATGCGGCCCGCCTGTCCCAGCTGGCGAAAGCCGGCTTCGCGGTCGAGGTCAAGGCCTGAGAGGGCGGCTGCCGTGCACGTGGCCCGCGTTCGACTGGCGGTGGCTTGCGCCTGTCTCGTGGCGTGCTGCGGCGCGCTCGCGCAATCCGCCGCCGAGCGCATCGGGCCGGCGCTTCTCGCCGCCCGTTCGTTGCAGTTCCCGGTCGACGGCATCCGTCCCGAGACGGTGCGCGACACCTTCGAGGACGGCCGTCCCGGCCATCGCCACGAGGCGCTCGACATCATGGCCCCGCTCGGTACGCCGGTGCGCGCCGTGGACGATGGCAAGCTGGTCAAGCTGTTCGACAGCAAGCCGGGCGGGCTCACCATCTACCAGTTCGACCCCGCAGGGCAATTGGCCTATTACTACGCGCACCTCGACCGATACGCCGACGGCCTGCACGAGGGCATGCAGCTGCGGCGCGGCGACCTGATCGGCTATGTGGGCACGACCGGAAACGCTGCAACCGTCGCGCCTCACCTCCATTTCGCGGTCTTCATGCTCGGGCCTGAAAGGCAATGGTGGAAGGGCGAAGCGGTGAACCCGCACAGCGCCTTGATGCGGGCGTCCCGATGAGCCGGTGGGAGGCCGGCCGCGATCCAGGACGGGTTCAGCGCGCCGCGGGCGGCTCGCCACCTCCCAGACTCCCCAATCTCTTCCTCAGGAACTCCGCGAACGCATAGGCGATCACCGGAAGCTGTCGACCCCGCAGGCTCGCCAGCACCATCTCGCCCCTGGGAAACCCTCGATCCTCGATATCGCGCGCGACGATGTCGCGGTCGTCCCAGGCGGCGCCGATGGCCATCTGGAACGAGATCGACCGCCGGTCGTCCAGGCAGCCGCGCAAGAACTCGAAGCTGTTGCTTTCCACCATGGCATTGAGGCGGGTCGAGCTGCGCGCCAGGAAGCGTTCCAGCAGCTGGCGCCCCCCGGTGTCGCGGTTCGGCAGCACCACCGGGTACTCGGCGCAGTCGCGCAGGCGCAGTGACGACGCGCTGCCGGCGGCGAGCGGATGCCTCGCATGCAGGATCGCCATGAGCTTCTGCTCGACCACGATCGCGCGCTGGATGTCGGCCTCCGGCGCCAGGTTGAACACCAGGGCCAGGTCGGTCTCGAAGCTGCGCAGCGCGCGTGCGGCCTGCACGTGGTCCCCGATGTGGACGTCGAAGGCGACCAGCGGATGCGCCTTGCGGAACTCGCCGATCACACCCGGCAGGAACTTCGGCGCCAGCGCCTGGCTCGCCACCAGGCGCACGCTGCCGCGCCGCAGGCCTTGCAGCTCCTCGATTTCCGAGCGCACCCGCTCCAGGTCGGCGGCGCGGCCGCGAATGTAGCGCACGAAGAGTTCGCCGGCCGCCGTCAGCCGCATGCCGCGCGGCAGGCGCTCGAAGACCGGCGTGCCGAGCTCGTCCTCGATGTCCTGGATGCGGCGGTTCACGGCGGAGGGTGCCACGTGCAGCCGCTCGGCCGCCTGGCGGATCGAGCCCGCGCGGGCCACTTCATCGACGTAGCGCAGAAGACGCAAATGGTTCATGCGGCCCGTCTTGCAACCTTCATGCCTTCGATGGCCGTTGCCGTTTCGGCAACGCAGCGAACGCGATAAAGCGTCATGGTGGCGCACTCCCGGGCACGTCGCGTGCATGACATCGGGCATGAAAGCCCCTCCGCGTCCCCCACGCCCCAGATTGGCGCCCAGCTTGCCTCCTTCGAGGGCATCGTTCGGCCCCGCCGCGCACAACGCCTGGCATTTGCAGGATGCCAACCGCGTGAGCTTCGTGCGCAAGGCACGCGAGCCGCGGCCGCTGCTGATCGCCGACGCCGCGCCGCAGGCCGTCGAGATCGACCTGGCGCGCACCGCGCTGCTGGTGGTCGACATGCAGAACGACTTCTGCCACGCCGAAGGCTGGTTCGCTCAGAAGGGCCTGGGCACCCAGGCCGCGCGCAAGCCGATCCCGGTGCTGCAAGCGCTGTTGCCGGCCTGGCGCGATGCGGGCGGCGCGGTGGTGTGGCTCAACTGGGGCATCCGCGCCGACAAGCGCAACCTCGCCCCCACGGTCCAGTTCAAGGGCAAGCGCACGGCCGATGGCGTGGGCTATGCCGAGCACTCGCCGCTCGACCATGGCCCCTCGCTGGTACAGGGCTCCTGGGGCGCGCAAGTCGTCGACGAGCTGTCCGTGGCGCCATCCGACATCAGCGTGCACAAGCATCGCCTGAGCGGTTTCTGGGACAACGAACTCGACACGCTGCTGCGCCAGCAGGGCATCACGACGCTGCTGTTCACCGGCATCAACACCGACCGCTGCGTGTTCTCGACCCTGCAGGACGCCAACTTCCTCGGCTACGACTGCGTGCTGCTGCAGGACGCCTGCAGCACGCCGTCGCCGGCCTACGTGACCAAGGGCGTGCTCTACATCGTGCAGTTGCTGCACGGCTTCGTCGCCAGTGCCGCGTCGTTGCTCGACGCGCTTCGAGTCGCTTCTTCCACCTCTTCTTCCAGAACCAAGGAGTCTTGAGCATGAAATTCCCTCTCCCGCACGCCCTGCTGTCCGCCTGCGGCCTCGCGCTCGCGCTCGCTCTGGCCGCGCAGCCGGCCTTGGCGCAAGTGCCGATCAAGTTGGTGCTGAACTGGAAATACGAAGGCCCTCAGGCGTGGTTCTTCCTGGCGCAGGACAAGGGTTACTTCAAGGAAGAAGGGCTCGACGTCACGATCGACCAGGGCGAAGGCTCGGCCGCGTCGATCCCGAAGGTGGCCGCCGGCGCCTACCAGGCCGGCTTCGGCGACATCAATGCGCTGGTCGACCTCGCGTCCCGGCGCCCCGCCGACGCCCCGGTGGGCGTCTACATGCTCTACAACACGCCGCCGTTCGCGCTCGTGGTGAAGAGCGACAGCCCGATCCGGACGCCGAAGGACCTCGAAGGCAAGACGGTGGGCGGCCCGGCCAACGACGGCGCACTCAAGCTGTTTCCGGCCTTCGCGAAGATCGCCGGGATCGACGCCGCCAAGGTCAACGTCACGAACATGGCGCCCAACCTGCGCGAGCAGATGCTCTCGCGCGGCCAGATCGACGCCGGCTTCGGCTACGTCACCACCGTCAGCTTCAGCGCCAAGGGCATGGGGCTCGATCCGGCGAAGGACCTGCGCTTCATCCGCTACGGCGACTACGGCATGGACCTCTATGCCAACACGGTGTTCTTCTCGAAGCGCTTCGTGAAGGAGAACCCGAAGGCGGTGGCCGGCTTCGTGAAGGCGCTCAACCGCGCGGTGAAGGAAGTCATCGCGAACCCGGATGCCGGCGTCGACCATGCGATCCAGCGCGAGCCCCTGCTCAAGCGCGAGGTCGAGAAGGACAAGCTGCTCGCCACGCTGAAGAACGACATGAGCCACCCCGAGATCGCGCGCATCGGCCTCGGTGACGTCGACGACGCGCGGCTGAAGAAAGACATCGCGATCGTCGTCGAAGCCAACGCGCTGCCGCGCACGCCCGAGCCGGGCGAGATCTTCGACCGCAGCTTTCTGCCGGCCCGCGCCGATCGCCCTTCCGCCACCACCACCCACTGAACCCGCACAGGAGACCCCCGACATGGACTTGCAACTGAAAGACAAGGTGACCCTCATCACCGGCCCCGCCAAGGGCATGGGCGCCGCCGTGACGCTGGCCTTCGCGCGCGAAGGCGCCAGGTTGGTGCTGGCCGGCCGCGACACCGCCGCCATCGAACCCGTGGCCGCCGAGGCGCGCGCGCTCGGCGTGCAGGCCATCGTGGTGCCCTGCGACCTGACCGTGGCCGCGCAGACCGAGGCGCTGGCCGCGCACGCGCTCGAGGCCTTCGGCCATGTGGACGTGCTGGTCAACGTGGCCGGCGGCTCGGGCCCGATCGGAAAGACCGGCTGGGAAACCAGCACCGAAGAGTTCAACGAGATCGTGCAGCTCAACATGACCGGCTGCTTCAACACCATCCACGCCATCCTGCCGTCGATGATCGCCCGCCGCAGCGGCAAGATCGTCAACGTCGGCGGCACCTTCGGCCTGCGCGGGCGCGCCGGCCGGCTGGCCTACTCGGCCTCGAAGTGGGGCCTGCGCGGCATCACCAAGAGCTTTGCGCTCGAAGCCGGCCCCTACAACATCAACGTCAACAACGTCGCGCCCGGCATGGTGGACGGCCCGCGCTTTCGCGAGAAGGTCTGCGCCAACATGGCCGAGAAGCTGGGCATCACGCTCGAAGAAGCCATGACGCGCCATGCCGCCGACTACGCTCTGAAGCGCGTCTCCACCGATGCCGACATCGCCAACGCCTGCCTGTTCATGGCGAGCGAGGTGTCGCGCCAGATCACCGGTGTCGACCTGCCCGTCGACGGCGGCTGGGCCGCACTCTGACCGCGCGAGGACATCCCATGACCAGAGAAGTCGACCTCGTCATCCGCGGCGCCCGCGTGGTGTCGCCGGACCAGATCATCGAAGCCTCGGTGGCGATTGCCGGCGAGCACATCGTCGCCGTCGGCCACGACGACACCATGCCGCCCGCGCGCACCGAGATGCGCGCCGACGGCCTCTACCTGCTGCCCGGCGCCATCGACAGCCACGTCCACTTTCGCGACCCCGGCTATCCGAACAAGGAGACCTGGAAGACCGGCTCCGCCGCTGCCGCGATGGGCGGCGTGACCACGGTCTTCGAGATGCCCAACACCCACCCGCCGACCGGCACGGTGGAGGCGCTGCGGATCAAGCTGAAGGCGGCCGAGTCGTCGTATTGCGACTTCGGCATCCACGGCCTGCTGGGCGACGAGAGCATCGACCAGCTCGAAGCGCTGCTCGACGCCGGGGTGACGAGCTTCAAGGCCTTCGTCGGCAACACCTTCGGCAACCTGCCGGCACCGACCGACGGCGCGCTGCTCGAAGGCTTCGAGATCCTCGCGCCGCTGGGCATCCGCACGGTGGTGCATGCGGAGAACTCGTCGATTCTCTTCCGGCGCCAGAAGCGCCTGCAGGACGCCGGCCGCATCGACGCGATGGCACACCTGGCGGCCCGCCCGGCGGTGGCCGAGATCGAGGCCATCAACCGCGTGCTGACGCTGGCCGAGTGGACCGGCGCGCGCGTGCACATCGCGCACCACAGCGCGGCCGATTCGCTCTACCTGCTGCGCGAGTTCAAGCGCCGCGGCGTCGACGTCACGGCCGAGACCTGCCCCCAGTACCTGCTGCTCAACACCGATCACATGCGCAAGCTCGGTGGCGTGATGCGCGTGAACCCCCCGATCCGCGAGCCTCGCCACAACCAGCCGCTGTGGGACGCACTGATGGACGGCACCCTGGACATGATCGCGACCGACCACGCGCCGCACACACCCGAAGAAAAGACGCGCGAGAGCATCTGGGAATGCGACTGCGGCTTTCCGGGCGTGGAGACGCAGATGCCGCTGATGTTGACCGAGGTGAATCGCGGCCGCGCCTCGCTGATGGACTATGTCCGCTGGAGTTCGGTGGCGCCGGCCCGGGCCTGGGGGCTGTATGGCACCAAGGGCGTGATCGCGCCCGGTGCCCATGCCGACATCGCGGTCGTCGACATGGCGCGCACCGGCACCTTGTCGCAGAACAAGCTGCAGAGCATCAGCAAGATCTCGCCATGGAACGGCCGGTCGGTGCAAGGCTATCCGCTTCACACCCTGCTGCGCGGACGCTTCGTGATGCGCGACGGCAAGCTCGTCGCCGACGCGGCGGGCTGGGGCCGGTCGGTCAAGGGCATCCAGCAGATGCCGGCTGCGAAGCCGCGCAACATGGCGCACTACAGCAGCGCCATCGTCGAGGCGCCCGAGGGCATTCCGGCGAACGCCAAACCGCTGGTGGATGCACTGTGAGCGCCGCACAGAAGGTCGACGTGTTCCGCGTTCCCTGCGACGGGCCGGCCGACCTGTCGGGCGTGCAGGCGCTGGTCGACGCGAGGCGCCTCGACCCCCGGCAGATCATCGCCGTGATGGGAAAGACCGAAGGCAACGGCTGCGTGAACGACCACACGCGCGACTTCGCGGCCACGGCCTGGTGCCACTTCCTGGCGCCTCACCTCGACTGCACGGCCGCGCAGGTACATGGACGCGTGGCGCTCGTGATGTCGGGCGGCACCGAGGGCGTGCTGTCGCCGCATTTCACGGTGTTCGCGCGCGGGCCGGCCGACGCGGCTGAAGCGACGCACGAGAAGCGCCTGGTGGTCGGGATCGCGCACACACGGGACTTCGCCCCGGAAGAGCTCGGGCGCATGGCACAGGTCGAGGCCACCGCCGAGGCGGTAAAAGCCGCGATGCGCGATGCCGGCATCGACGACGCGGCGGACGTTCACTTCGTGCAGGTCAAGTGCCCGTTGCTCACCTCCGCCAAGGTCCGTGCGGCGCAGCAAAGCGGCGCGGCCACCGTCACGCGCGACACCTACGAGTCGATGGCCTGGTCGCGGGGCGCCTCGGCGCTCGGCGTCGGCCTCGCCCTGGGCGAGTGCGCGGCGGTCGACGAGGCGGCGATCCTGCGCGACAGCACGCTCTATTCGGCGCGGGCTTCGTGCTCGGCCGGAATCGAACTCGACGGCAACGTGGTCATCGTGCTCGGCGAGGCGGCCGGCAGTGCCTCGCGTTTTCGCATCGCGCATACGGTGATGCAGGACGCGATCGACGGCAACAGCGTGCGCCGCATGCTGCGCGAGCGCTTCGGGCTCGACCCGGAGGCCGATGCCGATCTCGTCGCAAGCCGGCTGGTCAACCTGCTGGCCAAGGCCGAAGCCAGCCCCAGCGGCCTCGTGCGCGAGGCGCGCCACACCATGCTCAACGACTCCGACATCCACTCGACGCGGCACGCGCGTGCGGCCGTCGGCGGCGTGCTGGCTTCGGTGGTCGGGTCGACGGCGCTCTACGTGTCGGGCGGTGCCGAACACCAGGGGCCACCCGGCGGCGGGCCGGTGGCCGCCATCTTCGCCATTCCCTCCTTCTGAAAGCTGCCATGGGCAACGCCTACATCCAACTCTCCGACGTGATGCTGCGCTACGGCGGCGGCACCGTCGCCCTGGACCACACGACGCTCGGCATCGACGAGGGCGACTTCGTGGCGCTGGTCGGCCCGAGCGGCTGCGGCAAGTCGACCATCCTGAAGCTGGTGGCCGGCCTGTTGCGGCCCAGCGCAGGCGCCGTGATCGCGGGCGGCCGCGAAGTCGGTGCGGCCGGCACGCTGCCCGGTGGCGGCGCGCACGCCTCGCAGGCACCGCGCCTGCGCATCGGCCTCGCGTTCCAGAACCCGACCATGCTGCCGTGGCTGACCATCCGCGACAACGTGATGATCCCGCTCAAGATCGTCGAGCCGTTCCGCCGGCACTTCGGCAAGAAGAAGCACGGCGAGTACAAGGACCGCGTCGAGGCATTGCTCGCCCAGGTAGGGCTCAAGGGCTTCGGCGACAAGCGGCCCTGGCAGCTGTCGGGCGGCATGCTGCAGCGCGCGTCGCTGTGCCGCGCGCTGGTGCACGACCCGGAACTGCTCCTGCTCGACGAGCCCTTCGGCGCGCTCGACCAGTTCACGCGCGAGGAGCTGTGGGACATCATGCAGACGCTGTGGATGGACCGGCGCCCCACGGTGCTGCTGGTGACGCACGATCTGCGCGAGTCCGCCTACCTGGCCAACCGGATCTGCGTGATGAGCTCGCGGCCCGGCCGCATCCTGGAGACGCGCGAGGTCGGCTTTGTCCGGCCGCGCACGCTGGAAAGCAGCTATGCACCCGAGTTCGCCACGCTGGTGCAGCAGCTGCGCATGCGCATCGCCGATGCGCGGCGTGACGGCGATGCCACGCCGCCGGTCGCGGCCACGGCCACGGCCGCCTCTCTGGAAGAGGTGGCGGCATGACCCTTTCCCCTCGAACCCGCCAGCGCCTGCTGTCCGCCGGCGCGCTGGTCGGCTTCTTCCTGCTGTGGGAGCTGGCCTGCCTGGCCTTCGGCGTGTCCGACCTGATCCTGCCGCGGCCGAGCCAGATCGCGAACGTGCTGATCGACAAGATGTCGCTGCTGTGGCCGCATGCGGTGCAGACGCTCTACACCACGTTCGCCGGCTTCGTGCTCGGCGTGCTGGCGGGCATCGTGATCGGCGTCGGCATCGGCTCGTCCAGGCTCGCCTACGACGTCACCTATCCGCTGCTGGTCGGCTTCTCGAGCATCCCCAAGGTGGCGGTGGTGCCGCTGTTCGTGGTGTGGTTCGGCGCCGGCACGGTGCCGGCGATCCTGACCTCGATGGTGATCAGCATCTTCCCGGTGGTGGTCAACGTGGCGACCGGACTCGCCAGCACCGAGCCCGAACTGGAGGACGTGCTGCGCGTGCTCGGCGCCCGCAAGCGCGACATCCTCTGGAACGTCGGCTTGCCACGCACCCTGCCCTATCTGTTCGCCTCGCTCAAGATCGCGATCACGCTGTCCTTCGTCGGCACCGTGCTGGCCGAGACCGTGGCGTCGAACAAGGGCATCGGCACCGTGATGATGATCGCCAGCGGCAACTTCGACGTGCCGATGGTGTTCGCCGGGCTCTTCCTGCTGGCCGCGATGGGCGTGGCGCTCTACGCCGTGTCCTCGCTGGTCGAACAGCGCATGACCGGCTGGGCGCAGCGCAAGACCGACATGGCGATGGCATGAGCCTGTCGCGGCCCCTTCCTTCCTCATCCCATCCTGGAGCTTTCATGCACCACCGTCTTTCGCGCCGCGCCGCGGCCTTCGCTTTCGCCGCACTGGCTTCGCTCGCCGCGGGGCTGCCGGTTCGCCCGGCCGCGGCGCAGCCCGTCACCCCCATCAAGTTCGTGCTCGACTGGAAGCTGCAGGGCATCCACGCCTGGTACTACCTGGCCGAGGACAAGGGCTACTTCGCCGCGGAAAAGCTGGCGGTCACCATCGACCAGGGCGACGGCTCGGCCGCCGCCGTGACCAAGGTGATGGCCGGTGCCTACCAGGCCGGCTTCGGCGACGTCAATGCCATCATCCAGAACGCCGTCGCCAAGCCGGGCACCGCGCCGGTGATGGTCTACATGATCTACAACCGGGCGCCGTTCGCGCTGATCGTGAAGTCGACCAGCCCGATCAGGACGCTGAAGGACCTCGAAGGCAAGACGCTCGGCACGGTGGCCGGCGGTGCGGCCTCACGGATGTTCCCCGTGATCGCGGGCAAGGGCGGCGTCGACGCGGCCAAGGTCAAATGGACCAACGTGGCGCCCAACCTGCAGGAGCAGATGATGCTGAAAGTCCACGTCGACGGGTCGGCGGTGTTCTCGGTCACCAGCTACATGAACCTGGTGGCGCAGGGCATCGACCCCGACAAGGACATCCGCTGGTTCCACTACGGCGACCTCGGCGTCGAGCTGTATGGCAACGGCGTGCTGGTGTCGCAGAAGCTCGTCAAGGACAAACCGCAGGCCGTCGCGGGCTTGGTGCGCGCCATCCACAAGGGACTGCGCGATACCATCGCCAACCCCGACGCCGCGATCGCCGCACTCATGAAGCGCGAGCCGCTGCTGAACAAGGACCTGGAGAAACGCCGCCTCATGTACACCCTGAAAACCGTGATGCTGACACCCGAAGCCGCCGCCATCGGCCTGGGCGACGTCAGCGATGCGCGTTTCGCGCGCTCCCTCATCCAGGTGCAGGAAGCGTTCGAGCTGCCTCGCGTGCCGACCGCTGCCGAGGTCTTCGACCGCCGCTTCCTGCCGCCGCTGGCCGAGCGCAGGGTGGCGGCCCCATGACGACGCCCGCGACCGACGCCGCCTTTCTCGACTGCGACTGGCTGCTGGCCGACCCGGGCGCGGAGCCCGCGCGACGCGATGTGCGCGTCGGCCTGGCGAATGGGCGCGTGGCCTCCATCGAGGCACGGCCGGGCGCGGGCAGCGGCCGCCGGAGGCTGGCGCTGCCCGCGCTCGCCAACGCCCACGACCACGCGCGCACTTTTCGCAGCGCCACGCTGGGCGCGTTCAACCAGCCGCTGGAAAGCTGGCTGCCCTTTCTCGGCGTGGTGCCGGGCATGGACCCGTACCTGTGCGCCGCGACATCGTTCGCACGCTCGGTGCGCAATGGTGTCGCCCACCTCATGGTGCACTACACCCGGGTGCAGGGCGGCATGCCCTACGTGGACGAGGCGCGCGCCGTGGCACGGGCCGCGCGCGACGTCGGCGTGCGCATCGGCTTCGCGGTGGCCATGCGCGACCGCAACGGCATCGCCTACTGCGACGACGCCACGGTACTGGGCGCGCTGCGCCCGGGCATCCGCGACGCGGTCGCGAAGCGGCTCGCCGTGCAGCCAGTGGCGCCCGCGCAGCAGCTCGCGCTGGTCGACGAGGTTGCCGCGATGGTGCGGGACGACGGATCGGGCGACCACGTCGCCGTGCAGTACGGCCCGAGCGCCGTGCAATGGTGCAGCACGCCCCTGCTCGAAGCCATTGCGCGGGCTTCGGCCGACACCGGCCGGCCGGTGCACATGCACTTGCTGGAGACCCGGTACCAGCGCCAATGGGCCGACCGGGTGCATCCCGGCGGCATCGTCAAGTTCCTCGACAGCATCGGGCTGCTCAGCCCGCGCCTCACCCTGGCGCATTGCGCCTGGGCGCGGCCCGATGAGCTGGCACTGATCGCGGAACGCGGCGCGACCATCGCGGTCAACACCAGTTCGAACCTGGGCCTGAAGTCCGGCATCGCTCCCCTGCCCGAGATGCTCGCGCAGGGCTGCCGGGTGGCCATGGGGCTCGATGGCATGGCCTTCGACGAAGACGACGACGCCCTGCGCGAGGCGCGCCTGGCCTATGCGCTGCACCGCGGCTGGGGCTTCGACACGACGATGACGCCGGGGCAGCTCTGGGGCTTCGCGTCGCGCAACGGCCCCCGCAGCGTGTCGGGCGCCGCCGCACTGTCGAACGGCCGGATCGCCCCCGGCGCACCGGCCGACATCGTGCTGCTGGACTGGGACGCGCTCGATGACGATGCCCTGTTCGCCGACACCGACCCGCTCGCGCTGCTGCTGGCGCGCGGCAACGGCACGCACATCGCGGACGTGATCGTCGGCGGCCGGACCGTGGTCGAGGCGGGCCGGGTGACCGGCATCGACGAGGCCGCATTGCGCGCCGAGTTGCTCGCGCGCACGCGCGCCGCCCTGGCCGCCGACGCCGCGCACGGCGGCTGGCGCGCCACCGTGGCCGCGCTCGCGCAGGACCTTGCCCCCTTCTATCGCGACGGCCGCATGGGCGGCTGCTGCGGCTGACTTCCAGGAAACACCGAGACATGACCCGCATCAAGATCACCGCCGGCGGCTTCGACTTCGTCGCCGTCACCCATCCCGACGCACCACTCACCGTGGCGGCGTTCTGCAAGCTGCTTCCCTATCGGCAGCGGCTCATCCACGTGCGCTGGAGCGGCGAAGGCTGCTGGGTGCCGCTGGGCGACTTCCGGCTCGGCGTCGGCTTCGAGAACCACACCAGCCACCCCTCGGTGGGGGACATCCTGTTCTACCCCGGCGGCTACAGCGAGACCGAGATCATCCTGGCCTACGGCGCCTGCAGCTTCGCGAGCAAGATGGGCCAGCTCGCCGGCAACCACTTCCTGACGATCGTCGAGGGCAAGGAGAACCTGCGCGCGCTCGGCACCAAGGTGCTGTGGGAAGGCGCGCAGGAGGTGCTGTTCGAACTGGACGAAGCTGGCTAGGTGCCCGGATTTCCAGGTCAGCCTCACGCACACCGGGCATCGGCAACGTCATCGGTGCGCCTGGAAACGGAGCTCGTGTTCCGCACCATGGCGACCTTGGGCGATCCGTGCGTGTCGGCCACGCTGCAGGCGAGCGGCACCTGCGACGGATAGGGAAACGGTTGCGGATTCAGGACCAGCACGATCGCGCTCACGAGCGCTGCGAGGGCGACGCCCAGCGCCATCAGCGCTTTCTGCAGCGCCCGCGTGGGGGTCCGCGCCAGTTGCCGATCGATGGAGTTCATGGTCCGTCTCCTGAAGAGCTGGGCCCATTTTTCCGTGAACTCGCCCGGCTGTCTGTGCGTTTCGGCACACCCGGGCGCATCCGCTCAGCGCGATCGGGTCCGGCCGCTAGCGGATGCTAGCGGGCGCCGTCGACCAGGCGCGCCGCCAGCTGTCGGGCGCCTCGCACGCTGGCGCCCTTGCCGGTGATCGCCAGCGCCGGAGGGTGGGCCAGCATCCGCTCGAAGACCGCCCGCACTTCGTCCGCCCGGATGTCGTCGATCATGGCGATCGCTTCGGCCATCGGCGTCACGCGTCCGCTGGCGAAGAGCTCTTCGACGGCCTGCTCCATGGTCGCGTAGGTCCGCTCTCCGGCGCGCACGCGGGACACTGTCAACTGGTTCTTCGCCCGCTCCAGGTGCACCGGATCGATGGCCGTGGCCTGCGCCCGCAGCAGGCGGCCGGTCGCGGTCACCAGCGCGTCGAGCTTGTCCGGGGTCGTGACCGCATGCACCGCGAAGTTGGCCCAGACGTCCCCGCTGTCCACCGTGGAATGGGCCGTGTAGGCCAGGCCGAGCTGCTCCCGGACGGTGTCGACCAGGGGCGCCGACATCCCGCCGCCGAACAGGTTGGCCGCCAGCGCAGCCGCAAGGCGCCAGCGCGGCTGCGACATCTCCTCCGGCCGCGCGGGCGCCAGCGGGTAGGCGATGTTCAGGAACACCTGCGACACCTGCGTGAAGCGCCGGGCCATGGCCTGGCCGACATACCTTGCCGGCTCCGGCGGTCGCGAGACGGTCAGGTCGGCCGACGCGGGCATCGCTGCGAAGAGTTCCCCGACGAGCGCCAGCCAGGCTTCGACGTCGAAGTTGCCGGCCGCGGCAACGACGGTCTGCTGCGCGACGTAGCGGGACTGCACGTGGCCGACCAGGTCGTCCCGGGTGAAGCCTTCGATGTTGCCGATGGTGCCGATCACCGGCATGCCCATCGGGTCGTCACCCCAGATGGCGCGGTCGAGCAGGTCGCTGGAGCAATCCTCAGGGTCCTCCTCGTACTCGATGGCCTCCTGGCGGATCACCTCCAGCTCGCGCTGCAATTCGTTGTCGGGAAATGTACTGTTCAGGACGATGTCGGCCGTCATGCGCAGCAGCTGCTCCGCGTGGCGGCCCAGGCCGGTCATGAAGTAGCCGGTGCTGTCCTTGCCGGTGAACGCGTTGACATCCGCGCCCAGCCGTTCCGCGTCCAGGTTGATGGCCTGCACCGAGCGGGTTGCGGTCCCCTTGAACGCCATGTGCTCCAGGACATGGCCGATGCCGTTGGTGGCCGGCGTCTCGTCGCGGGAGCCGACGCGCAGGAACACCCCCACGCTGGCGCTCTGCACATGGGGCATGGGGATGGCGAGCAGCCTCACCCCGTTCGCAAGCGTGTGAAGGGTCATGGTTCAGCCGCCCGCCGGCCGCTGCAGCCTGACGCCGATGCCGTAGAGCGCGAGCAGGCCCAGCACGTGCCCGATGGCCACGCCGGGCTCCCCTGCTTCGATGCGGCCGATGGTTTGCACATGCACGCCCAGGCGCGCGGCGGCGGCGGCCTGGCCCTCCCCGGCCGCCGTTCGGGCCAGCCTGGCCGCCGCCCCCAGATCCCGGATGGATTGCAAGGCGTCGCCGCCGATGTCTGCAGAGATGCGCTTGCCTTGGGTCATGGGTGGATTGTCGCTGGGCCTGCGGCCTGCTTCAGTGCTTGCACCCGAAACCGGCCGCCCTGCGGGCTCTCCATATTTCTCCTAGCTCGCTCAATGAGTAAGCACTCACATGAAATCGCCCGTCAGGCGTAATCCGTCGACGGCTTCTCCCACAGGTTGACGCCGCCTTCGACCGCATGGCGATCGATCTCGGCCAGCTCTTGCGCGGTGAACGCCGGGCCCCGCAGCGCCGCGACGTTGTCCACGATCTGCTCGGGCCGGCTGGCGCCGATCAGCGCCGAGCTCACGCGCGGGTCCCTCAAGGTCCAGGCCAGGGCGAGCTGCGCCAGCGTCTGCCCGCGCCGCTGGGCGATGACGTTCAACGCACGCGCACGCCCGACGTTGGCTTCGGAAAGATGCTCCGGCTTGAGCGAGCCGCCGCCGGGGCGATGGACGCGCGCGTCGGCGGGCACGCCGTCGAGGTATTTGTCGGTCAGCAAGCCCTGCGCCAGCGGCGTGAATGCGATCACGCCCGCACCCAGCTCGTCGGTCGCCGCCAGCAGATCCTTCTCGGCCCAGCGGTTCAGCAGGTTGTAGGACGGCTGATGGATCAGGAGCGGCACCTTCCATTCGCGCAACAACCCGGCGATCTCTCGCGTCTTGCCTGCGGAGTACGAGGAGATGCCGATGTAGAGGGCCTTGCCCTGGCCCACCGCCTGCGCCAGCGCGCCGGCCGTTTCCTCCAGCGGCGTCTCGGGATCGAAACGGTGCGAGTAGAAGATGTCGACATGGTCGATGCCCAGTCGCTGCAGGCTCTGGTCGAGACTGTTCAGCACATGCTTGCGGGAGCCGCCGCCCTTGCCGTACGGCCCGGGCCACATGTCCCATCCCGCCTTGGTCGAGATGACCAGTTCGTCGCGATGCGCCTTGAAGTCCTCGCGCAGCAGACGCCCGAAATTGGCCTCGGCGCTGCCGTAGGGCGGGCCATAGTTGTTGGCGAGGTCGAAGTGGTTGATGCCGTGGTCGAAGGCCGTGCGCAACAGCCGGCGCTGGAGTTCCAGGGGCGTGCTGTCTCCGAAGTTGTGCCACAGGCCCAGCGAGATCGCCGGCAGCACGAGGCCGCTGCGGCCGACCCGGCGGTATGGCATATCGTCGTAGCGCGTGGGGGAGGCAAGGTAGGTCATGCGGAGGACATCAAGGAAAGGAACGATCGATTGTCCCGTGTTGCTGGCGACCTCACCAGTGCGGATGAACCGGCTCGAAGATCGGCCGCCACAGATAGCGCCTGACGATCTGCCAGTAGCCGCGGTAGTAGAAGTTGCCATTGGCGTCCAGGATCGCGGCCCTGTTGCGGCGGAAGTGGCCGGGTATCTCGTACCACGGCATCGTCGGGCAACGGTGATGCACATGGTGCAGGTTGTTGTTGAGAAACAGCAGTCCGAAGACGGGATTCGACTCGACGATCGCCACCCGCTCGTGCGGCGAGTCGTCCCAGCGGTGTTCGGTGAAGGAACGCAGGGCGCCCAGCATCATGCCCGGGTAGACGAAGCAGAGCAGGTAGCTGACCAGGCTCATGTCAGATACCGACATCACGAACCAGAGGATCGGCGCCATGCTCACCGCGTGCACGAACCAGATGCCGGAGTGGGAAAAGTCGCCAGCCGCGAACCGGCGCAGTTCCGAGCGCACCAGGTTGCCCAGGCACAGCCAGGGCCCCGCGATCAGCCGGAACGCCAGGGTCTGGTTGGCGGCGATGACCGCGCGGCGCACCGGTCCGTAGCCGGCCCAGGCCGCGGCCGAGTGGTAGACGCTTTCCGAATCCTTCTGCGGATGGGTGAGATGGAAGTTGACGTGATGGACGCTGTGGCTCCGGTGATAGAGCGGGTACGGAAGCCACAGGTTCAGCGGCGGCCAGACCAGGGCCCATCGAAGGGGCCTCGGAATTCGGCGCATCGCGTGAATGGCCTCGTGCTGCAGCGAGGAGTGCAGCTGAGCGATGCAGCCACCCAGCACGAACAGCGCGACGGCACCCATCGCGGCATGCCAGTAGACCAGCGCCGCCCAGGCCGAATAGACCCCCACGGCCAGCACCAGGGTCGGCGCCTCGCAGCGCTGCCACCAGCGCGCGGCGCCCTTGACGTCCGATGAGAGGGTGCGGGCGAGCGTTGTCATGCGGGCGGGTTGGGCGGCGATCGGCGGTCGATCTTGGGCCCGTTCGATGCATTCGCTTGCTCCCATTGCGCATGAGCAAATGCGCCGAGCCTGCTTGGCCGCGGCCTCCATGTGGAGTAGCTTCGCTCGTCCATGCCCGCCTCCTGCTCTCCCTCGTCGATCACGGTCCAGGCGCTCCATGCCCTGCTGCTCGGCGACCAGGAACTGGCGCTGCTCGACGTGCGGGAGGCGCGTGCCTTCGTCGACGGCCACCTGAACCTCGCGCGGCTCGCGCCGCTGTCCTCCCTGGGGCTCGAGGTGCAGGCGCTGGTTCCGCGCCAGGGCACACCGGTGGTGCTGGTCGATGCGGGTGATCCGAAGGGTCCGGCGCCGCGTGCCGCGAAATTGCTGGCCCGCCTCGGCTACACCGATGTGCGGGTGCTGGCCGGCGGAACGGTTGGCTGGCAGGCGGCAGGCTTGCCCCTGATCGACGGCTATGCGACCCTGGTCAAGGCCTTCGGCGGCCAGGTGCTGGCGCGCCACGCGACGCCGACCCTTCCCGGTGCAGCCTTGCGGGCCCTGCGCGAAGCGGGCCGGTCGGCGACCCTGATCGATGCGCGGCCAGCCGACGAATATGCCTTCCTGTCGCTGCCCGGGGCCCACAACCACGCCGGCACCGAACTCGCACTGCGCCAGTGGCCCTCCGAAGGGCAGCCCGGACCCTGGCTGGTCCACTGCTTCAGCCGCACCCGCGGCATCATCGGCAGCACCACCTTGCGCTTGCTCGGCCACTCCGATGCGCACTTCCTGGAAGACGGCGTGATGCAGTGGGCACTGGACGGCGCGCCGGTGCGGAGCGACGCGCGGCCCGCCGCCGATCTGCCCGTCGCGCCCGACGCGGAACTGCGCCGTCGCGCCGATGCGCTGATCGGGCGCCATCGACTGCCGTTGCTCCGGCCGGACACCCTGTCACGGTGGCGGGCGGAAAGCGACCGGACGCTCTACCTGTTCGACCTGCGGCCGGGCGCCGAAGCCGCACCAGACATTCGCAGCGTCGCCGGCGGTCAACTGCTGATGCATTTCGAAAACCTGGTCGGCACCCGCGGCGCCCGCATCGTGCTGCTGGATGATCCGCACCACCTGCGCGCGGCCATCACCGCCTTCTGGCTGCGCCAGCTCAACCAGTCCGAGGTGTGGATCCTCGATGGCGAACCCCCTGCCTCCTGGGCCGCGAACGCCGCATCGACCGCGATGGCCGATGCGTTCGAGGCCATCGCGGCGGCCGCCGGCGCAGGTCTTGCGGCCGACGAAGTGGCCGCGCTGCTGGACTCCGAGCCGACGCGCGTGCGGGTGGTCGACGTGGGTCCCAGTGCCGATTTCGAAGGTCGGCATCTGCCAGCCGCGGACTTCCTGCTGCCCAGCACGCTGACACCACTGGCCGCATTGCTGGAAGCCGGGCTCCGCATCGTCTTCGCGTCACCGGATGGTCATGCGGCCCGATGGGTCGCAGCCCAGGCCCGTGAGCGCTGGCCCGAACGCCGATTCGACTGGCTGCGCGGCGGAACCGCGGCATGGCAGGCAGCCGGACGGCCGACCGCGCAGAGCTGGGAACCCGCCCAACTGCTGACGTCCTTCGAGGACGACTGGGGCTCGGTGATGCGGGTGTCGGCCTTGCATCGAGACCGTGCATGGGCCGACTACCTGGCGTGGGAACGTGGCCTCGGTGCCAGGGTCGCGCAGGACCCCACGGTCCGGTTCCGGCTGTTCTGAACGCGCTCGACCGCTCAGATCATTCGCTTATTTGAATTCAACGATTCGGTCGTTCGGGATCCGATGAAGGGCCCGCAGAATCGGCCGCCGAATCCCGACCGACGACTTCCATGCTTCCAGGAGATCCCTCGATGAGCCACGACACCCCTTCATCCCTCGACACCAGCATCGGCGACCTGCGCATCCGGCGCGTGGCTGGCAACATCGGCGGCGAGGTGCAGAACCTCGTGCTGCGTGCCGATCTGCACGCCGACATCGTCGAGCAGCTGAACGCCGCGCTGGTGAAGCACAAGGTGCTGTTCTTTCGTGGCCAGAAACACCTGGACGACCAGGAGCACCAGGCGTTCGGCGCCCGCTTCGGGCGCACCGTCGCGCATCCCACGGTGCCGTCCCCCCAAGGCACGAAGCTGTTCGAGCTCGATGCCTCCAAGGGCGGCGGCCGGGCCGACTCCTGGCACACCGACGTGACATTCGTGGATGCCTTTCCGAAGATATCGATCCTTCGCGCCGTCGAGATCCCGGCCTATGGCGGCGACACCGTCTGGGCCAACACGGCCCTGGCCTACGAACGCCTGCCGGCCCAGCTCAAGCAACTCGCCGACCAGCTCTGGGCCGTGCACAGCAACGACTACGACTACGGCGCCGATCGCGTGGTGGTCGAGGCCGAACGCCTGACCCACCACCGCAAGGTGTTCGTCTCGGCGGTCTACGAGGCCGAGCATCCGGTGGTGCACGTGCACCCGGTGTCGGGCGAGCGTTCGCTGCTGCTCGGCCACTTCGTCAAGAAGCTGGTCGGCCTGTCGACCGCGGAATCGGCTCGCATCTTCGAGATCCTCCAGAACCGCGTGACGCGGCTCGAGAACACCGTCCGCTGGAGCTGGCAGCAGGACGACGTCGCGATCTGGGACAACCGCGCGACGCAGCATTTCGCGATCAACGACTACGGCAACCAGCCGCGCCTGGTGCGCCGCGTCACGGTGCACGGCGAGACCGCGGTCTCGATCGATGGCCAGCGCAGCCGCACCCGTAGCCGGCCCGAAGCCACCAACGACGCGCGCATCGACGAAGTCATTTCCGCCACCGCCTGAACCTGCAACCCCTCATGACATACGAACTCTCGACTTTCGATCGCCGCCGCCGAGGCTTGCTGCAGGCCGGCGCCGCACTGGGTGCCGGCGCGCTGCTGCCGCGTCTGGCCGCCGCCCAGGGTGGCGCGAAGAAATTCGCCGGCGTGACACTCAACGTCTCGACCTTCAGCGCCGCCTATCCGACGCTGCTGCAGCGCTGGCTGCCCGAGTTCGAGGCCGCCACGGGCGCGAAGGTGAACTTCGATGCGCCTTCATTCCCGGTCTACAACCAGCGTGCCGACCTCGAACTGTCGACCAAGGGATCGGCCTACGACGTCGTCAACGTCACCTTCATCTACTCGAGCCGCTGGATCAACTCGGGCTGGCTGACGCCGCTCGACGACTTCATCCGCAACCCCAACCTGACCGCGGCCGACTGGGACGTCAACGACTTCCTGGCAGGTGCCCGTGCGCCCGAGACCGGGCGCGATGGCAAGCTCTACGGCATCCCCTGGACCGCCGAGGCCCTGCTCACCGCATCGTCGCGCTTCGACCTGGTCGAGAAGGCCGGCCTGGGCTTTCCCGACACCACCGACGACCTCGTCAAGGTGCTGCGCGCGGTCAACAAGAAGGAGCGCGTGGCCGGCTTCGTCGCCGACAACCACTACGGCTGGACCTTCGTGCCCTACCTGCACGCTTTCGGCGGCGACGTCTTTCGCAAGGCACCCGACGACCTGTTCCCGACGCTGGACACGCCCGAGGCGATCGCCGCCGGCGAGTACTACGCCAACCTGCTGAAGGAATTCGGCCCCGACGGCGCGATCACCTACCAGCCGGACCAGGTCACGCAGGCGCTCAAGCTCGGCAGGGTCAACTTCACCGACGCCGGCCAGTTGCACCTCGCGCAACTGGGCGACCCCGCCACCAGCAAGACGATCAAGACCGTGAAGTTCGGCCTGGTGCCCAAGGGCCCGGCGGGCCGGTTCCCCGGCACTGCCGTGCACGGCCTCGGCATTCCGGCCGGCTCGAAGAACAAGGAGGCCGCCTGGGCCTTCATCCAGTGGGCGCTGAGCAAGCAGACCACGGGCCGCGCCGTGGCCGCGGGCTACGGATCGCCGGCGCGGCGCTCCGACATCGACTCGACGGCGTTCCGCGAGAAGCAGGTCATCAACGGCAGCGACCTCGCGAAGCTGGCGCTCGACTCGATCGAGCTCGCCGCCAAGACCGGCCACATGAAGTACCGCACGGTGTCGGTCTATCCGCAGGTCGACCAGCAACTCAACAAGGCCATCGAGCTGATCGCGAGCGGACAGCTGTCGGCCAAGCAGGCCTTCCAGCAAGCCCAGGCCAACACGATCGCGGAGCTCAAGCGTTCGGGCGCCAAGCTGTGAGGGCCTGAGTCATGGCGCACGCGCTCTCCGCGGATGGCTGGCAGGGCGAGCGGCGGCGGGCCTTCCTCGCCGGCCTCTCGCCCGCGCTGGCGGTGCTGCTGCTCATCACCCTGGTGCCGGCGGCCGCCTTGCTGGTGGCGAGCTTCACGCCGCTGCAGCTCACCGATCCTTCGGGCACCTTCCGCTTCGACGACCCGCTGGTCAACTACCGGCAGCTGCTGCACGACGGCCGCTTCCTCGCATCGATCGCGGTGCAGCTGAAGCTGTCGGCGTCGAGCGTGCTGCTGCAGCTGGCCGCGGGCCTCGGCCTGGCGCTGCTGCTGAACGGGAAGTCCCGCGTGCTCGAAGGCGCCCGGACGGTGTTCCTGATCCCGATGGTGCTGCCGCCGATCGTGGTCGCGCTGATCTGGAAGATCATGTACACGCCCGACGTCAGCCCGCTCCACCGCGGCCTCGAAGCGCTGGGCTGGCCGGTTCGCTCGCTGATCGCCAACCCGGACACCGCGCTGTGGGCCATCTCGCTCGCGGATACCTGGCAGTGGTTTCCGTTCACGATGCTGATGGTGCTGGCCTCTCTGCAGATGATCCCGGACGACCCCATCGAGGCCGCCACGCTCGAGGGCGCCAGCCGCTGGCAGCTGTTCCGTCATATCGTGTTGCCGTACATCCGCCCGGTGCTGGTCGTGTGCGCGCTGTTTCGACTGATCGACAGCTTCAAGGCCTTCCCGCTGATCTACGTGCTGACCAATGGCGGCCCGGGCAGCGTCACCGAGGTCACGAACTTCTACGGCTTCATCCAGGCCTTCAACTTTTCCTACTGGGGCTACGCGAGCGCCATCGCGACCGTGATGCTGGTGGGCGTCTTCCTGCTGAGCTGGCTGGTCGGCAGACTGGGCTGAAGCGACCATGACAAGTGCTAGTGGAACCTGGAGCGCCGACAAGATCGAGCTCGGCCACGACGAAGGCATCGCCGCGGGCCCTGTGCGCGCGGCGGGCAGCCTCGCAGGCGCGACGCGGCGTCGATCCTGGCTCTCGCGGCATGCGCGCGCGCTCACGGTGGCGCTGCTGCTGGTCGTCGTGCTGTCGCCCTTCCTTTGGCTGGTGCAGCTCGCCTTCCGGCCTGCGGCCGACATCTTCGACGACAGCCTGCTGTTCACGCCGACACTGGACGGCTTCATCAGCCTGCTGCAGGGCAACTTCCCGAAGTCCTTCGGCAACAGCCTGCTGGTCAGCACGCTGTCGACCGGCTTCTCGCTCCTGATCGGCGTGCCGGCCGCCTACGCGCTGACGCGCTGGAACTTCAAGGGCCGCGACCGCATCGCGCTGTGGATCCTGGTGACCCGCATGGCGCCGCCGATCGCCTTCACGATCCCTTTCTTCCTGGCCTACCAGTACCTCGGCCTGCAGGACACCGTGATCGGCCTCGCGATCGTCTACCTGACCTTCAACCTCGCGATCGTGATCTGGCTGATGCAGACCTTCTTCGAGGCCGTGCCCGCGACCCTGGAGGAAGCCGCCTGGATCGACGGCTGCGGCATCTGGCAGGCCTTCTGGCGCGTGTCGCTGCCGCTCACCGCCCCCGGACTCGCGGCCACCGCGGTGCTGTGCTTCATCTTCTCGTGGAACGACTTCTTCTACGCGCTGATCCTGACCCGCACCAACGCCATCACGGCGCCGGTGGCGATCGTCAACTTCCTGCAATACGAGGGCTGGGAGTGGACCAAGATCGCCGCCAGCGGCACGCTCGTGATGTTTCCGGTCGTGGTGTTCACCGTGCTGGTTCGAAAGTACCTGGTGCGCGGCCTCACGGCCGGCGGCGTCAAGGATTGACCCTCCCCCCTTTCCGACCTCCTCATGGCCTCCATCACCATCCGCCAACTCGCCAAGAACTTCGGTCCTGCGCCCGTCATCCGCGGCATCGACATCGACATCCGCGACGGCGAATTCGTCGCACTGGTCGGCCCGTCCGGCTGCGGCAAGTCCACGTTGCTGCGCATGATCGCCGGCCTCGAGAGCATCGACGCAGGCGAGATCTTGCTGGGCGACCGGCGCATCAACGACGTGGCGCCGCGCGATCGCGATGTCGCGATGGTGTTCCAGAACTACGCGTTGTATCCGCACATGACGGTCGGCCAGAACCTCGGTTTCGGCCTGACGATCCAGGGCTTGAAGCCCGCCGACATCGCCCGCCGCGTGCGGCAGGCGGCCGAAACGCTGGGCCTCGGCGACCTGCTCGATCGCCGGCCGCGCCAGCTCTCGGGCGGCCAGCGCCAGCGCGTCGCCATGGGTCGCGCCATCGTGCGGCAGCCCCAGGCCTTCCTTTTCGACGAGCCGCTGTCGAATCTCGACGCCAAGCTGCGGGTGCAGATGCGCACCGAGATCAAGGCCCTGCACCAGCGCCTGGGAACGACCACGGTCTACGTGACGCACGACCAGGTCGAGGCGATGACGATGGCCGACCGGATCGTGGTGCTGAAGGACGGCCTGATCGAGCAGGTCGGGGCACCGCTCGAGCTCTACGACCGGCCCCGGAATGCCTTCGTGGCGGGCTTCATCGGTTCGCCGGCGATGAACTTCATACCGGGACGCCTGCAGCTCGACGGTGCCCCCTCCGTCCTGACGGACGACGGCTTGCGGCTGCCGTTGACGTCGGCATCCCGCGGCGCTCACGGCGATCGCGTGCTCTACGGCACTCGCCCCGAACATTTCACGATCGACCCGAGCCGCGGACTTTCCGCCGATGTGATCGTGGTCGAGCCCACCGGCGCCGAGACACAGGTGGCGCTTCGCCTGGCCGGCCAGACCGTCATGGCGGCGTTCCGCGACCGGATCGGCGCCCGGCCGGGCGACCGTCTGGCGCTTTGGCCAGTGCCCGGCGAGGCGCACCTCTTCGACGCGGCCGGCGGGCAGCGCCTCAACTGACCGCCCCACGTTGTCCGACTGCGTGCTGCCGCCGGCGCGCCACCGCTCGACGCCCGGCGCATAAGGTTGCGCGTTTTCCTTCGTTCCCTGCCGGGCCGACGGCCGTCACAGTGATGGCTCTTTCATTCGACATGCCCATTCCCATGCTTCCTGTCCACCGCCGCGCCGCGCTGATCGCCGCGCTCTCCCTTGCCTCCATGGCCCTTTTCACCATCGGCGGCACGCTGCACGCGCAGGACAGGAAAGCCCTGAAGATCGGCGTCTCCGTCGGCAGCGGCGAGCAGATCTGGGAAGTCGTCAAGAAGGCGGCGGCACGCGACGGCCTGGCCGTCGAGGTCGTCGTGTTCAACGACTACCAGCTGCCCAACGCCGCGCTGGCGGCCGGCGATCTCGACGCCAACGCCTTCCAGCACCAGCCCTTCCTCGACAACCAGAACAAGTCGCGCGGCTTCGACATCGTGCCCGTGGGCCTGACGATCACCGCGCCGCTGGGCTTCTACTCGCGCAAGATCAAGTCGATCGATGCGCTGCCCGACGGCGCGTCGGTCGGCATCCAGAACGACCCGTCCAACGGCAACCGCGCGCTGCTGCTGCTGCAGGAGGCCAAGCTCATCACGCTCAAGCCCGAGGCCGTGAAGAACAACAGCGCGACCCCGCTCGACGTGGTGTCCAACCCCCGGAAGCTCAAGCTGGTGCCGCTCGACGCCGCGCAGCTGCCGCGCTCGCTGGACGACCTGACGATCGCCTCGATCAACAACGACTATGCCGAGAAGGCCGGGCTGACGCTGGCGAAGGATGCGGTGCTCAAGGAGGCGCCGAAGGGCCCCTACGCCAACATCATCGCGGTGCGCCGTGCCGACAAGGACAAGCCGTGGGCGCAGCAGCTCGTGAAGGCCTACCACTCGCCCGAGGTGAAGAGCTTCATCGAGACCAAGTTCAGCGGCGCGCTCGTGCCGGCGTTCTGAAGCGGCCCGACGTTGGGCTTATCGGACGGGTTGAAAGAGCCCGGCCTGCAGGGTGTCGACCCGGCGCGGCAGCAGGTAGTGGCCTCCGGAGCCCTTGGCCACGCCGACCTTCTTGCCCTTGAGGTCTCCGAGGGACTTGAGCGGCGAGTCGGCACGCACCACGATCGCCTGCGCGGTCGGCGAAGGCGCCTCCTGGGCCACGGGATCGGATTGGCATTTGAATTTGAATCACCAGGAATGCGCCAGCAGCGGCAGGCCCGCAGCCACCGCGGCCGCCTGGATGCGCAGCACGACCCGCGCCGGCACATGGACGCGCGGCGCGCACCGCGCCACTTCGCGTGGCGACGCCGGCGCGATGCGCCAGGCGGAACCGGTGCGTTCGACCACGTGGCGGGCTTGCTGGGCAGGTGTCGACTCGATGTGCATGCGCTTTGAACTCCGTGTCCTGGGCATTCTGCGGACGCGCAGCGGGCCCGCAAACGAAGGAATGCGAGTTTGCAGATGCGCTTTCCGTTGGGGCCGAGGTGCGGTCCGGGCACGACGGCTAGAGGTTCGGCTGCGGCGTGATGCGCAGGCAGGGGATCGCCTTGAAGCCCTGAGCGGCGACTGCTGCAGTTCCAGCGCGCGTATCGGACTCTAGAACAATGTCAGTGCGCGCAACGCAACTGGCGTGCCGCCCGGCTTCGCGGGCATTGCCACGCTACTTGATCCGTATGGATATCGGTCGACCATTTCTTTGCCGTCATGGGAAGGTCAAGTCCAAACCGAGCACCCTGCCAAGGCCAAAGGCAAGGAGCGAGAGGCCCAGGAGCGATAGCACGAAGACTGCGGCCACCTTGCCGCCCGCGCATAGCACCGCGCTCTGCTTCTCCTTCCCCTTCTTCCCTTGCTCATAGTGCCACTTGATGGCGAAGAACATCCCCGTGCCGAACACGAGAACCTTGAACGCAACGAAGACTATAGGGACCATCATTTTGAATTTTGCAGGCTTTTACGGGCCAGGACGCGACCTTGGCAAGCGCTCATGGTGCCATGACTTGCCTGGGGGAAGCGCCGAGGTCGCGAATCTTGCATTCTTGAACCAGCTGAAGGCAGAGAAAGGCGCAGCCACTGGGCAACAGATTTACGAGCAGATGCGGTGGCTGGAGGACCCACGAGCGTTGCCGCCGGCACGCACGCGCGCGAGGCAAAGGATGGTTCTCATTTCGCCCTGAGAACGCTTGGGTCCTGGGCCCCTCGAAGACGTCCGATGGCATCGCCATCCTCCACAACGGCCCCCAGCAGGGCTTCAACAACCCCGCCTTCGTGACCGCCATCGGCCTTCACGGCGCAGGCTATGACCTGACCGGCATGACGCCCATCGGACTGCTGCCTGTCCTCTTCGGCACCGACGGAACCATCGCATGGGCTGTGGCAGACCTCAATGCTCGCTATTTTGTGCCGTCATCAAATCGGCCACCGCCACGCTTCCTGTGTCAGACCTGGCACGAAAGGCAGCGGATGCACTCGTCGCTTGGGACATGCGTCTGAGAGACGCCGACAAGGACGGCCGGTACGACGGGCCCGGTGTCACGATTCTTCAGGCATGGTTGAAGGCGATGACCGTTGCGGTCCTGAAGGATGACTTGCCGGCCGGCGTCTTCAACTCCTTGGTCGACCTGGGGTACGCGCCGCTGACGGGAGGCGCACCGGGAAGCCTCCAGCCTGCCCGAGCGTCCAAGCTCATGTTCAATGCCCTTCAGAGCGCTTCCTCCGGCGTTCCGCAACGCTATGACTTCCTGAATGGCCAAGTGGCGGACACCAGTCCCAAAGCGCCGGTTCTCCAGGACGAATGCCATTGGCGTGCCGTGGGCAGCGGGAGACCAGGAGGCGGCGCCATACCAAAACCGCGGTACCGCGGGATTCCGAGTGATTCTGCGAAAGAACGCCGTGGAGATGTGCTCGTTGATGGCGCCGGGCAGAGCGGCTTTGTCAGCGCAGGCCTCAAAAACAAGGCCAAGCACTACGACGACCAGATGTCTCTATTCGAAGCGAGCTCCTGCAAGCAGGACGCAGTCGGGACTCGGCGGGTCGATGCACATCTGGAGTCCACAAGGACGTTGACTGTGAGCCCCTGACGGGCCCGGGATTCATCACACCCAGGACTTCCGCGGACCGGCAGGCAGGGGCGAAGGGCTGCTTCCAGCCTATGGAGGTCAGCATCCCGGTCACTTGACCCAGTTCGACCGCCCGAAGGGAGTGACGCGGGTAGGCCGGCTGCGTGCGGCGACGCTCTTCAGGACAGATGCTTCCCAACAAGACCCGACATTTCGAACATCGTCACCTCGGGCTTGCCCATCACCGCTTGAAGCTTGGCATCGCAAAGGATATTGCGCTTGTTCGCCGGGTTTTGGAGGTTGTTCCGCTTGATGTAGTCCCACAGCAGCTTGGTGACCTCGGTTCGAGGCTGGGCTGCGGAGCCAATGACGGCTGCGAGCTCGACGCTGGGTGTCAGGGGGCGCGTGAACGCCGTTTGCTTCTTGGCAGTGGTCATGTTCGTCTCGGCAAAGCGTGAATTCTACGAGCGCCCCAAAAACGGTTCGCTGGGCGCGGTTCCGAACAGGCGGTCACCGCGCGGCCCGCGCCAGCTGCGGCGTATGGGTCTTGCTTTTCCGCCCGGTCGCTTCCACAGTGGCTGGACACACACCGATCAGGAGGCAAGCATGGAAACCGATGCACCCGAGGCTGGACGCCCAAGCGAACGCGTGGACGAGGTCGTTGGCCTGATTCGCGCCAAGGTCGCCACGGACCAGGCGGATCTGCTTGCAGCGTTCGTTCGGCAGTACTTTGGCCAGGTGGACCCTGAAGACCTGGCCGACCGCCAGATCGCCGACCTGTATGGCGCCGCGCTCTCGCATTGGAGCTTCGCGCGAAAGCGCGAACCGGGGCGCGCCAGGTTGCGCGTTTTCAACCCGACGATCGCGGAGCACGGCTGGCAGTCGACGCACACCATCATCGAGATCGTCAACGACGACATGCCGTTCCTCGTCGATTCGGTGACGATGGAAGTCAACCGCCACGGGCTGACCCTGCACCTGATCATCCATCCGCTGGTCGCGGTGATCCGCGACAGCGAGGGCACGCTCCAGGGGCTGGCGACAGAAGCGCCTTCGCCCGATGCGCGGCGCGAGTCGTTCATCCATGTCGAGGTCGACCGCGTGGCCGACGCAGGCCGGCTCGAGGCGCTCGCTGCCGACCTGGCGCGAGTGCTCGGCGACGTGCGGCTGGCCGTGGCCGACTGGAAGACGATGAAGGAGCGCGTGCTGGGCATCGTCCAGGGCCTCGACGAGCGCGCCCCGCCGATCCCGCCGCAGGAACTTGCCGAAGGCCAGGCCTTCCTGCGCTGGCTGGCCGACGATCACTTCACGTTCCTCGGGCACCGCAGCCACGAGCTGGTGAAGGTCGACGGCGAGGACGCGCTCAAGGTGGTGCCGGATTCGAGCCTCGGCATCCTGCGCGAGGTGATCAAGGACCCGACTGCCGCCTTCGCGGCGCTGCCACCGGAGGTGCGCGCCTACGCACGCCGGCCCGAGTTGCTGGTGGTCACCAAGTCCACCTCGCGCTCCACCGTGCACCGGCCCGGCTACCTTGACTACATCGCCATCAAGCGCTTCGATGCCGAAGGCCTTGTCTGCGGCGAAGACCGTTTCCTCGGCCTGTTCACTTCCACGGCCTACAGCGCCAGCCCGGCCGACATTCCACTGCTGCGGCGCAAGGTGGCTGACGTGGTCTTGCGCGCCGGCCTCGCGAGCGGAAGCCATTCGGGCAAGGCGCTTGTCAACATCCTCGAGACCTATCCGCGCGACGAGCTGTTCCAGACCAGCGCGGACGAATTGCTGTCCACGTCCATGGGCATCCTCCACCTGGGCGAGCGCCAGCGCTTTCGCCTGTTCGTGCGGCGCGACCCCTTCGAGCGCTTCGTGGCGTGCATGATCTACGCACCACGCGAGAACTACACGACCGAGCTGCGCGAGAAATGGCAGGCGATCCTGGTGCAGGCCTTCAACGGCACCAGTTCCGAGTTCAATGTGCATCTGTCGGAATCGGTCCTGGCCCTGATCCAGATCACCGTCCGCACCCGGCCCGGACAGATCCCGCCCTTCGACGTGCACGAGGTCGAGCAGCGCCTGGTAGCCGCCGCCCGCCGCTGGGACGACGACCTGAAGTCGGCGCTGATCGAGACCACCGGCGAAGCGCGCGGCAACGAACTGCTGCGCCGGTTCGCCGGTGCCTTCCCGGCCGGCTACCGCGACGAGTTCGCGGCGCGCACCGCCGTGCACGACATCGAACTGATGGAACGGCTGAGCGACGCGCAGCCGATCGGCATGAATCTCTACCGGCCGCTCGAAGCGGCGCCGGGCACGCTGCGCTTCAAGGTGCTGCGGCGCGGCGAACCGCTCATCCTGTCGACCAGCCTGCCGATGCTCGAACACCTGGGCATGAGCGTGCTGGACGAACATCCGCACCGGCTCGCACCGCAGGGCGCATCGCCGATCTGGGTCCACGATTTCGGCCTGCGCAGTGCGCTGGGCGATGCCGAGGTCGAGGTCGACGCGCTGCGGCCGGTGTTCGAAGACGCCTTCGCCGCCGTGCTCGGCGGCAAGGTCGAGAACGACGACTTCAACCGCCTGGTTCTCGCAGCGCGCCTGCCCGCGCACGAGATCGTGGTGCTTCGCGCCTACGCGAAGTACATGCGGCAGATCGGCTTCGCGCTGTCGCAGCCGTTCATGGAGAGCACGCTGGCGGCGAACGCTCCCGTTGCGCGCGCGCTGGTCGAACTGTTCAAGCTGCGCTTCGATCCGGCGCAGGCGGCCGGCGCCGACACGCTGGCGGGCGAGAAGGTGCGCGAGATCGAAGCCGCGCTCGAGAACGTGGCCAACCTGTCTGAAGACCGAGTGCTGCGGCAATACCTCGCGCTGATCCTCGCCACCACACGCACCAACTACTGGCGTCGCGATGCGGCAGGCGGCCAGCGCGATTTCCTGTCGTTCAAGTTCGATTCCTCGAAGGTGCCCGATTTGCCGGCGCCCAAGCCGATGTTCGAGATCTTCGTCTACTCGACCCGCTTCGAGGGCGTGCACCTGCGCGGCGGCCGGGTCGCGCGCGGAGGGCTGCGCTGGTCGGACCGGCCGGAAGACTTCCGCACCGAAGTGCTAGGCCTCGTGAAGGCGCAGATGGTCAAGAACACCGTGATCGTGCCGGTGGGCTCCAAGGGCGGCTTCGTGCTCAAGCGCGCACCCGCGGCGAGCGACCGCGATGCGTACCTGCGCGAAGGCGTGGCCTGCTACCAGGACTATCTGCGCGGCCTGCTCGACATCACCGACAACCGCGTCGGCGACACGATCGTGCCGCCGCCGCAGGTCAGGCGCCACGACGATGACGACCCCTACCTCGTGGTTGCGGCCGACAAGGGCACGGCCACCTTCAGCGACTACGCCAACGGCGTCAGCAAGGAATACGGCTTCTGGCTCGGCGACGCCTTCGCCTCCGGCGGCTCGGTGGGCTACGACCACAAGGTCATGGGCATCACGGCACGCGGAGCCTGGGAATCAGTGAAGCGCCACTTCCGCGAGATGGGCATCGACACGCAGACGACCGAATTCACGGTGGCCGGAATCGGCGACATGTCGGGCGACGTGTTCGGCAACGGCATGCTGCTTTCGCCGCACATCCGGCTCGTGGCGGCGTTCGACCATCGGCACGTCTTTCTCGACCCGACCCCCGATGTGCCGAAGAGCTTTGCCGAGCGCCAGCGCCTGTTCAAGCTGCCGCGATCATCGTGGGCCGACTACGACGCGTCGCTGATCTCCGAAGGCGGTGGAGTCCATGCGCGCAGCGCCAAGTCGATCCCGATCACGCCGCAGATGAAGAAGGTGCTCGACATCACCGCCGACGCGCTCACGCCGACCGAACTGGTCAATGCCATCCTCAAGGCCCCGGTCGACCTGATCTACAACGGCGGCATCGGCACCTACGTGAAGGCCGCGAGCGAGAGCCACGCGCAGGTGGGCGACCGTGCCAACGACGCCCTGCGCGTCAACGGCGGGGAGTTGCGCTGCAAGGTCCTCGCCGAAGGCGGCAACCTCGGCTGCACGCAATTGGGCCGGATCGAATTCGCGCAGGCGGGTGGGCGCATCAACACCGACGCGATCGACAACTCGGCCGGCGTCGACACTTCGGATCACGAGGTCAACATCAAGATCCTGGTCGGCCTCCCCATCACCGAAGGCGAGCTCACCGAGAAGCAACGCAATGCGCTGCTGCCGGAGATGACCGACGACGTGGCCGCGCTGGTGCTGCGCGACAACATCTTCCAGACGCAGGTGCTGTCGGTCACAGGGCGCATCGCGCCACAACTGCTCGATGCGCAAACCCGGTTCATGCAGTACCTCGAGAAAGCCGGGCGGTTGCATCGTGCGATCGAGTACCTGCCGTCCGACGAAGAACTGGCCGAGCGCCGTGCCCAAGGCCAGGGCCTGACCAGTCCGGAGCGCGCGGTGCTGTTGGCCTACAGCAAGATCTGGCTCTACGACGAACTGCTGGCCTCGCCGCTGCCCGACGACCCCTGGGTTGCGACGGCGCTGGCGCGCTACTTCCCGAAGCTGCTGAGCGAGAAGTTCGCGGTCTACATGCCCAGGCATCCGCTGCGGCGCGAGATCATTGCCACGCACGTCACCAACAGCGCCATCAACCGGATCGGCAGCACCTTCGTGCATCGCTTGGTCGAGACCACCGGCGCCCGTGCGTTCGAGGTCGTGCGCGCCTATCTCATGAGCCGCGAGATCTTCGGCATGGTGCCGCTGTGGCTGTCCATCGAAGCGCTCGACAACCGCATCGACGACGCCGTGCAGTCCAGCCTGCTGATCGACACCAGCCGGCAACTGGAGCGCGGCACGAAGTGGTTCCTGCGCTCGCGGCGGTTGAACGAGGACATGGAATCGACCATTGCACACTTCACGCCGAACGTCGAGGCGCTGTCGGCACGGCTGACCGAACTGCTGGCCCCCGACGAGCGGGCCCGCGTCGACACCGCGGTCTCGCACTATGTGGCCGGCGGCGTGCCGCGCGAACTGGCCGAGCGCGTCGTCACTTTCGACTCGTTGTACGCGACGCTCGACATCGCAGAGATCGCCGGCAGCGCCAGTCGGCCGGTGGCACTCGTGGCAGTGATCTACTTCGACCTCGCGAATCGCCTCGGCATGCCGTGGCTGCGCGAGCGCATCGGGGCGCTGCCCGGGGACCAGCATTGGCAGATGCTTGCGAAAGCCGCGATGCTCGACGACCTGTCGAGCCTGCAGCGCTCGATCACTGGCGCGGTGCTTGCCGGGGGCGGCGACGAGTCGCCGGCGGTACTCGTCGAGGCATGGCGCGCCACCAATGGCCGGTCGCTCGAACGCGCGGCGGAGTTGATGGGCGAACTGCGTGCGGTGCCGGCGCCTGATGCCTCGATGTTGTCTGTTGCATTGCGGGAACTGCGGGCATTGGCGTAGTGTCTGCATGGCGGCGCAGCGTGGCCGGTGGAGAAGTCGAAGTCGTGCCGCTGGAACTGATCGCGCAGACATCGTGAACGCGGGCTCCGCACACGCGAAAGTCGCCTTCGCCGTGAATTCGTAGCGGAAGTCGGCCGCCATTGAGGCGATTCGCCGCCCTGAGCCCTAGGTGCGGCGGTACGCGCTTTCCGACCCCGACGCGCTTGCGCTGATCCCGCCGAGCTGGAGATAGGGCGTTGAATGAATATGACCCCGATGGGGTCGAGGGCGGTTCGCGCAGCGCCTCCACCCAAGACGACGCGCCGCTACCCGCTGATGGACACCGCATCCGACGCGATTGGCCGCAAGCCAAGTTGCATGCGCGGTGGCCGGGTGCCGGGGTCGAGCAGCGGGCATTGCACACGCGGTAGTCAACGGGAAGGAGCGCTCCCCCGAAGCCCGGCAGCAAAGTGATGCTGCAGGGCCAGCCTTGCCTGCGCCCTCGCCCCTGCAACCGCTGCCGGGCCGGAGGCGACACCTTCGACACAGAAGAAGCTCACGTCGCGAAGGCCGATCATGCCCAGGATGGCTTTCAGGTAGGGCGTCAGGAAGTCCGGCTGCCGTGAACCTTCGCCGGAGAATCTGCCGCCCGAGGCCACGGCAACGAAGACAGGGCGGTCGCACAACAACCCGACCTTCCCGTTCGGACCGACATCGAAGGTGCGTCGCACGCGAGCGACGTGGTCGATCCAGAGTTTCAACGCCGCAGGGACGGTGTAGTTGTGCATCGGCGTTGCGATGACGAGGCAATCGGACTGCTCGAGCTCCTTGATCAGCTCTTCGGACGTTGCCGCCGTTCCCGCCTTCGACGCGTCCGCGGACGACTGCTGCGACAGTGCGTAGTCTTCGTCGATGCGCAACAAGGCGCCTTCACCGAGCAGACGCTCCACCACTTTGGCAGCCGGCCTGCTTTTCAGCAGGTGCGCAATTACTTCCTGGGAGAGCCGATGGCTTTCAGAGGCGCGGCCACGGGGGCTGCAGCTGACATGCAGGATATTCATCATCCGGTCTTTCAGGTTGGAAGCATGAGGGAAGGTGATCAGTCTAAGAACGACATGGCCCTGACAAAAGAGCCATGAAATAGCATTGCGACTGGGCCATGATCCGTGCGATCCTGGCCTGCCATGAAACGCGAAACAACCAAACTGGGCTTGTCCCTGGACCAGACTGCGGCCCAGCCGTATTACCGGCAGATCTACGGGCGCATTCTTGGCGCCATCGCGAGTGGCGTCCTCAAGCCTGGCGACCGCATTCCCTCGGCGAGGGCGCTGACCCAGGAGCTGGGCTTGGCCAGGGGCACCATCGAGGCCGCGTATTCGCTGCTTGCGGCAGAGGGGTACATCCAGGCCCGGGGCCAGGCGGGCACGATCGTGACGCCCGGGCTCAAGCTGCGAGCCAGGGCCCCCAGTGCGCCGACGCGCGCGCAGGCCATCGCGCCACCCAGTTTCAGACCGGACTCGGTCCTGCCATTCCAGATGGGCCTGCCCGCCCTCGATGCCTTTCCCCGGAAGATCTGGGCGCGCCTGGGAGCGCGATCCGTGCGATCCATGCAGCCCGCCGACATGGCCCATCCCTCCGTGTTCGGACTCGACCGGCTTCGAGCCCAGATCGCCGCGTATCTGCAGGTCGCCCGGGGCATCGACTGTTCCCCGTCGCAAGTCTTCGTGACGTCCGGATACCGCCACACGATCGCGCTCATCGCCCATGCGCTGCTGAAGGCGCAAGACCGCGTGTGGCTCGAAGACCCGGGCTATCCGCCCACACGGGACGTTCTGGCCCACATGCACATCAAGGCAGTGCAGGTGCCGGTGGACGGCGAGGGCATGGTCGTTGCGCATGGAATCAAGGCCGCCCCCGGCGCCCGTGCGGCTGTCGTCACGCCGGCGCACCAAAGCCCGCTGTGCGTATCCTTGTCGCTGCCTCGGCGCCTGGCGCTGCTCGAGTGGGCCTCGGCCAGCAAGGCATGGATCATCGAAGACGACTACGATGGCGAGTACCGCTATGCCAGCCGCCCGCTGCCCGCGCTCAAGGGCCTCGATCGTGACGGTCGAGTTCTCTACGCGGGAACGTTCAGCAAGGTGCTGTTTCCCAGTCTGCGTCTCGCCTACCTCGTGGTACCGAATGCGCTCGTCGAACGGTTCGAGCAGATCAGCCATGCGTTTGCCGGCAGCAGTTCGGGGTTCACCCAGTCACTGGTGAGCGACTTCATGGAAGAAGGACACTTCGCACGGCACATCCAGCGGATGCGCAAGCTCTACGCAGAGCGCAGAGAGGCGACAGCCGCGGGCCTCGAAGGCGTGCTGGGGAAGTACCTGAACATCGACCCGCAGCCGGGTGGCATGCACCTGGTGCTGCGACTTCGTGGCAGACGTTCAGACCGAGGGGTGGTGGCTCGCATGCGGGAAGATGGCCTGTACGGGGAGGCACTGACGGACTGGATGGCGCGTGGAAGCGGACCCTCGGCCGTGCTGCTCAACTTCACGAACATCGACTCGCAGCGGACTGCCGAGAAGCTTGCCCTGCGCATCCTGGCGCGGCTTCGTCCATAGTGACAATCGAGCGCTGTCGTGCATGGATCATGGCCCAGTACGCAAGGCCATTCTTGGCCCTTTTGGCATAGACCAAGGCCGCGCATCATCGGATCCTTCAACTGAAAGGATTCTTCATGACTCATCGCATTGACTATTCCAAGGCAGCACCCGAAGGCTACAAGGCATTCGGCGGCGTCTACGCAACGCTTCAGAGAAGCAGCCTGCCAAAAGCGCTGATCGACCTCGTGTACCTGCGCGTCTCGCAGATCAACGGCTGTGCCTACTGCATCGACATGCATTCCCGAGACTTGCTCAAGACGGGCCTGGCAGTCGAGAAGCTGGTGCTGGTTCCCGTCTGGCGCGACGCGATCGAGGTGTTCAGCAGCCGCGAACGCGCCGCACTTGCATGGGCTGAAACCGTCACACGCGTCGCCGAGACCGGCGCTCCTGATTCCGAGTACCAGGCTGCAGCGGACGAATTCAGCGACAACGAACTCGCCGTGCTCACCTACGCCATAGGTTTGATGAACGCCTTCAATCGATTCGGGATCGCGTTCCGCTCGACCCCGGCCGCCGCTGCCGCTGCCTGACGAGTGGGCTTGGCAACCATGGCATGGACACTACTTTGTATTGCGGGAATCCTCGAGATCGCCTTCGCATTCAGCATGAAGGCATCCCACGGCTTCACCAAGGTGATGCCTGCGCTCTTCACGGTTGGCTCGGGCCTGACGAGTGTCTTTCTTCTGTCACTGTCGATGCGCACGCTACCCATGGGGACCGGCTATGCGGTATGGACCGGCATCGGCGCGGCTGGCACCGCGATCGTGGGAATCCTGGTGCTGGGCGACTCTGCGGCGCCGATGCGGGTCCTGTGTGTTGGACTGATCCTGGCAGGCGTCATCGGGCTCAAGCTGGTTACGCCGGAATGATTCGACCGTTCGAAAGGTTCCAGCAAAGTGCCCTCGACATCTCGATTGACCGCGCCTCGCGCGGAAGTTCACTCCGGGAAGCCAACCAGCCGTGCAAAACCACGGACAGACTCGCGTGGCATCGGCGCCCGGTTGACCTTCGCGTCAGGGTCGCCGTACCCCATGGACATGCCGAAGGCCGTCACTTCCTCCGGGGCCATCTCCAGGTGGGACGCGATGACCTCGTGGAAGGGCGCGAAGGACACTTGCGGGCAGGTGTCGATGCCTCGCGCCTTCGCGGCGATCATCACGTTCTGCGCGAACAGACCCAGGTCGATCCAGCTGTGAGGTTTCAGGCGACGGTCGATGCTGAAGAGAAGGCCAACGGGCGCCCCGAAGAACGAGAGGTTGCGTTCGGACTGGCGTGTGCGTGCGGGTGCGTCGTTCCGATCGATGCCGAGGGACGCGTAGTAGCGCGCGCCGAAATCCTGCAGGCGGGCGCGGAACACCTCCGGCAACGGATCGGGGAAGTGCGCGGGCGCCGGCACGGAGCCTGCGCGAGAGGCCGCCAGCATCGCATCGGCCAGTTCGTCCTTGGCGCTGCCACTGACCACGTAGACGCGCCAGGGCTGGATGTTGGCCCCGCTGGGCGCCGTCGCGGCATCCTCCAGGATGCCTTCGACCAGTTGGCGATCGAGCGGCAGCGGCTTGAAGGCGCGGGTGGCGCGACGGGAGCGCACGACGCTCGACACGCATTGCGCGATGGCCTCCTGCGCCCGTTGACTGACTGAATTGTCCATCGCGACGGCTGTGCCTGCGGTCACGTCCTTCACTTCCTCAAGGAAGGAAGCCGAGCGCTCGATCAGCGCTTCGCGGTCTCGGATAAAGGTCTCGGTGGTCATGGTGTGTGCGCTCTCGCGATGATCTGAAGGCAATCATCGGCCGCGATCACACTGAAGGGAACTGATGCTTCTGCAAGCTCATAATGCATGCCGTTCAATTTACCGGGAGAGCGCCAGATGAGCTTTGGCCGCATGGACCTCAACCTTCTCAAGGTCTTCGATGCGATCTACGAAGAGCGCAACCTGGTCGTCGCGGGCAAGCGGCTGAACCTGACCCAGTCCGCGGTGAGCCACGCACTGGGGAGGCTGCGCGAACTGGTGGGCGACGAGCTCTTCGTGCGCACGGGCAAGGGCATGGTTCCCACCGGGCGAGCTGCCGCCATGGCGCCAGCCCTGCGCGATGCGCTGCGCCAGATCCAGGCCACGCTGGGCGTGGAGCCTTTCTCTGCGCAGGAGTCGAAGCGGCGCTTCGTGATCGCGGCGAACGACCATCTCACCGCCGTGATCATCGCCCCGCTGTCCCGCGCGCTCGAGCAGGTGGCGCCCGGCGTGGACCTCGTGATCCGGCCCTCTACCCGGCTCGACCTGGCAGAGCAGATCGATCTGGGACGCATCGACCTCGCCATCGGCATCTTCGCCCAGGTGCCCAGCCGCCTGAACGCGCGCACGCTGATGTCCCAGGGCGAAACCATCCTGATGCGCAAGGGGCACCCTGCCTCGCGCCGCAAGCTCACCATGCGCGACATGGCGAAGTTCCCGCTGGTCACCCTCTCGGTGGGGGGCCAGGAGGAAGGGGCGGTGGGAGGCTTCATCCTGGAGCGCGGCCTCGCACGCCAGTCCGAGATGTTCGATCGGCAGGCGCTCGAAGAGGCCCTGCGCGAATTGAGCGAGGTTCCCCGCACGCGCGTGACCGTCCCGCACTCGCTGGCGATACCGGAACTCCTTCGCGAGACCGACATGCTGTCCATCGTGCCCGCGTCGCTTGCTGTTGCGCTGGCAAAGCACGGCGACTTGCTGCGCCGCCCTCCTCCCTACCCGGCGGGGACCTCGACCATCCGCGCAGTCTGGCATCGCCGGGACGAGCATGACGTGGGACACAGCTGGCTGCGCGAGATGGTGGACAACGCAGCGCGGCTGACCGAGGAGGCCCTGGGCTAGCTGGCGCCGCCCAAGTGCACGGCGTGCATCTTGCCCTTGCAAAGACTTCAGTTCCCTTCGGCCCGTCTGGCCACCATCATTCCGCCACTTCGAATCGTCCAACCGTGTGGGGTGCAGAATGAACGCAATGAACCGTCGCGCATTTGCGCGTATCGCCTTGACAGTGCCGGCAGCGAGCTGGCTCCCGCCCTCGTTCTCGCAGGCCATGGCCGGCGTCGGCAAGCTTCTCGTGGGCTATCCGGCCGGAGGCACCCTCGACACGACCGCACGCCAACTGGCGGAAGCCTGGCGCAAGCAGGGGCGCCAGTACATCGTCGACAACCGGGTGGGTGCGGCCGGGCGCATCGCCAGCAGCCAGCTCAAGCGCGAACGGCCCGACGGTGGCACGCTTCTTTGCACGCACACCTCCGCGCTGACCATCTACCCGCACGTGTATTCGCGACTCATGTACGACCCGGCAGCGGACCTTCAGCCCGTGTCACCGCTGGTCGCCGCCACCTGTGCGTTCGCAGTCAGCAGCACCGCGCCTGCCGGCGTTGTCGACGTGAAGACGTATGTCGACTGGGTCCGCCGCGCGCCGGACGCCGCCAGCTATGCCTCCCCGGCTGCCGGCTCCTTTGCGCATTTCCTGGGGTATCAGTTTTCCGATGCGGCAGGGCTGAAGCTGCAGCACGTCGGATACCGCGGGTCCGCCCCTGCCATGCAGGACCTGATCGGAGGACAGATCCCGGCCTACTTCGGCTTCGTTGCGGATTTCCTGCCCTACCTGCAGCAAGGACGTATCCGTATCCTGGGCGTCACCGGCGACAAGCGCACGCCCTTCCTGCCCAAGGTGGCGACCTTCACAGAGCAGGGGTTCCCGAAGGTTCGCGGCGTCGAGACCTACGGGATCTTCGCGCCCCCCGGCACGCCTGAAGGCACCATCGAGGCGCTGCACACGGCGATGGTGGCTGCAACCAAGGACCCTGCGCTGCGCACGGCCTTCGAGCAGGTCGGCCTCGAGCCGCTGACGCTCGCGCCGCAGGACTACGCGAAGCAGCTTCAGCGCGAACGGGAATTCTGGGCGCCCATCGTTCGCGCCTCCGGGTTCCGCTCCGAGGAGTGAGACATGTTCACCCACTGCGTGGACCAGATCCTGCGATCGCGTCGGTCGACGCGCGCCTACAAACCGGACCCCGTGTCCGCGCAAGCGGTGCTCGACATCCTCGACTGCGCTGCCACCGCACCCAGCAACTCGAACACTCAGCCGTGGCGCGTGCATGTGCTGGCTGGCGCACCCATGCGCGAACTGGGGGATGCGCTGGTCAAGAGCTTCCGCGAGGACCTTCTGCCGCCCTCCTCCCATTTCCCGGATCCGCTCCCGGTAGAGTTCGGTGCACGTCAGGCGGACTTCGCGGCCCGCTACTACGGGTGCCTGGGCATCGACCGGCAGGATGCCGCGGCCCGGTCAGCGCAGACCGAGCGGAACTTCCACTTCTTTGGCGCACCCGTCGGCCTCATCTTCAGCATCGACTCGCGGCTGACGGCACACAGCTGGCTGGACTTGGGGCTGTTCGTGCAAGGCGTGATGATCGCCGCGGGTGCGCGTGGGCTGGCCACCTGCCCGCAGGTCTCGTTCGCGCGCTTTCATCCCGTGATCGCGTCGCACCTGCGCATGGCGCCGCAGCACGTGACGGCCTGCGGGATGTCCATGGGCTTCGCGCAGAGCACGGCACCTGTGAACCAGGTCCGCATGCCGCGAGCGAGCGCGCTCGAATTCGCGCAGCTCGTCGGCTTTCCCTGACGCCTTCGCGGCAGCGATCGCCCGAAGTGCTGTGCACAACGTGTCGATCCCCATCGACGCCACCCTCCCCGCCGGCGAGAAGACCGATACGGGCATCAGGCATCACCAATCCCGGCGTCTCGACGTCGAGCATGCGAATTTGGCCAGCCATCGCGAGGCGGCGAGCCAGCTGGAATGGATCGGGCTCTCGTCAGAACGCGCTCTTGATCACGCCCCCGTCGACACGCAGGGCCGCCCCCGTGGTCGCCGACGCCAGCGGACTGACGACGTAGGCCACGAGCGAGGCGACTTCCTGCGGTGCCGCGAAGCGCTTGATCAGCGAGGTCGGCCGAACGCGATCGAAGAACTCCGCCTCGACCTGCTCGAAACTCTTGTCGCTGGAGCGTGCCATCCCTTCGACGAAGTCGCCGACCCCGCGTGATCTGGTCGGGCCGGGCAGTACGCTGTTGACCGTGATGCCCGTGCCGGCGACCGATTCCGCCAGTCCGCGCGACACAGCGAGTTGCGCGGTCTTCGTCATGCCGTAGTGGATCATTTCGGTCGGTATCTGCACCGCGCTTTCGCTGGAGATGAAGATGATCCGCCCCCAGTTGGCGCGCCTCATCTCGGGCAGAACCAGGCGCGCGAGCCGGACGCCGCTCAGGACGTTGACGTCGAAGAATCGCTGCCAGTCTTCGTCGGGAATGTCCTCGAAGGCCTCGGGCTCGAAGATGCCGAGGTTGTTGACCAGGATTGCGATGCCGGCGTGGCGCCGCACGGCCTCCTGGGCCGCCTCGGCACGGCCGAGGTCGGCGACCAGCCCGTGGACCGTGCCGTGCGTCTCGGCGCGGATGCGGTCGACCGCCTCGTCGACCCCGGCCTGGGTCCTGCCGTTGACGACGACGCTCGCGCCCTCCTCGGCCAGCGTGCGCGCGATCGCGTAGCCGATGCCGGCCGTGCTGCCGCTCACCAGCGCCAACTTGCCATCGAGTTGCAGGTTCATGTCGATGCTCCTTGTTCGTTCGAGGGGGAAACCGCTGTCGGGGGGGCGCAAGGCGCTGGCAGGCGCCCCTATTTGACGTAGTCGGTGTCCGAGGGCCCGTAGCCCGTGATGACCACAGTCGCACCCTCCGCACCGGTTCGGGCGAAATGCGCGACGCCCCCGGGCTCGGTATAGAAGCTCCCCGACGGCAACGACTTGATGATGGCCGGGTCGTTCGCGGTGCCGTAGCCGAAATACCAGAGACCAGCCACGACCGTGGCGGTCCGGTCGTCCCGGTGACGGTGGGCCTCGATCACCGTGTTCGGCGGGACCGACAATTCAATGCTGTAGAGCCCGTGGGCCGCCGGATCACCATGGAGCACCCGCGTCGAGACGCCGGGCAGGCCCGAGGTCCCCGCTCCCGCGACCCGCGCCGGCAACGCATCGATCTCGCTCGACGTGAGTCGCTTCTGCGACGCCTGCGTCGGCGCAGAGACGACGAACGGGACGAGCAGTGCCAGCGCCTGGTCAGGCTGCTCTTCCATGATCCAGTGTCCCGAGTTCGTGATGACGGCGCCGCGCACGTTGCTGGCCACCGTATCGAGCTCTGCGGCCAGCGAGGCGCCGTACGAGTGATCGCCACCGATCGCGAGAATGGGCATCGGCAGCTTGCCGGTCTTCGCGAACAGCGCCTGGTTGTCGACCGCATCGGTCGCGAACGCGGCGAACTGGCCGCCGAACGCGTTGTGGATCGCACCCGGCCTGGCATAGAGGCGGGCATAGTGGCGCCGCGTCGGCTCGTCGATGCGGGCCGGATTCGCCGACAACTCGTTGTAGAACCGATCCAGCAGGATGCGCTCGCGGCCCGCGACGAGGCGCTCGACATCGGGCCCGCGGAAGTTGAAGTGCCAGACCTTGGGATTCGTCAACTGCTTGTCCCAGCTTCCCAGACCGGGCAGGGGCGCATCCATGATGGCCCAGGCGTTGACCCGCGTCGGATTCTGGGCCGCCGTCGCATAGCCCACCATGTTGCCGATGTCGTGCGTCACGAGCGTGAACTCGCCGATCTGGAGTTGATCCAGGATCGCGATCAGGTCGTGTGCCTGGGCCACTTTCGTGTACCCGTCCTCCGGATGCGACGACAGTCCCATGCCGCGAAGGTCCGGAACCACGACGGTGTGTGTCTTCGCGAGGAGCACCGCGAGTGGCTGCCACATGTCGCCCGTGTCGCCGAAGCCGTGCAGCAAGACCACCGCCGGGCCGGCGCCCCCGATGCGCACGAACTGCGTGCCGCCGCTGACCGCCATCTGCTGGGCCCTGAACGTCGGCGGGTAGGCCTGAACGGCTGCCGCTGCCGGTGCGGCGTGTGCCGCCAGCGCAACGACAAGGGCGCAGAAGCAATAGCGCAGCCAGTGAAGCGGCGACGCCTGAAGTGCAGGCTGGAATGGCATGTGATCTCTCCGAGAAGTTGAGGGGGATGTCAAGAAGAAGAAGCAGAAGCGCCGGCCGGCTTCAGCCGTCCGCAATCGCACGGAAGGCCGCCGCCACGATCGGATCGACCTGGCACACCTCCACGGTCATGCTCTTGTTCATGCTCGACGCTCCTCGACCAGATCGACCCGACGCGGCGGCATGCAGCGTCCGGTGAGCAGAATCGGTGATCGGGCCGAGGATGACCAGTGAAGTTGCGTGAATTTCCGTGATCCGACGCGAAGCGCCCGGCGCTCGCGCCGTACGGCCTAGGCGGAGACGATGGCGCGCGCGGCGCGCAGGTCGGCCGTCTCCAGGCCTTCGTCGAAGCGGCCGTACAGGGGGGCGACCAATTCACGCGCCTCGGCGAAGCGCCCTTGTCCGATCCACGAGCGGGCCAGGCTCATGGCGCCGCGCAGCTCCCAAGCCAGGGCGCCCTGGCGCCTCGCGAGGTCCATCGCGCGCCTGAATTCGCGCTCTGCGGCTTCGCCGGCGGCGGCGTCGGCGCGCAGCAACAGGTACTCGCCGTGCTTGCGCAGGATCTCCGGGGCGCACCAGCCGCACGCACCGGCGGCCACGCGATCCAGGCTGACCGCGTGGTGCCATCGATCGGCCACGCTGGCGATGCAGTCCAACTCCTTCGCGTTGATGGTCTGGGCGAAGGGCATCCGCAGGGAGTCGCCCGAGCCGTCGCGTGCGACCTCCAGGACCGCCTCGAACGAATGTCCCCACGATTCCCAGTACGGCGAATGGCTCTTGCGCGACGTCGTGACCAACCGCTTCACGAGGGACTCCGCAAGCGCCTGCTCGCCACGCCAGAAAGCCAGCGGGATCGCCCCCATGGCGAGCGTTTGCAGCAGGGCGTGGTGATGGGCGTCGCCGGTCATCGCCAGGCACTCTTCGATGGTGCGCGACGCACTGTCCGGCCGGCCTTCGATCCACTGCATGCGGGCCAGCAGGATCCGCATCGAAATGCGGCGTGGGACGATGCTCGGATACCCGGGTGGCGAGCGGTACGCGTCGCGGGCCAGCGTGAGCTCGGCGTAGCGGCGCGATGCGGCATGGTCGCCCATGAAATGTCGGCATTGCGCCAGCAGCCGCTCCGCCAGCACCATGCCCGCCTCGTCCTCGGCGTGACGTGCCACTTCCAGTGCGGACTCGGCGGCGGCCGTCGCGCCCACGTAGTCGCCGGTCACGAAACTGCCCAGCCACGTGCTGTAGAGGGCGAGGATCCGCGAGGCCGAGTCGGCCATGCGCTCGGCGAGCTGGGCCGCGCGCGACAGGATCGCGAGCGTGCGTTGCCCGCGCCAGCCCGGCTCGACGCTGGGCCACGCCAGCACCAGGTTCAATCGCAATTCCAGATCGGGTCTCGGCGGGTCCAGCAGCCGAAGGTGGTTGAGCGCCCGCTCGATGCGGTCGACCTGTTCGGCGAGCACGCCGAGTTCATGGATCGGCATCGCGAAGGCCATGATCTCGATGCCGATCTGAAGCTCGCCACCCTCGGAGAAACACCAGTCCAGCGCGGCCCGGACGTCCTCGATGTGCCCGCCATGTTCGGTCAGCGAGGCCGCCAGCAGCATGCCGTCGCGCCCGGTGTCCGCGGCCACCAGCTTGTCGTGCACCTCCAGCGCGTGGCGCCTGAAGACCGGATTCACCGGTTCTGCTTCGCGCAGCTTGCGCGTCGCGAAAGCGCGGGTCGTGTCGAGCAGCCGGTAGCTGGCAAGGCCTCGGGCCAAGTCGACGCTGACCAGCGATTTGCTGGTCAGGCTCACGAGCGACTCCAGCACGTCCTCCCGCGTGATCCGGTCGCCGCTCGCCACGCTGCATGCGGCGTCCAGGCCGAACGCACTTCGGAAGACCGACAGGCGTCGCAACACGATCTGCTCGGGCGTGGACAGCAGCTGATAGCTCCAATCCAGCATGGCCGCAAGCGTCTGATGCCGCGGCGCGGTCGAACGCCGGCCGCGAAAGAGGAGCGACAGATGGTCGCCGACGCGCGATTTGAGCTCGACCACGCCCAGACTCGCGACCCGGGCGGCGACCAGCTCGACGGCCAGTGGCAGCCCATCCAGCTGGCAGGTGAGCGCGCAGACGTCGCGCACGTTGTCGTCGGTGAGCGCGAACGGGAGGCCACCCATCGCCGCCCGTTCGACGAACAGCTCGACAGCGGCGGATTGCATCGCGCGATCGATGTCCAGGGGGCCGTCCATGGACGGCAGTGCGAGCGGCGCGATCCGGTAGGTCCGTTCGCCGTCGACGTCCAGTGGCTCGCGGCTGGTGGCCAGGATGCTGGCGGTCGTTTCCGCGAGAAGAGCACCCACCAACCCGGCCACCGCATCGATCACGTGTTCGCAGTTGTCGAGCACGACGAGGACATCCGTCTGGGCGAGCGATTGCATCAACGACGCGAGCGGTTCCTGCGCAGCGAACGGGACATCCAGCGCGCTCGCCAGCGTCGCGGCCACGAGGCTGCCCTCGGCGATGGGCGTCAGGTCGACGAAAACGACCCCCTGTCGATAGCGGCTGGCGCATTCGTTGGCCAGTGCCAGTGCCAGCGTCGTCTTGCCGATGCCGCCGGGGCCGGCGATGGTCAGCAGGCGGTGCACCTGAAGCTGGTCTTCGAGCGTGGCAAGCGCCTCTGCGCGGCCGATCATCCGCGACGGGCGTGGCAAGGTCGCGCGTGTGGGCCTGACGACGGGCGAGACCGCAACCGCGGAGTCACCGCGCGCCACTGTGCCGACGAAGCAGTAACCGCGGCCCGGAACGTTCTCGATGTAGCGGGCACCGCCCTGGCCGTCGCCGATCGCGCGGCGCAGCGACGACATGTGCACGCGCAAGCTGGTTTCCTCGACGACGGTGCCGGGCCAGGCCCGCGCTTCGAGGTCGCGGCGGCTGACGATTTCTCCGGCGCGCTCGATGAGCGCCGTGAGCAGGTCGAAGGCCCTGCTGCCCAATCGAACCGGCGTCGCACCGTCCAGCAGCCGACGCTGGTCCTTCAGGAGGCGAAACGGTCCGAACGCGAAGTCACACGGGACCGACTCGACTGGCAAGGGCATGAGCGTGGATGGGGGGTTGCAGGGCGTCGCCAGTCTAGCGCTCGCCCTGGCGCCGCGCCAGCCGGCAGTTCGGCCGGATGCTCTTCAACGGTGGCGGCTCCGTGATATTCACGTCGACCGACCCGCCCCGGTGAGGGGCGACTGCCAGGCGGGACGTCGCTGGCGGAGGCATGCGGCAGATACCTACATGGCATCGCACGATCGCCCGCATAGTCGACCGTTCGCGCTCTCCTTTGCAAGGATCTCCAATGGACAAACCCGATCTGTCCCTTTCCCGCCGCGACCTCCTGATCGCCGGTGCGGCATCGGCGGCGTGGGCCTCCGCCCCCACCGAGGCAGCCACTTCGCCTGTGTCGGGACCGCCCGGCACGGTGCCTTCCTCGCGCGTCTCGCTCGAGGTGAACGGCACGGCCCATGCCCTCGAACTCGACAACCGAACCACCCTTCTCGATGCGCTGCGTGAGCACCTTCACCTCACGGGGACGAAAAAGGGCTGTGACCATGGCCAATGCGGCGCCTGCACCGTGCTCGTGAACGGCGAGCGGATCAACGCATGCCTGACGTTGGTCGTGATGAACGACGGCGCGAAGGTCACGACCATCGAAGGCCTGGGAACCCCATCGCGCATGCATCCGCTCCAGGCCGCGTTCGTCAAGCACGACGGCTACCAGTGCGGCTATTGCACGCCGGGTCAGATCTGCTCCGCGGTCGGTGCGCTGGACGAGATCCGCCGCGGCGTCCCGAGCCACGTCACCGCGGATCTGAACGCCAAGCCGATGCTGTCGGCCGAAGAGCTGCGAGAGCGCATGAGCGGCAACCTCTGCCGTTGCGGCGCGTACTCGAACATCCTCGACGCGATCTCCGAGACCGAAGGGGTGCGAACATGAAGCCATTCACCTACGAACGCGCCCGTTCACCCGCCGAGGCGGCCGCCGCGGTGACGCGCGATCCGGCCGCGAAGTTCATCGCCGGCGGCACCAACCTGCTGGACCTGATGAAGCTGCAGATCGAGGCGCCGGCCCACCTGGTCGACGTGAACGGCCTGGCACTCGACAGGATCGAGGCCACATCCGACGGCGGGCTGAGGATCGGTGCGCTGGTGCGCAACACCGCGCTGGCGTCGGACGAGCGCGTGCGGCGCGACTATGCAGTGCTGTCGCGCGCACTGATGGCGGGCGCTTCGGGCCAGCTGCGCAACCGGGCCACCACCGCCGGCAATCTGCTGCAGCGCACGCGCTGTCCGTATTTCTACGACACCGACCAGCCATGCAACAAGCGCAAGCCGGGCAGCGGCTGCAGCGCCATCGGCGGCTACAGCCGCCAGTTGGCCGTGGTCGGCGGCAGCCAGGCCTGCATCGCCACCCATCCGAGCGACATGGCGGTGGCCATGCGCGTGCTGGATGCGAACGTCGAGACGGTGCGCTCCGACGGTCGCACCCGGGTCATCCCGATCGCGGACTTTCATCGCCTGCCCGGCGACACGCCGCACATCGACACCGCGCTGGGGCGCGACGAACTGATCACGGCGGTGACGCTGCCGCGCCCGCCCGGCGGCACGCAGGTCTACCGCAAGGTGCGCGATCGCTCGTCCTATGCGTTCGCGCTGGTCTCGGTCGCGGCCATCGTGCAGCGCGACGGCACCGGGCGCCTCGCGCTCGGCGGCGTCGCGCCCAAGCCCTGGCGGGATCCGGCTGCCGACGCAGCGCTGCGGGAGGGGGCCAAGGCTGCCACCGCCCGCTTGATGGCGCAGGCCAAGCCCACGCATGACAACGCCTTCAAGGTGGCGCTGGCGGAACGCACCATCGCCGCGGCGCTGCTGCAGGCGAGGAGCTGAGCATGAAATTCGACACCCCCGCCACCGCCAATCCGATCGACCAGCTCAAGGTCGTGGGCAAGCCCACGCCGCGGGTGGATGGGCCGCTCAAGACCACCGGCACGGCGCCCTATGCCTACGAGCGCCACGACGTGGCCCCCGGTGCCGCATACGGCTGTGTCATCGGCGCGGGCATTGCCAAGGGGCGCATCGCCTCCATGGACCTGGGCGCGGCGCGCGCCGCGCCGGGCGTGCTGGCGATCGTCACTTCGCGCAACGCGGGCAAGCTCGGCAAGGGCGAATTCAACACCGCCAAGCTGCTGGGCGGGCCCGGCATCGACCACTACCATCAAGCGGTCGCCGTGGTGGTGGCCAACACGTTCGAGCAGGCCCGCGCGGCAGCGCAGCTGGTGCGCATCAGCTACGAGGTCGCGCCGGGCAAGTACGACCTGGAGGCCGAAAAGGCGGGCGCCAAGGCACCCCAGGCCACCGAATTCTCCGGCCCACCGGATACCCGCGTAGGCGACTTCGCCGGCGCGTTCGCCGCGGCGCCAGTGCAGTTGGACGCCATCTACACGACGCCCGATCAGACCACGCCATGATGGAGCCGCATGCCTCCATCGCCGCCTGGGCCGGCGACAAACTCACGGTGTGGACGTCGAACCAGATGATCGGCTGGGGCGTCGGCGACGTGGCCAAGACCTTGGGAATTCCCAAGGAGAACGTTCGCCTGGTGTCGTCATTTGTCGGTGGCGGATTTGGCGGCAAGCTGTTCGTGCGCGCTGACGCGGTCTTCGCGGCGCTCGGGGCCCGCGCGGCCGGCCGCCCCGTGAAGGTGGCGTTGCAGCGCCCGCTGATGATCAACAACACCACGCACCGACCGGCGACCATCCAGCGCATCCGCATCGGCGCCAATCAGGACGGCCGGATCACGAGCATTGCGCACGAGGGCTGGTCGGGCGATCTGCCCGGTGGCCAGCCGGAGACCGCGGTCAACCAGACGCGGCTGTTGTACGCGGGTGCGAACCGCCTGACCGCGACCCGTCTCGCCGTGCTGGACTTGCCCGAAGGCAATGCCCTGCGCGCGCCGGGCGAGGCGCCCGGCATGATGGCCCTCGAGATCGCGATGGACGAAATGGCGGAGAAGCTCGACATGGACCCGGTGGAGTTCCGCGTGCTGAACGACACGCAGGTCGACCCGGAAAAGCCCGAGCGCCCCTTCTCGCAGCGCCAGCTCGTGAAGTGCCTGCGCATGGGTGCCGAACGATTCGGATGGCAGCGGCGCAACGCCCGCCCGGGTCAGGTGCGCGAGGGAAGCTGGCTGATCGGCATGGGCGTCGCCGCGGGCTTTCGCAACAACCTGCTGACCAAGTCGGGCGCCCGCGTGCGCCTAGACAACCGTGGCATCGTGACCGTGGAGACCGACATGACCGACATCGGCACGGGCTCCTACACCATCATCGCGCAGACGGCGGCCGAGATGATGGGCGTGCCCCTGTCTCAGGTCGTCGTCCGGCTCGGCGATTCTGACTTCCCGGAGTCTTCGGGCTCCGGCGGCCAATGGGGCGGCAACAACTCGACCTCCGGCGTCTTCGCGGCCTGCATGAAGCTGCGCGAAGCGGTGGTCGCCGCGGCCGGCGTGCCGCCCGGCGAGCCGGTATTCGCCGACGGTACCGTGCGCGCCGGCGAACGCGTCGTGCCGCTGGCGGAACTGGCGGGCCCCCAGGGGCTGGCCGGCGAGGATTCGATCGAGTATGGCGAACTCGACAAGAAGTACCAGCAGTCGACCTTCGCGGGGCATTTCGTGGAAGTGGCGGTCGATGCCCATACCGGCGAGACCCGCGTGCGGCGCATGCTCGCCGTCTGTGCCGCCGGCCGGATCATCAATCCGCTCTCCGCGCGCAGCCAGGTCATCGGCGCGATGACGATGGGCGTGGGTGCCGCCCTGATGGAGGAACTTGCGGTCGACAAGCGGCGCGGCTTCTTCGTCAACCACGACCTGGCGGGCTATGAGGTTCCGGTGCACGCCGACATTCCGCACCAGGAGGTGGTGTTCCTCGACGAGGTCGATCCCATTTCTTCGCCGATGAAAGCCAAGGGCGTCGGCGAGCTGGGCTTGTGCGGCGTGGGCGCGGCGATCGCGAACGCCGTCTACAACGCCACCGGCGTTCGCATCCGCGACTATCCGCTCACGCTGGACAAGCTGATCGACCGCCTGCCGCCGGTTGCCTGAAGGCGACCGGTTCGAGGCACCCTGGACACCCGAGGAGGTCGTTCGCCGGCACCTCGCATGCCCCACGTGCCCCAGCGAAGCGTCTCACGGCATGACGCCGCTCAGCGCCTTGGGAATGGGAGTGACGATCAGCTTCTGGCTACCCCGGATGATCAGGCTGTTGCCGTCCGGAGTCACCCGCATCCGCGGGCGAGCACTCGTAGTACGGGTAGTAGCTCGTCTGGCAACTAGGCATGTCAGGAAGAGTGCAGCTGCCGACCAAAGGCGCGTTCACCCGGGTGCCTGCGGGGGCGCTTGTGTCGAAGACATCGACGCTCGGCGGCACCGAATCGCCCGGTTCAACCGCGTAGTTCAGCATGTAGGCGCGGCGGCCATCGGGCGGCATCTGCGCCGCCCTGACACCTGTGTAGGGTTGAGGCAGGCGGCTCACTGTACCGAAGGCGCGGTCATAGACCACCTGGCCTGACATCAGGAATCGATCTCCGCTATAGCTCAGGCTGCTCAGCCAGTAGAAGAAATCCAGGCCGATCGGATTGACGCGAAAAATGTTGTCGACCGCGTCCATGTAGAGCATCGGCGGCCTGGGCGAGATCGACGCTGATTGCGTGAACATCAACCGGGAGCCGTCGCCCGACACCGCGAAATACGATCCGCCGGAGCAGTTGGTGCATCTCGGGTTCGAGACTCCGAACGCCCGCGTCCGGAGATCGAAGTAGCCCAACTCGTGCCAACTGGTCGTGCCCGTCAGCATCCACAGCTTGTCATCATTGGTGAAGGCGATGCTGACTTCGTTGCTGCTTCCCGAATCGCCAATGGCGACTGCGGACACATGGCTGTTCTTGATGGTGAAGGTCGCAGGATCAATCAGGTGGACCTTGCTGGACATGTCCGTGGCGGCCAGGACGCTGCCATCGGTTGTCAGCGCGATGTCCTGCAAGCCCGGAACAGACAGAGTCGAACTGCTCCACCCAGCGCCGGTCCGATGGAACTTCGCGATGGCGCTGATGTTGATGAGGCCGTAGGTCGCCGGATACGAAGCGTAGATGTCCCCGCGCACCGCGTCGTAGACCATCGTCCTCGGCATGCCGTAGGCGCTGGTGTCCAGCGCCGTATAGGCAGGGGTCACGGTCAGGGTGTAGGTTACTGTCGAAGGAGACCCCGCGTAGTTCGCGCTGCAAGCGGCGTCCGGGCAGGACTGAGCCTGTCCGGAATTTTGTGTGTGAGGCATAGCATGTCAAAGAGGAGCATGTATGCCAAGCAGGAAGACGACGAAGGCGGCAGCGGCCGCCGCGGCGGCGTTGCCGTCGATCCCCAAGGAACTGATTGACCAGTTCGTGAAGGGGCCCATGAGCGCCGAGGCGGTCCAGGCCGCCTCGATGGCGTTCAAGAAGGCGCTGATCGAGCGCGCCCTGGATGCGGAGCTGTCGCACCACCTGGGCTACCCGCCAGGTGCAGCGAAGACCGAAGACGCCAGCAACCACCGCAACGGCGCCAGCGGCAAGACCGTGTTGACCGAGGATGGCCCGCTGCGCATCGAGGTGCCGCGCGACCGGGAGGGCTCGTTCGAGCCGGTCCTGATCCCGAAGCACGAGCGGCGCTTCACCGGCTTCGACGACAAGATCGTGGCCATGTACGCCCGGGGCATGACGGTGCGCGAGATCCAGGGTTTCCTCGCCGAGCAATACGGCACCGAGGTCAGCCCCGAGTTCATCAGCTCGGTCACCGACGCCGTGATGGCCGAGGTCGGCGCCTGGCAGTCGCGCCCGCTCGAGCCGATGTACCCGGTGATCTTCTTCGACGCGCTGCGCGTGAAGATCCGCGAAGAGGCCGTGGTGCGCAACAAGGCCATCTACCTGGCCCTGGGCGTGCTGCCCGACGGCACGCGCGACATCCTGGGTCTGTGGATCGAGAACACCGAGGGTGCCAAGTTCTGGATGAAGGTCTTCAACGACCTGAAGACGCGCGGCGTGGGTGACATCCTGATTGCCGTCACCGACGGCCTCAAGGGCATCGGGGAGGCGCTCGGCGCGGTGTTCCCTGCCACCACGCTGCAGACGTGCATCGTGCACTTGATCCGCAACAGCCTGGACTATGCGAGCTGGAAGGACCGCAAGCTGCTCGCCGCAGCACTGCGCCCGGTGTACACGGCGCCCAGCGCCGAGGCCGCCGAGGAGGCGCTGGACGCGTTCGAGCGCAGCCCTTGGGGGCAGAAGTTCCCCACCGTCACGGCGTCGTGGCGCCGCGCCTGGGACCGCGTGATTCCATTCTTTGCGTTCCCGCCGGCCGTGCGTCGCGTGGTCTACACGACCAATGCCATCGAGAGCGTGCACAGCCGGCTGCGCAAGATCATCAAGACCCGAGGCCACTTCCCGGGCGACGACGCCGCCACCAAGCTCATCTGGCTGGCGCTGCGCAACATCACAGCCGATTGGGGCCGCGCGGCAAAGGAATGGCGAGACGCCATGAACCAGTTCGCGATACTCTACGAAGAGCGATTCACGCAGCCCCTGCACGGTGGCACAAGATCATGAGGTCGAGCATGAGTACATCGCTCAACCGGGGCGCCTCCGGCGGCCTGGCAGGGGCCTTGAAGACAGAGAAAAAACCAGTCAAACCGAATCAACCAACCGCCTCACACACAGAAATTCGGACACCCCCGCAGGACTGGATCGTCAGACTGCCCTTGTAGACGCCGAGCGGAAGGCCGGCCTTGGGCTTCACGACGACGCGCGCCGACATTCCGCTCACGGTGCCCTTCGCGCTCTCGATGTTGGGGTCGGTTGTCCCGTTGGCCCCTGTTGCATTCACGAACAGCGTGTTGGGTCCATCACCCGAGGCGACGACGTTCACGACGCTGGCGGCGGGAGCTGTGTCACCCATTTGGTAGCCCATCGTCAACGTCGCAGTGTCAATGCTGACTTTCACATTGCCGGTCTGCGCCGTTGGCGTGGTCGTCGTCGAACCAGGCGGCGTGATGGTCGTCGCCGCAGGCGGCGCAGTCCCGCCGCCGCCAGTGGGGAGGATTCCACCACCACCACCGCCGCCGCCACCGCCGCCGCCCCAGGCAGCCAGCACCCCGGTGAGTACCGTCATCGCGGCCAGCCGTCTGATCGTGGAAGACGTGACGTCTCCTGGCGCCGCGGGGAGCGCGGCTGCCAAACACCTAACCCTCATCGTGGATCTCCTCGTCTTGTTATTCAGGCTGCCCATCGCGCAGACGGCCAGTAATGTAACTAATAGTACGATAGGTAACAATTGGGGGAGCTGCGCATTTCAGCGGCGGTCGACGGCAACGCTCGGCAAAGGGTCGCGCTGTCAATGGCAGGAACGCGGCCTGGCTGAGCAGCTTTCGGCGTCGTAGCGGTCTTCTGACGTAGCGCGCCGCCACCAGTCGGCTCAAAGCAGGCCCGCGGCCTGCGCCGCGTCCAGCACGGTGCGGGTCAGGTCTCGAAACTGTGCGCCGAAATCGGACGACGGTGAAGCAGCGAAGGTCGACGTCCAGATCATCCGACCGCTCCGCACCTCGGTGATGCGTCCGGTCGCCGAAAAGCCAGTCGTCCCCCAGCCACCGATCGGCGCGCTCAGTCCTATTCCTGCGCCGCCGCTGCCACCGAAACTGAAGCCGCCCAGCCCGACGGTCACCCCCGAACCCATCGAAGTCGTTGCGGGAGTCAGACCAAGGATGAAGACGGCCCTCGCTCCGGCGGCATTGGCGGTAGCGGCCAACTGTGCCTCCCACTCGCGCGGGTTCATCGCAGTGGTTTCCATCGGGGCGGAGACGGCATTGACGCCTCTGGCCAGCAAGGCTCGCTGGAGGTTGTCCTGGCATTGCGCACGGCTCGACAAATCGAAGGTGTCGCACGCCACGAGAACCTTGCCGTCTCGCAGAACGCCCGAGTTCGGTCCCAGGGCGGGGTCGATCCATTCGCCCCAACGTTGCGGCGGCGCCGAGCATCCGGCAACCAAGAGCGCCGCCAGTATTGCGACGCGGGCAGAAATCGGCCAGTCCTTCATGTTGCCCCCTGATCCATTGCAGGGACGCCAGCGTACGCGTCCTCGAATGCAGGCTCGCAGAAGAAAGATCAGTCAGCGCGAGTAGGAGAACGCCCAAGCGGCAGCAGCGCGCGCCGACGTTCAAGTCCGCACGAACCTACAGGCCGCGTTCCGCCCGCGCGCTAGCGTGAGTGTTTTTCCATCCCCTGGAGGTCCCATGTCAGCGAACGACGCCCCTATCGCCCCAAATTCCACCAGCCCGAGCAGCATCGACCTGAACTCCGACGCTTCCATTGCCGAATGGGCGCACAAGCTCGACGTATCCGAAGCCCAACTCAAGGAGGCCGTCGCGACCGTCGGCGACCGCGCAACCGACGTCGAGATGCATCTCAAGGGCTCGCCCAGCACGACGAACAACGAAGAAATTCGCAAGGGGGCGCAGCTCGGCGCCAGGCCGTAGTGATGACCCCCGAGAAGTCGATGAGGACAGGCGCCCGAAAAGCTGCAGCGCGCCGACTTCCTCGTGGGCTTCCCATGCAATGCGCTCGATGCGTTTGAGCGCCCTGGCTACCTGCGGAGCGATCGGCTGAGCTTGCTGGATCTCTACGTCGCCGTGGTGTTCCGGTGGCGGCCGCGCCGGCTGAGCGGCTGCCGGGAGGCGCCATGCATGGCGGAGGTGGTCCGACGCGTCGACGCGAGCCCCGGCCGCTGGATCACGGGGCGGCCCGATATCCCTTCATGCCGCCTTGGGAAGCGAAGGCCCGCAGTCGCATCGGAGCGCCGCGCTATGGCGCCCCTTGCTTTCGGGAGTCGGGCGCGAGGTCTGGTATTTGCTCGACAACCGACTGCGGGTGGCTTGTCGCTGCGTTCGCCCGCCTGTCCAGGTCTGCCAGCCATTCGCCGGCGCTCGGCTGGCGAGCTCCTTCGTCCCTGGAGAGGGCCTGGATGACGGCAACGAGATCGGTCCGGCGATTCATGAGAATGATTTCCATTCTTCTTGCTGCCGGCCGACGTCGGCCAATGCCAACGACTGCGACGGAGCCTGACCTACAACGTCAGCCACGCCTGGCGTTCGGCATGAGCACCGCCGAACCGGACAAACGAACTGGGGCTTGATCGACGAAATGGGTCGCCATCATTTCGCCCCGGTCGAGGGGTGTATTCCCTCGGCAGCCACGCGGCGGCTGACAGCGGCGATAACCGGAACCCCGCTTCGGTTCAGACTTGAGCGAGAAAAGTTCGGAGTTGGCTGAGAACCGATACCCCCCCCGCCAGGGATCCTTTTCCAAATCCTGGCCGGATCGACGGTCCGGTCGCGCCTCGCAACACCGCGAGATCAGCGGCTCCGACCTGGGAGGCCAAGAGGAAGTCGGCCAGAGCTGGCCCAATATGCAGGCGGTCTTGCTGGAGCGCTGGTTCGCCACGCTCATCAGCGCCACCACCGAGGTCTGTCCAAGGCGGCTTTCTCCACCACGAGCTTGGCCGAGGCGAGCACCGTGCGGGTCACGCCCTGGAGGTCACCGCCTCTACGTCAAGCGGCTGCCGGCGAACGCGCTGCGCAGCCAGAACCGTGGGGCCCTAAGGATCCTGTTCGGAGGGAATAGATGCTGGAAAGGGAAAAATCCGAGCGGGATGTTTTCCCCAGGTACGGGCGGCCGCTGCGAGCTTCCGATGGACCGTCCGAGAGTCCTCAACGTTCCCGAGGTTGCCAAGCTCGACGGCCGCGCCATCGACATGAAGGACCCGGAGATCCTGGCCGCCGCGCGCCGCGCCGTGCGCGATCCGGTGAGCATCATGATGAACGGGATCAAGGGCGCGTGGGACATCATCGACATGGTCGTGATGGTCGGTGGCCACCCTTCGCACTACGCCGAAGAGATCGCCGAGCGCATGCCCGACATGCCGATCTATGTGCCCAAGCACTCGGTCTTCAGAAACGTCGAGGGCCTGCAGCTGATCGGCGAAGGGCTCGGCCAAGGCCTGGCTGAAAGGCACCCGCAAGAGCGACGATACCTTGGACTTCCGCATCCGAATCCACCGGGACGATAGCCCCATGCTTTTCCGTGCCTTCGCAAGCTTGGAAGCCGCGCCTGGCATGCGCAAACGAAACATGTTCGCACGCCAACTCATGGAAATGGGGTTGATGGTCATGGAGGAGCGGATGCGCCGCCAGGACGGCCTCTCGACTCGGGTTTCCAGCGGACTCGCCGACGAACTCAGCGCCTCCGCCGGGACGATCGCCCTCGACCGGGCTGCCCGCGGCTGCGGCCCCAGCGCTCCCCGAATCGCCGGCCGAGCCAGGAACCGATCGCGCCGTTTCGGCCGCTCCTGTTCCGGCTCCAGCCGAGGCTGCCCCGCCGGCGCCTGCTCCTACCGTCGTCCCAGCGCCGCAGATCGCGGTGGTCGCCGCTCCGGTGGCCGGGAACATCGCGCCTGGCGACGACGACCGCCCTCCTCCGCGGCTTGGCGGCACCAGAGCCGTTCGGATGTTGGACGGTGAGTCGTTCGAGTGAAGCAGGCGCGCAGACAACCGTGAGGAAAGCGCTTTTGACGCAGTTCGGTGTCAGCTGCCGGTGCGAATGTTCGGGTTTCAGGCAAACCAACTGTGAGGAAAGTACTTTTCTCACAGTTGTGCGGCGCTTTGAGATGGGTGTGCGTGTGCCCCTAACTGTGAGGAAGACGCTTTCCTCACAGTTCGACCTCACCTGCCGGCTTGGAAGCATGTGCGGGCAACTGCGTGAAAAGTACTTTCCTCACAGTTCCCTGGAAGGGCGTAGGTCCCTCTCGATTTTTCTTGATCTGTGCCGCGCTCGCCCACTAACTGTGTGGAAAGTGCTTTTCACGCAGTTAGGCGCAGCCTGATTTCGAGCGTTTCTCACCTGAATTCGCCAGTTAACTGCGTGAAAAGTACTTTTCTAGCAGTTGGACGCAGCCCTGATTTCGAGCTGTTTTCGGTCGATTTTCCGAACTTGTTAACAGAACTTCTCACACTTATCAGCCATTTGGGGGGAAACCGGGTGAAAACGCCCTTGTTGGAACCTTGAATCCACGCGAGCAGGGCAGCTCAGGAACCGACCTCGATGAGAGCCCCGAGCCAAACGGTCCAGATCCCCCCAGCTCCCCAGACCCCTCCAAAACACCCAGACCCACCAAGCCCAGTTCCTCCCACCTGGCGCCGGGACCGAGACCCCACATGAGCAGCAATCCAGACCTGAACCCTGACTTCGAGCCGAACAGTGATCTCCGTGAAACCGATCTTTCGGGCCCACTCGACGCTTCCGCGAACACAGATGCGACCGCGAACGGCGGCCTTGCGAATGAGGATTCCCGGCCCGTCGAAAGCCTGAGCAACTGGTTCGAGCAGACCGTCCAGCCCGTCGCGCCCGAGACTGCCAGGGCGTACATGCGCAACTACTACATGATGGTCGAGCGAGCCGCCGCGACACTCAATCTGGATCCGCACTTCGTGTCGATCGACGACCTCCTCGCGCAGCTGCATGACGACACGACGATCACAGTGGGGACCAAGAACACCTACGCGTCCGCGATAGCGTGGGCCTTGAAACAACCCGACTTCGACTTCCCGCCGGCAGTCCGCGAGCACGGGCTGGCGCTCGTTCGGAACTTCAACCCACGCGGCGGTCCGGCCCAGGAAGTCACGCGCAACAGCCGCGTATCGGCCCGCACGATTCCCCAAGAGGATCTCGGTCCGGTCTTGAACGCGCTCCTTGGCGCTCGCATAACCAAGCAGGCATGGGCCACGAAGACCACGTCTTGGCTGAATGCGGGCATCGCGACAGGCGCCCGCCCCGGTGAGTGGGAGTCCGCGTACCGGTTCGACCGCGATCGCCGGATCCTGCGGCTACCCAACGCCAAGCTCAGGAAGCAGGCCCCTTTCCGGTGGCAGCACATTCCCGAGCGGCTGCTCAACCGCGCGGACGCCGACCTGGCGTCCATGGCCGAGGCCGACCTCGAGAACATCTCGATCGTGGTCGCGGCCGCCAAACGCCACTCCGAATTGCTGGCCCGGAATCTGGCCTTTTTCGATGAGGCCGAGGCCGGGACCGATTCGAGCAATGCCGAGGCCATCGACACGCTCCGTCGGCTGCGCGCCTGGGAACTGCATAACGCCGGGCTCGCTTGGCGCGACTCGAGGTGCCCGTGCGCTGGATCGGAGCCGTCGACGCCCACCTCACGAACCTGCAGCAGTCCCTGTCCAGCGAACCTGGCAGGTGGCCCCCCCAACCTTCAAGCGCTACTACGACGGGTGCAGGACCGCCTGCGCACCGCCTGCCTCAGCGCCTTCCCCGACAAGAGGCTGTACTCGCTCTACGACACCAGGTCGACTGCCGCGGCCAACATGCAGGCAACCATCGGCGCCGAAGCGGCAGCCGCGGTCATGGGTCACTACATGAAGCGCAAGCGCACGATCAAGGCGAACTACGCGGGTCCCGACCGGGCGTACCGTGGCGCCGGTCGTTTCGCGCCGGGCCTGGCCGACACCGGGAACCAACGCGACCAAGCAGCCGACCGGTCAGCGGATCACTCGGGTCAGGCGGATGTCGGTGGGTTGGGCGGAGTCTCCTCAGCGCCCACCGGAAATGGGCAGGCAGCCGGATGATTCTTGCGGGGGCGCGAGGCGCCCTTGTCCGGGGCCTGCGCCGGCTTGGGCGTCCGCAGGGAACCTGGTCGCCTCGATTCGACCCTAACCCAGACGGTTTCTCCAAGGTCGACCACCGACCTCTTTCGCCCTTGCCAGCTCGGCAGGGGCGTTTTTTCTTCGGCCGTACGCCCACCACCAGTGTCTACGTTTCCGCTCTATTCCTGATTAGGGATGTATGTATGGAGACCACCGAACTAGGCGGGACGCCCGCGCGCGATACTGTCCAGCTTTTAATCGCGTCACCCGCGGCCTTCCGCCACATTGTTTCACGACATTTTGAAGCATCTTATTTTTCTCTTATGGGACAAGGAGTTATCGCTGTTTTCTCGACAAGAAGAGGTGAATGTTTCACGAAACAGTAGGCGTTACACGACTTTTTATCGAGTAATGTCGCCCTTCGTTCATAATTAGGTTATCTAGTAACCATCAAGGCCCGGCAATGCCAGAATTTGTAGCGGACCCGCATTCGACGCAAGCCCCTGGCCAGGCAGAAGGGGTCCAAGACACCAACTCCTCAGGTGGGTCCATCCCCTCTTCCACAGCCAGCCACGGCTGGCCCAAGGTCTGCACCTTGGCCGAGCTGGGGCGGATACTCACGCTGATCCATGGCGTTCGCGCTCCTGCGGATTCGTCGCTCAAGAAATGGAGCGCCGCGGGCATGTTCCGTTCTTGCATGGCAACCCGGGAAGATATCGATGCGAGCGAAGCCCCCTCCCTCACGCATGAAGTACTGCAGCGCCCGCGGCGAGGCGGCCGGCCGGGTCTGAGCTTGCGCACCGCGGCAGCCATCGGCCGGGTTTACGAACTGTGGCCGTTCCTGGCGGATTCCGACTCTCACGCCGTCCTCGAACTGGCGGTCGCCCGGACCGCCGACCACTTTCGGACCGCTCTCGGCCCCGCCGGCCCTTCACTGGCGCTGCCCACGGCTGCCGCCGAACTCCCTGCTGCTGCGGTGTCGGGGCCCGCACTCCAAGAAGTCCAGGAGCAACTCACGGCGCTGATGCGAGAGATGGCTGCGGTGCGGCGGGAGCTGGCCCAGTTTTCGGCATTGCGCAACAACCTCATCACCAAGCTGGATGACGTGGTGGCGCGCGCCAAGGATGCCTTCAGCGGCGGCGGCCAGACATCGGCGGCCGGATTCGATCCGCTCGCCGAAGCTCGGCGTGACCGCGACATGGGCCTCATGAAATCGACGTTGTCCGAAATTCTTGCGACGCTCGAGCGTATCGAGAGGGGACGAGGCTGAATCGCCAAAGGGGGTAGTTTCAAACTACCCCCTTCACCGTCCACTACCGGCCGCACATAAAAAAGGGGGGTGGTTTGAAACCACCCCCCTTTCGTCCTGCCTGAATCAGCCTTCAAATCGAATCGACAAATCCTTGCATCGCCTTGATCAGCGCCTTCTGCTGATCATCCGACAGCTTGATCGACAGCCTGATCGAAGGACGCCCGATGGCATCGAACCTCAGCGAGCCCACCTTTTGCCCGCCCACCTTCAACGCGTGGCTCGCCTGAACCGGCAACGGGGCGGCCTCGGGCACCACCGACGGCGGTGAAACAAGGCGCGCAAAAACACTCTTCGCCGGCAAGGCTGTCTTTTCAGTCGACAACGCCTGCGCCCGTGCCAACACGCCCGACTCGTCCTCAGTCATGGCCTTGCCCAGGTCCGTTGCCCATGCCAGCTGGATCGACTGCGGCGTGGGAAAGGCCGCGATCACCGCGGCGGGCAGTCTGGCCAACGCGATCGCCTTTCCGAGGTTGCTGATGTCCACCCCGAGCGCGGCCGCCATCTGACGGTTCGACGGATAAATGCCCTTCTCGAGCGCACGCAGATAGGTCATTCCCTGCTCCCAGGGTGACGGATCCGCCCTGCCCCGATTCTCGCGATCCATTTCCTCGATCAAGGCCCGGTCGTCCAGGTTCTCGACCACCGCCCAGACCGGCAAGCCGATCTGGCGGCAGGCCTCGTAGCGCCGATGTCCGAACACCAGCTCATAGTGCGGACCGTCGCCCGGGTTCGCGATCGCGCGAACCTTGATGGGCTGCGAGTTGCGTCCCGCCTCCTGGATCTCACGCTTGAAATCCTCGAACAGCTTCCCCTCGAACGCGGACGCATGCCGGTTGGCGAACTCGCTGCGCGCGATGTCCGCGGTGTCGATCAGGCGTGCCGGCAAGGCACCGTCCCAGCTGCGCAGTTCGTCGCGAACTTCGCTCAGGCGCCCTTCCAGCTCGTCGACCTGTGCCGCCCGGGCCCGCAGTTCGTCGTTCTGGCGCAGCAGGTCCGAACGCTGGTCGTTGGCGAAGGCCATCATCGCGCCAGGCGCTGTCTTGGGTTTCGCGAGCTCCGGGTTGGGCTGCGAACTCGGCATGATCGATGCGAAGTCGATCTTGGAGGCTTTGTCTTTCAATCCCATGTCAAACCGCCGTTTCCAGTACTTGACGCTCCGCCACCTGGCGGGCCCAGACCGCTTCGATCTGCTGCTCGATCAACTCGCACATCCTGTCGTAGGCCACCCTTGCCCGTGAAAAGGTCTTGGAATTCACCGAGCCACGCGGCAGGTCGTAGACGGTTCCGAACTCGGCGCTCGCCGTGGCGGCCACCGCCGTCTTTGGAATCTCGATCGGCAACACCTTGTCGCCGTAGCCCTCGAGCACCCACTGCCGCACCACCGAGCTGGCCGTGTCGGAGGCTTCGACGCGCGACAGCAGCACATCGATGAACTCGAAGCTCTTGTCCTTGCCGCGGCTGCGCACCAGCTGGTTGCACAGGTCCGAGAACAGATCCCAGAACTGCGCCGAACTCGCGAAATCCAGTGCCGAAGGCGGCAAAGGCATGATCACGCCATCGGCGGCCATCAGCGCGTTGATGGTGACGTAGCTCAGCGAAGGCGGGGTGTCGATCACGATGACGTCGTACTCTTCACGCGGAAGATCGAGGCCGCGGTCGAGCACGCGCCAGAACTCGAAACCCGGGTCTCGCGCCTGGCGTGCTGGCAGATGGAATTCCGCTCCGTAGAGAAGGGGCGCGGCGCACACCAGGTCGATATTGGGCCAGTAGGTCGGGCGCACGGCGTATTGGAGGTTTTCCTGGTCGCCGGTGAACAGCGACATCGCCGTGTGCTCGGTCTCGACCTCCGCGTCCGGCAGCACGCCGAACAAGGTCGTGGCAGAGCCCTGGGGATCGAGGTCTACCAGCAGCACGCGGTGTCCACGCATCGACAGGCCCTGGGCCAGGGTCACCGCCGAGGTCGTCTTGGCCACGCCGCCCTTGAAGTTGGCCACCGTGATGGTGATGCCGGCCGCGCCTTCCGGCCGCAGGTGCTCAGCACGCAGTTCGCGGGCCCAACTCTGGGCCTCCGCCATGGACCACTCGCGGCTGTTGCCATGGATTTCGCCGGCCGGGAGGTCACCGCGTGTCAGGCGGTAGGAGATCTTCGATTTGTCGACACCGCACAGGTCCGCCAGTTGCACCGCCTTCAGCGTGGGCGCAGACTTCACGGCGGTGGGAGCCAGCATGGCGGACCGGATCCGGTCCATCATGCCGGCGATCTTGTGGGCTTGCTGCTCGATATCCTCCAGGTTTTGACGTCGAATGGTTTGCTTGATGTCCACGGGATCTGCCTTGAAAGTTGGAGTGTCTTGCGATTATGCAGGGCACACGCGAAAAAACGAAGAAACGTCGATCCATCACCTGAAGTGATGGCCCTCTTCTGCGGTTTTTGGCCTTTTCCTAAGCTCTCTCGGGAGATTAAGAAAGGAACTTCAATAAATTCAAGAGATTAAGCCCGTCGAAACTTCGATTTTCTTCAATTAAATCAACAGCTTACGCGTGTCCTGATGGTCCGAATGTCCAGACTTTAATCGCTTGCGTCCGGCTCCTGATCGGATCCGTCCAGCCTTCCATCGCCAACTGTCCGGGTCGACATCGGTGCCTTCGTGCACCTTGTCCACAGCCCGATTCGGCCGGTTCCGCACCAGCTTGACGCCAACGTCCAGGTTTTAAGCGCCATTTTGAGGCTCATTCCGGGCCCTTCGGAAGCGCTGGAAGCGCCAATGTCCGGCTTTTAATCGGGGAGCGAAGAGGACCCGGGCGGCCCGTTGTCGCCAACCGTCCAGCTTTTAATCGGATCGCCTGCGCCTGCCCCCAGCACAAATGTCCAGGTTTTGCTCGGGCCGCTGTGCCTCAATCCGCACGGGGTTGTGTCCAAACGGCGTTGGACATAACATTGACCCCGCTATGAGCCAACAGATCGCGGGAAATCCGGGCGACAAGCCAGTCATGAGCCACGCCGTCGACGACGTGCTGGAGCTCAGGAAGCCGCACGAGATGATCGTGATGATGCCGCGCTCGGCCCGCGTAACCCTGACCGGTCGCCGCATCTACAGCGCGCTGCTGCAGGTGGCGCAGACGCGGCTGGTCGCCTTGCCCGGCATGCCCGCGGCCGACTTCATGTTCGAGGCCCCGCTGGCAGCCATCCTGCGCACCACCGGCTCCAGCGGCAGCGAGCGCACCGCCGCCAAGAAGTACCTGATCGAGATGCGCAGCCTGGAGGTCGACTGGGAGTCGACCGCGCCGGGCGACGGCGTCAAGTGGCGCGGCTTTTCGATGCTGTCCGAAGTCGCGCTGGAGCTCAGGCGTGGCGAGAACTGGGTCAGCTGGTCCTATCCGCCGACCATCATGGCAGCGCTTCGGGATCCGCAGCGCTGGGCCCGCATCGACCTCGACGTGCTGGCCAAGCTGGGCTCCTACACCGCCGTGGCGCTCTACGAGATCTGCGCCCGCTACCGGGAGAATCCGAGCGGGGTCACCAGCCGCAAGCCCGTGACCTGGTGGGTCGACGCGCTCAGCAACGGGCCTGGGCCCGAGCGGCGCGAATGGCGCAAGTTCAAGAACGAGCGGGTCAAGGACGCGGTGATCGAGATCAACGCCGAGACCGATCTCGAGATCGACCTGATCGAGCATAAGCAGGGCAGGGTGATCACCGAGGTCCAGTTCGCGGTGCGCAAGAAGCGGCAGGCGCCGCTGCAGCGGCCGCTCACCGGCGAGCCGGTCGACGCCACCCTGGTGCTGCGGGCCGAAACGCTGGGCATCCGCGAGATCAAGCTGGAAGGGCTGCTGAAGGAATTCGGCGACGAGCGCGTGCGGGCCCAGATCGAGGTGCTCGAGCGGCGCGCCGCCAACAAATCGCTGCGCACCATCGAGAACGCCTTCTCGTACCTGCGCTCGCTGCTGCGCAACGAGCCCGCCACCGAAGGCGCCGCCGACCCTCGCGCCGCCGTCCCGCCGGTGGTGCTGCAGCCGGTGCCGGAAACCCCCGCGCCGGTGCCCAGTCTCGAAGGCGCGAACTGGCTGCGCGAGCAGATCGAGTCGATGAAGAAGGAGGTCGCGGCGCTCGAGCCGGCGCAGCTCAAGCGCTGGGTCGACCAGGCGCTGCAGGACCTGGCGCGCAAGGGGGCGCTGAACGCTGTGATCAGCCGGCGCGCGGCCCAGGGCGACGTCCTGCACGGCTTGCTGGGTTCGGCCGTGGTGTATGCCTATGCCGACGCCACCTACGGGCCGGACTGGAAAGTCGACCGGCAATTGTTCGACGCGGTGCAGTAGCCCCGCGGGGCGCTTATGCCCAGGGCATATAAGCAGCCTTCTATTGCGTCGTTCCCCTCGGTGCCGCGAGCCGCGATACTTGCGGACTTTGCGGCGCAGCTGCATCCGCCTGCCATGCAGGCCGTGCCGGCCGATCCCGTCCATGACTTCCTCTTCCCCGGCCGAGGCCCAGCCCCGGCCCCCCCTGATCCGACTCGAGTCGGTGCAGAAATCATTCACCTTGCCCGACGGCGCCGTCTTCGATGCCGTGCGATCGCTGTCGCTCGACATCCATGAAGGCGACGTCTTCGGCCTGATCGGCAAGAGCGGCGCCGGCAAGTCGACCCTGCTGCGGCTGATCAACCTGCTCGAACGCCCCGATGCCGGCAAGGTGCTGGTCGGCGGCCGCGACCTGACCACCCTGTCGCGCCGCGAGCTGCGCGACACGCGGCAGAACATCGGCATGATCTTCCAGCAGTTCAACCTGATCCAGAATGCGACCGTCTTCGACAACGTCGCCTTCCCGCTGAAGATCCACGGCCGCCATTCGCGCGCCGAGATCGAGGCCCGCGTGCGCGAGTGCCTCGAACTGGTCGGCCTGGGCGAGAAGATTCGCAGTTACCCGGCCCAGCTCTCGGGCGGCCAGAAGCAGCGGGTGGCGATCGCGCGTGCGCTGGCGCCGCGGCCGCAGGTGCTGTTGTGCGACGAGCCCACCTCGGCACTCGACAGTGAGACCACGCGCGCGCTCCTCGAGACGCTGCGCGACATCAACCTGAAACTCGGCGTGACCATCGTCATCGTCACCCACGAGCTGTCGGTGGTCGAGGTGCTGTGCCGCCAGGTTGCGATCCTCGAGCAGGGCCGCCTGGTCGAGCAGTTCGAGGTCGATTCGCCGGCCGCCGAACGCGCCACCGCGCTCGGACGCGAGATCGATGCCCTGGTGCGCCGGCGCGAGCGCGACGCGCGCGAAGCGCTCGCCGCCCAGGCGCTTTCATCCCCCCAACGCCAGCAGGCAGGCACGCAGGAGCTGGCCCATGCCTGAGAACATCGCCGCCATCCTGCCCGAGCTCGGGATCGCCATCGCCCAGACTTTCATGATGCTGGGCATCGGCCTCACGGCCGCGCTCCTGATCGGCGGCCCGCTCGGCGTGCTGCTCTTCCTGCTCGGCCCCGGACAGTCGCTCGAGAACAAGCCCGCCTTCCTGATCCTCAACTGGATCGTGAACACGGTGCGTTCCTTCCCGTTCATCATCCTGCTGGTGGCGCTGGTGCCCTTCACGCGGGTGATCGCGGGCACCTCGATCGGGCCGCTGGCGGCCGCCGTGCCGTTGTCGGTGGCGGCCATCCCCTACCTCGCGCGGCTGGTCGACCAGTGCCTGCGCGAAGTGCCGCGCGGCGTCATCGAGGCCGCCCATGCGATGGGCGCCTCCGAGCTGCAGATCATCTGGCGCGTGCTGATCGTCGAGGCCCGCTCGGGCCTGGTGTTGGCCTTCACCGTGCTTGCCGTGAGCTTCCTGTCCTATTCGGCGATCGCCGGCGTGGTGGGCGGCGGCGGCATCGGCGACCTGGCGATCCGCTACGGCTACTACCGCTTCCAGACCGACGTCATGGTGCTCACCGTGGCGCTGCTCGTGGCGCTGGTGCAGATCATCCAGTTCGTCGGCAACACTGCCGCCCGTCGCCTGGACAAACGCTGACCCTGGCGCAGCCGATTCCGATTTCCAACCGTGACCGTTCCCATGAAAACATCTCTCGTCCGCCGTTCCGTCCTCGCTCTGTCGGTGCTCGCCCTGTCGCTCGGCGGCCTTTCGCTCGAGGCCCACGCCCAGGCCGCCGCCAAGAAAGACCTGGTGATCGGCGGCACCGCCGGCTCCAACGTCGACCAGCTCAAGGCCGGCATCGTGCCCCTGCTCGAAAAGAAGGGCTACAAGGTCAAGCTGGTCGAGTTCAACGACTACGTGCAGCCGAATCTCGCCCTGGCGCAGGGCTCGCTCGATGCCAACTTCTTCCAGCACCGCGTCTATCTGCAGAAGTTCGCGGCCGACCAGAAGCTCGACATCGTCGAGCTGGTGCAGGGCCCGATCGCGCCGCTGGGCGTCTACTCGACCAAGCGCAAGACACTGGCCGAACTCAAGGACGGCGACCGCTTCACGATCCCCAACGACCCGAGCAACCTGGCGCGCGCGCTGGTGCTGCTGGAGCAGAACAAGCTGATCACGCTGAAGCCGGGCATCGACGCGCTGCGCGCCACCGAGAAGGACATCGCCGAGAACCCGCGCAAGCTGAAGTTCATTCCGCTCGAGGCGGCCCAGCTGCCGCGCTCGCTGGGCGACACCGAGTACGCGATCATCAACGGCAATTTCGCGATGTCCTCTGGGCTGAAGCTGACCGAAGCCGTGGTGCTCGAGAAGACGCCCGACCACTATCTGAACGTGGTCGCCGTGAAGCGTGCCGACAAGGACACGCCGTGGGCCAAGGACATCGTCGAGGCCTATCACTCGAAGGACTTCCGCGCGGTCGTCGACAGCAAGTTCCCGGGGTACGCGAAGCCGGGCTTCCTGCAGTAGGACGGAAAAGGGCCGCGCAGGCCTCCCTGCGCCAACTCGGCAGGCGGCCCCTTATCGGAAATTATCGAATGGCTATAATTATTCAGATTCAATAAAACTGGATAACTCTCATGGCGATCTTCCGGCGTCCTGCGCTGGCCGTCCAGATGGCCGGTCAGCTGTTGCGGCCCGGCGTCCTGGACGAGGGTCTGCGTTCCGGCTTGTTCCTTTCCGGCCTGCGCCGCACGGGCAAGACGACCTTCCTGCTGAATGACCTGATCCCTGCGCTGGAAGAGGCCGGCGCACTCGTGATCTACGTCGATCTCTGGGCCGATACCCAGACCAGCCCGGCCGTTCTGGTCCAGGCCGCGATCCGGAAAACGCTGACCGAACTGCAGACACCCGCGTCCTCGGTGCTGCAAAAGCTCAAGCGCATCAGCGGCGTCGACCTGGGCGCATTCACCTTCAAGTTCGGCTTCAAGCTCGACAGCCTGGGCGCCCAGGGCGGGCCGACGCTGGCGCAGGCACTGACCGAGGTCGTCGACCAGGCGAAGACGGATGTCGTCCTGATCGTGGACGAGGTGCAGCACGCGATCACCTCCGAGGATGGCAACCAGATGCTGCTGGCGCTGAAGGCGGCGCGCGACGCCATCAATCCGCGCCCAGCCACGCCCGGCCACTTCCTCTTCATCGGAACGGGCTCGCACCGCGCGCTGGTGAATGAACTGACGGCGAGGCGCAACCAGGCGTTCGCGGGTGCCACGTCGGTTGCCTATCCCGTGCTGGAGACCGACTACGTCGAGCACTTGCTGCAGCGGCTCGCCGGAGAAGGCGCGGGCGCACTGCCTTCCCTGGCGATCGCCAACCAGAGCTTCAAGACCCTGGGAAACCGCCCGGAAGAAATGATCAAGGCCCTGGGCCAGCTGCGGCGGCACTTGCCGCCCGGCGGCGATCCGGATGCCTACCTGCCGGTGATTGCCGCAACTCTCCGGTCCACCGCCGCCGACATCGAATTGGCGAAAGTGGAGCAACTCGGCGGACTCGCCACGGCCATCTTCGAGCGCATCGCCTCGACCCATGGAGATGCCCGTGGCGTGTTCTCGGCCGAGGCCGCCGCCGCGTATTCGAAAGCCGTGGGACGCGAGGTGCGGGTCGAGGAAACGCAGCCCGTGGTCAACGAACTCCTCGCGGCGAACCTGATCATGCGCAAGGGCCATGGCCTGTACGGCGTGACGGATCCCTTCGTGCAGCAGATCTGGCGAGAAAAGAAGGCATTCGAGGCCAAGATCGGGTAGCCGGGCATGATGGCGACCATGCGCACCATCGGCCTCATCGGCGGCATGAGCTGGGAGTCCAGCGCCGAGTACTACCGCCTCGTCAATCAGCGGGTGCGCGAGCGCCTGGGGCCGCTGCGCTCGGCGCAGCTGCTGATGCACAGCGTCGACTTCGGGCCGATCGAGCGGGCCCAGCACGAGGGCCGATGGGACGATGCCGGCGCCATCCTCGAAGACGCCGCGCGCCGGCTCCACGCCGGCGGGGCGGACTGCATCGTGCTGCGCACCAACACCATGCACAAGCTGGCCGATCGCATCGAGGCGGCGACGCCGCTGCCCTTTCTCCATATCGCCGATCCGGTCGGCCGCGCGGCGGCCCGCGCGGGCGTGCGCCGCGTGGGCCTGCTCGGCACTGCGTTCACGATGGAGCAGGGCTTCATGAAGGACCGGCTCGCGCAGCGGCATGGCCTGGAGGTGCTGGTCCCGGGCGCCGATGATCGTGCCGAGGTGCACCGGATCATCTACGACGAACTGTGCGTCGGCATCGTCGACGGCGCCTCACGCGAGCGCTACCGCCGCGTCATCGGCGCTCTGCAGGCCCGCGGCGCCGAGGCCGTCGTGCTCGGATGCACCGAGATCTCGCTGCTCGTCAAGGACGAGGACAGCGCGCTGCCGCTGCTAGATAGCACGGCATTGCATGCCGCTGCGGCGGTCGACTTCGCTCTCGGACAGTCCTAGCGAAGAGCGGGGCCAGGCCGGCGCCGGGCCGCCCCAAGGCGGCCTGCGGCCCCCTCGGGGGGCAGCGAACCACACGTAGTGGGGAGCGTGGGGGCCACATTCAATCTGCTTTGATGTTGTTGCTCTGGATCACTTTGCGGTAGAGCGCGTACTGGTCTTTCAGCGCGGCGGCGAATTCGGCCGGCGTGCTGCCGCGCAGGGTCATGCCCTGGGCCACCAGCTGCTTGCGGGTCTCGGGATCGTCGAGCGATACCTTCATCGCGTCGTAGAGCCGGTCGACGATCGGCTTGGGCGTGCCCTTGGGTGCCACGATCGCGAACCAAGAGTTGAAGAAGAAATCGGGCAGGCCCGATTCGCTGACGGTCGGCACGCCGGGGTATTGCGCCAGGCGCTGCGGCGTCGACACCGCCAGCAGACGCAGCTTGCCGGCGGCGATCAGCGAGGTGACCGTGCCCAGGCCCTGGAAGGCGGCGTCGACCTCGCCGCCGGCGACTGCGATGGCGGCCGGCGTCGCGCCCTTGTAGGGCACGTGAGTCACGTCGATGCCCGCACGGCCGGCGAACAGGGCCATCGCCAGATGCTGCGGGCTGCCGCTGCCGCCGGAGCCATAGTTGAGCCTGGCCGGACGCGCCTTCGCCGCGTTGATGAAATCGGCGACCGTCTGGTAGGGCGAATCGGCCTTCACGACCAGGCCCCATTCGATCGTGCCGACCAGCGAGACCGGGGCGAAGTCGGCCAGCGGGTCCCAGCTGGTCTTGTAGATGTTGGGCACCATCGTCAGCACGCTGTCGTTGAAGCCGCCGACGGTGTAGCCGTCGGGCGCGGCCTTGGCGACGCGCTCGGCGCCGATCAGCCCCGCCGACCCCGGAATGTTCTCCAGGTAGAACGACTGCCCCAGTTCGCTGCCCATGCGCTGCGTCAGCACCCGCGCCCCGTTGTCGACGGCGCTGCCCGCGGCCAGCGGGATGATCATGTGGATGCCCTTGGCGGGGTAGGCGGTCTGCGCCGGCGCGGCGGCCGCGGCGGCCAGGCCCGCTGCGAGGATCAGGTGCTTGAGGAAGGCTGTCATGGCGGGGTCTCCTTGTGGTTCTTGTCCGTCAGGCCGGCCCCGGCGGTTCCGGCAGCCGCTCGAGCGCCTCGATGCCCAGCCGTTCGGCCAGCCGGTCGAGGTCTTCGGCCAGCGCGGCCGGCAGCGGGACGCCGTCGCGACCATAGGCTTCGCGCTTGCCGTGGCTCTGCTCGCCCGGCAGCCAGATGCGCTCCACGCCGGGCAGGCGCTCGCTCTGGCGGATGTCGCGCACCAGCGCGTCGACCGCGGCCTTGAAGGGCGCCGCCCCGCCGAAGGCCGCGAGGTCGATCACCAGGATCGCCTGGCCGGTGTTGGTCGGCGTGCGGTCGTCGGCGTTGAAGTCCACCAGTTCGCGGCCCATGGCCGCGCCGTGCAGCGTGCCGGCCAGGAGTCCCACGATGAGCGCCAGGCCATAGCCCTTGTGGCCGCCGATCGGCAGCAGGAAGCCTTCGCCGGCGCGCTTCGGGTCGGTCAGCGGCCGGCCCTCGCGGTCGATCATCCAGCCTTCGGGCATAGCCTCGCCGCGCTTGGCCTTGGCCTTGACCTTGCCGTAGGCGGCCACGGTGGTGGCCATGTCGAGCACCACCGCGGGTTCGTCCCCGGCCGGGATGCCGGCGGCGATCGGATTGGTCGACAACAGCATCTCCATGCCGCCCCAGGGCGTCATGTGGTTGGCATTGCCGACCGCGAAGTAGAGCCCGATCATGTCGTGCGCCAGCGGCATGCGCGCGTAGAGCGATGCCGGTCCGGCATGGTTGCTGGCACGCGTGCCGACCCAGGCGACACCGGCGCTGCGCGCCTTCTCGATCGCGATCTGCACCGCGCGCGACACCACCAGGTGGCCCATGCCGTTGTCGCCGTCGACCACCGCCATGGCGGCCCGCTCTTCGACCACGCGGATGTCGGGCCGGATGTTGATGCCGCCCGCCTCGATGCGCTGCACGTATTGCGGCAGCCGGATCACGCCGTGGCCGTCGGAGCCTTGCAGGTCGGCATCGGCCATGAGGCGTGCGACGCTGGCGGCGTCTTCGTCCGGCAGGCCGATGCGGCGCAGCGCGGCGGCGATGAAGCGGCGCAGGCTCTCGCCCGGCGCCCGGAGGGTGCTCTGTCCAGTGATCGGCATGCGGCGGGTCGGCCCGCCGTGGCCGGCGCGCCGAATGTCTCCTGTTCTCGAATGCAGGGCAGTCTAGGAAGCGCGGCGCCGCCGGTCCAATGCCGATTCGGTCGCGAGCCATATCATATTGATATGCAAGAACTTGCGGCCGTCTGCGCCGCCGACCCCTCGTGAACCTGCGTACCCTGCGCTATTTCGTGGCCATAGCCGATGCCGGGAGCTTCACCGCGGCGGCGGCGGCGCTGTCGGTGGCGCAGCCCGCGCTGACCCGCCAGGTGCGCGACCTGGAAGCCGAACTGGGCGTGCAGCTGCTCCAGCGCGGGGCGCGCGGCGTGCGGCTGACGCAGGGCGGCGCCACCCTCTACGAATCGGCACGCCGGATGCTGGCCGAGGCGGCGCGGGTGCGCCTGCAGCTTGGCGGCGATGGCGCCGCGCCCGACAGCACCGTGGTGCTGGGCGTCTCGCCCACGCTCACGCGGGTTCTCCTGCCCGGGGTGTTCGAGCGCTGCCACCGCCATCTGGCGGGCGTGCGGCTGGCGGTGCGCGAGGCCTTCACGCCCCAGCTGGTGGAAGGGCTGGAGCGCGGCCATGTCGACATGGCGGTGGTCACCAATCCGCAGCCGCATCGCGCGCTCGCCTTCGAGCCACTGCTGGCCGAGCCTTTCGCGCTGATCACGCCGGCTTCGCGCGGCATGCCGCCGGTGGTGCCGCTGTCGTCGCTGGCCCGGGTGCCGCTGCTGATGACCCGCCTGCATCGCGGCATCGTCGAAGCCAGTCTGGCGCCGCTCGGTGGCCGGCTCAACGTGGAGGCCGAGTTCGACTCGGTCGATGCCATCCGCGAACTGGTGCTGCAGGGCCGGTGGGCCACCTTGATGCCGGTGTCGGTGTTCAAGGAGCCGCGCGCCGGCACGGTGAGGCTGTCGGAGATCTCGGGCGCCCAGCTGCACCGCATGCTGGTGCTGGCCACGCGGGTCGAGCAGGCGCAGAGTCCGGCGCTCGCCGTCGTGCGCGACCTGGTGCGCGCCGAAGCCGCCAGGCTGGCCGCCGTCGGCGTGTTCAGCTTCGGCGCCGGCGTGGCCTGACCGGATCGGCACCAAAGCGCCTTGCGTTTCGATACAAGCGGTGTCCCTAGAATCGGCGGCCACGAGTAGAACGGAGCTTCCCTTTGCGCATTGCCACCTTCGCCCTTGCAGCCCTCGCGGCCGCGGCCACCCTGCCGGCGTTCGCGCAGGTCAACATCAACATCAACGTTCCCGGCCTGGTGCAGGTGGCACCGCCGCCGCCGCGCTACGAAGTCATGCCCGGACCGCGTCCGGGCCAGGTCTGGGTGCCGGGCCGCTGGGTCTGGAACGAGCGCGACTATGTGTGGCAGGGTGGACGTTGGGAGCGCGACCGGCCCGACTACGTCTATGCGCCCGGCCGCTGGGTCCAGGCGGGCGGCGGCTGGCGCTGGGTCGATGACCAGTGGAAGCCCGGCAAGCCGCCGAAGCACGGCAAGCACGGCCGGGGGCATGACCACGACCATGACGACGACGGCTACCACTGTCCCCCCGGCCAGGCCAAGAAGGGCCGCTGCTAGCCTGGGGCTTCAGCCGCGCTGCAATCGCCTGAGCGCGGCGCGATGGATCCGGTAGACGGGCCCGATGCTGTCGAGCGCGATGCGCTCGTCTGCGGCGTGGATGTTCTCGCCGCGCAGGCCGAAGCCGCACAGGGCGGGCACGCCCAGGCCATGCAGATAGTTCCCGATGTTCGATGGTCCGGCCACGCGGGTCGGCAGGTCGATGCCCAACTCGGCGCGGCCCGCTTCGCGCAGCGCCGCGACCATCGGGTCGGCATCGGGCACGCGGTAGGCGGGCCAGCCGGCGAACCACTCGATGGCGGTGGCGGCCGCGCCGGCATGGTCCGCGTCCTGCCGTTCGATCGTGGCCCGCACCAGCGCGCGCGCCTGCGCGTCGGTGAAACCGGGCGTCAGCCGCAGGTCGATCCGCAATTCGCAGCGATCGGGCACCTGGGTGTAGCCGCCGTCGCCGGCCTGGATGCCGGTCAGCGTGAGCCGGGGCGCGAGGCCGAAGGCCGGATCGGCCGGCGGCAGCGGCGCGGATTCGAGCGCTCTCGCCAGCGCCATGGCCCGCGTGATGGCGTTCAAGCCGCGCCGGCGGGTGGCGCCGGCGTGGGCGGCGATGCCGTGCACCGCCAGCCTGGCGCGCAGGAAGCCGCGGCCGCCGGTGACGATCCTGTCCATCCCCGGGTAGCCGATGATGACGCCGTCCGGCCTCGGCGCGGGCCCGTTCCCCAGCGGAGGATCGAAGAAGGCGCGGGCGCCGCCGAAGCGCCCGGAATGCTCGTCGAGATCGAGCAGCAGGCCGAGCCGGCCGGCGAACCCTTCGCGCGCTGCGCCGAATTCCGCCAGCAGGTGCGCGAACAGGGCGGCGCCGCCCTTGGAGTCGGCGCTGCCGCGGCCGTGCAGCCAGCCGCCTTCGATGCGGGGATCGGTCGGCGGCCAGGTCCAGCTGGCGGCGTCACCGAAGCCCGCGGTGTCGAGCGTGGCGTCGAGCACGGTCCAGGGGCCGCCCGGCCGGGTCCCGGCGATCTCGGCATAGAGGCCCAGCGGCTCGCCGCCGGCACCCTGCAGCCGGCGACAGGCCAGCCCCCGGCTGCCGAGCCAGTCTTCCATGCAGCGCAGCACCGGCGCCGGCGTGTCGGTGCCGGCGCGGCTCGGCGTGCGCACCAGCGACTGGAGCAGGGCGACGATCGAGTCGGTGGGAACGGGCGGGCTTGCCATGCGCGGCTATTGTGGCGCCGGCGCCAGCAGGTGCTGCAGCATGCGGCGCGCCGGAAGCGGCAGCGCGTCGGCATCGCGCACGCAGGCCAGCAGGTGGCGGGCGGCCCAGGCCTCCGCGATCGGGATGGCCCGGATGCGCGGCAGCGAAGGCGAACGGTCGGCCGCGGCCTTCGGCACGATGCCCACACCGATGCCCTGCTCGACCATGCGGCAGACGGCCTCGAAGCTGCGCACCCGCACCCGGTAGGCCAGCCGCTTGCCGAGCCGGCGGGCGTGCAGGGCGACGTGGTGCTGCAGCGGGCTGCCTTCGGCCAGGCCGACGAAGCGGCAGTCGACCACCTCGGCCAGGACGACGCGCCGGCGCCGCGCCAGCGCATGACCGCGCGGCACCACCAGCACCAGGTCGTCGCGCCGGAACACGAAGTGCTGCAGGCCTTCGACGTCGACCACGTCGGAGACGATGCCGATGTCGCACAGCCCGGCGCGCAGCGCATCGACGATGTCGCTGCTGCCCTGTTCCTCGAGGTCGACCGAGATCTGCGGATGCTGCGCGAGGAAGGCGCCGAGCGCCTCGGGCAGGTGCTCGGTCATCGCCGAGCTGTTGCACGACAGCCGCACGTGCCCGCGCAGGCCGCCGCCGTACTCGCCGAGCTCGCCGCGCAGGCGCTCCATCTGCTGCAGCACCAGCCGGGCGTGGTGGGCCAGGGTGCGCCCCGCCTCGGTCGGCTGCGCGCCCAGGCGGGAGCGCAGCAACAGCGGCGTGCCGAGGTCGGCCTCCATGCCGAGCACGCGCTGGCTGGCGGAGGCCAGCGTCATGTGCGTGCGGGCCGCGCCGCCGGTGATGCTGCCGGTCTCGACGATGTGCTCGAACAGCCGCAGGTCGGTGAGGTCGAATCGCATGCCGGCAAGGTAGCACGCCGAGCCTCAGGCCGGGCCTGAGGCCGGCTCTGAAAGTTCCGCATTTGCAGGCCGCGCCCGGACCGCGACACTGGCCCGATGCTGGATTCCGATCTTTCCCTGTGGCCCCTGGTGTCGGCCGTCTTCGTGCTGGCGGGCCTCGTCAAGGGCGTCATCGGCCTGGGGCTGCCGACCTTGTCGATGGCGCTGCTGGCCATCTGGATGCCGCCGGCTGCCGCCGCCGCGCTGCTGATCGCGCCCTCGCTCGTGACCAACCTGTGGCAGCTCCAGCCCTGGTCCGGCGTCATGGCCATGCTGCGCCGCCTGGCCGGCATGCAGCTCGGCATCGTCGCCGGCACGCTGCTGGGCGCCTGGTGCTTCGGCGCCCCGGCCGGTTCGGGGGCGATGCTCGCGCTGGGGCTGGCGCTGGCCGGCTATGCGGCCTGGGGCCTGCTGGGGCGCTCGCTCGTGCTGCCTGCGCGGCACGAGGCGTGGCTCGGCCCGGTCGTCGGCGCGCTCACCGGCGCCATCACGGCGCTGACCGGCGTCTTCGTGCTGCCGGCGGTGGTCTACCTGCAGGCGCTGCGGCTGCCGCGCGACGAACTGATCCAGGCGATGGGGCTCTCGTTCACCAGTTCGACCCTGGCGCTCGGCCTGGCGCTGGCCGGGCAGGGCGGCTACTCGTTGCCCGGGGCCGGCGCCTCGCTGGCGATGCTGGTGCCGGCGCTGGCCGGCATGGCGCTGGGCCAGCGGCTGCGCCAGCGGATTTCGATGACGGTGTTCAGGCGCTGCTTCTTCATCGGCCTGGCGCTGCTGGGGCTCTACATGGCGGGACGTGAATTGCTGCGTTGAGAATCCGGCGCGCCGACGCACAATCTAGCGCGCGGCGATGGGCCGCCGCCCGCGTGTGGGGCAAACAGGAGTACGCATGTCAATGGCACTGTTGTGGGACACCGCGGTCGCGACCCTGACATCGTCGCTCGCCACCCCGGCGGGCATCGTGGCCGCCTGTTCGGCGGCGGTGGCCGGGGCGCTGGTGGTGGTCAGCTCGTTCGTGAAGACCATGATTCCGCTGCGCTGCCTGGCGGTCGGGGGCAACCTGGGCTTTCTGCTCTACGGTGCGCTCCATCCCTCGCTGATCATGATGCTCCTGCACGGGGCGCTGCTGCCGATCAACATCTGGCGGACCGCCGAGATGGTCCGCCTGACGCGGCGCGTGACCGCGGCGGCGGCCGAGAACGACCTGTCGGGGGTCTGGCTGCGGCCCTACATGCGCAGCGCCCGGATGAAGGCAGGCCGCGTCCTGTTCCGCAAGGGCGATGCGGCCAGGCATCTGTATTTCCTGGCGTCGGGCCAGATCGAGTTCGTCGAGATCGGCGAGATGATGGAGGCCGGGCGCCTGTTCGGCGAGATCGCCTTCTTCGCCCCCGACAAGCGCCGCACGCTGACCGCGCGCTGCGCGACCGACTGCACCGTGCTGCGCATCGACGAGACCACCTTCAAGCAGCTCTATTTCCAGAATCCGGCCTTCGGCTTCCAGGTCGTCAACCTGGTGACCTCGCGCCTGATCGCCGACCGCCATCGGCTCGAATCGCTCATGGCTTCCAGCCGGCCGGCGCCTTTGGGAAGCTAGGCGCCCAGGCCACACGAAGTGCGGAGCGTGGGGGCCCGCTCAAGCCACGCAGGCGCGGGCCGCGTCCAGGATCATGGCCTCGGACGGCAGCTTGCCGATGCCGGCCAGCCCTTCGCGGGCGCACTCGATGTCGTGCCAGCGCACGATGCCCTCGCGGTCGATCATGAACATCGCCTTCAGCTGCGGCCACTGCCGTTCGACGTCGCCGAGGTCGGTGGGCGTGCAGACGTAGCTGTCGAGCGCCTCGATGGCCTTGGCGGCCTGCGGGATCGGCAGCGGCTCGGGCAGCTCGCCGGTGGGATTGACGCGGGTTTCCTGCAGGGCCTGCATCAGCTCGGGCGTCGGTTCGGGCTTGGGCACGCGGTAGGCGCGGTGGGTCGACAGGGCGGGGTCGGAAGCCAGCCGCAGCTGCGTCGGCCGGAACTTGAAGTAGAGCCGGGCGTTTTCGGGATCGGTCGCCACCACCACCAGGCTTTCGACCCCGAGCGCCTTCAGCTTGACCTCGAATTTGCCGATCTGGACCAGCTGGCGGCGGCAGAACGGGCACCACAGGCCGACCATCAGCGCCAGGAACAGCGGGGCGCGCCCTCGGTAGTCGGCCAGCGACACCGTCTCGGGGCCGGCCACCGCCGGCAGCGCGAAGTCGGGGGCGGCTTCGCCGGGTGCCACGGGGGGATTCATCGAGGAGGTCATGGAGAGACTCCTTCCGGCAGGTTCAGCAGAGGAACGGAAGCACCATCAGGGCGTCGGGCTCGAGGCCGGCGCGCTCGCAGACGGTCTGTGCCTTGGCCAGGTAGGCCTCGGCCTGCGCGATGCGCCCGGCGTCGAGATACAACGTCGCCAAACCATCGTAGCAGGGAAAGAGCAGCTGGGGTTCGTCGATCTGCTCGGCCAGTTGCAACGCCTCGTTGTAGGAATCGAAGGCCCGCGCGTGGTCGCCGTGGCACTGGTAGATCTGGCCCAGGACGATCAGCGGCACGGCCAGGTGATCGAGCAGCCCGAGCCGGCGGTCCAGGCTGGCGGCGGCGCGCGCGGCCTCGATGCCTTCGTCCTCGCAGCGGTTGGTCAGGGCGCAGTAGGCGACCGCGAGGTTCGCGTACAGCCGCGACTGGAAGCCCAGGTCGCCGACCTTGCGCGCGGTCTCGAGCCCGCGCAGGCAGGTCTCGATGCTGCGTTGCGGATCGAGCGTCGCATACAGAACGCCCAGGTTCGTGTAGCCCCGGCAGGCCGCCTGCAGCAGCTGGTGCGCCTCGGCCTGGGCGACGCTGCTCTCGATCTGCGCCACCGCCTCGGACGGGCGGCCCAGGCGCGCCAGCGCGACGCCGAGCGTGTTGCAGGCCTCGGCCCGCACCACGGTGGCCTCGCGCGCACGTCCCTGGGCGTCGGCGGGCAGCTCGCCCAGTGCGCGTTCGGCCAGTGCCAGCGCGGCGGCGCTGTCGCCGGCGCGGAAGGCGAGCCGGCCCATCTCCTGGAACAGGTGGGCGCGCTCGATCGGGTCGCCCTGTTCGCCAAGGCCCGCCAGCCCGGCGTCGAAGCAGGCGCCGGCGCGCTCGCGGTCGCCGGCCTCCCAGTGCAGTCCGCCGGTCTTGCGCAGGGCGCGCGCCAGGCGCACCGGTTCGTGCCGCTGTTCGGCCGCCTGCCGGACCTGCTCGTACTGGGCCAGCGCTTCGGCGCGACGCCCCTGCAGGCCGAACAGGTCGGCCAGCCGCTCGCGGGCGTCGAGCGCCATGGGCTCGACCTCGGCGGCGGCCGCCGGCGTGTCCGCCGGGGCTTCGGCCAGCGTGCGCAGCGCGCGCTCGTAGTGGCGGATGGCGTCGTCGTTGGCGTAGACGGCGCGGGCCCGGTCGCCCGCGGCCAGCAGGTAGCGGGCGCCGCGCGCCTTGTCGGTCGACAGGCTCCAGTGGTGCCCGAGCGCCTCCAGTTCGGCCAGGCGGCGCGGGTTCGCGCCCTCGCCATCGACCGCCGCCTGCCGGCCCGGGGCCGACATGTCCTCGAGGGCCTGGCCGGCCCGCTGATGCAGGTCGGTGCGCCGGGCCAGCAGCAGGTTCTGGTAGGCGACCTCGTGCAGCAGCGCGTGCGTGAAGCGCCAGCGGGGTCCGCCCGCCGGCTCGGCGCGCACCGGGCGCACCAGGTCGGCGGCCGCCAGGCGGCCCAGCGCGGCGCCGGTCGAGGGCGGGTCGCTGGCGACGCGCTGCAGCAGCGAGGCGTCGAACTCGGCGCCGAGCACGGCCGCCTCCTGCAGCAGGCGGCGATCTTCTGCCTCCAGCCGATCGATGCGCGACAGCAGCAGGCCGTACAGCGTCGACGGCACGGCCGCCGCCTCGTGCGTGGGCTTGCAATGCCAGCGCTCGCCCTGGCGCACCAGCAGGCCGGATCCGGCCAGGCTGCGGACGATCTCCTCGACGAACAGCGGATTGCCGCCGGCCCGCGCGGCGACCAGTTCGCGCACCGGCGCCAGGGCGTCGCCGTCGGCGCCCCCCAGCAGGTGGCCCACCAGCGCGCCGGCCTGCCGGGCGTCGAGCGGTTCCAGCGCGATGGTGGAATGCGCCGCCCGCAGCGGCCGCAGCGCGCGGGCATCGGGGCGCTGCGCGGCCAGCAGCATCAGCGGCCGGTCGGCAAGCTGGTCGATCACTTCGCGCAGCAGGTCGGCCGAGGCGGCGTCGGCCCACTGCATGTCGTCGATCACGATGACCACCGGCTGGCGCGCCAGCCGGCGTTCGAGCATCGCCCGGGCCGCCAGCGTGATCTGGCGCTGCAGCTGCTCAGGCTCGATGTCCTGCGGCCGGGCTTCCTCGATGCCGAGCAGGTGGCCCACCACCCGGGCGACCGCTTCGACCTCGGCGGCATCGGCGCCCAGGGCCTGCAGGCCGTCGTGCAGCTTGCGCCGCGCCACCTCCAGCGAGTCGTCGGCGCGGACCTGGTAGACCTCGCGGAACAGGGCCCCGAAGGTGCCATAGGTCGGCTCGCCGTGCGACGAGCAGGTGGTGCGGCGCACGCCGGTCGAGGCCAGGCGGCCCTGGGCCTCGAGCCGCGCGAACAGCTCGGCCAGCAGGCGCGACTTGCCGGCGCCGGCCTCGCCGACGACGCTGACCAGCTGCGCCTCGCCGCCCTGCATGCGGTCGAAGGCGGCCAGCAGGCGCTCGATGGCGTCGTCGCGACCGACCAGCGGCGCCGCCAGCCCGAGTTCGGCGAGGCCGCGCGCGGAGACCGCATCGGTGCGGGCGCCGCGCAGCACATGGACCCGCATCGGCTGCGCCTTGCCGCGCAGCGCCAGCTCGGTGGCGGGTTCGAAGTCGAAGCGGTGCCGCACCAGCGACCAGGTGGCGTCCGACACCAGCACGGTGCCCGGCTGCGCGGCCGAGAGCAGGCGCGATGCGGTGTTGACCGTGTCGCCGGTGACCGCATAGGCGCCGCCGGCACCGCTGCCCAGGCTGCCGGCGACCACCGGCCCGGTGTGGACGCCGATGTGCAGCGTGACCCCGCGGCCCAGGCGCGGGCCCCATTGCCGGCTCAGCCGCTCGACGCGCTGCATCATGTCCTGCGCCGCTTCCAGGGCGCGCAGGGGGTCGTCCTCGTGTGCGCGCGGCGCACCGAACACCGCCATCACCGCGTCGCCGACGAACTTCTCGACGAAGCCGTCGCCTTGGGCGATGGCCTGGGCCATGGTCTCGAACAGGGCGTTCTGGAACGAGCGCACCGTCTCGGGATCGAGCTCCTCGGCCAGCGCCGTGAAGCCGGTGAGGTCGGCGAACAGCACCGTGACCTGGCGCCGGTCGGCGCTGGGCTCGGGGTCGGGCGGGCGCGGGTTGTCCAGCCGGCGCCCGCAGCGCTGGCAGAACGATGACGAGGGCAGCACTTCGGCGCCGCAGCCGGCACAGGTCGTGGTCATGGGTCGTCCCGAGCCGGATGCTGCGCCAGTTCGGGCCTGCGCGCCACCGAAGAAATCCGCGATGATCCGGCCACCGGCCATGGAATTCCTCAAATTCATCCGCTCGCTCGAAGAACTCCTCTACGAGGTGATGACCTGGATGCTGTTCTATCCGCGCACGCTGTGGCGGGTGCTGCGCCATCCGCTGGCGCTGGCGGCGCAGGCAGAAGCCGAGATGAGCGAGCGCGAGGAGGACCAGTTCATCGACCTGGTCAGTCCGCCGCTGTTCCTGATGCTGTCGATCCTGCTGGCCCATGCGCTCGAGGTCGGCCTGCATGCCAACCTCGCGCCCTTCACCTCCAGCGTGGCGAAGGAGGTGCTGACTTCCGACACCAACCTGCTGATCTTCCGTGCCATCACCTTCAGCCTGTTCCCGCTGCTGATGGCGACCGGCCTGCTGCATCGGCTGCGGCGCGACATCGACCGCAAGACGTTGCGCCGTCCGTTCTTCCTGCAGTGCTTCTTCGCCTCGCCGTTCGTGGTGACGCTGTCGGTGGCCTCGGTCTTCGCGCGGCTGGGGTTCTCGCTGGTGGCGACCGGGTTGACCGTCGGCGCGGTCCTCTGGTATCTCGGCGTCGAGACGGAATGGTTTCGCACCCGCCTGGGGATCGGGCGCCTGCATGCCTTCGCGATCGCGCTCAAGCTGATGACGATCGCCTTCCTGCTGGCTTTCGGATTCGCCTTCCTGCTGCTCGGACCGGCGTCGCCATGAGCGGTGCCGCCGGGCGCCCCTAGAATTCCGATTTCACTCCCGGGCGAGGCTTGAAAGGCTGGGTTCAGCGCTTTTCGGGCCCTCGTCCTTCCATGCGATGCGCAGCAGCAGCACCGATTCGTTCGTCCGCCGGGTGCGCAGCCACCTGGACGTCCTCTCCGCGACCGAGCGGCAGCTCGCCGATTTCGTGCTGGAGTTTCCCGGCGAGCTCGCCAGCTACGCGGGCAACGAACTGGCCGAACTCGCAGGGGTCTCGCCGTCGACCGTGAGCCGTTTCATCCGGCGCATCGGCTACGACAACTACGAGGAGGCCCGGCGCCAGGTCCGGGAGGAGAAGGAGAGCGGCTCGCCGCTGTTCCAGTCGGCCACCGAGGCCTCCCGGCGCGGCCACCTGGTGGCGACGCATTTCCAGCGCTCGCAGGCCAATCTCGCCAGCACCTTCGAGCGCTTGAGCGACCGGCAGATGGCGGAGATCGTCAAGGCCATCATCGCCGCCGGCCAGGTGCTGATCTTCGGCAGCCGCAGCAGCCACGCCTTCGCCCAGTACCTGCGCTGGCAGATCATCCAGGTGGTGCCCCGCGTGACCGCGATTCCCGGCGCCGGCGAAACCCTGGCCGAGCACCTGGCCGGCATCGGCGAGCGCGATTGCGTGATCGTCTTCGGCACCCGCCGCCAGACCCGCCAGATGGAGCTCCTGCTCGAAGGTGCGAGCCGGGCCAGGGCCAAGGTCCTCTTCATCAGCGACCAGGCCTCGCCGGACTTCGCTGGCGCCACCTGGTCGCTGCAGTGCGACTGCCGCGGCCCGGGGCTGCTGGACAACCATGCCGCGGTGATGGCGGTGTGCGACCTGATCGCGACCATGGTGATCGAAGCCTCGGGCCCCGCCGGCCGCAAGCGGCTGGCCGCCATCGAACAGGGCCACGCGGAGACCGGCGAGCTCTGAAACCGCCCACAGGCGCACTGCGTTGGTGCGCCGGTCGACCCTGCAAGCGGGATTTCATATGGCCGATGAGATTGGCACGGTGATTGCATGTGCTTTGTTGCGGATGAAATTCTAATTTCATGCGCACCATATAGGTGAAATCCATATGGCAATCCGAGGCGCCGCGATCTAGCATCCGACACGCGATTCCGAGCAGCGCCGAGCACGCAAATCCTTCGACAAGGAGCCTTCCAATGGCTGGTGGACCTGTACTCTCTTCCGGGACCGACTCACCCCGAGTCGCCGAGCTCGACCGGGCGCTCGACACGATCGGCGTCACGCGCTCGCATCACACGATCATCTTCCTGATCCTCATCGGCTGCCTCTTCGACAGCTTCGAGCAGAACGCGGTCGGCATCGTGGGCCCGATGCTCAAGGAGCAGTGGGGGCTCACGGCGTCCGACATCGGGCTGCTCAACACCGTCACCTTCGCCTGCGCGGCGGTGGGCCGCATCGTCTCGGGCTACATCGCCGACCGCTTCGGCCGCCGCGTGATGCTGACCATCGACCTGCTGCTGTTCACGCTCGGCGCCGGCGTCTGCGCAATGGCGCCGAACCTCACCGTGATGGCGATCGGCCGCGCGATCGTCGGCTTCGGCCTCGGCGGCGAGATCGCGATCGCGGTCACGATGCTGTCCGAGTTCTGCTCGACCAAGTTCCGCGGCACCGCGGTCGGCCTGGTCAACGTCGGCGCGGGCGGGCTGGGCAACTTCCTCGCGCCCGGCTTCGGCCTGCTGGTGTTCTGGCTGTTCCCGGGCGACAACGCCTGGCGCTGGCTGTTCGCCTGCCTGATGGTGCCCGCGCTGCTGGGCGCCTTCTATCGCCGCTACATTCCCGAGACGCCGCGCTTCCTGCTGGCCCAGGGCCGCGTGAAGGAGACCAATGCGGTGCTGTCGCGGCTGGCCTCGGGCCGGCTCACGGCGCGCAACGTGCCGCAGCAGCAGTACATCAGCGACGACGGCGCCGCGGCGCCGAAGGCCAAGGTCAAGGTGCGCGTCACCGAGATCTTCCGCGGCGCGCTGGCGCGCCGCACCATTCCGCTGTGCATCACGATCTGGATGACCTACGGCGCCCAGATCTCGGTACTGACCTTGATGCCGACCATCCTCGTCGCGCTGGGCTACAGCATGTCGAAGAGCCTGCTCTTCACGATGGTGATGCAGGGCGGCAGCCTGCTGGGCGCCATTGCCGCGTCGCTGCTCGGCTTCCACTTCCCGCGCAAGCGGGTGCTGACCGCCGGCGCCGTCTGCGCCTGCATGGCGGCCCTGACCATCGGCTTCGTCGCCAAGAGCATCGTGGTGATCCTGATCGCGGGCGCGGTGTTCCAGTTCTTCGTGCTGCTGCTGAACACGACCATCTGGATCTTCGCGCCCGAGCTCTATCCGACCCGGGTGCGCGCCTTCGGCACCGCCTTCATCCTCGCGACCGGCACGGCCGCCGGTGCCTTCATGCCGCTGGTGGCCGGCCGGCTCTTCGATGCCTTCGGCCTGGTCGGCGTGTTCGGCCTGGCGGCCGCGATGTATGCGGTCTTCGTGATCAGCGTGCAGAGCGTGCCCGAGACCTACGGCAAGTCGCCCGATGCGCTGCCGCTGCCGGACGACGCCGCGCCCGCCAAACCGGTCGTCGCGGCGCCGCAGGCGAACTGACATCCAACCCGCAGACACCATGCAAGACATCCTGCTCATCAACCCGAATTCGTCCTCCGCCACCACGGCCATGATGGTGGCGATCGCCGCGGGCGATGCGCCCGCGGGCTACCGGGTGGAAGGCCGGACCGCGCAGGATGGCCCGCCGATGATCGTCAACCCCGGCGAGCTCGAGCAGGCCGCACTGGAGGTCGAGCGCACCTGGCGCGACGGCGGAACCCATTGGGCCGGCGTGATCATCAGCGCCTTCGGCGACCCGGGCATCGAGCGCGTGCGCGCCGCCTGCCGGGTGCCGGTGGTCGGAATCGCCGAGGCCTCGATGCGCGAGGCCAGTGCCGGCGGCCGGCGCTTCGGCATCGCGACCGTGACACCTGACCTGGTCGGCCCGATCGAAGGCCGTGCCCGCGCCCTCGGCCTGCTCGCCGTCTACGCCGGCATCCGGTTGACCGACGGCGACCCGCGCCAGCTCGCGGCCGATCCGCAGGCGCTGGAAGAGGCCCTGGCGCGGGCCGTGCAGCGCTCCATCGACGACGACGGCGCCGAGGCCGTGATCATCGGCGGCGGGCCGCTGGGGCAGGCGGCGATCGGGCTCCAGGGGCGCTTCGCCGTGCCGGTGATCGCGCCCATTCCGGCCGCCATGCGGCTGCTGATGTCACGCCTGGCGCCCCACTGACGCCGGCCTCTCAGAGCATCATCCCGCCCGAGACCTCGATGCGCTGGCCGGTGAGCCAGCGGTTGCCGTCGGACAGCAGCGCCGCGACCGCGCCCCCGATGTCGTCGGGCTGGCCGACCCGGCTCAGCGCCGTGATGCCGGCGATCTGCGCATTCGCCTGCGGGTCGTCGCGCACCGCGCCGTCTCGGAAATCGGTCTCGATGGCGCCCGGCGCGATGGTGTTGACCGTGATGCCGCGCGGGGCCAGTTCCTTCGCCATGTAGCGGGTCAGCACCTCGATGCCGCCCTTCATGGCCGCATAGGCGGCGTAGCCCGGGAAGGTGAACCGGGCCAGGCCGGTCGAGGTGTTGACGATGCGCCCGCCGTCCGCGATCAGCGGCAGCAGCTTCTGGGTCAGGAAGAAGGTGCCCTTGAGGTGGATGTTGGCAAGCAGGTCGAACTGCGCCTCGGTCGTCTCCGCGAAGGGCGCCGCCACGCCGATGCCGGCGTTGTTGACCAGGTGGTCGAAGTGCTCGCGCTGCCAGGTGCCGGCCAGCGCGGCCTTCACGCGTTCGGCGAAGCCGACGAAGCTGCCGCTGTCGGCCACGTCGAGCTGCAGCGCGACCGCGCGGCGGCCGAGCGCCTCGACCTGCCGCACCACGGCGTGGGCCTCGGCCTCGCTGCCCTTGTAGGTGAGGATCAGGTCGCTGCCTTGCTCGGCCAGCTTCAGGGCGGCGCTGCGGCCGAGGCCGCGGCTGGCGCCGGTGACGAGGGCGATGCGGGGGGTGGTGGTGGCGTTCATGGGTGAATTCCTGAGTCTGGAAGGGTTGGGATGGCCTGACTTTAGGAGTTCACCGGAAAACGATAAATGGTCGAAAATCGTCCAAACTGTTCTTCCACAAAGGACAATCAAAAAATGGATCTCGACCAGCTCCGCATCTTCGCCCGGGTCGCCGAACTCGGCAGCTTCACCCAGGCCGCCGACCAGCTCGGGATGGCGAAGGGCCGCGTCTCACAGGTGGTGCAGCGGCTCGAGGCCCAGGTCGGCGCGCGGCTGCTGCAGCGGACCACGCGGCGCGTACGGCTGACGCCCGATGGCGAGCAGTTCCTCGAACGCGGCCAGGAGCTGATCGCCGACGCCGACCAGCTGCAGGCCATGTTCCAGCCGGCGGCCAGCGGCTTGCGGGGCCGGCTGCGCATCGACCTGCCCAACTCGCTGGCGCGCGACCTGGTCATTCCGCGGCTGCCGGAATTCCTGGCGGCGCATCCGCTGCTGGAGCTGGGCATCAGCACCACCGACCGCCGCGTCGACCTGGTGCAGGAAGGCTTCGACTGCGTGCTGCGCGTCGGGCCGCTGGTCGACGCGGAACTGGTGGCGCGGCCGCTGGGGATGATGAAGATGCGCAACGTGGCGAGTCCGGCCTACCTGCGTGCCAACGGCACGCCGAAGACGCTGGCCGACCTGGCCCGGCACCGCATCGTGCACTACGCGCCCAAGCTCGGCGTGCAGGGCGCGGGCTGGGAGTACCAGGAGGAGGGCGGCGCGATCCGCGTGCATCCGATGCGCAGCGCGATCGTGGTCAACGGCACCGATGCCTACCAGGCTGCGTGCCTGGCAGGCCTGGGGCTGATCCAGGCGCCGGCGCATGGCACGCAGCGGCTGGTCGATGCCGGCCTGCTGGTGGACGTGATGCCTCACCTCACGGCGGCGCCGATGCCGGTCTCCCTGCTCTACCCGCACCGGCGCCAGCTGGCGCCGCGCGTGAAGGCGGTGCTGAACTGGCTCACGCAGGTGGTCGAGCCGTACCTCGTCGATGCGACATTGGGGCAAACTAGCCACCCATGAGACACATCGCTCGACTGATGCGCAGCGCGAGCCTGAACGGCTACGTCGAACTGGTGAAATCGCTGGGCCGGGATCCTTATGCATTCCTGCGGACCGTGGGGCTGCAGGCGAGATTCCTGGATGACCCCGAGACACTGATCCCGAGGGACGCCGCGCGCGAGCTGCTGGAGATCACCGCGCGTGCCACCAAGACGGAAGACCTGGCGCTGCGTCTCGCGGCCCAGCGCAAGCTCTCCGCCCTCGGACCCATCAGCCTCGTGCTGAGGGAAGAGCCCACGCCCAGGGATGCCCTCGACACGCTGTGCCGCTACCTGAAGCTGGTGAACCCCTCGCTGATGATTCGGGTCGAAGACGCCGACAGCGTGGTCATCATCCGGGAAGACCTGCTGCCGAGCCCCGGCTTGCCGATGCGGCAGTCGGTGGAACTCGCCGTGGGCAGCTTGTTCCGCATGCTGAGCGAATTGATCGGACCGCATTGGCGACCGCTCGAAGTCTGCTTCACGCATCGCCCGCCGACTGACGTCGCCGCCCATCGGGCATTCTTTGGACGCAGCGTCAAGTTCAACCAGGAATTCAACGGGCTGGTCTGCATGGCGATCGACTTGTCCAAGCCGCGCGAGCTCGGAGACCAGGTGGCCGCGGGCTTCGCGCGCAAGTTCCTGGAGGCGGAGCTCAAGGATCGCAGTGAAAGCGTCCAGGAGACCTGCCGCCAGCTGATCCTGGCACTGCTGCCGGGCGGCGCCTGCACCGCGCGGGAGGTTGCTCGGCACCTGCGCGTCGATCGTCGCACGCTGCACCGCCGGCTCGACGCCGAGGGCCTCACCTTCAGCGGCCTGCTCGACCAGGTGCGCTCGGACCTGGTCAAGAGCCATTTGCGCGAGGGTGACCTGCCGCTCAGCGAGGTGGCCGAGCTGCTGGGCTTCTCCAGCCCCAGCAGCTTCAGCCATTGGTTCCACAGCCTGTTCGGCTGCAGCGCCTCGCAATGGAGCAAGCAGTCGGCCGAAGCCGCGGCGACCCAGGAAGCCTAGGCCGGTCCGGGCTCAGCGGCCGAGATCGGCGTCCGGCTTGCGCAGGAAGCCCTGGTTGCCCCCGTTGCGATTGGGTGCGAAGCCGTTGCGCTGAAGGGTCTCTTCGGCCGTGTCGTAGAAGACCCCGATCTGCATGATCTCGCGCGCCTGTTGCGCGGTTGCGATGGGACGGCCGAATTCGCCCGAGATGCGCACCAGCTGTTTGATCTGGTCGACCGTGCTGGCCTTGCCGGTGCGGGTCTGGTTCCAGAGCACGTCCTCGATGCCGCAGCGCACATGCAGGCCCAGGGCGATGCCGATCATGTTGATGGGCAGCACGTTGAGCACCGAGCTTTCCACCGTGACCACCGCGCCGTCGGGCACCGCACGCAGCATGTTGGCCAGGTTGTAGATGTTGGCCTGGTCCATGCCGCCGCTGATGGCGACCCAGTTCATCACCAGCGGCCCCTTGTAGACGCCGCGGCGGATCATCCGCTCGATGGTCTCGAAGCTGTTGATGTTGTAGACCTGGAATTCGCTCTGGATCCCGGCGGCCGTCAGACGCCGGATGTGCTCCTCGGCCCAGCTGGGATTCGAGGGCACGACCATGTCCTTGTAGGTGGCATAGAGATGCGGGAAGCCCCGGGACACGCCCTTGAAGTCGTCCAGGCCGGCATGCTCCGTCACGTTCATCTGCGAGGTGTTGACGGTCACCGTGACCTGGTCGGGCCTCGGCTGGAGTTCGGCCAGCATGTGCCGCGTGTCGTCGCTGAGCCACTTGGCGCCCTGGCCTTCTTCAGGCGCGAAGCTGATGGAGCCGCCGACCTGGATGATCATCTCGGGCACGCGGGCGCGCACTCCGGCGATCAGCTCGTTGAACTTGGACAGGCGCTTGCTGCCCTTGCCGTCTTCTTCGCGCACATGCAGGTGCAGCACGGTGGCGCCGGCTTCGTAGCAATCCACCGCCTTCTGGATCTGGTCTGCCATGGTGACCGGAATGTCTTCCGGGAAGTCCGAGGGAATCCAGCCCGGCGCATAGGGCGCGGCCGTGATGATCAGGGGCTGCTGGTTTTCGGGATACAGGTGGCCGTCGAGGAAGTTCATGGTGAGTGGTCTCCGGGTTGATATGCAGAAATCGGGAATGTCGAACGTGATGGAAAGGCTTTGGAAGCTCAGTACGGAACGTCGCCCACGATGCCGGCGCGCTCCATCTTTCGCGGTGCCGGCCAGTAGTCGTTCACGGCGTAGTGCTGGGTGCTGCGGTTGTCCCAGACAGCGATGTCCCCAGGCTGCCAGGACCAGCGCACCTGGTACTCCGGAATGGTGGCGCGGCTGAGCAGGTAGTTCAGCAGCAGCGATGCGCCGGGCGTCTTGTCGATGCCGTGGCGAATGTTCTCCGGCGTGTTGTGGTTGACGAAGTGCGTGGTGAAGCTGCCGACGTACAAGATCTTCTCGCCGGTTTCCGGATGCGTGCGCACCACCGGATGCTCTGCCGGTGGGTTGTCCTGGTTCAGCTTCCTGCGGGCTTCGTCGGTCATCACCGCGCCGAACGATTGCTCGATGCTGGACCGCGCGCGCAGTTTCAGGATCTTCTGCTGGATGTCCTCGGGCAGCTCTTCGTACGCCTGGACCATGTTGACCCAGATGGTGTCGCCACCGATCTCGGGGCATTCGATGCAGCGCAGCACGGCGCCCATCGAAGGGTTCGGGCGCCACAGGCCGTCCGAGTGATACGCGTTCTCGTAGCTGTGCCTGCTTTCGCTGCGATAGATGAGCGCCAGGCCCGGGTGCTCGGGATCGCTGTTGAGCACGGGGTGATCTTCCAGCTCGCCGAAGCAGCGCGCAAAGGCTTCGTGGTCGGCGCGAGTGATCTCCTGGCCGCGGAAGAAAAGCACCTTGTGCTTCAGCAGTGCGGACTTGATCTCGGCAAAGAGTTCGGGGTTGCGCGATGCTTCGCCGAGGTGGACATCCGTGACTCTGGCGCCGATGGCGGGCGTGATTCGGCTGATCTTCATGTCTCGTCTCCGTAGGGTTGCGTGTTGCCGTTCAGTTCGGCTGGATGTTGAATCTCTTGACGATCGCGGCGTTGCGCTGGAACAGCGCCTTGCTCTCAGCCAGCATCGCGGGCGTGTCGACGTTCACGTCGGGCTCCAGGCCCAGGTCGATCAGCTTCTGCTGCACGGCAGGGGCTTCCGCCGCCTTCTTGATGGCCGCCTGAAGCTTCGCCAGCACGTCGGCGGGCAGCTTGCTGGACCCGTAGAAGCTGACCTCTCCCGGGAACTGGATCTCCGGATAGCCGAGCTCGGTCATGGTCGGCACGTCGGGGAAATACCTGGACCGGCTTTTCCCGGCAATGGCATAGGGGCGCAGCTTGCCGCCCTTGATCAGGGGCAGCGAAGTCAGGAGGCTGTCGAACATGATGTCGACCTGGCCGCCCAGCAAGTCCTGCAGCGCGGGCGGCGCCCCGGGGTAGCCCACGTGCTGCATGCCCAGTCCAGCCTGTTCGCTCAGGATCAGTCCCGCGTAGTGCGACGACGTGCCGGTACCGAAACTGGCGAAGCTGGTCTGGCCCTTGCGCGTCTTCAGCTGTGCGACAAGACCCTGGAAGTCCTTGGCCGGATTGGTGGCGGCGCTCACCAGCACGCGGCTGGTCTGGGCCACCCTTACGATCGGCACGATGTCCTTCAGCGGGTCGTACGGCACCTTCATCACCAGCGGTGCTTCCACCAGCAGGTTGATCGCGCCCATGGCGATCGTGTCGCCGTCGGGCGCCGCGTGCAGCATGGCGCTGAGTCCGATCGAGCCGGTCGCGCCGGCGCGGTTCTCGACGATCACGGGCCGGCCGATGTCCGCGGAAATCTGCTGGCCGACCACGCGAGCGGCGACGTCGATGGTTCCGCCCGGCGGTGCCGGAACGATCACCTTCAAGGGCTTGTCGCCGATCGCCCAGGCGCTGAGCGCCAGTGACCACCCGATCAACACCATGGCGGGGCGCGCCAATTGCTGCAGTTTCATCTTTGTCTCCAGTTCATCTCGTGTCGGACCGAGGTGCCGACGTGATGAAAGTATCTGGCGCACGGGCGTTTGGTTCTTGCTTATCGGGGACTGAGATTTGCCAATGTGGGTCAAAGTCAGTCGCGCTGCCGTTCTGTGCTGCCAGAAGGCCGCCGGCCCCGCCGAGCCACCTTGTCGGTGGCCTGGCGGGGCCGGTCTGCCCGAATCCCGGGGCGATTCAGTTCAACTGGATGTTGAACTTCTTGACGATGGCCGCGTTGCGTTGGAACAGCGACTTGTCCTCGGCGAGCATCGCCGGCGTGTCGACGCTCACATCGGGCTCCAGGCCCACGTCGAACAGCTTCTGTTGCACCGCCGGCGCATCCGCCGCCTTCTTGATGATCGCCTGCAGCTTCGCCAGCACGTCGGGCGGCAGCTTGCTGGAGCCATAGAAACGGATCTGTCCCTGGAACTGGATCTCCGGATAGCCGAGCTCGGTCATGGTCGGCACCTCGGGGAAATAGCGCGATCGGCTCTTGCCGGAAACGGCATAGAGGCGCAGCTTGCCGCCCTTGATCAGCGGCAAGGATGTCGCCATGCCATCGAACATGATGTCGACCTGGCCGCCGATCACGTCCTGCAGCGCGGGCGGCGAGCCGGGGTAGCCCACGTTCTGCATCCCGAGGTCGGCCTGGTCGCTGAAGATCAGGCCCGAGTAGTGCGAGGTGGTGCCGTTGCCATAGTTGGCGAAGCTGGACTTGCCCTTGCGCGTCTTCAGCTGGGCCAGAAGACCCTGGAAGTCCTTGGCCGGGTAGCTCGCACCCGTCACGAGCGCATAGCTCGTCTTGGCCACTCTGGCGATGCTGACGACGTCCTTCAGCGGGTCGTAAGGCACCTTCATCACCTGCGGCGATTCCACCAGCAAGTTGTTCGGCCCGACCAGGATCGTGTCGCCGTCGGGCGCCGCCTGCAACATGGCATGGAGGCCGATCGACCCGCTGGCGCCGGGGCGGTTCTCGACGATCACCGGCCGGCCGATGTCGACGGAAATCTGTTGTCCGACCACACGGGCGGCGATGTCCGTCGTTCCGCCCGCCGGTGCCGGAACGATGACCTTCAAGGGTTTGTCGCCAAGCGCCCAGGCGCTGAGTGCCAGCGAGCATCCGATCAACACCAGGGCAGGGCGTGCCAATTGCTTCAGTTTCATCTGTGTCTCCGATTCGTCCCCGTGTCGCACGGGAAGGGTATCAATCCCGTCAGTATCTGCCGCACCGACGATTGGTACTTGCTTAATGGGGACGTCAACTTGTCTATTTGGGGCATAGCTGGCGACCCGCTTCCCGTCTGGTGAGCGTCCCGCAAGAATCGCGTCCTCGCATGCATTCACAAGGAGACGCAGCATGACCAAGGCCATTCGCTTTCACGAAACCGGGGGCGCCGACGTCCTGAAATTCGAGGACGTCGAAGTCGGCGAACCCGGACCCGGCCAGGCTCGCGTGCGCCACAGTTTCATCGCCGTCAACTTCGCCGACATCTACTTCCGCACCGGCTTCTACCCGCAGGACCTGCCCAATGGCCTGGGCACCGATGCGGTGGGCGTGGTCGAGGCCGTCGGGGCCGGCGTGACCGACATCCGCGTGGGCGACCGCGTGGGCTACCTGGTCGGACCGCCGGGCGCCTATTCGCAGGCCCGCGTGATGCCTGCGGACGTGCTGATCCCGCTGCCCGACGGCATCTCGGATCGCAGCGCTTCCTCGCTCATCATGAAGGGCATGACCGCCCAGTATCTGTTTCGCCAGGTCCATCCGCTCCAGGGCGGCGAGACGATCCTCTACCACGCCGCCGCCGGTGGCGTGGGCCTGATCGCCTGCCAGTGGGCGCGCGCCATGGGCGTCACCATGATCGGTACCGTCAGCACGGACGAGAAGGCTGCCGCGGCGAAGGCCAACGGCTGCGCCCACACCATCGTGACCTCGCGCGAAGACATCGCCCAACGGGTGCACGAGATCACCGAAGGGAAGGGCGTTCCGGTGGTCTATGACTCGGTCGGCAAGGACACGCTGGAGGCTTCGCTCGCCTGTCTTCAGACGCGCGGAACGCTGGTGAGCAACGGCACCTCGTCGGGCCCGGTGATCCTCAACGTCAAGGTGCTGGGGTCGAAGTCCATCTGGATCACGCGGCCGGCGATGCGCGACTACATCGCGCCGCGCGCCCACATGCTCGACATGGCGCGGGAGCTGTTCGACCATGTGCTCGCCGGGCGCATCGTCAGCGAGCCGAAGCAGAGCTTCGCCCTGGCCGACGCGGCCGAGGCGCACCGCGCGCTCGAAGGACGCAAGACCATCGGCTCCACCGTCCTCGTGCCCTGAGCGCCAGGTGGCCGTGACTGCTGCCGTCGCGGTGGTGTCCCCAAGCAGCAAGTTTCCGTCCCCGAAAGACAAGTGAAGACGCCCACGGCGCCAGATACTGCCCTCGCGAATTCAGGCGATGCCGAGCGCCTGATTCATTTTCCAACGTGATCAAGACACCGAACGGAGACATCTGAGATGGCAGCACCCCAAAGCAAGGTGATCGTGACCTGCGCGGTCACCGGCGCGATTCACACGCCGACCATGTCGCCGTACCTGCCGATCACCGCCGACGAGATCGCCCGGGAGGCGATCGCGGCCGCGGAATCCGGCGCGGCTATCGTCCATCTGCATGCGCGCCATCCCGAGACCGGCCAGCCGTCGCAGGACCCGGCGCTGTTCCGCGCCTTTCTGCCGGTCATCGCCGAGCACTCGGATGTGGTTGTCAATCTCACCACCGGCGGCGCGCCGAACATGCTGGTGGAAGAGCGGCTGCAGCCTGCATTGCAGCTCAAGCCGGAAGTGGCGTCGCTGAACATGGGCTCGATGAATTTCGGCCTGTACCCGATGCTGGGCCGCTACAAGGAATTCAAGCACGACTGGGAGCGCCCCTACCTGGAAGGCTCGGAGGACCGCGTGTTCCGCAACACCTTCCACGAGATCCGCTACATCCTCGAATCCTGCGCCGACAACGGCACGCGCTTCGAGATCGAGTGCTATGACACCAGCCATCTCTACACCGCGGCGCATTTCATCGACCGCGGCATCCTGAAGCCGCCCTTTTTCATCCAGACGGTCTTCGGGCTGCTCGGCGGGATCGGCTCGCACCCGGACGACGTGATGCACATGCGAAGGACGGCGGAGCGCCTGTTCGGCAAGGACTACTACTGGTCGGTGCTCGGCGCCGGCCGCAGCCAGTTCCCGCTCGCCGCCATGGCCGCCTCGATGGGCGGCAACGTCCGGGTCGGACTCGAGGACTCGCTCTGGGATGGGCCGGGCCGGCTGGCGACGAGCAACGCCCAGCAGGTGCAGCGCATCGTCGCGACCCTGCGATCGCTGAACCTGGAGATCGCGACGCCCGCCGACACGCGCGAGATGCTGCAGCTGAAAGGCAGGCATGCGGTCGCCTTCTGATCCGCTGCCTGCGCCCGACCACCCAACCAGGAAACTCGTGATGACTGAACCTGTCGTCTTGATCACCGGCGCCACGGCCGGGATCGGCCGCGCGACCGCGCTCGCATTCGCTCGCGAAGGCGCCCGGCTGGTGTGCTCCGGCCGCAATGCCACGGCCGGCGCCGCGCTGGTGGCCGAACTCCGTGAACTGGGCGTGGAGGCCGAGTTCGTGGCCGCCGACGTCGGCAACGAGGCGCAAGTCAGCGCGCTGGTCGAGCGCACCGTCGCGCGCTTCGGACGGCTCGACGTTGCCGTGAACAGTGCGGGAACGGAAGGAACGCCCGGCTCGATCGTGGACCAGACCGTCGAATCCTATTCGGCGACCTTCGACGCCAATGTGCTGGGGACCTTTCTCGGCATGAAGCACCAGTTGCGCGTGATGCTCCGGCAGCGGCAGGGTGCCGTCGTCAACCTCTCCTCGACGATGGGAAGCCGCGGCAATCCGCAGAACCCGATGTACGCGGCCAGCAAGCACGCGATCGAGGGCCTGACCAAGTCGGCCGCCCTGGAGGCCGGGCGGTCGAACGTGCGGGTGAACGCGGTGGCCCCCGGCCCGATCGACACCGGGATGCTCGAACGCATCGCGGGCGGGGCCGAGAAGATCGCGGCGGTCGCCGCGGCGATCCCGGCCGGTCGCATCGGCACGCCGGAAGAGGTCGCCGACGCCATCGTGTTCCTGGCCTCCGATCGCGCCAGGTACATCTCGGGCCAGATCCTCGCCGTCAACGGGGGCAAGACCGCCATGTAGGTCCCGTTCGAGGACTTGGCTCGAGGGTCCACGACTTTTTTCGCTACCGCATTTTTTCAAGAACCAAAGAGACTGCAATGAAAAGAACCCTGGTCGCCCTGACCGTCCTCGCCGCCGGCGGCGCTTCCGCCCAGTCCTCCGTCACGTTGTTCGGCGTCGTCGACGCCACGGTCAGCGGCTATTCGAACAAGGCCGAGACGCCGTTCGGCGTCGGCGTCACGACCAGCAGCACCGGGCAGAACAGCTCGGGCTACACCGGCAGCCGCGTGGGCTTCCGCGGCACCGAGGACCTCGGCGGCGGTGCCGCGGCCAGCTTCTGGCTCGAGGCCGGGATACTCAACGACACCGGCAACGGCGTCACCCCCAGCGGTGGCCTGGCCTTCAACCGCCGCTCCACGGTCAGCCTGTCGGGCGCCCTGGGCGAGGTCCGCCTCGGCCGGGACTACACGCCCACCTTCTGGAACGACGCCGTGATGGATCCGTTCACCTCCAACGGCGTGGGCATCAACCTGATCGCCACCGCGAGCGGCTTCAACACCCCGGGCCAGGTGGCCAACGGCTTCCAGGGCAATCCCAACTATGTCCGGGCCTCCAACTCGGTGGGCTACTTCCTGCCGCCGAACCTGGGCGGCTTCTACGGCCAGCTCATGTACGCCTTCAACGAGGCGACCAAGTACGACCCCGGCACGCTGACCCCGAACGTGCCCAACAGCCAGCGCGCCGGCCGCTATGTCGGCGGTCGCTTCGGCTACGCCAAAGGCCCGCTGGACGTCGCCGTGGCGGCCGCCCGCAGCACCATCGGGGACCAGTTCTTCCAGGGCACCACAAGCTATCTCGACATCTGGAACCTCGGCGCCACCTACGACTTCGGCGTCGTCAAGCTGTTCGGCGAGTACTCGCACAACAAGACCAAGACCGACTTCTCCGGCATCCCGCCGCTGCCCAATGCCTTCGGTTTCACCAGCCCCGGTGCCAACGGCGCCCTGGTCGGCGCCACCGTGCCGGTCGGACCCGGCCTGATCCGCGCCGTCTACACCCAGGTCAAGTACAACAACGTCACCGCCCTGAACCAGCTCATCCCCGGCCTGTCGCCGGATCCGAAGTCGGAGAAGTTCGCCCTCGGCTACGTGTACAACCTGTCGGCGCGCACGGCCGTGTACGCGACCGCGGCACGCATCGACAACAAGGGCGGCGCCGACCTCACGGTGGGCGGGCCGGCCTTCTACGCGAAACCGATCAATGGCGTCGTGCCGACCGCCAACACCTCCACCGGCTACGACCTCGGCATCCGCCACATCTTCTGAAGCGCCCATGACCGCACTGACCCTGACCGGCTGGCCGGCGCTCGGACGCCAGCTGTTCCCCGGCGTGCTCGCCAGCGCCGTCGTCGCCGCCGCCGCCATGTTCCTGTCGCAGCACTATGGCGCGCCGGTGATGCTCTTCGCACTGCTGCTCGGCATGGCGATGAACTTCCTTTCCGCCGACAGCCCCTGCTCCCCGGGCATCGAGTGGACCGCCCGCCAGGTGCTGCGTATCGGCGTGGCCCTGCTGGGCCTGCGCATCACCACCGGCCAGATCGCGGCCATGGGCTGGCATCCGGTGGTGATGGTGGTGGCCTCGGTGGCGCTCACCATCGGCCTGGGCATCGGGGTCGCCAGGCTGATGGGCTACCGGAGCTTCTTCGGCTTGCTCACGGGCGGCTCGGTCGCGATCTGCGGTGCCTCGGCGGCCATGGTGCTTTCCGCGGCGATGCCGCACCATCCGATGCGCGAACGCGCCACGCTGTTTACCGTGATCGGCGTCAGCGCGCTGTCGACGCTGGCGATGGTGGTCTATCCGATGATCGTGCGCGCCGCGGGCCTCGACCCGGTGCAGGCCGGCATCTTCCTCGGCGCCACGATCCACGACGTGGCCCAGGTGGTGGGTGCCGGCTACGGCATGTCGACCGCCACCGGCGATGCCGCCACCTTCGTGAAGCTGCTGCGCGTCGCGATGCTGCTGCCCGTGATCGCGTTCGCGGGTTTCATGACGCGCGCGCACCAGGGCGGCGCTGTCGATGGCCCGCGCCCGCCGCTGCTGCCTTGGTTCGCCCTGGCCTTCGCGCTGCTGGTCGCCATCAACAGCACGGGCTGGGTGCCCAAGGCCGTCGCCCAGGCGGGCATGGACCTGTCGCAATGGTGCCTCGTCACGTCGATCGCCGCGATCGGCATGAAGACCCAGTTGAAGGAACTCGCCACGGTGGGATGGAAGCCGATCGCCCTGATGGTCGGCGAGACGCTGTTCCTGGCGCTGCTCGTGATGGCCTGGCTGCACTGGGGCGGCGCCGCGCCGGCGTGAGCGCCGACTGCGCGTCTACTCCGGCACCTTCCCGATCGTCTTCGCGGCCCGCAGAAAGTCGAAGTCCACCCCCTGGTCGGCCTGCGTGACGGTCTCCAGGAACAGCTTGCGGTAGCCGCGCCCGGCGGTCGGCGTCACCACCGGCGATGCCTCGGCGCGGCGCGCCAGCTCTTCGTCGGACACCAGCAGGGCGATCTCGCGGGACCGCACGCTCAGGCGAATCCGGTCGCCGTTGCGCACATGGGCCAGCGGGCCGCCGATGGCCGACTCGGGCGTGACGTGCAGCACGATGGTGCCGAAGGCGGTGCCGCTCATGCGGCCATCGGAGATGCGCACGATGTCCTTCACGCCGGCCCGTGCGAGCTTGCGCGGGATCGGGAGGTAGCCCGCCTCGGGCATGCCGGGCGCGCCCCGGGGGCCGATGTTCTTCAGCACCAGCACGTCGTCGGCCGTGACGTCCAGGTCGTCGCTGTCGATGCGTTCGGCCAGGTCCTCGATGTTCTCGAACACGACCGCCCGGCCTTCGTGCTCCATCAGCCGGGCGTCCGCCGCCGACTGCTTGATGATCGCGCCGCCCGGGGCCAGGTTGCCGCGCAGCACCGCGATGCCGCCCTGCGGGTAGATCGGGCGCGCGATGGGCCGCACCACGTCCTGGTCGAAGCCGGGCCCCGAGGCCTCGATCTCCTCGCCGAGCGTGCGGCCGGTCACGGTCAGCGCATCGAGCCGCAGCAGCGGCCTGAGTTCGCGCAGCAGGGTGGCCATGCCGCCGGCGCGATGGAAGTCCTCCATGTAGTGCTGCCCCGACGGCTTCAGGTCCAGCAGCACCGGCGTCTCGCGGCCCATGCGGTCGAGGGCGTCCAGGTCGACGTCCAGGCCCATGCGGCCCGCGATCGCGGTCAGGTGGACGATGCCGTTGGTCGAGCCGCCGATCGCGAGCAGCACGCGCATCGCGTTCTCGAAGGCGGCCGGGGTCAGAACCTTGTCGATCGACAGGCCGTCGCGCGCCATCTGCACGGCCCGGGTGCCGGTCTGTTCGGCCACCCGCATGCGGTCGGCGGTGACCGCCGGCGGCGAGGCGCCGCCCGGCACGGTCATGCCCAGGGCTTCGGCGATGCAGGCCATGGTGCTGGCCGTGCCCATCACGGAACAGGTGCCGACGCTCGCGACCAGCTGGTCGTTGACCTCGCTCACCTCGTCGTCGTCGATCTCGCCGGCGCGGAACCGGCCCCAGTAGCGGCGGCAGTCGGTGCAGGCCCCGACGCGCTCGCCGCGGTGGCTGCCGGTCAGCATCGAGCCCGTGATCAGCTGGATCGACGGGATGCCGGCCGAGGCCGCGCCCATCAGCTGCGCCGGCACGGTCTTGTCGCAGCCGCCGATCAGCACCACGGCGTCCATCGGTTGGGCGCGCACCATCTCCTCGGTGTCCATCGACATGAGGTTGCGCAGGTACATGCTGGTGGGGGCGGCGAAACTCTCGTGGATCGAGATCGTCGGGAATTCCATCGGCAGGCCGCCGGCCAGCATGACGCCGCGCTTGACCGCCTCGAGCAACTGGGGCGCGTTGCCGTGGCAGGGGTTGTAGGCGCTGCCCGTGCTGGCAATGCCCACCACCGGACGGTCGAGTGCGCCGTTGGTGTAGCCCGCGCCCTTGATGAAGGCCTTGCGCAGGAACAGGGAGAAGCCCTGGTCGCCGTAGCTGGTCAGGCCCTTCCTGAGGCCGGTCGGATTCGGGTCCATGGCGCTCGCCTGGGCGACCCTACTCCGGGACGGCGAGGAACTTGTCGACCAGGCCGACCGTCGTCTCGGTGCTTTCCTCCATCAGCCAGTGCCCCGCGTTCGGGACCACCTCCTGCTGCACGTTGGTGGCCGCGTTGCGCATGACCGTCGCCATGTTGGGGCCGAAGGACTTCTCGCCGCCGATGGCCAGCACCGGCATCGGCAGCTTGTTGCGCGAGAACGCGATGTTGTCCGCGACATCCTTGGCCGCGATGGTGTTGAACTGCGCGAAGGACGCCCGCATCGCGCCGGGCTGGGCATAGAGCTTCGTGTAGTGCCGGCGGGTCGCTTCATCGATCTTGGATGGATCGCCGGCGAACTCGTTCCAGAAGCGGTCGAGGTAGATGCGCTCGCGCCCCGCCACCAGCCGCTCCGCATTGGGGCCGCCGAAATTGAAGTGCCACAGCGCGGGCCACAGGATGATCTGGTCCCAGGGCGCGATGCCGGGCACCGGCGCGTCCATCACGACCAGCTTGTCGACCTTGTCCGGATAGCTCGCCGCGTATGCGTAGGCGACCATGGTGCCGATGTCGTGGCCGACCACCGCCGCACGGTCCTGGTTGAAGGCGGTGACGACCGCCCGGATGTCGGCGGCCTGCGACTTCTTGTCGTAGCCGCCGGTCGCCTTGGCCGAGCGCCCCATGCCGCGCAGGTCGGGCACGATGACCAGGTGCGTCTTGGCCAGCTGCCCGGCCAGGGGCCCCCACATGTCGCCCGTGTCGCCGAATCCGTGGATGAGGACGACGGCAGGGCCGGCGCCTCCGGAGCGAACGAAGAGCTTCGTGCCGTCCTGCGCGTCGACCGTGCGGGTCTTGAAGCCGCTCGGCAGCACGGGCTGCGCGGCGGCGGCCTGGCCCAGCGAGAGCCCGGCAACGAGCAGGGCGGCCAGGAAAAACGCATGGCGGATGGTCATGTTCGTGAAGCTCCGGGGGATATGGATGAACACGCCCTAGCCGGCGGCGCCGCCCAGTTGCAGTTTGAGGAACTCGATCGTGCGGGCCCAGGCGAGCTTGGCCGCGGCCGCGTCGTAGCGAGGCGTCGTGTCGTTGTTGAAGCCGTGCTGCGTGCCCGGATACTGGAAGTCGCTGACGCTGACGCCGGCGGCCTTGAGCGCCGCTTCGTAGGCCGGCCATGCCGCATTGATGCGCTCGTCGACGGCGGCCCGGTGCACGAGCAGCGGCGCCTTGACCTTGGCGGCTTCGGCCGGCGCCGGCACGTTGCCATAGAACGGCACGCCGGCGTTCAGGTCGGGCATGCGCGTGCTCAGCACGTGGACGATGCCGCCGCCGTAGCAGAAGCCGACCGCGCCGAGCTTCCCGGTGGCATCCGGGCGCGCCTTGAGCCAGCTGGCGGCGGCCACGAAATCCTCCCGCGCATGGGCCTGGTCCAGCTTGGCGAAGGCGTCGCGGGCCTTGTCTTCGTCGCCGGGGTAGCCGCCCAGCGGGGACAGCGCGTCGGGCGCGAAGGCCATGAAGCCGTCCAGCGCCAGGCGCCGCGCGATGTCCTCGATGTGCGGGTTGAGGCCGCGGTTCTCGTGAATCACCAGCACGGCGGGAAGGCGGGTGGCGCCGGCGGCGGCGGGTCGCGCCAGGTAGCCCCTCACGGTGCCGCTGCCGGCGGGGGAGGGATAGTCGACGCGCTCGGTCCTGAGCTTCGGGTCGCTCGGCGGCACCTGCTGGCCGGCCGCGAAATCGGGGCTCAGCGCGGCGAGCAGCCCGGCGGCGGTGACGCCTGCCTTGGCGAACTTCTGCGCCTGCCCGAGGAAGCCCCTTCGGTCCAGGTGGCCATGGACATAGGCATCGAAAAGAATGAGCAAGTCCTGGTCGAAGTCCTGGGCTGTGAGGCGTGGCGGCATCGGTGCTCCTTGGAAAAAGATCCCGGAGCATAAGCTGCAAATCCGAACGGCGTGCGACGGCCTTCGCGCGGGGTCTGGACGCCGCCCGCAGGTGGGCGTAACGTGCGGCGCGACAGACATCGGCGCCGGCGCCTCGACGGCGCGTCCAAGGAGGGCGCACATGGACCACAGCAGCCACGGCATCATCGAAGGCCCTGCGCTCACGGGTGAATTGCCCCGGACCACCGTGCCGGCGTTGGTTCGCCGGCGCTTGCGCGAAAGGCCCGAGGCGGTCGCGCTGGTGGACGCCGCCAGCGGCCGCGAACTGACCTCCGGCGCGCTGGACCACGCGATCGGCCGCTTCGCGGCGGGCCTGGCGGCCCAGGGCTTCAAGCCCGGCGACGTGTTGCTGCTGTTCGCGCCGAACTCGCCGGAGTGGCCGATCGCCGCGCTCGGCGCCATGGCCGCCGGCGGCGTGGTGAGCGGCGCCAACCCGATGTATGGCGCGGCCGACCTGGCGCACCAGATGCGCGACGCCAACGCGCGCTTCGTATTCACCCTGCCGACCCTGCTGCCCACCGTGCGCGAAGCCGCAGCCTTGGCCGGCGGGGCCACCGTGGTGGTGCTGGGCGAAGCCGCGGGCGCGCTGGCCTTCGCGTCGCTGATGGCCTGCACCGATCCCGAACCGGCGCCGGACATCGACCCCGACGCGCTGGCCGCGCTGCCCTATTCGTCGGGCACCACCGGCATGGCCAAGGGCGTGATGCTGACGCACGCCACCATCGTCGCCAACGTGAGCCAGTACCTGCAGGCCTATGCGCACCCGCCGGACAAGGTGTTGCTGGCTTTCCTGCCGATGTTTCACATCTTCGGCTTCACCATCATCACGCTGTGCGGACTGGTCGCCGGCTGCCGCTTGGTGACCGTGCCGCGCTTCGAGCCTCAATCCTTCCTCAAGGCGATCGCCACCTACCGCGTGTCGCGCCTCGCCGTGGTGCCGCCGGTGATGCACTTCCTCGGACTGCACCCGATGGTGGACGACTTCGACCTGTCGTCGCTCGAAGTGATCGGCAGCGGCGCGGCACCGCTCGGCGCCGCGCTGGAACACAAGGTCGCCGAACGCCTGAAGTGCAAGGTGCTGCAGGGCTACGGCATGACCGAGTCCTCGGGTTGCGTGACCGTGAGCCACCCGGACCGGATCCACGCCGGCACCAGCGGCCAGATCCTGCCCGGGACGCAGGCGCGCGTGGTCGACCCGGCGACGGGCGCCGACGTGGCGCGCGGCCAGTCCGGCGAGCTGTGGTTCCGAGGCCCGCAGGCCTTCAAGGGCTACCTGAATCAGCCGGAAGCCACCGCGGCGACCCTCACCGACGACGGCTGGGTCCGAACCGGCGACCTCGTCACCATCGATGCCGACGGCTACCTCACCGTCACCGACCGGCTCAAGGAGCTCATCAAGGTGAAGGGCTTCCAGGTGGCCCCGGCAGAGCTGGAGGCCCTGCTGTACACGCATCCGCAGGTGGCCGACGCCGCGGTGATCGGTCGGCCTGACGACCGTGCCGGCGAGATGCCGGTGGCCTACGTCGTGGCGCGCGGCGCCCTGGCCGCCGCGGATATCAAGGCCTGGGTCGCCGAGCGGGTGGTGGCCTACAAGCAACTCGGCGACGTGGTGCTGTGCGAGGCCGTACCGAAGACCCCGGCCGGCAAGATCCTGCGCCGCGTGCTGCGCCAGCAGGACGCCGTGCGCATGCGCGACTGACCGTGCCCGTCAGGCGAAGCGACGCCTCCCCGCGCGGTGGCCGATGGTCTAGCATGCGTGACCGTTGTGAGCTCTCACTGTCACCCCACGGAGGTTCTTCGATGCCAAATTCCGACAACCGTCGCTGGGCGGCCCCCGCCATGGCCCTGCTGGTGCTGGTCATCGCAGCCCTGCTGGCCTGGATCGCCTACCAGCAGGGGCTGTTCAGCCGCCAGGACCAGCTTTTCGTCGAGGTCCCCGACGCGGCCGGAATGAGCGAGGGCATGCCGGTGACGACCCGCGGCCTGGTGATCGGCAGCGTGCGCAGCATCCTGCTGGCCTCGTCGGCGCCGTCCGGCGACCAGGGCGTCAGGGTCGAGCTCGGCATCGGACGCGACTACATGGCGGAGTTTCCGAAGGGCACCCGGGCCAGGCTGGTCCAGGACAACGCGCTCGGCAAGCCGGCGATCGAGCTGGTGGCCCCGCGCGGCGGTCGTGCGCAACCGGTGGCCTCCGGCGAGGTGCTGGCGTTCGAGCGGCCCCGGGTGCCCGGCCAGCTGGCGCAGGACATGCAGGCCGCGCTGATGCCGGCGATCGCCGATGCGCGCAAGCTGACCGAGAGCCTGACCGATCCGGAGGGCCCGTTCCAGCAGACCCTGAAGGCCGGCCAGGAGGCGGCGTCGAAGATCCCGGCCATCGCCGAGAAGGCCGGCGAGGTGCTGCAGCAGGCGCAGCAGGCCGTGAAGACGGTCGAGAGCGGCGCGGCGACGACGCTGAACAAGGCCAACCAGACCCTCGGGGTCGTGGCCGACGCCGCGCCTTCCGTGATCGAGAAGGTGCAGCAGGCGGCGGCCACTTCGCAACAGGCCAGCGCCGAGGTGCATGCGATGGCGGCGCAGGCCGCCGAAAGACTGCCCGGCGTGCTCGACCAGGTCCAGGCGGCGGCGACGCAGACCAACCAGATGGTCAGCGACGCGCGCCAGACCTGGCCGATCAGCTGGCTGACCGGTACCGCCACCACGCCGCAGTCGCTGCCGATCGACAGCATCGGCGGCCTGCCGCTGCCGGGGGACGCGCAATGAGTCGCGCACCGGCGCGGGCCGCCGTCGTCGTGTGCGTCGTGGCGGCCGGCCTGTTGGCGGCCTGCTCGACGCCGCCCGTGCGCTCGACGGCGCAGATCCGGGCCCAGGGCTTCAACACCCAGGGCATGGACCGCTACAAGGCCGGCGACCTGCCGCATGCGCTGACCTATTTCGAGCAGGCGCTCCAGCTCGCGCAGTCGATCGAGGACGACGATGCGATCGCCGTCGCCCGGCTCAACCTGTCGATGGTCTATCTGGGCATGGGGCGCCAGGACGAGGCGCTGAAGCAGCTGGACGGGGTGCTGGACGAGCCCCGGCTCGCGTTCAGCAACGACCGCCGCGCCGAGGCCGCCTTGCGCCGGGCGATGGCGGTCCAGGCCGGCGACCGCGCCGGCGCCGCGCAAGCACTCGATCGCGCCGACGCGCTCTGCGGCAGCCGATGCGCCGTCAGGGGCAAGATCCTCAACCTGAAGGCCTATCTGGCGCTGACCTCGGGGCGCCCCGAGGAAGGCTTGCGCTTCGCCCAGCAGGCCCACGGCGCCTTGGCCAAGGACGACGCGCTCGAGCGCGCCAACGCCCTGCGCCTGCAGGGCAGCGCCTGCATCGCCCTGAAGACGCCCGCCGCGGCCGTGGCGCCGCTCGAGGAGGCCCTGAAGCTGGACAAGGCGGCCGGGGCGAGCGAGAAGATCTACCAGGACCTGCTGCTGCTGGGCCAGGCGTCGGCCGACAGGCCGGAGCTCGCCAGGGACTACTGGAGCCGGGCCCACGACGTGGCACTGGCGGCCGACAACAAGGCGGGTGCCGAGCGCACCGCGAAGCTGCTGGCTTCGGCGCCGCGCTAGGTCGCCGGGCTGGCGCTCCCTGATCCATGGATTTCCCAGAAAATACCTAAAATGGCCAAATCGGTTAAAACGGGTATTTCGGAGATCCAACGGAGCTTCTCATGTCCATCACGCGCGATTCGCGTCCAGAGGCCATCGATCGTTTCACGCGCGGCTTGCCAGCCGTCTCGGCCACCCATCTGGTCTCGGGGATGCAGAAGGTCACCAGCGCCGTCATGACGCACGGCGCGGTGGTCGTCACCCGCCACGACGAGCCGGCCATGGTGCTGATGTCGATCGATCGCTATCTCGCGCTCGAACAGGCGGCCGAACCCGATCTGGATGCGCTCACCCGCCAGTTCGACGACATGTTCGCCCGGATGCAGGGCGACGCAGCCGCCGAGGCGATGGGAGACGCATTCGCGATGTCCCCGGCCGAACTGGGCAAGGCGGCCGTCCGCGCGGCAGGCGGCAAGTCCGCCAAGAGGTGATCCCGCGCTGATGGTCGCGCGCATCTTCGTTCTCGCAGGCGTCAACGGCGCCGGCAAGAGCAGCATCGGCGGCGCGGCGCTCCAGGCGCGCAAGGTCCCCTGCTTCAACCCCGACCTCGCGGCGCGCACGCTGCTGGACACCAACCCCTCGCTCACACAGGAAACGGCCAACGCGCAGGCCTGGGAAATGGGCCGCTCCGGTCTCGAACGCGCGCTGGCCGAGGGCCTCAACTTCGCTTTCGAGACCACGCTGGGCGCGCGGACGCTGCCGGACATGCTGCTCGCCGGCGCACGCCAGGGCGCGCAGGTCCATGTCTGGTACGCGGGCCTCGATTCACCCGAGAAGCACATCGCGCGCGTGAACGAACGCGTGATCGCCGGCGGCCACGACATCCCCGAAGACAAGATCCGCGCGCGCTACGTGAGCAGCCGCGCGAACCTCGTCCGCCTGCTGCCGCACCTGGCCAGCCTGCGCGTGTACGACAACGGCATCGACGGCGATCCGAAGGCCGGCATCAAGCCGCAACCCGTGCTGGTGCTGCACATGGAGGGCGGCCAGATCGTCTCGCACATCGCGCTCGACCAGGTGCCGCAATGGGCCAAGCCGGTGGTGGCGGCCGCACTGGCCCTCAGGGCATCACCTGCCCGCCGTTGACCTCGATGATCTGGCCGGTGACGTAGCCGCTGGCCTGCGCGTCCGCGAGGAACATGAAGGCGCCGACGCATTCCTCGGCGGTGCCCAGGCGCCCCATGGGGATCGCGCTGGCGAAGTTCTTCAGCACCTCGGGGCTCGAATGGCCGTCATGGAACGGCGTCTCGATCACGCCCGGCGCCACCGCGTTGACGCGGATGCCGTCCTTCACCAGTTCCTTGGCCATGGTGCGCGTGATCGTGGAGACGAATCCCTTGCAGGCCGCGTAGAGCCCCGCGCCCGGCCCGCCGCCGGTGCGCGCCGCCTGGGTGGTCACGTTGATGATGGCGCCGCCGCCGCCCGCCGACATCAGCGGGATCACCCGCCGGCTCACCGCCACGACCGAGCGCGCGTTGAGACAGAACACCGCGTCGATGTAGTCGTCGTCCGCATCGACGATCGGCGAGCGCTTGACGAAGCCGCCGGCGTTGTTGACCAGGATGTCGATGCGGCCGAAGGCCTCGTGCACCGCCTGCACCATGCGGTCGACCGCTTTCGTGTCCATCACGTCGGCCTGCACCAGCAGCGCCTCGCCGCCGGCCGACCGGATGTCGCGCGCCACGGCTTCGGCCTCCGCCCGGCTGCCGCGGTAGTGCACCGCCACGCGGGCGCCGGCCTTGCCCATGGCGCGTGCCACGGCCGCGCCGATGCCGGTGCTGGCGCCGGTGATGAGGACGGCCTTGTTCTTCAGATCGTTCATGGTGAAGCTCTTTCAGGGGTTGAAGGAAACGCCACCACGGCGGGCATCTTCAGAGCGTCGCGGCGATGGCTTCCAGTTGGGTGAGTCGCCGGGCCATGCGGCCGACGAAGTTCTGCGTGACGTGCGGCAGCACGCGCTGCGTGGGCACCACGATGCCCACCTTCATTCCGTTGAGCGCCTCCAGTTCGAAGGGCCGCCAGAGCAGTTCCCCGCGCTTGAGTTCCTCGATGAAGGCGATCTTGGAGAAGCAGGAAATGCCCTTGCCGCCCATGATCAGGCGCTTGAGCAAGGGCGTTGAATTGCAGGTGGCGGCCGGCTCCATGTCGTCCCAGAAGCTGGCGAACTCGGGGGACGACGCGGCGCTGATCACCGGATGCGAGCTGGAGCGCAGGAAGGGAAACTTCGCGCATTCCTTGAGCGACACGGTATCGAAGCTGGCCAGCGGATGCCCCGGCGGCATCACGATGCCGATCGGCAGGTGCGCCACGTTCATGGCCCGCACGCCGCCCGGCAGCCGTCCCAGGAAGGTCAGCCCGACGTCGGCCTGCCCGGCCATGACCATCTGGGCCACCTCCATGGGCTGAGTGGAGGTGATGGTGTAGGTCACCGCGGGGAAGATCTGGAGGAACTCCTCCACCGCAGAGGGCAGCAGTTCCTCGAAAAAAGAATCCATCGCCGCCACCTTGACGTGGCCGGTGCGCTCGCCCTTGAGCGCGTCCAGCTCGGTGCGCATCACCTGGAACTGGTGCAGCGTTTCCTGCGCATGCTTGAGCAGCCGCTCGCCGGCCGGGTTCAGGCGCAGGCCGTTGGGCATGCGGTCGAACAACTCGACGCCCAGCTCGTCCTCCAGCTTGTGGATCTGCCGGTTCACCGCGCTGGCGGCCACGTAGAGCCGCTCGGACGCCTTGCGCACCGAGCCGCACTGCGCCACCTCGATGAAGTACTTCAGGACGCTGGCATGCATCAGCCGGCCCTCCTGCCCTGCTGCGCACTACGCCATCGCTCCGACGGATGGCAGCGCCCTGGCGATGCCGGGGTGGTCGCAGGCGCTCGCCCGGCCGTCCGCGCCGCCGGGCGAACCCAGGCCGCTGACCGCGTCGCCGAAGTACTCGCGGTTGATGGCCGTGAAATGCGCGAGCCCGGGCGGCAGCCGAGACTCCTCGTAGATGGCCTGCACGGGACAGGCCGACACGCAAACGCCGCAGTCGATGCATTCATCCGGATGAATGTACAGAGTCCGGGCGCCTTCGTAGATGCAATCGACCGGGCAGCAGGGAACGCAGGCGCCGTCCTTGCAGTCGATGCAGGCGGTGGTGATGACATGGGCCATGGTGTCGTCCCTTCGCGTCCGGCCTCAGCGCCCCTGCCAGCGCGGCTTGCGCTTCTGCTGGAAGGCCAGCACGCCTTCGCTGGAGTCTTCCGACTGCAACGCGGCGACCAGCGCGGGCAGGCGCATGCCGTGGGCTTGGGCGGGCGACAACTGGCCGGTCTGGCGCACCACCTGCTTGATGGCGCGCAGCGACAGCGGCGCGCAGGCCAGCAGTTGCTGCACCCAGCGCTCGACCGCGGTGTCGAGCTCGACGCGCGGCACGACTTCGTTGACGAGGCCCATGTCCAGCGCCTGGCGCGCCTTGACTCTCTGGCCGGTCAGCATCATCCCCATCGCCTGGCGATACGGGATCTGGCGCTGCAGCAGCAGCATGCCGCCATCCAGAGGCAGGCGACCGACCAACGGCTCGGGCAGCCCGAAGCTGGCTTCCTCGCAGGCGACGACCAGGTCGCAGCCGAGCACCATCTCGAAGCCGCCGCCGAGCGCGAAGCCGTTGACCCGCGCGATCACCGGCACATCGAGCGTCTCGCGCAGCGCAATGCCGCCGAAGCCGCCGGGGCGGCTGGCCGCCCAGTACTCGACGCCCTTGAGGTTGCTGGTGTTCTTCAGGTCGGCGCCGGCGCTGAAGGAACGCTCGCCCGCGCCGGTCAGCACCACCACGCGCACGTCGTCGCGTCGCTCGATGTCGTCCCAGATGCGGATGAGTTCGGCTTCGGTCGGCAGGTCGACCGCGTTGAGCACGTCGGGCCGGTCGATGGTGACGCGGGCGACGTGCTCCCGCACTTCGTAGACGACGCTCATTGCGCCACCTCGCTCAGTGCGCGTGCTTCGTCCAGCACTTCGTCCGTGTGCTCGCCGAGGCGCGGCGGGGCACGGCGCAGGCCGGTGGTCGCGCCCGACATCTGGATCGGGCTCGCGATGAACCGCAGCGGACGGCCGCCGGGCGCACCACCGTCGAGGATCATCTCGTTGTGAAGGGTCTGCGGATCGACCAGCGCCTCGCGCATGTCGCGCACCGGCGCCGACAGCAGGTCCTGGGCCTCGAGCCGCGCCAGCCAGTGCTCGCGGGTGTTGCTCGCGAAGCGCTCGCGGAAGATCGCGTGCAGCTCGGCCTTGTGCTTGAACTGGCCCTGCAGGTCGCCGAAGCGCGGGTCGAGCGACAAGTCATCGATCTCCAGCGCCGCGCAGATGTCGCGCAGAGGATTGGCCTTGAAGGCCCCCACCAGCACCAGCGCGCCGTTCTGCGCCTGGAAGACGCCCGACAGCGGCATCGCCGCCCAGTTCACTTCGGAGTCCTCCATCATGATCATCGCGGCCTCCTGCATCTGCATGGCGAGCATCGAGTTGTAGAGCGACACCGAGACCTTCTGCCCTTCGCCGGTGCGCTCGCGCTGCAGCAGCGCGAAGAGAATGCCCTGCACCATGTGCATGCCGGCGGTGTAGTCGGCCAGCGCAGTGGGATAGATCGACACCGGCACCGACGCATCGGCACGGCGGGCCATCACACCGGTCAGCGCCTGCGCGAGCACGTCCTGGCCGCCCTTGTGCGCATACGGCCCGCTCTCGCCGAAGCCGGTGCCGACCGCGTAGATGATGCGCGGGTTCAGGCGCTTGCAGTCGTCGTAGCCCAGGCCCAGGCGCTCCATCACGCCGGCGCGGAAGTTGTTGGTGACCACGTCGGCATCGGCGATGAGCGCCTTGACCAGTTCCACCTGCGCCGGGTCGCGCAGGTCGATCTCGCAGCTTCGCTTGTTGCGGTTGAGGCTGCAGAAGATCGGGTTGTCATGCCCCGCTACCGGCGCGAAGGTGGAGCGGCTCAGGTCGCCCGCTCCCTTGCGCTCGATCTTGATCACGTCCGCGCCATGGTCCGCCAGCATCTGCGTGCAGACCGGGCCCATCATCACCTGGGTGAAGTCGATCACCCGGATACCTGCCAGCGGCAGCGACTTCGTCGTGTGTGTCATGCGGCCTCCGCGAAGGAACGGGCGATCTCGGGCACATCGGCATTCGGACCCTTCTGGTCGCCCGGGTCGGCGCCCTGCGCGCGCAGCGTGCGCTGCAGCTTGGCGACGTCGACCTTGCGCACCGCCACGCCGGCATCGAGCGCCAATGCGGCAGCGGTGCCGGCGGCTTCGCCCATCGCCATGCAGGGCGGGATTTCGCGCGAGATCTTCTGTGCCGCCGAGGTCGACGAGTAGTGGCGGCCCGCCACCAGCAGGTTCTCGACGCTGCGCGGCACCAGCGAGCGATACGGGTAGTAGTAGTCGCGGCCGCGCGCCACGCTGTCTTCGAAGCGCAGGCGCTGCGTCACGTCGTCTTTGCTCATCACGTACTCGCCTTCGAGCAGGCGGGTCTGGCGCACGCCGGTCTGCGGCGCGAGATCGATCAGGTAGCAGTCGGCAAAGCCCGGCAGCTTCGCGCGGATGAACTCGATCACCTTGTGGATGGTGGCGCGGCCCTGCACTTCGGCGCGCGTCAGGTCGGCCACCTTGAGGCCGTCCAGCCCCGCCATGTGCGGGCAGTTGCACCACACCACGCCCGGCAGCGGGGTCTTGAGCCACCAGCTGTCCCAGGCACCGCCCAGCAGGTGCTTGACCTCGCGGTCGATCGCCTGGAAGGCGGCCGGCTCCTCGTGCTCGAAGCGCTCGGCTTCCTCGGTGTCGACGCCGCCGAGGCGGAACACCGTGGTCACGATGTAGGCGCCGCTGACGTGCGGCGCGCCGGCCGAGGCGGCCACGTCGAGGTCGCCGGTGGCGTCGATCACGACCTTGCCCAGGATCGCCTCGCGCCCGCTCTTGCTTTCGCAGATGACGCCCTTGACCTGGCCGTCCTCCACCAGCGTGCGGGAGAACCACGAATGCAGGCGCAGGTTCACATTGGCCTGCAGCACCATCTCGAGCGAGGCGCGCTTGAAGGCGTCCGGGTCGAAGGCGGCCGCGAAGCAGATCGGATGCGGCTTCTCCTTGCTGTGGAAGTCGAAGGTGCCCCAGCGCTTCCAGCGGCGGACGGACTCGGGGAGGCTCCCCCAGTCCTTCTGCTTCGGGTATTCGGCCAGGCCGCGCTCGGCCATGCGCTCGATCATCTCCAGGCAGATGCCGCGCACCGAGATCTCCTGCAGATGGCTGTCCCACATGTCGTCCAGCACCAGCACCATGCCGCCGGAAGCGAGGCCGCCGAGGTGGTTGTAGCGCTCCAGCAGGGTCACGCTGGCGCCGTTGCGCGCAGCCGCCAGGGCTGCCGCCTGGCCGGCGGGGCCGCCGCCGACCACCACCACGTCCGATTCGGCTGCGACACGAACATCGTGCGCGCTCTCATGCATCCAATCGCCAATACGGCTCATCACTATCTCCTTGATTGATGGGGGAACGGAGCGGCGCGCAGCGCGCCGTGCTCCTGGGGGTTCAGTGGCTGCCTTCGGGCTGCCAGCGGATGACGAGACGCTCGGCCACGGTCACGAGCAGGAAGAAGAGACCCGACAAGGTCGCGCTCATCACGATCGCGGCGTAGAGCAGCGGCGAGTCGAAGTTGAAGGTGGCCTGCAGGATCATGGCGCCGATGCCCACGGTGGCGCCGACCCACTCGCCCACCACCGCGCCGATCACGCTCATCGAGGCGGCGATGCGCAGCGCCGAGAACAGGTACGGCAGCGAATTGAGCAGGCGCAGCCGGAAGAAGATCTCGGTCTTGCTGGCCGACAGCACGCGCATCAGCTCCATGGCCTGCGGGTTCACCGACTCCAGCCCGCGCACCATGTTGACCAGCGTCGGGAAGAAGCACACCAGCGCCGCGATCGTGATCTTGGGCTCCATGCCGTTGCCCATGATCAGCACCAGCACCGGGGCCTTCGCGACCAGCGGGATGGCGTTGAACATCAGCACCACCGGGAAGAAGATGTCCTGCAGCGTCTTGTTGTGCACGAACACCGTCGCGATGGCGATGGCGGCAAGGTTGCCCAGCAGGAAGCCGCCGGCCGCTTCCAGCGCGGTGGGGATCAGGTTGTCGAGCAGCACCGCGCGCTTGGCGTAGAGCGTCTCGAGCACCGCCCAGGGCGAGGGCGCGATGAAGGGCTTGACGTCGAAGACGACGATCACCGCCCACCACAGGGCGATGAGCCCGCCGATGCCCAGCGCAGGGAGGATGCGCCGTCGCCAGAGCTTGCGGCGCCGCGCGGCGGCCCAGGCGGCGTGTTCGGGATCGGCGGCCACGGAAGCGCGCACCGTCACGGGGGTTTCGAGGGAACTGGTGGTCATGTCGGCGGCCTTCAGCAGGTTTCCAGCACGCGGCGCAGATGGCCGGTGAGCTGCACGAATTCGGGTGTCTCGCGGATGTCCAGGGTGCGGTCTTCCGGCAGGTTGACCGGCACGATCTCGCGCACCCGCCCGGGGTTGGCGGCCAGCATCAGCACGCGCTGGCCGAGGAAGGCCGCCTCGTGGATGCTGTGGGTGACGAACAGGATGGTCACGCCGGTCTCCTTCCAGACGCAGCGGATCTCCTCGTTGAGCCGGTCGCGCGTGATCTCGTCGAGCGCACCGAAAGGCTCGTCCATCAGCAGGATCTTCGGATCGCTCGCCAGCGCCCGTGCGATGGAGACGCGCTGGCGCTGACCGCCGGACATCTCGTGCGGCCAGGCGTTGGCGCGGTCCTTGAGGCCGACGAGGTCGAGCAGTTCCTGCGGCGACCGGCGGCCCTTGCGGCCGGCGCCGCCGCCCACCTGCAGCGGCAGCTGCACGTTCTGCAGCGCGGTGCGCCAGGGCAGCAGTGCCGCGTCCTGGAACACGAAGCCGATGTCGCGGCGCTGGCGCGCCTGCTCGGGCGTGGCGCCGAGCACGCTGACGCTGCCGCGGCTGGGCGCCAGCAGGTCGGCCACCACGCGCAGCAGCGTGGACTTGCCGCAGCCCGAGGGCCCGAGCAGCGTCAGGAACTCGCCCTGCGCCACTTCCAGGTCGAGCGACTTAATCGCGGTGACGTCGCGCCGCTCGGTGAAGAAGCGCATACCGACATCGCGGCACGAGATCGCGGGTGCGTCGTTGAACACGGCAGCCATGGCTCAGGCCTTCACGCGGGCTTCGACCGTGCCCTTGAGCGCGCCGAGCCAGATGACGTCGTCGACCTTGGGCGTGCGGGCCGTGAACTGGCCCAGCTCGGCGTAGGTCGTGATCTGCGACTGCCAGACCGCCGGGTCCATCGTGCCCCAGCCCTGGGACTGCGCGGCGCCGCCCAGTGCGTATTCGAGCATCACGTCGATGGCCGCGCGCTCGTCCTCGCGCTTGAGGTTGGGGTATTCCTTCACCAGCAGGTCCACCGCCTGATCGCGGTTGGCCTTGGCATGCTGCCAGCCGCGCGACGTGGCGCGCACGAAGGCCTCCAGCACCTTGGGCTGGGTCTCGATGGTCTTGGTGGTGGCGTAGTAGGGCAGTGCATAGAGCTGCACGCCCCCGTCCCACAGCGTGAGGTCGACACGGTCCGGACCCAGCGCCTTGAGCGCGGTGGTGCTGGTGAGCCAGCCGGTGACCACGTCGACCTGTCCGGTCAGGAGCGGCGCCATGTCCGAGCCGACGGTGACCACGGTCACGTCCTTCTCCGCGATCTTGTTCTTGGCGAGCAGCGCACGCAGCAGGATGCCGGCGGTGGACGGAATGCCCACCTTCTTGCCCACCAGGTCCGCGGGCTTGCGCACCGGGTTCTTCGCCAGCGAGAAGAAGGTGAAGGGGTGTTTTTGCGCGCCGACCGCGAAGCACTTGATCGGCAGGCCCTGCGACACGGCCAGCATCACCGAGGGGCTCGATGACACCTGGCCGACTTCGTAGCGGCCGGAGGCGACGATCGCCACGCCGTCGATGTTGGGACCGCCGGGCTGGATCGCGAATTCGATGCCTTCCTGCTCGTAGAAGCCCAGGCGCTTGGCCACCACCTCGCCGACCTGGTTGACGCTGGGGATCCAGCCGAGCTGCATGTTGATGCGCGTCTTGCCCTGGGCCAGCGCGTCGATCGAGAGAAAGCCCCCGGCCGCCAAGCCGCCAGCGGCAAGCGAGGTCTTGAGCAGGCGGCGGCGTGCGGGATCGCAAGAGTGATTCATGACGGAGTTCCTGGTGTGTGGATTCGGGTCGTCTGCCGTGTGGCGTGACCGGAATTTAGGAGCTGCGGGCGATCTCGCAAAGCACCGTTTTTAGAGACGGGCGATCTAAAAATTAGCGCCGGTAGAAACCCTGAAGGCAGGGCGCGCGCGCCCCTCTTCGGATGAAGCGAAGGTCTCCAGGGGGGTGGGAGAACCGCGATGGCGGCCCGAGCGGATGCCCCCGGGGCTCAGCCGAGGTTCTGGAGTTCCCTGCGGGCGGCCTGGTAGCTGCTGGAGCTGATCGACAGCGCCGGCTGCAGCGTGAAGAAGAAGGCGGCGCCGTGGTCCTTGCGGCCCTCGGCCCAGATGCGGCCGCCGTGGCGCTCGACGATGCGCTTCGCGGTCGTGAGCCCGATGCCGTGTCCTTCGAACGACGCGGCATTCGAAAGCCGATGGAAGGGCTTGAACAAACTGCGCGCGTCCGCCGGGTCGAAGCCCGGCCCGTTGTCGCGCACGCAGAAGGTGGTTTCGTTCAGCCCCGTGTGGGCCCCGACCGTGACCACGGGGTGCGGACAGTCTCGCGTGAATTTCCAGGCGTTGCCGACGAGGCTGGCCAGCACCACCTGCAGCAATTGGGCATCCGCCGTCGTGTACATCTGCGCCTGGATGCGGAATTCGACCGTGCGCCCCGGATCCGCGGCTTGCTGTGCCCGCGCGGCGGCATGGGCCAGCGACGAGAGGTCGAGGTCCTCGCGCTTGATCGGCTTGTCCCGCGCCAGTGCGAGCGCGCGCAGGTCCTTGGCGAGCGCCTCCATCCTGATCGTCGACGCGAGGACATCCCGCCGGGCGTCGGTCGGCGCATCCGTGGCCGCCGTGCCGACGCCGGTCTGCAGCAGGCCCCGCAGATGGCTGAGCGGCTCGCTCACGCTCTGCGAGAGCGCCACGGAAAAACGCTCGATGGTCTGCGCTTCCTCGCGCAGCTCACGCTCCCTGGTGGCGTGGTCCATCGTGATCATGCGCAGCTGCCGGCGTTGCCGGTGCCAGGCCAGCCACGCCCCGCCGCAGAGCAGCGCGAGCAGGCTCAGGCTGGAGGCGGTCCAGACCATGCGTTCGCGCGCGACGTCGCGCCAGGCCGCCAGCACCTGGTCGCGCGGAAATCCCACCAGCATCACCGCATCGAGGTCGTCGAGCTGACGGTAGCTGAGGATCCGCGTGATGCCGTCGATCGGGCTAGCCGCTTCGTAGGTGCCCGTGCCTTCGGAGAACGAACGCCCGCCGGGCAGCTTGAAGCCGACCGCGCGCTCGACGAAGGGATAGCGAAAGATGATCTCTCCGTTGCGCCCGATGATCGAGAGGCTCGCCTCTCGCAGGTTCTCCATCTGCTCGTAGAGCTCGCGCATGTGCGAGAGGTTGATCGCCACCGACACGACGCCGAGCATCTTTCCCTCGGGCGACGCGATGATGCGGGAAATGGGCAGGATCCAGCCGCCGGTCAGCTCGGAGTAGTGGGCCCGGCCGACGCGGACACGGAGTTCCGTCGGGTGCTGGAAGTGATAAGCGATGGTGGGGCGGTCGAGCAGCGAGCGGCCTTCGTGGGTTTCCGGAAAACCGGCGCTCGCCACCACCTTGCCGTCGGCATCGACCACGAACATCGCCTGCGTGCCGACCTCGTCGCCGGCCTCCCGCTGAAGCTCGGCGCGCAGCGCCGCGGCGGGCAGCTGGCGCGGGCCGCCGCGCTCCTGGATCGACTCGGTGATGGCGTTCAGGCTGGAAATCGCGCTGCGGGCGACGGCGGAGAGCTGCTCGGAGAGGCTCAGTGCCTCGAGCTGCGTCTCCCGGTGCGCGCGCTCGATGACCGCGTCGCGCAGGGGCAGCGTGGACCACCAGGCGACCAGGGTCAGCAGCAGGATGGCAGCGATGACGGCCAGACCTGTCAGGAGGCGGAGGACTGCGGAGCGGGACGGCATGGCCGGCGGGTTTCTGGCGGAGCGATCCCGCGATTGTCGACGCCGCCGCCGCCGATCGGCGGGTTGCCGGACGCGAGTTCGCGCGTTGCGGGCGCCCGAACCCCGAAAATGTCACGGAACCGGGCCAGCCGCCGCAGCCGCCTTCAGCCCAGCACGTCGTTCACCTGCTCGTTGAACTCCGCCTGGCTGAGCGCGGTGCCGATCTCCCTCGGCAGTGCGTCGCGCACCGAAAAGACGCCGAGGATCTTGGTGCCCGACACCAGCGGCAGGTGGCGAAAGCCGCGCTCCAGCATCAGCACGACGGCGTCGGACACCAGCGTCTCGGGCGGCACGCAGATCGGGTTGGGCGTCATGACTTCGCGCGCCGTGGTGTGCTCGGGGTCGAGCCCCTTGGCCAGCACGCGCGTCATCAGGTCGCGCTCGGTCAGGATGCCCAGCAGCTTGTCGGGCGGCTCCATGACGAGCACGCTGCCGCAGTTGGCACGCGTCATGATGCAGGCGGCGTCCCGCACGCTGGCCTGCGGGCCCAGGCTGGTCACGTGCTTGCGCGAGATGGACTGGAAAACAGTGCGTTCGGCCATGGTCCGCCCTCCGGAGGAAGCGCTATGGTGCCTGTCGTGCCGGCTCAGCGCAAGGAGTCGTTGAGCCGGTCGAGGGCCTTCGCCCCGGGACAGAGCTGGGCTGCCCCCAGCGCGTTGAGCGGGTGGTCGCTGGTGTTGAGCGCCGTATGCAGGTCGGTCGCCAGCGGGTCGACGTAGAGCAGCCCGGTCACGACCTCGCCCATCTCCTGGTGGCGCTGCATGTGGGCCATGGCGGCATAGCGGTCGCCGGGGTCGTAGCCGGCATGCAGGCTGCGCAGCCGCAGCAGGGTGCCGTCGTGCTGGCGCACGTCGAGCACTTCGCCCGGCGCCATGTCGACCGTGATCTCGTCCCTGGCGCTGATGAAGTCGATGCGGCTGACCGCCTCGTTGTGCTCGCGCACGTAGTCGTAGCTCTTGGTGCTGCCCGGGTGGTTGTTGAAGGCGACGCAAGGGCTGATGACGTCGATGAAGGCCGAGCCGCCATGGCTGATCGCCCCCTTGATCAGCGGCACCAGTTGCGCCTTGTTACCCGAAAAGCCGCGTCCCACGTAGCTGGCGCCGAGCTGCAGCGCCATGCCGACCAGGTCGACCGGGCTGTCGGTGTTGACCACCCCCTTCTTGCTCTTGGAGCCCTGGTCGGCGGTGGCCGAGAACTGGCCCTTGGTGAGGCCGTAGACGCCGTTGTTCTCGACGATGTAGGCCATGCGCACGCCGCGTCGCATGGCGTGCGCGAACTGGCCCAGGCCGATGGAGGCCGAGTCGCCGTCGCCGGAGACGCCCAGGTACAGCAGGTCGCGGTTGGCCAGGTTGGCGCCGGTCAGCACGCTGGGCATGCGGCCGTGCACCGTGTTGAAGCCGTGCGAGGCGCCCAGGAAATAGTCCGGCGTCTTGGAGCTGCAGCCGATGCCCGACAGCTTGGCGACCCGGTGCGGCTCGATGTCGAGCTCCCAGCAGGCCTCGATGATGGCGGCGGAAATCGAGTCGTGGCCGCAGCCGGCGCACAGGGTCGAGATCTTGCCTTCGTAGTCGCGCCGGGTGTAGCCGACCTTGTTGGTGGCCAGCGTCGGATGATGCAGCCGTGGCTTGGCGAGGTAGGTCATGCGGTTTCCTGGGTGTCGGTGGCGCGGGGCGCTGGCGCCCCGACATGGGCGCCGATGGCCTCGACGATGAAGCGTGCCGTGATCGGCGTGCCGTCGAAGTGCAGCACCTTGACCAGGCGCGCCGGATCGATCTCGAGTTCGTTGACCAAGAGGCTGCGCATCTGGGCGTCGCGGTTCTGCTCGACCACGAACACCCGCGTGTGCCGGGCCAGGAACTGCACCACGCTGTCCGGGAACGGAAAGGCGCGCAGCCGCAGGGCGTCGAGGTGGATGCCGCATTCGGTGAGCGCCTCCAGCGCCTCTTCCATGGCCGGGCTGGTCGAGCCGAAATAGATCACGCCGAACTCGGTCGGGCGGGCCGCCGGGCGCAGCACCGGCTGCGGCACCAGGGCGGCGGCGGTCGCGAACTTCTTCAGCAGCCGCTCCACGTTGTAGACGTAGTCGGGGCCGCGCTCCGAATAGCGGGCATAGGCATCGCGGGTCGTGCCGCGGGTGAAGAAGCTGCCCTTGCTCGGGTGCGTGCCGGGCAAGGTGCGCCAGGGGATGCCGTCGCCGTCGACGTCCTTGTAGCGGCCGAAGTCGCGGCCGGCCTCGAGTTCTTCGGCGGTCATGACCTTGCCGCGGTCGTAGTCGTGGCTGTCGTCCCAGGCGAAGGGCGCGCACAGGCGCTGGTTCATGCCGATGTCGAGGTCGGTCATGACGAACACCGGCGTCTGCAGCCGGTCGGCCAGGTCGAGGGCCGCCGCCGCGTGCTCGAAGCACTCGTGCGGGTCCTCGGGGAACAGCAGCACGTGCTTGGTGTCGCCGTGCGAGGCGTAGGCGCACGAGAGGATGTCGGCCTGCTGGGTGCGCGTGGGCATGCCGGTGGACGGCCCGCCGCGCTGCACGTTGATCAGGGTGACGGGGATCTCCGCGAAGTAGGCCAGGCCGATGAACTCGGTCATCAGCGAGACGCCCGGCCCCGAGGTCGCGGTGAAGGCGCGCGCGCCGTTCCAGCCGGCGCCGACCACCATGCCGATGGAGGCGATCTCGTCCTCGGCCTGCACGATCGCGAAGCGGTTCTGCCCGGTCGCCGGATCGACCCGGAACTTGGCGCAGTACTTCTGGAAGGCCTCCGCCACCGAGGACGACGGCGTGATCGGGTACCAGGCCGCCACCGTGGCGCCGCCATACACGCAGCCCAGCGCCGCGGCGCTGTTGCCGTCGACGAAGATCCGGTTGCCCACCCGGTCGGCCCGCCGCACCTGCAGGCCCACCGGCTCGCGCAGGTTCTCGCGCGCGAAGTCGCAGCCCAGGTGCAGCGCCTGCACGTTGGAGGCCAGCAGCTTCTCCTTGCCCTTGTACTGCTCGCCGAACAGCTTCTCGACCACCTCGGGCTCGATCCCCAGCAGGATCGCCAGCGCGCCCACGTAGACGATGTTCTTGAACAGCTGGCGCTGCCGCGGGTCGTGGTAGACCGCGTTGCAGATCTCGGTCAGCGGCATGCCGATGACCCGGATGTCGTCGCGGAACTTCGACGGCGGCAGCGGCCGCGTGCTGTCGTAGAACAGGTAGCCGCCGGGCTCGAGCTCGGCGACGTCGGCGTCCCAGGTCTGCGGGTTCATCGCCACCATCATGTCGGTGCCGCCGCGCCGGCCCAGGTGGCCTTTCTCGGTGACGCGCACCTCGTACCAGGTCGGCAGGCCCTGGATGTTGCTCGGGAAGATGTTGCGCGGGCTCACCGGCACGCCCATGCGCAGGATCGCCTTGGCGAACAGTTCGTTGGCCGAGGCCGAGCCGGAGCCGTTGACGTTGGCGAACTTGATGACGAAATCGTTGACCGCCTCAATCTGCCTCATGCCGCCACCTCCCGTGCGGCGCGTGCCTGCGGGCCGGCCGGCGTCATCTTGAGCAGGAACTTCTGCATGTCCCAGGCCCCCGTGGGGCAGCGCTCGGCGCACAGGCCGCAGTGCAGGCAGACGTCTTCGTCCTTGACCATCACCCGGCCGGTCTTGAGCCCGCCGGACACGTACAGGTCCTGCGCGAGATTGAGCGCGGGCGCCTTGAGCCGGGGCCGCAGTTCGCTCTCCTCGCCGTTGACCGTGAAGCTGATGCAGTCCATCGGGCAGATGTCGACGCAGGCATCGCATTCGATGCAGGCGGACTCGGTGAACACGGTCTGCACATCGCAGTTGAGGCAGCGCTCGGCCTCCTTGAAGGCGGTGGCGGCATCGAAGCCCAGCTCGACCTCGACCCGGATGCTGGCCAGCGCGGCCTCGGCCTTGGCCCAGGGCACCTTGTAGCGCAGGTCGTTGGAGGTGTCGTTGTCGTAGCTCCACTCGTGGATGCCCATCTTCTGCGACACCAGGTTGGTCATCGGCGCCGGTCGGACATACACCGCCTCGCCGTGCAGCAGCCGGTCGATCGACACCGCCGCCTCGTGGCCATGGGCCACGGCGGTGATGATGTTCTTGGGGCCGAAGGCCGCATCTCCGCCGAAGAAGACGTTCGGCACCGACGACTGGAAGGTCTTCTCGTCGAGCTGGGGCAGGCCCCACTTGTCGAAGGCCAGGCCGCAGTCGCGCTCGATCCAGGGGAAGGCGTTTTCCTGGCCCACCGCCACCAGCACCTCGTCGCATTCGATGAAGGCCTCGGGCTCGCCGGTGGGCACCAGCGTGCGGCGGCCCTGGTCGTCGTACTCCGCCCGGACGATCTCGAAGCGCATGCCCAGCAGCTTGCCGCCTTCGTGGACGAAGGCCTTGGGCACGTGGAAGTTGAGGATCGGGATGCCCTCGTGCTGGGCGTCTTCCTTTTCCCAGGGCGAGGCCTTCATTTCGTCGAAGCCGCTGCGCACGATGACCTTGACGTCGGTGCCGCCGAGGCGGCGGGCCGAGCGGCAGCAGTCCATCGCGGTGTTGCCGCCACCGAGCACGATCACGCGCTGGCCGATGCGCGTCACGTGGCCGAACGAGACCGAATTGAGCCAGTCGATACCGATGTGGATGCTGGCGGCCGCTTCCTGGCGGCCGGGCACCTGCAGGTCGCGCCCGCGCGGCGCACCGCAGCCGACGAAGATCGCGTCCCAGCCCTGCGCCATCAGCGCCTTCATCGACTCGATGCGCTCGCCGGAACGAAACTCGACACCAAGGTCGAGGATGTAGCCGGTTTCTTCGTCGATGACCGATTCCGGCAGCCGGAAGCGCGGAATCTGCGTCCGGATGAAGCCCCCGGCCTTGGCCTCGCCGTCGAACACCGTGACTTCGTAGCCCAGCGGCGCGAGGTCGCGCGCGACGGTGAGCGAGGCCGGCCCGGCGCCGACGCAGGCGATGCGCTTGCCGTTGCGGGGCGCCACCGTCGGCATCCGCGCGCGGACGTCCTCCTTCATGTCGGCCGCCACCCGCTTGAGCCGGCAGATGGCCACCGGCTCGGGTGCCTGGGCGTTGCTCTCCTCGACCCGCCCGCGCCGGCAGGCCGGCTCGCACGGGCGGTCGCAGGTGCGTCCGAGGATGCCCGGGAACACGTTGGAAACCCAGTTGATCATGTAGGCATCGCCATAGCGGCGTTGCGCGATCAAGCGGATGTATTCGGGGACGGGGGTGTGCGCCGGACAGGCGTACTGGCAATCGACGACCTTGTGGAAATAGGTCGGGTTGGCAATGTCGGTTCGCTGCAAGGCGTGTCTCCTGGCTGCCGCCCGCGGCCTGGTGGGGATCGGCGCGGGTCTGCCCCCAGTATGCGCCGCGGCGGACCGGGCCATGCCTTGGTGGAATCCCTCACCAAAGGGCAGAGGCGCTTACCCGAACAGACAGTTCACAAACCCGTCCCGATGGCGCAAGATTTTGCCGGCCGAGATGGCACCCGCCAACCAGGGGCACACCCACCATGAATTCGAACGGCGCCGCCAGCGAACGACTGGCCCGGAGTTTCGAGGAGAACTACAGCGAGGCCACCCGCGGCCTGGCCACGTTCCAGGTGATCGGGATTGCCCTGCTCGCCGCGCACGGGATGGCCGACGACAGCTTCAAGGCGGCGTTCCGCGGTTTCGTGCACGGCTGGCTGCACGCGCGGGGGGTCGACGAAGACGAATTCCAGCGCGCCGTGACCGCGCTGGAAGAACTGCTGGACCACTCCGACATCCCTTCGATCCTGCGGCATTGAGCCGCGGGCCTCAGGAGCCGGCGCGCCGATAGAAGGCCAGCGATCCGGCCAGCGCCAGCAGCGCCGCGCCGCAGGAACGGTCCAGCCAGAGCACCGCGCGCTGGCGCAGCAGCCGCACGGCGCGTGCGCCGACCACCGCATAGCCCAGCATCACGAGGAAGTCGAGGCCGGCGAAGACCAGGGCGATGGCGGCGTACTGGGGCCATTGCGGGGCCGATGCATCGATGAACTGCGGCAGCAGCGCGGAGCAGAACAGGTAGCCCTTGGGGTTGGTCACGGCGACCAGGAACGAGCGCGCGAAGATCCGCCGCGTGCTCATCGGGCCCCGGCGCTCTTCGAGTTGCGACAGGTCCAGGCCGCCCTTGGAGCGCAGCAGCCGAAGGCCGAGCCAGGCGAGGTAGGCGGCACCGACCCACTTGACGACCGAGAACCAGAACTCGGAAGCGGCGAGCAGGGCGCCCAGGCCGAGCGCCACCGCGCCCACCAGCACGAAGTCCGAGACCACGGCACCGAACATGCCGGACAGGGACCGGCGCACGCCGTGGCGCGAGCCGTTGGCGAGGGCCAGCAACACGGTCGGGCCGGGAGTGGCGATGGCCACCAGGGCGACCAGGGCAAAGACGGCGAGGGTGGCGGCGTTCATCGCGGGCAGTGCAGGTTGGGCGGGAAGGCACGATACACCGCTTCGGCCGGGGACACGAGGCCCCGTGCTCAGGCGGCGTCGATCCGCATGCCGGTGGCCGGGTCGAACAAATGCACGGCGCCGGTCTTTGGCCGCAGGTGCAGCACGTCGCCCGGCGCGATGGCCAGGCGTTCGTGGAACAGCGCCACCACCTGGGCCGCACCCAGGCGCAGGCCGAGTTGCGTCTCGGAGCCCAGGGGCTCCACCACCTGCACCTGCGCCGCCACGCCCTGGCCCGGATCGCAGAACTCGAAATGCTCGGGCCGGATGCCGCAGACGGCGTCCCGTCCCGCGTGGGCGGCGAAGGCGTCCGCAGGCATCGGCAGCAGCGCATCGGCGGCCTCGAAGCCCCTGGGCGTGCAGCGCCCCGGCACGAAGTTCATCGCGGGCGAGCCGATGAAGCCGGCCACGAACTGGTTGGCCGGACGGTCGAACAGTTCGAGCGGCGATCCGACCTGCTCGACCCGGCCGGCGTTGAGCACCACGATGCGGTCCGCCATCGTCATCGCCTCGACCTGGTCGTGCGTGACATAGACCGTGGTGGTCTTGAGCCGCTGGTGCAGGCCCTTGATCTCCCCGCGCATGACGATGCGCAGCTTGGCATCCAGGTTGGACAGGGGCTCGTCGAACAGGAACACCTGCGGATCGCGCACGATCGCGCGCCCCATGGCGACCCGCTGGCGCTGGCCGCCGGAGAGCTGGCGCGGATGGCGATCGAGCAATTGCGCCAGCCCCAGGATGTCGGCCGCCCAGCGCACCCGCTCGGCGATCTCCGCTTTCGGCCGCCCGCGGTGCTCCAGCGAGAAGCCCATGTTGGCGGCCACCGTCATGTGCGGGTAGAGCGCGTAGTTCTGGAACACCATGGCGATGTCCCGGTCCTTCGGATCCAGGTCGGTCACGTCGCGCGCGCCGATGCGGATGCGGCCGTGCGACACGGCCTCCAGCCCGGCGATCATGCGCAGCAAGGTCGACTTGCCGCAGCCCGAGGGCCCCACCAGCGCCACGAACTCGCCATCGTGGATGTGGAGGTCGAGGCCGTGGATCACCGGCACGGCGCCGAAGCGTTTCTGGATTCCGGAAAGTAGGACTTCTGCCATGAATGGGGTCGTGGTGTGGAGGCTCAGCCTTTGAGTCCCGTGTGGGCCAGGCCTTCGACGAACTGCTTCTGTGCCAGCACGAAGACGATCAGCACCGGCAGCGCGGTGAGCGTCGCCGCGGCCAGCTGGATGTTCCACATCGGCCCGCCGTAGGCATCGGTGTACTGCGTGAGCGCCTGCGGCAGCGTGAACTTGGACGGCGTCGACAGGAACACGATCGGCTCCAGGTACAGGTTCCAGCTGTGGAGAAAGGTGAAGATCGCCACCGACGCCAGGGCCGGCCGCGCCAGCGGCAGCGCGATGGTGCGGAAGATCCTGAAGCGCCCGAGGCCGTCCACCCGCGCGGCTTCTTCCAGTTCCGCCGGCAGGGCGATGAAGAACTGGCGCATCACGAAGGTCGCGAACACGCTGGGCGCACCGAAGACCGGAATCAGCACCAGCGGCCAGTGGGTGTTGACCCAGCCGAGCTTCAGGAACATCCGGAACAGCGGCACGATCGTCACTTCGGAAGGGATCAGCAGCCCGGTCAGCACGACGATGAACAAGGCGTTGGCGCCCGGGAAGCGGATGCGCGCGAAGGCATAGCCGGCCATCGACGAGATGGCGAGCGTGGCGGCCGTCACGACGGCCGCGATCCAGGCCGAGTTCCAGTACTGCTGCGCGAAAGGCTGGACCGTGAACACCTGTGCGTAGCTGCTCCAGTCCGGGTGGGTCGGAAAAAGCTGTGGCGGAAACACGAAGATGTCGCTGATCGGCTTCAGCGACGAGGTCAGCATCCACCAGGTCGGGAACACGAAGGGAATCAGCAGCACGCACAGCAGTCCGTACAGCGCGACCTTCATGCGGGCGGAGATCTCACCGTTCATGGAAGACGAACCTCTTGCGCAGCTGCCACTGGGCCAGCGTCAGCAGCGCGACGATCGCGAACAGCAGGATCGCCAGCGTCGAGCCGTAGCCGAAGCGATGGAACTGGAAGGTCTGCTGGTACAGGTAGTACACCAGCACCGTGGTCGACACGCCGGGCCCGCCTTGCGTCAGCACCGCGATCTGCGCGAACACCTGCAGCGAGCCGACGATGGTGATGATGGAGGTCAGCAGGATGGTGGGGCTGATGAGCGGCAGCGTGATGCGGCGGAACTGCCGCCAGCGCGTCGCGCCATCGATGCGCGCGGCTTCGTACAGCTCGCGCGGCACGCCCTGCAGCGCGGCCAGGAACAGCACCATGTTGAGCCCCACGTTCTTGAACACCTGCACCACGATCACCGAGAGCATCGCGGTGGCGGGGGTGCGCAGCCAGTTCGGCCCTTCGATGCCCAGCAGCCTGAGCGTGCCGTTGATGCCGCCGTTGTGCTGCAGCAGGAAGCCCCAGACGATGGTCCAGGCGACCAGCGACACCACCACCGGCGAGAAGAACAGGGTGCGGAACACCGCGATGCCGGCGAGCTTCTGGTTCAGCAGAACGGCCAGCAGCAGTGCCAGGCTCATGTTCAGGACCACCAGCCCGGCCGAGAACAGTGCCGAGGCCAGCAGCACGCCGGGCAGGCTGGGGTCGCTCGACAGCAGTTCGTAGTTCCGGGCACCGGTGTAGCGGAAGGTGTTGGCCAGCACGTTCCACTCGTGCAGTGAGTACCAGAAGACCAGCACCAGCGGCACCAGCATGAAGACCAGCGTGCCCGCCAGCTGCGGCGCGACGAACAGGAGGCCGGCCGCAGTGTCGCGCCGTGCGATGGTCCAGAACGGCCGGGGCGCGGCCGGGGGCGGCTCGGCAGCGGAAACGGATCGGCGGGCCATGGCGTGGACTGGGCGGCGGGTGCTGGCGGGCTGCGCCCTACTGCGCGAGCAGCGGCGCGATCTGCGCGCAGATCGCGCGCGTCGCGGCCGGGATGTCGGCCTTCGGCTGCCACACGGCATCGAGGCCGGCGCGCACCATCTGCTGCAGCCGCGCGAAGTCGGTGTGCGCCGGCATCACCTTGCCGGTCGCGATGCCCGCGACCACGACCCGGTCGAGCTGCGCCGGCGAGAGCAGGGCGTTGGTCTTGCCGAGCACTTCGGCGTTGAGCAGCGACTTGCGCGCCGAGGGGAAGAACTGCGCCAGCCTGGCCGAGTTCTCCGGGTTGGTCATGTAGGCCACGAACGCGGCCGCCGCGGCCGGGTTCTTGCCCGACTGCAGCACGCCGATGCCGGCCTGGCCGACGATCGCGTAGTCGCCCGTCGGGCCCTTGGGCAGCGGCACCAGGTCCCAGTCGAAGCGCTTGTCCTTGGGCAGCAGCGAGGCGCGGCTGATCTGCGTGATCGTCATCGCGGCGTCGCCGGCGAAGAAGTCGACGTTCTGCCCCGGCCCGGGCATCGCCTTCTTGACGAAGATCGCGTCGTGGATGAAGCCCAGCGCATCGACCATCGGCTTGTCGGCCAGCGTGCAGCGCTTGCCGTCGGCGCTCCAGGGCGCCGCGCCCCAGGCGTTCCAGACCGAAGACAGGTACTGCCAGGCCTGGTAGTTGAAGTCGCGCACCACCAGGCCGCCCTTGCCGGTTTGCGCCACCGCCTGCGCGGTCGCGATCGCCTGCGGCCAGGTCCACTGGCCGGCGGCGATCAGCTCGGCCGGGGTCTTGGCGCCGGCCTTGCGGATCAGGTCGTTGTTGACGAACACCGCGAACGGCGAGGTCGAGAAGGGGTAGGCGTAGAGCACGCCGTCCTCCTTCGACCAGCGCTCGGTGGCCGCCGGGCTGAGCTCGCCGAGGTTGTAGCCCGGCGTGGCGGCCAGCGGCTTGGTCAGCGGCAGCAGTGCGCCGGAGTTGACGAAGTCGAAGGCGGCGGTCTCGAAGATCCAGGCCATGTCGGGTGCGTTGCCGCCGGCGATCTGGGTCGTCAGGGCGGTCGTGTAGTTCTCGAACGGCAGCGATTCGAAGCTGACCGTGACGTCGGGGTTCTCCTTCTTGAAGCCCTCCGCGATGCCGTTGAAGAGCTTCAGGTGCGCCTCGTTGGCGCTCCAGATGGTCATGCGCAGCCGGGTCTCGGCCGCCGCGCCGGCCGCCAGGGCCAGCGACAGGGCGAGGCCGCCGGCGATGGCACGGAAGCTCGCGAAGGTCTTGCAATGGAACATGGTGCTGGGTCTCCTCGGTCGGGTCTGCGAAGCGGTCGAAGTTTCAGTAGGCGCGCACGTCGGGCCAGCGCGTCTCGACGCCGGCGCGCGCCAGCATGGCCTGGAAGGTGGCGAGCCGCGCGTCGTCGGCCTGCACCGCGTGCGGCGTGGTGGCATGGGCCAGGCAATGAGCGGCCAGCATCCCGGCCACCTCGCCGACGTTCCACTCCACCGGGTGCAGCCGCAGGCAGCCGTTGGTGATGTGGGTGGTGGCGATGTTCTTGCCGCCGGCCAGCAGGTTGGTGATGCGGCGCGGCAGCAAGGCGCCGAGCGGGATCTCGAAGGGACAGGAGGGCACGTCGATGTAGTTGTCACCGCCGGTCGAGGGGTGCAGGTCGATGCGGTACATGCCGATGCCGACGCTGTCGCGGTAGCGCACGGCGCCCTGGTCGCCGCGCACGGCATGCGACAGGTCCTGCTCGACGATCCGCGTGACGCCCAGGATGCGGCGGCTCTCCCGGATGTAGGGCGCCATGGCCAGGCCGTGCGAGGTGCCCGTGACGTCGCCGCGCAGCCGCAGCCCGGGGAAGCCGGTGCCGCCGTCGACGCGCGGCGCCTCGGTCTGCAGCCAGTAGAAGACCGACCGCGACAACTCGGCCGCCGACTGCAGGTGGCGCGCCTGCTCGGCCTCGGGCACGTCGATGATCGTGCCCTCCATGTAGTCGATCATGGGCCAGTTCACCAGGCAGATGTCGGAGGCGTAGGCGCCCGGCACGAAGTTGCGCCGCGCCGCGATGCGCCTGAAGGTCCACAGGTTCTGGTCGCCGCCGCTCTTGCGCTGGTCGGCATCGACCTGCAGCGGGTCGTCGTCCGGGTTGGGCGTGAAGGAGCGCTCGCTGATCTCAAGGGTACGCGGGTTCGGCGCCTTGAAGCCCAGCAGCGGCCCGCCCCAGAAGTGCGGCTGGTAGCTGCGCCAGAAATCGTAGTTGCTTGGCTTGTCGATGGTGTGGTCGCCGGCTACGTGGTCGATCGCGAAGCAGATCGACACCGCCTGCACGTTGTGCGGCTGGGCCTCGGGCGGCGCGCTCGGCTCGCCGGTGTCGGCCCGGCTTTCGAAGCCGGTGGCGTAGTCGCAGCCGGCGAGCGGCAGCAGGTCGCCCAGTTCGGTCGCGTCGATCACGAAGGCGGCTTCTACCGTGATCTCGTCGGCGGTGTCGCGATGGCGCAGCGTCACGGCGCGGACCGTGTCGCCCTGGGTGTCGGCCGAGACGGGGCGGTAGGGTTGCAGCACTGTCAGGCGGCCTGCGCCGCGATGGGGCGCCAGCATGGCTTCCAGCACCGCCAGGCCGACGCGCGGCTCGGCGCAGAGGCGGCTGACCCAGCCCGCGCCCGGGTTGAGCTCGTCCCATGCGCGGCTGGCCGCGGTGAGCGGATAGTGGTCGCGGTAGTAGCGCCGGATGCCGTCGCGCAGCGCGCGGTAGCGGCGCGTGACGCCGAACCGCTCGACCCAGCTGTGCTCGTCCGGCGGCACCGCCTGGCTGGTGAGCTGGCCGCCGATCCAGTCGTACGCCTCGCTCATCACCACCGTGCGGCCGGCCTCCAGCGCGCCCAGCGCCGCTGCCACGCCGCCGAGGCCGCCGCCGACCACCAGGATGTCCGTCTTCAGTTCTCGCATGCTGTGTCGTTCCAATGGATGGGTTCAGGACGGCTTCGCGGGGCCGAGGGTGTCGCCGCGGATCGGCTCGCAGGGCAGCAGCACCTGCTGCACTGCCTGCGCCGTGCCGCCCTCGACGCGGCGCACCAGCATTGCGGTGGCCTGGCGGCCCATCTCCTCGCGCGGAATCGCGAACGAGGCGAAGCGCGTGCCGCTGCCTTCGGTGCGGATGTGCGAGCCCAGCGCGACCAGCGAGAGATCCGCCGGCAGCCCCAGCCCGCGTGCCCTGGCGGCGCGCTCGAGGCGCACGGCATCGGCCAGTTCGACGCAGAAGGCCGCGGTCGCGCCACTGGCCAGCAAGGCATCGAGCGCCTGGCCATCGTCGGCCGGCGGGTCGGGCAATCGCAGCACGAGCTCCATGTCGTCGCCAAGTGCCGCGGTGAAGCCCCGCCAGCGGTCCTGCGGCGATTCGGCCGGGCCGTTCGACCCGAGCCAGGCCAGGCGCCGGTGCCCCAGTTCGCGCGCCTGCCGCACCAGCGCGCCGGTGGCCGTGGCGTAGTCGCCGCCGACGAAGGGCACGGGGCCGCCCGCATCCTCGCGCCGGCCGATGGCCACGAAGGGATAGTCGCCCGCCACCAGCCGCGCGAGTTCCGCCCGATCGAAGGTCTTGCCCAGCACGATGCAGCCGTCGGCGATGCGCAGCCGGCTCTCCTCGGCGAACAGCTTGCGGTTCGGGCCTTGGCCGGTGCCGGTCAGCAGCAGCAGGTCGTAGCCGCGCGCTTGCGCTTCCTCCTCGATGCCGAACAGGAAGGGCAGGAAGAAGTCGGCGTGCGCATTCGGGAAAGCCGGCTCGTAGGTGAACACGCCCAGGATCCGGTTCGACCCCTTGGCCATCCGGCGCGCGATCGGATCGGGCACGTAGCCGGTCTCGCGAATGATCTTCTGCACCCGCTCCCGGGTCTCGGGCGGAATGCGCGCCAGCGCGTTGTCGGCGCCATTGAGGACCAGCGACACGGTCGCCTGGCTCACGCCTGCGAGCTTGGCGATGTCTTGCTGGGTCAGGCGGCGGCTGGCGGGCATGAGATGCTGATGCGTATGACTAGATTGCTAATCCGCATTATCAGCAAAAGATGCGTGGAATTGGGCGCAATCAAGCGCAGGGATTACCCGCCCCTCAGCGCATCCGCTCGACCCACTGGGCGCGCGAGGGGCTCGGCTCGAACGGCGCGCCGAAGGACTGCGTGTCCCGAACCACCTGGCCGCCCTCGAATTCCATGATCATGTGAGCGGCTTGCCGGCGAGCCATGCCTTGCCGCGGGCGTACAGCTTTTCGACTTCGGCTCCCTCCAGTTGTGGCATGTCGAGCTTGACCTGGTAGCCGATCTGCGTCTGGATATAGGCCAGGTGCCGATAGCCGGCCGGAAACTTCGAGATGGCAGCCTGGTCGATTTCGAGCCTGGCGCTCGGGTCGATCGGATCCACACGGTCCTTCTCGTAGATCGGCTGACGAACGACGACGCCCCAGCGGCCGTTGCGCTTCTCGACGAAGTCGTAGAAGCGTCCCGTGCAGACCACGTCGCAGGCGACGCCTTGCACATCGCCGCGCTGCGAGATCGTCATCTTCGTCTGCGCGATGGCGCGATCGCCGGCCAGGTCGATAGAAGTCCCGCCGAGGAAGTGCAGGATGCTGACCCCCTTGGCCCAGCCCTCCTTCGTCACCCGGATGAATTCGGAGGCCGGGCCCTGGAACCAGGTCGCGTTCATGACGCCGTCGTCGTGCCACACGGTGGCGAACCGCTCCCAGTCGCCTGCGTCGCGCCAGACGGCCCAGTTCTCGATGAGATCGCGGATGGCGAGGCGGTCGGTCAGTTCGTTGGTCATTCGATACTCCGGTCGGTCGGACAAGGGTTGCCTCAGCGTGTTGGCGCGAAGCCGGGCTTGTCCGCGAGGCGTGCCCGTCCGCTAAGTGGACAGGACAACCTTTCTAATGACCTCGGCACCCGCTGGCAACACCCAGGTTTTTCCTTTCAATATCACCTCCGAGTCGAAAGGATCCGCGGTGACGGGGTGATGCGGCTTTGCGTCCCTGGCGGCCTCGATGTCTTTGGGATGCTCGTTGTAGATTTTCCCGGACAGCTTGTAGTCGACTCTGAGATCGTGATCCGTAGCGGTGAACTCCATGGGGCGCTCCTTTCGCGTTAAATCGTTGCGAGGATGCACGGCCAAGCAATTCACTTGCCGCACCGGGCGAACATAGGGCTTCTGGTCTTCCTGCGCATCATCCGTTTGTGGTGTTCGGCTGAGGCCGGCGCGGACTCTCAGTTTGACGTTCCAGAACGCTTGGATGTTCAGCAAAGGCCCCGCTCGGTCTTCGTAGCCAGCGAAGGCGCGCCGGACCCTCATTCGTCATCCATGCTGCTGCATCCGGACTAAGTCGGATGCCGGATGCGCATGTTGGGCCGGGGAATGGCACGGTAGGGCTTGTGGTCGCCGGCCCCTGCAAAGGCGTCTTCCAGGGCGCAGAGGGCGTCGAGTTGGTCCTGTAGCTCCTTGGCCTGTTCTGGCGTAAGCGGCGTCTCAGACGGCCAGATCCGGTCGCGACGGTCCGGTTTTGAGAGCGGTTTGACCTTCAATGCCTGTTCAATCTGCTCTTCCATCGGCATGGTGTGCCGGTTCAGGCGGATTGCTTCGCCGATACCCATCACGCGGTTCCTCAGCGAAAGCGTCATGCAGCAGAAGCGCACCCAGCGATGCTCCTGCCAGCCGACGCTGTCCGGCGTCTCGAACTTCTCGATGAACGCCTTGGCGGCCGCCTTGCCGTAGCGGTCGCTTAGTCGTGTGATCTTGTCTGACTTCATGCGTATATTGACCCCGCCTTCATCCTTCTCGAGATAGACACGAACCACGCGGTCGCGCACGCCCGGCATGCGCATCATGGTGTTGTCGTTCCATCGCCAGGTGGTCTTCCAGAGGCTGACCAAGAACGCGCCGACCTTTCCAAGTCCGGAGCGGCTCTCGGTGGGCCCGCGGTCCCAGATCTCGCCCCGGCCACTGGTATGAAACTCTGGTAGCCAGACGTTGGATGTGCTGTCTGACTTGCTTTGCTCGTGGCGCTCCTGCAGCGAGATACCGAATGTTGGCCACTTGGGCACGAAGCTGTCGAACAGGTGGATCGGGAAGTTGGAGCACAGCCCCCCATCGGACATCCAGCACGGTTGCATGCTCCGGCGAGCGTGGTCGATGGCATGCAGTGGCACTGCCGAGATCAGCAGCGGAAAGCTCATGGCCAGCCGGACTGCGACCACGACGGGCAATTGCCCGACCGGAAGCTCGAAGTAGCCGGGACCGATCAACTCCTTCGACGGATCGGCCTCGCTTCTCTTTTCGTAGCTCTTCGCAAATGCGCGCATGTACTGGACGATTCCCTTCGGAAAGTACTCCTCCATTTGCTCTGTGCGAAAGAACAGCCTTCCCATGTCTTCGGTCTCCTCCAATGGGAATCGGTAGGGGCGGCTGTGCGCCAGGTTGCTGGCATAGACCTCCAGGTTGATGGAGCGCGCGGCATCCGCGCCATGCACCTTGAAGCCCATGGCCTGCGCCGCCGCGCCGGGCGCGTCCCAGAGGTCTTGGAAGGTCAGTGGCGGATCGTCGATCGGATGGCGGCCTGCCACCTCCTGGATGGCCCCGTGAAGGTATGCGGCCAGGTCCACGGTGGTGATGTTCGAATCGGGGCTCCAGCCTCGGCATAGCCCGAACCCGTTGGGCACGAGCCCGTGGGCGAGATCCCAAGCGATGCCAGCCAGCAGCGCGCCAACGATGCCGACCAGCGCCGCCAACAGAAGTGCCATGGCCCAAGACCCAAAGCCGAACAGGCAGGACGGAACTGCTTGACCCCAGGCGCAGGTGGCCAGAGTCGATGCGGGCCCTGCCAATGTCAGCACCAGCAGAAGGAAGGTGGTCCAAAACACCGGTCGGCGGTACTGCGAAAGCGCGGCACCAAGGCCGTGAAACAGCAACGAAGCAACGCTCGACCGCTCCAGCGACGCGTGGAAGATGCTGAACAGCCGGCGGGTCTTGTTGCTCGGCACGAACAAACGTTCCAGCAGTGTCTTTCCATCGTCTGTCTCCGCAAGCTTCTGTGGCAGCTCCCCGAAGCGCGCGAAGCCCTCGCCGGAACCGTTGCGGCGCCGGAATTCCGCCGCGGCTGCCAGCGCGGCGGCAAATGCGCCGATCGAACTGCCGCCGATGTTGCGGATACGGTAGTGTCGACCCAGTTCGACTGCGGCGGAGGCATAGATGACGCCGCTTGTGATGCCGCCTTCCATTACGACGTCGCAGAAGCGGTCCGCCGGCACATCCATGAAGTCGGGATCGACAGGGTCTGCCGCTGTGGCCGCCGATGGACCCGCGGTATGCGCGGCCATCGCGGCCGCCCCAGGGGGCACTTTCGCGGCAGCAGACTGGCGCTGGGCCGGTGCAGACACCTTTGCCTGTTCCTGTGCATGTGCCTGCGGTTCGACGGTGTCCTGGCTCCATCCGGACATTGCGCGCAGCGCCTGCTGGCTCGGGAACATGGCATACAGCGTCCCCCGTGTCTGCACGAATGGCTGGAATCCCTTCAACTCGATAGGATCGCGATCCGGCAGGGGAATGATGAACGCAGCGTCCGGCTCGTCGTGCTGCCCTGCCAGCGGATCCTTCGAACGGCCACGATTGGGCGGCCCCATGGGATTCTTCTCGATCCATTCCGAGATGAGACGCTCGAACTGATCTTCGATGCGCGCGCAGAAGAACACCCCCAACAACCCGCGATCGACTTCGCTGTTCTGGAGTCTCTCGTTCTCCAGATCGACGGGCCTTCCATAGGGAACGCCACGGCGGAATAGGGTATGGATGCTCAGATCCTTCGGCACGATCGCATCGGTGCGCGGATTGGCGCGGCGGATGTGAGCACCAAATGGACAACCCAGTCCTTCGGGATCGTTCTTGAAGTTGATGGCCTGCAGCTGCGACTCATCCTGAATCGGCGACGGGCTCTGACCGAGTGGAACGACGGGTTGGCCGTCGGGCCAGCGACCGCACATTTTCGCTTTCAGGTAGTCCGGCGCGATCCAGGGATGCTCGTCTTTGAGATCGCGAGCCCGTTCTCTGAGAAAGGTGTCCAACGCGAGCTCCAACTGTCGGATCTGCCGCAACACTCCGAAGCTGCCGTGGCGCAGGAATTCGGACAACTCGGCGCTGGTTTCTTGCGGCGACGTCCAGAGGTCGACCTTGTCGTTGTTCAAGTACCCCATCAGGAGTTCGCCGGGCCTCGGACTGTGCTTCTGTCCGTCGATGCGAGGCTTGGTGATGCCGTCGCGAAAGCCGAAGTGGACCTTCTTGACTTTCTTGAGCCCTTGCATCTCCACGATGTGCTCACCGCGAAGACCGGGATCATCCCAGCCCTCCAGCCCCGCCGAGGAGGGAATCGAGCGCATCGCGGCCACGGTTTCGTCGATCCGTTCAGCCGTAGGACCGTGGATGGAGATCCATGTGTGCGCCCGATCAGTCTGAAAGACGGGATTCCATCGGTCCGGCGCACTTGCTCCCGTGTCTCCCAGGCGCTGACTGGCGCGCCGGACCGCACCTTCGCAGAAGGCGGGCGACTTGTCCTTCAGGTGTGCGAGCAGGGCGGTCGGTGCGCCGAGCGCCACGAATCCCTCGTGGCTGAAGCCGAGGTTGACCTTGCATGCCGCGACCTCGCCGGGCCGGTCCCTCTCGCCGAAAGCGACCAGATTTCCGTTCACAAGTTCGCCAATGAAGCTGCGAGCCTGACCCGGATCCCGCACCTGCAGAAGGAGGTGCCGCACGCACATGTCGTCGAACCCAGTCAGGGCGAGGCTCTGCACCTCGCCCTTCAGTTCCGGCGAAAGTACATCGGCGCTCATGACTGCGCCAGTCCTTCGTTGTGGATGTCGGCGACGCTGGAGCGCGGGTAGGCGCTGTAGAAGTAGCCGGCCAAGGGCTTCCGGTTGTACTTGCGAATGGTGTCGACGAACTCCTTCGGAAACTTCTGAATCGGCGTCGGCGGCGCATCCTCGAGAAATTCGAACTGCTTGTCGAACAGAGGGACTTTGAGCGCGAAGTGCTCGACATAGGCATCGAAATCGCCGTCATAGACCGTGAAGAAGGCCAGGTGCGTGCTGTTCTCGATCAGCATGAACCAAGCGAAGTGCACGTTGCTGGCATCCTGCAGTGCGCGCTCCACGACGGCGGCACCGGCGCGCGTGAGTCGCATGAGCTTCTGAGCGTTTTCGGCCACCGGCTCCTTGATCTTCAGCACGAAAAGCAAGGGCTGCTGGTTGAGCCGCCGGTCGCGTTGGAATTGGAGCGGAAAGCTCTCCCAGATCGCACCCCATCGCCTGACCGGTGGCATGACCTCGCGAGTGTCCGGATCGAGGCGACGGGTCAGTCCCGGCAGCAGGAGCACCTCACGCACCACCCGCTCGACAAGCGGCCAGGCCAGGTGGCGTCCGACGCAGCTGTGCGGATACTCCTTGTCCTGCAGGTTGCCACCGAACATGAGGTCGAGATCGATGGGGGTTTCTGCGCCCATCGCGAGCAACAGTTCAGCACCGGCCGGCACCTGCACCGTGGCACCGCCTTCGCCGAATGCCATCGGTTCGAGCGTCGTGCGAGCCAGGAACGGCGCGGCCGGCTGCAGACGGAGGGCTTCGCGGATCAAGTCGTTGAGCTGCCTCGTGCCATCCTTGCGCCGTGCCAGCGCAGAGGCTTCGTCGACCAGGAAGCTGCCATCGGCCTGTGCGCGAAAGAAGTGGTCGAAGACGTTGGCAATGGCCGACGTGATGTTTCCGACAGTGCCCGCCATGAGACCCTTGACCACCACGCGCGCCATCTCTGGGTCGTCCCGATAGAGTTGGCCAAGGTGCACCGCTGCCGGTGCAGCCCGGAGAAGTTTGTGATCCCACCACTCCGGCACGGCAGTCCCTTCGACGGCCTTTTTCAGGTCTGCTTCCAGCTTGTCGCGAAGCTCGACGGCCAGCTTCGATTCCGAAGGGGGCAGTCCGTCGTCGGACACGAAATGGCGGCCGATGATCTGGAAGGTGAGGCGGATGTAGCCGGCACGCATGGCCCGTTCGAGCAGGACATGCGACTTGGCCCTCAGCCCGAACAGGATGGCAATGTATCGCACGGCTGCCTGCTCGGCCACGTCGGTCACGAGGTCGAACTCGCGGTTCTTGGTGGGCAGTACCATCGCGCGGACGACCGCCTCGCAGGCGCACTTGTCGAGGACATGCGCATCGAAATCGAGTGCCTCCAATCCGTTCTGCCTCTGGCGCATGTGAGGGCACCGGTCGTCCAACCCCAGCATGAAGCGTCCACCGCTGTCCAGTTCCGAGTACGGCTTGACGCTGCCATGCTGGAGGGCCTTCGACACGTCCTTGGCCGAAGTCAGCAGAAAGGCTGGCACGTCTGGCCAGCTTGAGCTGCCCCCTCCGTGGCGGATCACGCTTTTGAACGCAAGGGGTCGAAAACGGTCCTGTCTTAGTTCTTCATAAAGCGCCTCTCGTGCCGTGTCGTCGCGCAGCGCATCGAATAGCAAGCGGTTCTGCCTTAGCGCATTGCCTTCGCTTCGGATCCCGAGGAGTTGGTTCGCAGTCATGTTTCCCTCCCATACCGGCCATCCGGCCGTGCGTCTTCTCTGTTCCCTCAGTGCAAGGCATGCAGTCTCTCGAGACAGGCTCCCGCATCGACCAGATCGCGTGTTCCTTCGCCCCCTTGAATCCAGCGCCTTGCGCCGTCGAGCAGGTCGATGGCCTGCTTTCTTTTTCGACCCTGCGATTGCCACAGCCGTGCCAAGTCGGTGGCTGCCCGCAGGTGAAGTGATGCCAGCTCGCGCTGGCGTGCGCACGCCAGGGCCTGCATCAGCCAAGCCTCGGCCTCCGCTGCCGGGTCCGCCCCATGAAGTCCTGGGCGTTGCGCGGCCAACCGGCCCAAGAGGCGACGGATCTCCGCTTCGTAATAGCGCTCGCCCGTGCGCGTCACAACAGCCAATGCCTGCTCGAGCAGAGCCCAGGCTTCATCCAGGCGCCGGCACAGCATCTCCCCCTCCGCGCGCAGCGTCAGGTAGAAGGGAGTGGTGACGACCGCGCCAGAGTTGGCCCAGAGTGCGTAGCCTTGCCGCATCTCTTCAACGCCGGCCTCGGGCTCACCCAGATCGGCAAGAATTCGGCCGCGCATCACTCGTGCGTGGGCGAGCCATACCGTGAAGCCGCCATCCTCGCAGACCTGAACTGCGCGATCGGCAGACACCAGCGCAGCCTTGTTCTCACCCCGGAAGTGCTGAACAGCGGCTCTGAAGCCGAACGCCTCGCCCATGCTGAACCGATGCTCGAGCCGCTCCGCGTGAGCTGTGACCGTCGTCGCCCGGGCCAAAGCCTCGTCCGGAAAGCCCAGTTCCCAAAGGGACCACGCCGAATAGCACATGCACATGACGCCTGGGTCCTGCACGGCCTCGGACCGATGCTCGAGCCGCTCATACGCGGCGCGGCAGTCATCCATCTCGCGCACCGCCTGAGCCATCTCACCCTGGTGCATCCGGATGTTTGCGAGGGCCCATTGCGTCTGAATTCGCTGAATAGCCCCGCCCGTGCGGTTTGCTCGCTCGGCGGCATCAAGTGCGTACGAGCGCGCCCTTTCGAAGTCCGCGCGCATGAAGTGATAGCTCTCCAGCCCGAGCAGGACTCGCATGACAGCGACCTCGTCCCGCAGCAGCCTGGCAAGCTCCATGGCCCTGACATAGGCACGTTCCACTCGCTCGGCGCCGTAGCCCCGGGTGGCGATAAGGCGGGCCGCAAGCACCAGTTGCATGCGCAGTTCCTGCCGCGAGCGCTCTTCGCCCACCGGCATGCGCGCCAGCACCGAGAGCGCGCTGCCAACGTACGCGATGGCCTCGACATGCGCCGACCGCGAGGCCGATTTCCGGACCGCCGCGTCCCAATAGCGCAGTGCCTCCGCATCCATGCCCGCCTCGGTGTAGTGGAAGGCGAGCAGCTCGGGTTGGCGCTGCACCATCTCGTCGAAACCATCGACGATGACGGTCGCGATCACCTGGTGCAGCGCCTGGCGGTCGCGCTCCAGCAGGGAGCCGTAGGCAGCATCGCGCATCAACGCATGCCTGAAGGCGAAACGCGTACCTTCGCCGTCCTTGGCGACCAGCATGCCAGCGCGCACCAACTCGGCCAGCGGCTTCTCGAACTCGCGCATCTCGATGGGCGATTCCGGATGCTGCATCACGGCCTGAAGCAGCGGCAGCGGGAACTCGCGCCCGATGGTGCCGCCTATCTGGGCCACCAGCCTGGCGCCGCCCAGCCTGTCCAGCCTTGTGGTGAGCAGGTCCAGCACGGTGGCGGGAACCGGCAGGGCGCGCGGATCGAGGTCGTCGGTGCCGTCGCCGAGGTCGACCATCATGCGAGTGGATTCTTCGATGAATAGCGGGACGCCGTCGGCCCGAGCTGTGATCAGCTGAACGATCTCGCCGGGCAATCGCCGCTCGCCGCTCGCGCGGTTGACCATGGTGCGGGACTGTTCGGGCGACAGGCCCTTCAGCTCAGCTTCGTGGACTGCGAGACGGGGCTGCCAGCGCAATTCGACGTCGGAGCGCGCGGTCACGAGGATGAGCAGCGGCAGGTCGCGCGTGGCCATCGCCAGACGATCCAGGAATTCCGCGGTGGAGGGGTCGAGCCAATGAATGTCCTCTACGAGCCAACAGCCGGGCGCCAGGCTGATACGTTGACGCGCCAAGGCGACCAGCAGGTCAACAGTGAGTTGGCGGCGACGTTCCGCGCTTTGCTCAAGCACCGGATGTCGCATGGGCACCGGTAGTGCGAGCAGGTCGGCCAGCAGCGCGGTCGCGGCTTCGTCGAGTGGACGGCTGTTCGACATCATTTCGCGCAGGCGCTGCAGGAGTGCATCGCCGGACGCGTCGCTGCCGACGCCGATCTCATGGCGCAACGATTCGACCAGCGGATGGAAGGCACTGTTCGCATGCTCCTGCGAGCAGCGACTCTCGAAGACCTCGTGGCCCGAATCCGTGAGAAACTGCTTGAATTCGCGCACCAGGCGGGACTTGCCGATGCCTGCCTCGCCGAGGATTCGCACCAGTCTCTGCGAACCTGCTCTCACCGCCACCCAGTGCTCCTGCAGCATTTGGAGTTCTTCGCCGCGTCCGACCATCGGCGTCAAGGCGGGGCCGGTGATGCCCGACGATGACCCGGGTCCACCTACTGCGGCGGGCCCTATCAGGCGGTGAAACACTTGCTCGTGGTCGAAGCCCTTGAGTAACCCGATTTGCTCCAGCGGCTGAAACTGGAAGCGGTCCTTGACGATACGCCGTGTCGACTCGCTGACCGCCACGGTGCCCGGTGCAGCCACGGCCTGGAGTCTGGCGGCCAAGTGGACCGCCGAGCCGATAGGCTGCCCATTGCGCACCACCACTTCGCCGGTGCACACCCCGACGCGGATACCCAACCCCAGGTCCCGCACGGCATCGACGAGTTGGAGGGCGGCGCGCAGTGATTGCGCGGCCGCGTCCTCGCTGGCGACTGGCACGCCGAAGTAGCACATGGCGCCGTCGTCACCCTGGAAGTCGTCCGGCACGCCGCCGAAGGAACGAAGGATCTCCGTGCAGCGCTCGTGGTAATGGCTGAGCAGCTCGCTGTACTTTTCCGCGCCGAGCAGCGACAGCAGGCGCGTGGATTCAACCAAGTCGATCGACATGATTGTCACTTGGCGCAGCGTGTCGTCGGCGGGCGTGCGGCGCTCCTTGAGCACGGCGCCGCCGTCGCCATAGAGTTCGGGCCGCAGCTTCGCCAATGCCACACCGCCATCGGTAGCCAGGAGCCGGGCGCGCGCCGAGCGCACAGCCTCGGCGAGCGCCGCGCCCCGCTGCAGCCCACCGTAAAGCTCTTCCATGAAGGCTTGGCCATAGGCCGTGTCCGCCGACTCGCAGGACAGCAGGTTCAGTCCGAGCGCGCTGGCGGCTTGCGCCAGTGCCAGGCCAGGACTGAGGTCCTGAGCAGACGTATCGCCTTGCGAAACAATCAATCGCGGCGGCGTCTGCAGCGACGCGATGCTGCCCAGGTCGAGTGCGTGCGGTTCGCATGGCCAGCTGACTGCGCCTTCGACGGATGGGCGTGTGGACAGGGTTCCCATGCAGTGCACGACATCGTTGGCTCCGATCAGCCTCAGCAGTTCGTCGCGCCCCATGTCGCTGGAATGGACCGTGCTCACGGTCAGGCTCGCCATGCTGCGCAAGCGCGTGTTGAGCCAGGGCATGGTCGTCGTCCGGGTCTTGTTACGTCTGCAGTCCGCGACGATCAGCACTCTAAGTCCGCCGCTCTGGGGTGTGCGTCGTTGCGGCGTGCCGAGCGGGCCCGCAGTCGAGACGATGCGTCTGCAAAGCCGGAAGCGCTCACCCAGGAATTTCTCGCCGTCCCAGCCCAGTTCCCATGGCACCCAAAGCAGCGAGGCGTCGACCTGGATCGTGAGCTGGCACATTGGCGCCTCGCGCAGGAATGCGGCGATGCTGGCAGGCAGCAGGGTCGACAGCAGGCGCTGGCCGAATTCTCGCAGGCCGGGCTCATCGCGATCAGGCTGGCCGCTCGCCGCGTGAAGCTGCGTCACCTGGCACTGAAGGTGTGCCAGCACATCGCCGTGCACCCCGACGGTATCCAGCCTGACAACGAGATGGAGATCCGTGAGTGACACCGCCAGACCGTTACTGGCTGGCAGCACGGCGAGATAGAGCGACGCGGCTTCGGAGGTCGTAGACATGACGTCCTTTCCTCACGGCGAGGCGGTGTGACATTATTCGGCCAACCTGCGCATGGTCGGCAGGCGGATAGTTGCTGTCAACCTACAAACGTAGGTTGACACTCGGCCGAATGGCCGACTCGTTTTTGTGACGGCCCGGCGCATGAATGGCGCCGCGACGACTCAGGGCTCGTTCAGAAGACGGCGGAGCAAGCGCGCACGCAGGAATGCCGTGAACACCCAGATCAGGATCGCGTTCGCGAACAGACCCAGCGAGACGACCAGTGCCGCACGATCTGCGAATCCATGGCTCAGGTCGAGGAGCAGAAGGGCCAGCGACCAGGGGAGGGCGCACAGGATCGCGACAGCCAGAAGGACGCTTTGCTCGCTCGGATGAAGCGCAGCAGCCGCCAAGGTCACCGCGAGAGCAGAGCACGCGCCCGGCAGCCACCAGGCGTGGCGATAGAGCGGCGGCAGGCGATGGCTGGACATGTCGAAATTGTGCGGTGCGCGCGGCAGTGGCGCGCGAGCAATTTCACACGCAATGCAAAAGCCTTGGCATCTTGTCGCGCGCCGCCCACACGATGGCGGCGGCCATTCGGCTGGACCCCGGCGGAGCTCGACCTGTCTCAGCGGTCGTCGAACGGCGCAAAAACTTCCGCCACCCAGTCGACGAACAGCCGGGTCTTGGCACTCAGATGCCGGTTGCTCGGATAGAGCACGTGAAGCGGTTGCCGCGGACGGCGCCAGTCGTCGAGCACGGTGCGAAGCCTTCCGCTCTGGAGGTGCGGCGAGACCATGAACTTGAACGCCTGCCCCAGGCCGACGCCCGCGAGCAACGCGCTCAGGTGAGCCGTGCTCTCGTTGACCGCGACGACGACCTGCCCTTGCACCAGGATCTGCTCGTCGCCCTTGCGGAACTCGAGCGGGAAGGCCCGGCCGGTCAGTGACGAGAAGTAGCCGGCGATGGCGTGTCCCCGCTCGCGGGGCAGCAGCTCCGAAGGATGCTTCGGGACGCCACGCGCGCCGAGGTAGAGAGGGCTCGCGCAGGTGACCCAATCGAGGTCGGCAATGCGTCGCGCGACCAGAGACGTGTCGGCCAGTTCGCCGCCGCGAATCACGCAGTCGACCCCTTCGCCGATCAGGTCGATCGGCCGATCGCTGACACCCAGGTCGATGTGCAGCTCCGGATGGCGCGCACGAAAGCCCGGCAGCGCCGGGATCAGGATCATGTTGGCCAGCACCGAGCCGACGTCGACGCGGATGCGGCCGCGCGGCTGAGCCCGTGCGCGGCCGGCGCTTTCGTCCATCTCGTCGAGGTCGCCGATGAGGCGCGTGGCGCGCTCGTAGTAGGCCGCGCCCTCCGGCGTCACGCTGACCCGCCGCGTCGTCCGATGCAGCAGCTTCGTGGCGAGGTGGCGCTCGAGGTCCTGCACGAGCTTGGTCACGGTCGGGCGCGGAATGTTCATCGAATCCGCAGCCTTCGAGAACGTGCCCGACTCGGCGATCCGCACGAAGACGCGCAAGGCAAGGAGTTGGTCCATGGTGCGGCTGATTATTCAGATATGTGAATTAACAAGTCAAGATTGTCATATTTATTCATTCGTGTGAACTTAATAAGCTTCGCTCACCTCAACACATCGGAGCCAGACATGGGCAACAAACTCTCTGAAAAGGTCGCAGTCATCACAGGCGGCACCACCGGCATCGGCCTGGCCGCCGCCAAGGCCTTCGCGTCGGAAGGCGCATTCGTCTACATCACGGGCCGCCGCCAGGCCGAGCTCGACGCGGCCGTGGCCGCCATCGGCGCCAGGGCGATCGGTGTGCAGGCCGACTCGACCCGGCTCGACGACCTGGATCGCCTGTACGAGATGGTCGGGTCGCAGCATGGCCGCATCGACGTGCTGTACGCCAACGCAGGCGGCGGCGAGATGCTGCCGCTGGGGGCGATCACCGAGGCGCACTTCGACCAGACCTTCGATCGCAATGTCAAAGGTGTGGTGTTCACGGTGCAGAAGGCGTTGCCGCTGCTCGACAAGGCGGCAAACGGTGCGTCCGTCATCCTGGCCGGCTCGACGACAGGCATCTCGGGCACCGCGAACTTCAGCATCTACAGCGCCACCAAGGCAGCGGTCCGGAACCTCGCCCGCAGCTGGGTGCTGGACCTCAAAGGCCGTGCGATCCGCGTCAACACGCTGTCGCCAGGGCCGATCCACACGCCGGGCCTGGTCGACCTTGCCGGGCCGGACGCCACGCAGCAGCAAGGGCTGCTCGACTACCTGACCTCGCAAATTCCCGTCGGGCGCATCGGGCAACCCGACGATGTGGCCAAGGCAGCGGTCTTCCTCGCCTCGGACGACTCGTCCTTCATCAACGGCATCGAGCTCTTCGCCGATGGCGGCATGGCCCAGGTCTGAGGCAGCCATCATGAAGACCGCTCTCGAATTGCTCGAGGCCTATCAAGCCGGCATCCGCACCCCGGCCGCAGCCGCAGCCCTCTTTGCGGAGGACGGCGTGCTCGAACTTCCAACGGTCAAGGCACACGCCCAGGGGCGTGCGGCCATCGAGAAGCTGATCTCCGGGCTGCTGGCGAAAATACCGGACTTCCGATTCAAGGACTTCAAGTTGTGGATCGATACGCCCGACAGGGTGTTCGGCGAATACGCCGTCGAGGCACACGTGATCGACACCGGCAAGCTCTATAGCCAAACCTATGCCGGCCTGCTGATTGCCGAGGGAGGAAAAATCAAGCTGCTTCGCGAAGCACTGGACACGGCGGAGGCAGCGCGGGCATTCAGCAAGGACTGAACGCGCGGGGCACTGCCATCTTCACTCTGCAGCCGTTCCCGACACTTGCCGGTAGACGTTGGCGCCCAGTGCGGTGCCATGCACCGCCAGATGCGCCCCCAACTGGATGGCCTGCAGCAGTTCGGCGGCTGCCAGGCCTTGCGACAGGGCCGTGGGCACGATCCGCCGGATCGCATCCGGGTCGAAGGCCGTGAAGCACGCATGCAACGCCAGCTGCACCAGGCTGCGCTCCGCCAGGCTCAGCCCGGTGCCGGGGCCGCCTTGCTCGACGAAGTCGAGCAGCACCTCGGCATAGCCGGGGTCGAGTCGTGCCACGCCGCGCAGGGCGAGGGCGTGCGGGGCACCGAGCCTGTCGATCCGGACCTGGAGCTTTTCATCGATGGCCGGCACCCCGCCGAGGTCGATGAACTCGCCCAGGATGTCGGCGGCCTGGCCCACGCGGGCGATGCCCTGCACGGCCACCAGGTGCAGCACGTCGAAGATGTCGGCCCGGCTCGCGCCGACCTCGAGCGCCCGCTTCATGTGGGTCTGCAGGCCGGCCTCGAACAAATGCGACGACGACGTGTCGAGCGCCACGTAGATCAACTCCACCATGCGTTCGCTCAGCGGCCCCGAGCGCGCGGGATGGCCGGCGTAGCGCGCGTAGTGCTGCACGAAGCCGGGGCAGGCGTCGAGCATGGTCTCGGTCCAGGGGCGCCAATAGCCGCGCTCGGCCATGAAGTACGCCTTGATCCGCGCGCGTTCGGGATCGCTCATCGCGGCGTCCCCGGCGCGGCCGCGCTGCAGACCAGCGTTTGACCGGTCAGGTACTGCGCGGCCGATCCGCAGACGAAGCGCAGCAGCGGATGCAGCGTCTGCGGATCGACGCCGCTCGGCACTTCCAGCGCATTGATGCGCAGGGCGCGGCTGCCCCACTCGCAGGCGAGGGTCGAGACCATCATTCGAGCCGCGGCCCCGTCGCCTGCATCCTGCCAGCGGCGCGGCTGTGCCGAGGGCAGCAGCAGGGTGAGGCTGGCCTGCTGCGTGTAGCGCGCGGCGAAACGTGCAGCGGCTGCATGCACGGCCTGCAGCACGCCGGCCGATGCGCAGTGCAGCGGCGACAGATCGAGGCAGGCCGCATAGTGCGGCTGCACGGCCGCCGTCGGCGCCACCCCTTGCCAGGCTTCGCCCTCACCGCCGCAGACCTCCAGTTGCAAGGGCGTGTCCAGCGGCAGCGGCTGCAGCGTCGCGGGCGGCAAGGGCTGGCTGCCGCCATGGAGCGACGAGCCGCCATTGACGGCAAGGATCTGGCCGCGCAGCGGCGCAGCACCGGAACTGGCCAGGAAGTACAGCGCCTGCGCCATCTCTTCGGGCGCGGCCATGCGGCCGAGCGGGATCTTGCCCAGGGCGCCCTCGGGCTTGAGGCGGCCGGCCTGGATCAGTCCGTCCACCAGTTCGGTGCGGACGAATCCCGGCGCCAGCACCGTCACGCACAGGTCGGGCCGCGCTTGCGCCAGCGCCAGGCTCTGGGCGATGAGTCCCGCCTTGCTCGGGCTGTAGGCGCCGCGCCAGGGAATGGCATGCAGGCCGGCGCCCGATGCGACGTTCACGATGCGCGCGCCCGGCTTCAGCAGCGGTCCGCAGGCATCGACCACCGCCGCCGGCGCTGCCAGGTTGAGCGCCAGCAAGCGTGCCATCTGCGCCGCGTCCTGCTCGGCCAGGGGCGTGTTGGAGGCGTCCGACATGCCGGCGTTGTTGAGGATCGCATCCAGCCGGGGCGTGTCATCGCCGAGGGATGCGATCTGCACCGGGTCGGTCAGGTCGACGGCGCGCAGCTGATGCGGGGCGGAGGCCGGCGCTGGCAGGCTGCGACCCAGCTGCTGCAAGGCCGGTGCGTTGTGGTCGACCAGCACGCATTGCCAGCCCGCGCCGGCGAACAGCCGTGCGGTGTCTCGTCCGATGCCGGAAGCCGCACCGGTGATCAGGACGGTCTGCATCCGCGACACCGCCCGCGTCTCAGATGTTGGTCAGCGTGATGCCGCCATCCACCACCAGCGCCTGGGCCGTGACGAAGGCCGCATCGTCGCTGGCCAGGAAGCAGATGCTGCGGGCGATATCCTCCACCGTGCCCAGGCGGCCCATCGGCGTGCGGGCGATGCGGTTGGCGTCGCGCTCGGCATTGCGGTTGCGCTGCGTGCCTTCGGTCGGAACGGCCGACGGGCAGACGGCGTTGACGCGGATGTTGCGCGCGCCCAGCTCGGCGGCCGCGGCGCGGGTGATTCCCAGGATGCCCGCCTTGATGCCGGAATAGACCACCGAGTTGGCGGCCGAGCGCAGGGCCGCGACCGACGCCACGTTCACGATCGCGCCGCCGCGTTCGGGGTCCATCAGGGCCACCGCCTCCTGCAGGCTCCAGATGACGGACTTGAAGCCCACGTCCAGCATGCGCTCCACCGTCTCGGACATGATCTCGGGGATGGCCTGGTAGCGCACCCAGGCGGCGTTGTTCACCAGGATGTCGAAGCGTCCGCCGCCCTGCGCATGCGCGCGCTGGATGGCCTCGCGGATGCCTTCGCGGCTGGCGATGTTCTGCACCACGGCATGGGCCTGGCCGCCGCGCGAGCGGATCTCGTCCACCACCGGCATGACCAGTTCTTCCTTGAGGTCGTTGACGCAGACGATGGCGCCTCGGGCGGCCATCTGCAGCGCGGTTTCGCGGCCGATGCCGGCGCCGGCGCCGGTGATGAGGGCCACGCGGCCGAGCAGATCCTGGTTCATTCGCATTCCTTGGTTCACACTGACTGGATGAAGTCGCGGCCGACCTGGCTGGCCAGCGCGCCCGAGCCGAAGGCGGCATCGAACTTGCGCACTTCGCGCAGGGCATAGTGCAGCGGCACCTCCCAGGTGAAGCCCATGCCGCCGTGCAGGTGGATGGATTTCTCCAGCACGAAGGCCGCACTCGCCAGGGCATTGGCCAGCACCGGCCGCGTCGCGCGCACGCGGCCGTACTCGTCGGTGTCGAGCACGCGCTGGATGCCGGCGCTGGAGGCCTCCTGCTGCAGCCGCATGCGCGCCAGCAGGTGGCGCACGGCCTGCTTCGCCGACAGCGGGCGTCCGAACTGCACACGGGTCGACATGTAGCCGGCCGTGGTGGCGAGGGCCGACTCGGCCGCCCCGTTGACGAAGCCGGCGATCAGGATGTGGCTGTCGCGCTGCAGGGCGGCGAAGGCCGCGGCATCCAGCTGCGCCAGCACTTCGGCACCGTCCAGCGCCAGCCATGATTGGGGATGCTCCGGGTCCAGCGCCTCGTCCTCCTGGATCTCGATGCTTCGCAAGTCCAGCAGGGCGCCGCCGCCCCGGCCATCCGCCACCAGCACCCAGTCGCAGTCCCTGGCGCCACGCGCCTGGCCGGCCAGCCCGTCCTGCAGGCTGCCCTGCAGCGCCCAGGTGGCCACGCGTTCGCCGCTGGCCAGCTGGGCCGCCAGGGGCGAGTCGCCCAGCGCCTTGGCGACCAGGAGGTTTTCGAGCAGCGGCCAGTGCAGCCGCAGCTTGCCCGCCTCGGTCGCGATGGGCAGCGCGAACGCGATGCCCAGCGCCAGCCCGCCGGCGTCCTCCTGCGCGCAGATGCCGCACAGGCCCGCCGCGGCCAGCACCCGGGCGGCGTCACGGAAGCCGCGGGTCTGGGCATCCTTGATCGCCTCGGCCGCGGCCTGGGCGAACTCTTCGGGCTTGAGATCGTTGTCCGACGTGGTCATCTCAGAGGTCCTTCGGAAGATTCATGATGCGCTGGGCGATGATGTCCAGCTGCACTTCGGTGGTGCCGGCGTAGATGGTCTCGGCACGCGAATAGAAATAGGCCGTGGTGAAGTGCTTGCGCGCGCGCTGCGCCAGCGCACTGGAGCGCGGGTTCACGTGCGACACGAGCGCGAGCGCCAGTCCTGCGAAGGCCTGGTGGCACTCGGACCAATACAGCTTGGTGAGCGAACCCCGGGCACCGATCTTGTCGCCAGCCATCATCCGGTTCACGGTTTGCTCGACCAGGCCCTTGAGCGCATCGATCTCGCCCACCACGTCGCCGATGCGGCGCTGGTAGCTGCCATCGTCCAGCAGCCTCGACAGCTGCGGATCGGACTTGCAGGCGGCGACCAGCTGGCGCAGCTCGCAGTCGAAGCGCCATGCACGGTACATGCGGTTGGTCGCGCGCTCGATGGACAGCACGCGGATGGCCGCGTTCCAGCCCTCGTCCGGTGCGCCCAGGCGCGCACTGTCCGGCACCACGACGTTGTCGAAGAAGACCTCGGCAAAGGACACCTTGCCATCGATCGACTTGATCGGCACCACCCGGATCCCGGGCGTGTCCATGGGCACGGCGAACATCAGCAGGCCGCGGTGCTTGTCGGCCACCGTGCCGGTGCGGGTCAGCAGCAGGCAGTAGCGCGCCTTGGCGGCGCCGCTGGTCCAGATCTTCTGGCCGTTGATGCGCCAGGCCTCGCCTTCCGGCACGGCCTTGGTACGTAGGCGCGCCAGGTCCGAGCCCGCGTCGGGCTCGGAGAAGCCCTGGCACCAGTAGTCGCGCATGGCGAGGATGCGCGGCAGGAACAGCTGCTTTTGTTCTTCGGTGCCGACGGTCTGGATGATCGGGCCCGCCAGCTCCTTGCCGATCGAGCTCACGCTCTCCGGCATGGCCAGCGCGCCGACCTCCTTGTTGACGACCAGGTGCTCGCGCAAAGTCAGGCCGAGGCCGCCATAGGCCTTGGGCCAGGTCATGCCCGCGAGGCCGGCGTCGTACATCGACGCCTCCCAGGCCCGGCACTCGTCCAGCGTGGGGGTGCGGTAGTCGACGCTGTCCGCACGCATGTGCGCAGGCAGGTGGGCGCCCAGCCACTGGCGGGCGTACTGCCGGTAGACGGCCGGACCCGCTGCAGCGTCCGGGATGGCCGGGTTCTTTTCCATGTGCATGAGAGGCCTCAGGGGGCAGGGCGGTTGCGGGAGGTGGGAACCATCAGGGCGTCCAGGACCAGGACGCCTTCGCCTTGCGGCTTGACCAGGATGGGGTTCATGTCGATCTCGGCCACGTCGGCGGCATGGCGGCAGGCGAACGCCGACAGCCGGGCCACGGTGCGCGCGGCGGCGGCCACGTCGGCCTTGGGCTGGCCGCGGGCGCCGTCCAGCAGCGGGAACATCTTCAGGCTGCGGATCATCCGCAGGGCTTCTTCCTCGGAGACCGGCGCCACCTGCACCGCGACATCCTTCAGGATCTCGGCATAGATGCCGCCCAGCCCGACCATGACCACCGGGCCGAAGACGGGGTCGCGCGAAACGCCGGCGATGAGCTCCACGCCGCCGCGGACCATCGGCGCCACCAGCACGCCGTCCAGCCGTGCCTCGGGCGCGTGCTGCCGGGCGTTGGCCAGGAGGCGGTCATAGGCCTGGCGCACGGCGTCGTCGTCCTGCAGGCCCAGTGCCACGCCGCCGATCTCGGTCTTGTGGGCGATGTCTTCCGATGCGATCTTGAGGACCACCGGGTAGCCGGTGGCACGGGCGCTGCGCACGGCCTCGTCGGCCGAGGCCACGATCTCCTCGCGCGGCACGCTGATGCCCGCCGCCGCCAGCGCCTTCTTGGCATGGAACTCGTTGCGGAACACGGCCGCATCCACGCTGTCGACCGGACCGTCGTAGGCGGCGGCCGCGGGCAGGGTGCCGAGCTGGCCGAGCCGGACCAGGCCCGCCAGGCCGATGGCGGCCGCCGGAATGCTCGGGAACACCGGGATGCCCAGCGCGTTGATCTCGGCCACCGCATCGGGAGGGCCCTGGCTGATGATGACCAGCAGGCGATCGGGATGGCTGGCCCGGACCTTGGACAGCGCCTCCAGGTACACGCCGCGCAGCCGCGGGTTGTACAGCGACAGGGCCAGCAGCAGCACCAGCGTGCTGCCATTGGCGTCGTCCTGCAGCGCGCTCAGCATCTTCAGCAGGATGTCGGGCCGGGCCGACATCTGCGCCGACGCGTCCACCGGGTTGTTCGTGCCGGCGGTGGGCACGGCCTCGCGGATCCGGGCCCGGGTGCTCTCGGCGAGCTGCGGCAAGGTCATCCCGGCCTGCACCATCGCGTCGGCCATCATGATGCCGAAGCCGCCGGAGGCCGCCACCAGCGTCACGGCGTCGGTGGCGGGCAGGCGCTGCCGGCCCAGCAGGGCGGCGGCATGGCCGACATCGAGCAGTTCCTCGAACGAGCGCACGCGCAGCACGCCGTGACGGCGGAAGACGGCGTCGAACACGGCGTCGGAGCCCATCAGCGCGCCGGTGTGCGAGGCGGCGGCCGCCTGGCCCTGCTCGGTGGCGCCGATCTTGAGCACGATCACCGGCTTGTGCTGCCGGCGCGCCAGGTCGAGCGCCTCGAACAGCCGGCCGGCGTCGCGGCAGGTTTCCATGGCGCACAGGATGATGCGGGTGTCGTCGTCCAGCGCCAGCGCCGCGATGCCGTCGGCCACGTCGACGTCGGCTTCGTTGCCGGTCGCGATGAAGCGGCTCACGCCCAGGCCGCGATCGGCCATGTTGCGCATGGTGAAGCTGCCGATGTTGCCCGACTGCGAGACGATGCCCACTTGCCCGGCCGGCGGCAGGCTCTGTTCCAGCGCGATCGAGAACGAGCCCACCAGCCGGTCGACCACGTTGACGGTGCCCAGGCAGTTCGGGCCCAGCAGCCGCATGCCGTGGTTGCGCGCGACCCGCACCAGCTCGGCCTGCAGGGCCGCGCCTTCGGGGCCGGCCTCGGCGAAGCCCGCGGTGAGCACGATCACGCCGCGCACGCCGCGGCTGCCGCAGTCGCGCACCGCCTGCAGCGTGGCTTCCACCGGCACCGCCAGGATCGCCAGTTCCGGCGCCGTGGGCGTGTCCAGGATCGAGGCGTAGGCCTGCAGGCCCTGGAGGGTGCCGCCCTTCGGGTTGATCGGATAGATCGGCCCGGCGTAGCCGTACTTGCGCAGCAGCTGCACCGGTCGGCCGCCGATCTTGGTGATGTCGTCGGAGGCGCCGATGACGGCCACGCCGTCGGCCTTGAAGAAGGCGTCGAGCCCGGTGCCCGGAGCGGCTTGAACCTGGGTCAGCATGGTTTCAGCGTCCCTTGAAAACGGGCGCACGCTTCTCGAGGAAGGCCATGCGCGCTTCGCGGGCGTCCTCGGTCTTCGACAGGGCCATCGTGAACTCCTGCTCGAAGCGATAGGCGTCGCGCTGGGGCATGACATCCACCATGTTGGCCGCGCGCTTGGCGTAGGCGATGGCCAGCGGGGCCTTGGATGCGATCTCGCGTGCCAGTGCCATCGTGAAGGGCAGCAGGTCCTTCTCGGACAGCACGTCGTCGACCACGTTGCGCTTCAGCAGGTCGTGCGCGCTCAGGCGCTGGCCGGTGAAGAACATGCGGCGCAGGGTCGAGCGGCCGAACAGGGTCTTGAGCATGGAGGCGCCGCCGGCCAGGCCGACGTTGATCTCGGGCATGCCCACGGTCGCGTTCTCGGAGGCATACAGGATGTCGCAGGCCGCCGCCAGGCCGAAGCCGGCGCCCAGCGCCGCGCCATTGATGGCGGCGATCACGGGCTTGGCGCACTCGCGGATCGCGTTGCCGGTTTCGCGGGTGATGCGGTTGTGTGCGAGGAAGTCGCCGGCGACCTCGGCGTCGGGGCGGTCCTTCAGGTCGGCGCCGGCACAGAACACGCTGCCCGCGCCGGTCAGGACGGCGCACCGGATGTCCGTGCGCTCGGAGATGGCGTCGAAGGTGGCCACCAGCGCGTGGCGCATCTCGCGGCTCAGCGCGTTGACCGGCTTGCGGTCCATGGTGACCAGTCCCACGCCGCCTTCGACTTCCAGACGAACCCATTCATCACTCATACGCCACCTCTTCGATAAAAAGACGTTTGTCCCGGTTTTAATACGCTCGATCGATTATAGAAATCGCATTGAATTTGATTTCTCGTTTTTCCGGGAGAGTGTTCTGCAAAAAATGAAGGATTCGTTGTTGGGTAGGCCGGCAGAGGGTCGCTAACATGGGCTTCATCCTGTTCATGGATCGCCATTTTTATTTGTGCAATTGAATTGATTTGGCCGATCCAATTCAATTAACGAGTGAAAAATGAATATTCAGCGCCTCGGAGATCTGAAAACCGCATTGGGCGAATGCCCGGTGTGGCATGGACAGCAGCTCTGGCTGCTGGACTGCCGCGCCGGCCTGGTGCTGGCGCTGGACCCCGACACCGGGGCGGTGACGGCGCGCCACCAGGCGCCCGCGCCCCTGGGCGCGTTCGCCTTCAACGGCCACGACCGCATCGTGCTGGCCCTGAAGGAGGAGATCGCGGCGCTGGACCTGCGCAGCGGGCAGTTGCGCCCGCTGGCGCGCATCGAGCACAGCCACCCCCACCTGCGGCTGAACGATGGCATCGCGCTGGCCGACGGCAGCTTCGTGGTCGGCACCATGCATGTGTTCCGCGAGGCCGACGAGCCGCCCCTGGGCGGCCTGTACCGGCTCGATACCCGGCTGCAATTGCACAAGCTCGACGACGGCCTGGGCATCACCAACGGCCCCTGCGTGAACCCGGTCAGCGGCCGCCTGCACGTGGCCGACAGCGCCGCACGGGTCGTCTATTCGTATGCGATCGCAGCCGATGGCAGCCTGGCCGACAAGCAGGTGTTCGTGCGCACCGACGCCCAGGACTCCGGACCGGATGGCTGCTGCTTCGACAGCGAAGGGGGTCTGTGGACGGCGCTGGTGCGCGTGGGGGCGCTGGCCCGCTTCGATCTGCAGGGCCGGCTCACCCACCAGGTCGCGCTGCCGGTGGCTCACCCGAGCGCACTGTGCTTCGGCGGGCCGGCGATGGACGATCTGTTCGTCACGACCATCAGCGACAGCGGCCGCCTGAGCGCCTCCGGGCCCCTGGACGGCGCCGTGCTCAAGCTGACCGGCCTGGGCTTCAGCGGCGCGGCCCGCCCCGAGTGCCGGATGCCGCTGTAGGCCGCGCGGCGCTCAGGCCGCGGGCGGGGCGTCGAGCCCGGCGGGCTTGCTGTGGGCGGAGAAGCGCAGCTCCGGCCCCGCCACGTGCTCGGCCACGAAATCCAGGAACAGGCGGATCTTGGCCGGGATGATGGGGGTGTCGAGGATGGTGGCGTACATGCCCTCGTCGAAGCCCTTGTTGCTGATGCGATGGTCGCCCAGCACCCGGACCAGCCGGCCTTGGCGCAGGTCGTTGTGCACGGTGTAGTCGTCGAGCAGCGCCAGGCCTTCGCCCAGGCGCGCGAGCTCCAGCAAGGCGATGCCGTTGTTGCTGACATGCCGCGGCTTGAACGCGATGGCGCTGGTCTGCGCCGGCTGCTTGAACAGCCAGGTGTATTCGTCGCCGGGCAGCTGGTAGGCCAGGCACTCGTGCGCCAGGATGTCTTCGGGCGCCTGCAGGGCGGGCTTGCCGGCCAGGTAGGCGGGCGCCGCCACCAGGTAGCGATCGCTCTGGAACAGCATGCGGCGCTTGACGCCGGCCTCCACCGGGGGCGAGATCCGGAAGTCGATGTCGATCTGGCTGCGCCGCAGGTCGGCCGCGGTCTCGCCCAGCGTGAGCTCGATGTGGATCTCCGGGTAGAGCTTGCGGAACGACGCGATCAGGGGCGGCAGCACGCCCAGGCCGAACATCATGCGCGAATGCACGCGCAGCAGGCCCTGCGGCGCGCTGCTGATGGCGGTGATGTTGGCCTGCAGTTCGTTGATGCGCCACAGGATGCCCTCCAGCTGGCGCGCGTATTCCTGTCCCGACTCGGTCAGCGCGACCTGGCGCGTGGAGCGCAGCAGGAGCTTGACCTTCAGCTCGTCCTCGATGTCGGTGATCATGCGCGACACGCCGGTGGCGGAGATCCCGAAGCGGCGCGCGGTCTCGGAAAAGTTACGGGTCTGGGAGATGGACAGGAACAGCTCCATGGCGCGCAATCTATCCATCAGTCCTCCAGTCTCCGCAGTTCAGATCTGCAATTTCATCCATTATCAATTCAGCTGGCCTGCCCGAGAATTTGCTGACCCCTCGCGGGCCCGATTTTTCGCGGAGACAGCACACATGGATTTCGGAATATTCATTCTCGCCCAGCAACGGGGCTATCACCAGACTTCGCAGCAGGTCATCAACAACTCCATCGAGCAGACTGTTGCTGCGGAGCAGGCCGGCTTTTGCAATGCCTGGTATGCGGAGCATCACTTCAATAACTATTCGCTCTCGCCGTCGCCGTTGATGATGGTCGCCCACATGGCCGCCAAGACGACGCGCATCCGCCTGGGTACGGCGGTCTGCATTCTTCCACTCTACCAGCCGGCCCGTTTCCTGGCGGAGGTCGGTTTCGTGGACACGGTGTCCAACGGCCGCCTGGACCTGGGCGTGGGCTCGGGCTACCAGGAGTTCGAGTTCGAGCGTTTCGGCGTCCGGATCGCCGACGCCAGCGCGATCTACAACGAGTTCCTGGACATCCTGCCCAAGGGCCTGACCCAGAAGATCTTCGAGTACGAAGGCCGCTTCCTGAAGGTGCCTCCCAGCTCGATCGCGGTGCGCTGCGTCCAGGACCCGATGCCGCCGGTGTGGATCACCTCGGGCAACCCGGTCGCGCTGGGCCGCGGCGTGCGCGAGAAACACAACCTGTTCGTGACTGCGCTGCTCAATGGCAACGAGGCCATCCAGGGACTGCGCCAACGCCTCGACAAGGTGGCCGACGACAACGGCAAGGACCTGGACCGCGACGTCAAGTTCGGCTTCCTGCGCTGCGCTTATGCCTCCGACAACCAGGCCGAGATCGACGCCTACCTGGATTGCGCGCGCTTCCAGCGCCGCATTTCCGAGAGCCTGAAGTTCCGCCGCTCGCAGTCCGACGACGGCTACATGATCAAGGAAGTGCCGTCCGAGACCGACCCCACGATGGAGCAGCTGCGCAAGAACCTGCCGGTGGGCTCGGTCAACCAGGTCATCGACAAGATGCTGGAGGAGATCAGCATCCTGCGTCCCAAGCACATCGCACTGCAGACCCAGTTGGGCGACTTCGACCAGAAGACCATGCTCAGGCAGATCGACCTGTGGGGTGAAAAAATCATCCCCGCCATCCAGAAGGAGTTGGGACGCCAGCAGCCGGCGATCGACGCACTGGCTGCCTGACCCGAATTCAATCGGTACGCCCCCTGGCCAAGGGGGCTGCACACCGGGCCCGCACACGCGGGCCCCATCCCCAACACTTCGCGCAGTCGAATCAGGAGACAACCATGAACAACACACTCATCCAGCGCCGCACGGTCTTGCTCGGCGGCATGCTGCTCGGCGCCGGCGTCAAGGCCATGGCCGCCCCCGAGCCGTGGCCTTCGCGACCGATCCGCCTGGTGGTGGCCGGCTCGGCCGGCGCGGGTGGCGACATCTTCGCCCGCCTGATCGCCGATCCCTTGGGCAAGACGCTGAAGCAGCCGGTGGTGGTCGACGCCAAGCCGGGCGCCAACGGCCTGATCGCGTGCGACACGGTGGCCAAGGCGCCGGGCGACGGCTACACGCTGCTGTTCGCGCCGTCGTCGTCCATCCTCATCAATCCCGTGATTCACCCGAAGCTGCCCTACAACGCGGAAACGGACCTGGTGCCGGTCGCGCAGGTCGGCGCGGCGGGCATCCTGCTGATGACGAATCCGAGCACCGGCTTCAAGAACCTGGCCGACATGGTCGCCTACGCCAAGGCGCATCCCGGCAAGCTCGCCTACGGCTCGTGGGGCACGGGCTCGTCCGGTCACCTGGCCATGGAAGGCATCAAGGCGCACTACGGACTGGACATGCCCCACGTGCCGTACAAGACGATCGTCACCGAAGTCACCGACCTGATCGCCAACAACATCAGCGTCGCCTTCACCGACATCGCATCGCCCATTCCGCACATGCGCAATGGCCGGCTGGTGGCGCTGGGCCAGACGGGTTCGCAGCGCTGGCCGGCCACGCGCGACGTGCCGACGCTGGCCGAACAGGGCTACAAGTTCGAGGCCGACGGCTGGTACGGCGTGTTCGCCCCGGCGGGGACTCCGACGGCCATCATCGACCGGCTCAACGAGGAGATCAACCGCCTGCAGAAGACCGACGAGGTGCGCCAGAAGATCGAAGGCCAGAACATGATCGTGCCGCCGAGCCGCTCGGCCAAGCAGTTCGCCGCCTCGGTCAAGAAGGACGCCGCCATCTGGCAGGGCCTGGCGAAGGTGACAGACCTGAGCGAAAAATAAGCAGCGCGCAAGTGACGAAGAACGGGGCCTCTGGGCCCCGTTTTTTTTTGCCTCGGGCGGTCGATCCCGCGTTTTTTTGCAGGACTGAATCGCGCGCCGGCCGTATTCCCGAACGACGGGTGCGACCGGAGAATTCCTGCATCGCACATCACTCTTCGGAAGCGGGGCAAGACATGGAATTCGGCGTATTCATCCTGGCGCAGCAGCGCGGCTATCACCAGACTTCGCAGCAGGTGATCCAGAACTCGATCGAGCAGAGCGTGGTCGCAGAGCAGGCCGGCTTCGACACCGCCTGGTATGCGGAGCACCACTTCAACAACTACTCGCTGTCGCCCTCGCCGCTGATGATGATCGCGCACATGGCGGCCAAGACCCGGCGCATCCGCCTGGGATCGGCCGTGTGCATTCTCCCGCTGTACCACCCCGCGCGCTTCCTGGCCGAGGTGGGCTTCGTGGACACGGTGTCCAACGGCCGCCTGGAGCTCGGCATCGGCTCGGGCTACCAGGAGTTCGAGTTCGAGCGCTTCGGCGTGAAGATCGAGGAGTCGGGCGCGATCTACAACGAGTTCCTGGACATCCTGCCCAAGGGCCTGACCCAGAAGGTCGTCGAATACGACGGCCAGTACCTGAAGCTGCCGCCGAGCTCGATCGCCGTGCGTCCGGTGCAAGACCCGATGCCGCCGCTGTGGATCACCTCGGGCAACCCCGTCACGCTGGGCCGCGGCGTGCGCGAAGGCCACAACCTGTTCGTGACCGCGCTGCTCAACGGAACCGACGCGATCGTGGCGCTGCGCCAGCGGCTCGACAAGGTCGCGGCGGACAACGGCGCCGACCTCGACGAGGAGGTGAAGTTCGGCTTTCTGCGCTGCGCCTTTGCCTCCGACAAGGCCTCCGAGATCGACGCCTACCTGGACAACGCGCGCTTCCAGCGCCGCATCTCGGAGAGCCTCAAGTTCCGCCGCGCCCAATCGGACGACGGCTACATGGTCAAGGAAGTGCCGTCGCCCACCGACCCGAGCTTCGAGCAGCTCCGCAAGAACCTGCCGGTGGGTTCGGTGAACCAGGTGATCGACAAGATGCTGGAAGAAATCGCCATCCTGCGGCCCAAGCACATCGCGCTGCAGACCCAGCTGGGCGACTGCGACCAGAAGACCATGCTGCGCCAGATCGAGCTGTGGGGCGAGACGATCATTCCGGCGATCCGCAAGGAAGTCGCATCGATGCATGCCGTCGCTGCCTGAGGCACCGTCACCGATGCGCGCTCCCCTCGCTTTCGACAACGCTGCCCTGCAGGGCCGGGTGGCCGTGGTCACCGGCGCCTCCGGCGGCCTGGGCCTGGCCATCTGCCAGCAGCTGCGCGCGATCGGCGCGCAGGTGGTGCAGGCCGACATCAGCCATGCGGCCACGCCGACCGAGGCCGATGGCCTGCTGTCGGTGCACTGCGACATCGCCGAGCCGGCCTCCGTCGCCGCGATGGCGGCGCTGACGCGTTCGCGCTTCGGCCGCTGCGACGTGCTGGTCAACAACGCGGCCATCAGCGGGGCGCCGGTGGGCCTGGAGGACCTCCCGATCGACCTCTGGGACCGCATCTTCCGGGTCAACCTGCGCGGTGCCCTGCTGTGCGCGCAGGCCCTGGTGCCGATGATGTTCGAGCGCGAGGCGGGCAGCATCGTCAACGTGGCGTCGATCGCCGCGCAGGTGCCCACGCGGGTCGGTGCCTATGGGCCGACCAAGGCGGCGCTGCAGGCGCTGACCCACCAGATGGCCGTGGAATGGGGCCCGCGCGGCATCCGTGCCAACGCGGTCAGTCCCGGCATGATCCGCACGCCCCTGTCGGAGCCGCACTACCGCGACGAAGGCGCGCTGGCGGCCCGCACCGCCAGGATTCCCGCCCGCCGACTCGGCCTGCCGGCGGATATCGCGGATGCCGTGTGCTTCCTCGCCAGCGATGCGTCCGCGTACGTCAACGGGCAGGACATCGTGGTCGACGGCGGCTTCCTGAAGGCATCGCTGAACAATCTCTACGGAAGCTCGCAATGAACCCCGCCATCGAATCGCCCAAGCGGCTGCAGAACGTTTTCGTGGTGGCCGAACGGCCCGCCGAGCTCCATGCTTTCTACGAATCGGCGCTCGGGCTCCAGCTCAAGTTCCGCGACCAGGACCGCTGGATCCAGTACGGGGTGGGCAACACCAGCGTTGCGCTGGCCTGCCGTGAAGAAGCCGTGCCGGCAACCTCCGGCGTCGTCATGGTGTTCGAGGTCGACGACTTCGCCGCCACCTCGCAACGGGTCGCCGCCTCGGGCGGCGAGGTGCTCGGCGTGCGCGACATGGGAGCGCATGGCGCGGTGCTGTCGCTGCGCGACCCCGAGGGCAACATCGTCCAACTCTTCAAGCGCCAGGGGAGCAAGCAATGAACCAGCCGACGCCGCACGCAGAGCCCATCGATCCCAAGCTGTTTCGCCAGCTGCTGGGCTGCTTCCCCACCGGGGTGGCCGTCATCACGACCCGCACGCCGGACGGCACGCCCGTGGGGCTGACCTGCAACTCCTTCAGTTCGGTCTCGCTGGAGCCGCCGCTGGTGCTGTTCAGCCTGCGCAAGGCGAGCAGCCTGCTGGGCACCTTCGTCGAGGCCGACAGCTTCGCCATCAACATCCTGTCGCAGAGCCAGGACCAGCTGTCCGGGCGTTTCGCATCGAGCAGGATCGCCGACAAGTTCGAGGGCGTGGCCTGGCGTCCCGGCCCGCTGGGGACGCCGCTGGTCGACGACTGCCTGGCGAGCTTCGAGTGCCGGGTCCATGCCCGCCACGAGGCCGGCGACCACGAGATCTTCATCGGCGAGGTCAAGCACATGCGCAGCGGCTGCGCCGACCATGCGCTGGTGTTCTACAAGGGCGCCTACATGATGCTGGCCGAGTCGCTGCGCCAGCGGGTGCTCGAAGGGCAGCTGGGTACGGTCGACATCGACGAGGCCTACCGCGCGCTCTACGGCAAGCTGCTGCGGCTGGCCTGCGAGCGGGCCACTCCCGAGGAGGTGGACGCGATCGAGGCCGCCGTGGAAGAGATCGAGCAGCACCAGGGCGCGGACGCGCTGCCGCGGCGCATCGAGGCGACGGCACGCTTCTTCTCATCGATCAGCCTGGCCGGACACAACGAAGCGCTGCGGCTCATGGCCCAGACGATGACCACCGTGCTGCGCGAGCGCATGACGCACGTGATCCCGGTGCGGCCCAGGCCGGACGTGTTTCCGCTGCGGCGCAAGGTGGTCCAGTGCCTGCGGGCGCGGGACGCCGAGGGTGCCGTGGCCGCGCTGGACGAACTGATCACGATGCTGCGCAGGGACGGCGCTGCGCAGGCAGAGGAAGCCGCCGAGACGGCGCCGGTCGAACACTGACCGCCGCGGCGCGGCGGCGGGACAGGCGCGCCTCAGAGCAGCTTGCGATAGACCACGAAGCCGGATTTCTCGGCCACCTTGTCGTAGAGCTTCATCGCCGTGGTGTTGGTCTCGTGGGTCTGCCAGTACACCCGTGGCGAGTCGGCCGCCGCTGCACGCTCGCATACCGCTTCGATCAGGGCGCGCGCGACACCCCGGCCCCTGGCCGCCTCGACCGTGAACAGGTCCTGCAGGTAGCAGCTCATGCGGATCTGGGTGGTGCTGCAGTGGTAGAGGAAATGCGCCAGGCCGAGCAGGCCGTGGGCACCCTCCGCGACCAGCGCGTGCACCGGTTCCGCGGGGTCGAGAAAGCGCGACCACGTGGTGGCCGTGATCTCGGCCGGCAGCGCGGTCGGACCGCTGCGGCCATAGAAGGCGTTGTAGCCGTCCCAGAGAGGCTTCCAGGCCGCGAAGTCGGGCTCCGAGACGGGGCGGATGCGAAACGAAGTGTCCATATCGAAGGGCTATGCCCAACGCACCGTCAGGATGCACGCGGCCTGGATGCCGAAGGCGCGGTGATGGATGCCGGGGCCCCAGATCACGAAGTCGCCGTGGCGGCGCAGGGTGTGCGCGAGGCTGTCCGCGGGCGCGAAGTCGGCGCGGGTCGAGAACTCGATGCGGAACTCGCCTTCTGCATCGACCAGCATCGACAGGGTCCGGCCTTCGCTGAGCGGCTTGGGGTCGCCGTTCGGATGGCCCGCCGGATGCCGGAAGTACTTGATGCACGGTCCGCTCGACGTCGTGCCGTCGGCCACATGGCGCAGGGCCGTCGCCGGGCCGTGGGTCCATTCGCCGAAGCCGACGAACCAGCCGGTGCCGTGGGTGTCCAGGTCGCCGGCGTTGCCGAATTCGACGCTTTGCAGCAGGCTCATGCGCGGGCCGTTCTCAGCAGCTTCCCGGTCGACGAGGCGCGCACCAGCAGGACACCGCTTTCGGAGAAGAGATCGGCCTCGAGGAAGACGACGCTGCGGCCCCAGCGCAGCACCCGCGCCTCGACCTCGTAGGCGGCGACCCCGACCCGCTCGAGGAACGACACCTTGAGCTCCAGGCTCGCCAGGCTGGCATCGGGATCCCGCGCTATGACGGCGAAGGCCATCGCGCTGTCGAGCCAGGCCGTGATCAGGCCGCCCTGCACCACGGTGCCCTTCGTGTGGGCGAACTCGGGACGCGCGGTGTAGCGAACGCGGGCGATGCCGGCTTCGTGGTCGACGCGAAGCACTTCGGTGAATCCGATGGCGTGCATCAGGTCCTTGGGGAATTTGCTGAGGTCCATGGTGGCGCGTGTGGCGGTTGTCTCGACAGCGCATATTGTCCGTCCAGACGCGGCGCCGGCGGACTCGGACCTCAGGGCGGGGGCGGCACGAAGCTGTAGCGCAGCCGGCGCCCTTCGAGTCGCAATCGCAGGCCGTGGTGCCTGAACAGGTAGCGCAGGCCGATCGCCAGGGAGCCGAAGCCCGCGGCGGCCGCCACGCCCATGGCCCAGCGCGGGCCGAAGGTATCGGCCACCCAGCCCACCATCGGCGCCCCGATGGGCGTGCTGCCCAGGAGGATCGCCAGCAGGATGGCGATGACGCGGCCGCGCAGGGCCGGGTCGGTGGACATCTGCACCATGCCGTTGGTCGAGGTGGTGAGCGTCTGCGCCGCCGCGCCGGTCACGACCAGGGCGATGCCGAAGCCGACCACGTTGGGCATCAGCGCCGCCGCCAGGCAGCCGAAGCCGAACACCGCCGATCCCACCAGCAGCAGGCCGAAACGCGGCTGGGCGCGGCGCGCCGCCAGCAGCGCGCCGGTGACCGAGCCGATGGCCATCGTCGAAGAGAGCAGGCCGTACTGGCCGGGGCCGCCGTGGAAGGCGCCGACCGACATGGTGGAAATGAAGATGGGGAAGTTCAGGCCGAAGGTGGCCACCAGGAACAGCATGGCCAGCAGGGCGCGCAGGTCGGGGCGGCGCCAGACATGGCGGAAGCCCTCCATCAGGCTGCCCTTGTTGCGCCCCGCCGTGCCGTGACGCGGATAGAGCTCGCCCTGGCGCAGGCAGGCCAGCGAGGTCAGCACCGCCACGAAGGACAGCGCATTGAGCAGGAAGGCCTCGCCCGGCCCGGTGGCCGCGATCACTAGCCCGGCCACCGCCGGCCCCACCATGCGCGCGGCATTGAAGGAGGTGGAGTTGAGGGCCACCGCGTTGGACAGCTCGGTCTCCGACACCAGCTCGGCCACGAAGGTCTGCCGGGCCGGCGCATCGAAGGCCGCCACGCAGCCCAGCAGCAGCGCGAACACGTAGACATGCCACAGCTGCGCCAAGCCGCTCACCGTCAGCAGGCCCAGCCCGAGCGCCAGCAGGCCCATGGCGGCCTGGGTCGCCATCAGCAGCTTGCGCCGGTTCAAGCGATCGGCCGCCAGGCCGGTGAAAGGCAGCAGCACCAGCTGCGGGCCGAACTGCAGCGCCATCACGGTGCCGACGGCGGTGGCGTTGTGGTTCGTCAGGTGCGTCAGCACCAGCCAGTCCTGGGCGGTGCGCTGCATCCAGGTGCCGACGTTGGACACCAGCGCGCCGGCCGCCCACAACCGGTAGTTGCGGTTGCGCAGTGAACGGAAGGTGTTGCTCATCAGGCCTCCAGCAGGCGCTGGAGCAGCCGCACCGCGCCGGCCAGCTGCCGCTGCTCGGTCGGCGAGTAGCGCGCCGAGATCGTGCGCTGCAGCCAGTCTTCACGCGCGGCCCGGACCTGGCGGAAGACCTTGCGCGCCTGCGGGGTGAGCGACAGCAGCGTGCGGCGCCCGTCCGCCGGGTCTGGCGCGCCCCTGACATAGCCGGCCTCGATCAGCGAGGCCACGGTGGCGCCCATGGACTGGGAACGGACGCCTTCGGCCAGCGCCAGTTCGGTCACGGTGGCGGCCTCCTGCCGCTCCAGCCTCAACAGCACAGCGCGCTGGGATTCGGTCCAGTCGGCGGCGGAGGCCTCCTGGCGCAGCCGGCGGCGCAGCTGCGAGGCCAGCATGCGCAGCTCCACCGCCAGCGCGTGGGGCGTGTCGGTTTCGGGATCGGCGAATTGGGCGGGCATTGCGCTCGGTTGGACAGGTTAACTACGAAGTTTAGCTTCTTATCCAGACCCCGGGGGCGACCTGGACATGGAGGAAGCACCTGGATTACGAGAAACCGTGCCGTTGACACTTCGAGGACCTCAATGAGCGCTTCAACCGTCAACGCACTTCGCGAGGAAATCGCTGCGTGGCAGGCCATTGCATTCACCGATTTGGTAAACACGATGTCGGATGCTTGACATCGACTGACCACGAACACGGCGCGCGCGTTTGTGACGCTGGCAATGGCCAACATTTAGCCGGCGGGCCGAGTACTTTTGCCACAAATGTGTGCATAGCGAGTGGGTCCGAGCCGAGAGACTTCAAACGGCGAGCGTTGGCTTGATCTTGACGGCCCCTTCCAGCACGGTGACCTTCCGCTCGGGGCAACTGCCGCGCAGCAGCACATTGCCGCCTTCCATCCACATCTCGAAGCGAAGGCCGTCGTTCGGGAACACCGGCGCCGTGAAGCGTGCGTCGAAAGCCTCCAATCGTCTCGGATCCCAATCGCAGAGGGATTTCATCACGCTGCGGCATGCGAAGCCGTAGGTGCACAACCCATGCAGCACGGGCCGTGGAAAGCCGCCGGCGAGTGCCGCGGCAAGGCTCGCGTGGTGAGGGTTGCGGTCACCCGACAACCGGTACAGCAACGCCTGGTTGCCGAACGTGCGGGCGTCGTCGACAACGTCGGGCGCACGTCGGGGGAGATGCGTCCGCGGCGCGCGGCTTGGCGGGGAGGACGAGAAGCCGCCTTCGCCGCGAACGAAAAAGCCGGTGGTTGTCGTGCAGAGCCAGGCGTCGGAGCGGGCGTCCGCGATACGGGTCTCGACGCGAACCAAGGCGCCCGAGCCCTTGTCCAGGACCTCGCTAACGCGCGTGCTGGAGACGATGTCGCCGGCCGGTGGCAAGGGCGACATCATCTGGATCCGTTGCTCGCCATGGACCACCTTGGGCCATGGAATGCCGCTGGCCTGCACCCAACTGCGGTCCCACGCCACAGTGGTCGCCTGCGTCGGCACGGCCATCAGGCGGTCTTCGTAGACGAAGCGCAGTTCCGCGCTGTCGAGCGGATCCGAGCCGAAGCCAACGCCCAGGGCGTAGAGCATGGTGTCGCGTTCGGTATAGCTGAAACGGCGTGACTCGATCGGCAGTTTCAGCAGCTGGTCGGGAGCGATCATCGGTGGGCAGGACTGCGACGCATCACTTGGGCATCACCTCACCGAGTATGTGGTTCCACTTGGCGTATTCGGCCTTGTACATGGCGCCGAACTCCTGCGGGGTAGTCGGGGTGGGTTCGACGCCTACCTTGTCGAGTTGCGCGCGCACGTCGGGCCGGTGCAGGACCTCCTGCAGTGCGGTGCTGATGGTTGCCACCACATCGGCGGGCATCTTGGCCGGGCCCCAAAGGGCGAACCAGGTCTTGTAGTCGAGCTCGGGCAGTCCGGCTTCCGCGGCGGTCGGCACATCGGGCAGCGACGGGATTCGTTGGTTCTGCATCACGGCCAGCGCGCGCAGGCGGCCGGCCTTGACCATTGGCATGACCTGTGAGGCGGTGCCGGTGACGAACTGTACCTCGCCGCCTACCGCGCCGACCGTGGCGGGGCCGCCTCCCTTGTAGGGAACGTGCACAGTGTTGATCCCGGCGACTTGAGACAACAATTCGCCGGCCAGATGGTCGGCTCCACCCACTCCCGAGGAGCCGTAGTTGAGCTTGCCCGGATTGGCCTTGGCGAGCGCGATGAACTCCTTGAGGTTCTTCGCCGGCAGGTCGGGGTTGACCGCCAGCAAGTTCGACGCGCTGCTGAGCTGCCCGATGGGCGTGAAGCTGGTGAGCGGGTCATAGGACAGGGGCTTGATCACGTAGGCCGACGAAATCATGCCGATGTGCCAGACGAGCAGGGTGTAGCCGTCGGGTTCGGCGCGGGCTACGCTGGCGGCCCCGATGGTGCCGCCAGCCCCCGGCGTGTTGATGACCACCACGGGCTGGCCCAGTTTCTGGCCGAGCTTGTCGGCGACGACGCGCGCAACGATGTCGGTGCCCCCGCCCGCGGCGAAAGGCACGACGATCCTGATAGGGCGGTCGGGATAGCTCGAGGCGCCAAACACCCCGCTGCAGGCCGCGGCGAGCGCGGCGGCGACCAGGGTGCGACGCCCAAAAAACTTGTTCATTTGTCTCCTTGTAACGTGTTGACTCAACAAGTCTATTGTCCTACGCTATGAGTTGAAATGTCAACACATGCATTAGTAGTGCATTCACTTTGAAGTAATCCAAATGAAAATCAACGATCTCCCAACCAACGAAGACATCCAGTGCGAGGTGTCGGAGGGCATTGCAACGGTGCGCATCTCGCGTCCCGAACGGCGCAATGCCTTCACCAACGCGATGTACCGCAGCCTGTCGGACCTGATCCTGGCGTTGGACCGGCTGCCCGAAGCCCGCTGTATCGTGGTCCGCGGCACGGCCGGGATCTTTTCGTCCGGCTCCGACATCGCGCATTTCCTCGACCTGGGAGCGGCCGAGCGCGAAGCGCATTTCCAACTGGTCGCCGATTTGCTCACTGCCCCGGCCCGCATCGCCAAACCGGTGATCGCTGCGGTGCAGGGCCTCGCGCTAGGCGGCGGCACCGGCCTCGCGGCTGCCTGCGACCTGGCGATCGCCGAGGAGGGTGCCAGCTTCGGCCTGCCGGAAATCGGGGTGGGCCTGTGGCCCTGCACGCTGTTGCCCGCGTTGACGCGTGCCATCGGCGGGCGCAAGGCTTACGAACTGGCATTGCTGGGGCAGCGCATCAATGCTGACGAGGCCCTCGAACTGGGCCTGGTGAACCGCGTGGTGCCGGCCGGGCGCTTTGAGGCGGAATTGGCCGACGTCGCCGGGAGGATTGTCGCGTCGAGCCCGGTGGTGGTCCAGATGGGAAAGCGCGCTTTCCAGCAGGCGCTGGATACCGAATTTCACACGGCCACCCGCTTCATGGGCCAGGTGATGGCCCTCAACAGCGCAACCGAGGATGCGAAGCGTGGCATCTCCGCCTTCATGGAACGGGCACGACCCGAATGGGTCGGCCGATAGCCGCTCAGGCGTGCTCCCAGCGCGGCGGCCGCTTCTCGAAGAAGGCAGCGTAGCCCTCGCGCGCTGCAGGCAACTGGTAGGCCTGGACGAAGCATTCGGCCTCGTACTGCAGATGAGCACGAAAGCTGGCGCGGAATTCCCGGTCGACCAGCCGTGCCATGGTCTGGATCGAACTGCGAGGCTGCTGCGCGATGCCGGCCGCCAACGCCTGCGCGCGGGCGTCAAGTGCGTCATCATCGACCACCTCGTCGATCAGCCCCATCTTGCAGGCGGTCGCCGCATCGAGAGTCTCGCCGGTATAGAGAAGGCGTTTTGCCAGCGACGGGCGCACCAGCCGCGCCAGCAGCACGCAGCCACCGGTACCGGGCCAGGCCCCGCGGTTCACCTCGGGTAGCGCAAAGGTGGCGCTTCGCGACGCGATGCGCAAACCGCAGCCCATGGCGAGTTCCAGCCCGCCTCCCATGCATGGCCCGCGAATGGAGGCAATGGTCGGGGTGTCCAGGTCGACCAGCGCGAGGATCATCCGGTGCGCGTTCTCGACATGCGCGCGGGCCACCGCGGCGTCGAATCGCAGCGCATATTCGCGCAGGTCGGCGCCCGCGCAAAAGCTGCGTTCGCCGCTCTCGAAAACGATGCAGCGCACGCTGGCGTCGTCCTGAGCTTCTAGGAAGAAGCTGCCAAGTTCGCGACGTACCGTCTGGTTCAGCACGCCGAGCGGCGGGTTGTGGATTGAAACGTGAGCGAGTGCACGCACTTCGTCGTGCCAAACGCGCAATGAGCTCCGGCCTGCTTGCTCGCTCATGCGGCCGACACCGAGCGGGTCACGGTGTCGAGCATCCGCTGCTTACCCGCGAGGATGTGGTTCTCGAACAGTTCCGCAGCCTCAGTCACCCGGCCATTGCGCAGCGCGTCGACGAGCCGGCTGTGTTCGCTGTGGGAGAGCTGCATTTGCGCCATGGTGTAGACACCCTTGCGCAGGTAGAGGCTGAGTTCCGCCTCGATCGTGTTGTTGAGGTCGATCAGCCGGGGATTCTTGCTGATGGCCATGAGCAGGTTGTGAAACTCCGTGTTGAGCTTATGGTACGTGCTGCCGTCCCGGGCCTTCAGGGCGGTTTCCATCTCATCCATCAAGGCCTGCACGCGATTCTCCTCCTCGGCCTCGAGGCGCGCGGCGGCGAGCCTGCCGGCCGTGCGCGCAATGCCGGCACGCACATCGTACAGATCGAGTGCCGCCTCCAGCGACACCTTGCGTACCTCCGCGCCGCGGTTGGGCACGATGCGCACCAGGCCGCTGCGCTCGAGCGAGCGCAGGGCCTCGCGCGCCGAATTGCGGCCGACCCCCAACTGGAGCGCGAGCGCCTGCTCATTCACTCTCTCGCCCGGCTGCAGGCTGCCGTCCGCAATCATGGCGCGCACCTTGTCCTGGATCTCATCAAGGCGGCTGGCAATGACGTCTGCATCTCTCATAACAACTCTGCTCATGCGGGTATCCAAAAGTTTGGCGCTAGTTTACAGCGCATTCCAAAACGTTCAATTAATGCATGCACTAAGTCGTTAAGTGTTGACACATCGGGGTGGGTGTGTAGAATCGCTCACATGGAACTGCAAGATCTTTACGCCACCCACGGACAATTCATCGATGGCGCATGGCGCTCCGGCAGCGAGGAGGCTTGCGAGATGATCAATCCGGCCACCGAAGTCCCGCTGGGCGCCATCAAGCCGGCCGGCGCTGCTCAGGTCACCGAAGCCATCGCTGCCGCGTACGCGGCCCGTGCGTCGATGCGTGCAATCACCGCCTGGAATCGCTCCGCCTTGTTGCGCCGCGCTGCCGCACTCATCGACGAGCGCGCCGAAGCCCTGGGCCGCCTGGTGGCACTGGAAACCGGCAAGCCGGTGCGGCAGGCCGTGGGCGAGGCCAAGGCATCGGCCGAATCGGTCGACTGGTTCGCCGACGAGGCGCGCCGGGTGTTCGGCCTGAGCTACGAAAGCCGCGTCAAGGGCGACCGCTACCTCGTGCACATGGAGCCGCTGGGGGTCGTGGCCGCGTTCGTGCCATGGAACTTCCCGCTGCTGCTGCTGGCTCGCAAGATGGCGCCGGCCCTGGCGGCCGGCAATACGTTGGTGATTCGTCCGTCGAGCGAGGCGGCCGGCACTACCATGGCGCTCATCAAGTGCTTCGAGGATGCCGGATTCCCCAAGGGGAGCATCAACCTGGTGATCGGCCGCCCGGCGGAGATCACGCCGACTCTGATGAACGACCCGCGCGTCGCCAAGGTCAGCTTCACGGGCTCGGTGCCAATCGGCCGCCAGATTGTCGAGCAGTCGGCCGCCACGCTAAAGCGCGTCAGCATGGAGCTCGGCGGCCACGCGCCAGTGATCGTGCATGCGGACGCCGACATCGACGCCTTCGCCGCGCTCGCCGCGCCGGGCAAATTCCGCAACGCTGGCCAAGTGTGCGCGTCGCCCACGCGCTTCTACGTGCACGAATCCATCGCCGATGAAGTCGGCGCAAAGCTGGTCGCAGCGACCCGCGCCCTGCGCGTCGGATCCCCGCTCGACGATGCCACGGACCTCGGCCCCCTTACCACACGCCGCCGCCGCGACGCCATCGAGAAGATGGTCGATGACGCCGTCTCGGGGGGCGCCCGCGTGCTGTCGGGCGGCGCCCGCCCGCGCGCGACGGAACGCGGCTACTTCTTCGAGCCCACCTGGCTCACGGACCTGCGGTCCGATGCCGCGGTGCTGAACGACGAGCCCTTCGGTCCGCTCGGCACCCTGGCCACCTTCTCGACTCTCGACGAGGTGGTCGCCGAGGCCAACCGGCTGCCGTTCGCGTTGGCCGCCTACGTGTTCACCCGCTCGCTGGCCAAGACCCATGCGACGGTGGACCGCCTCGAGGCCGGCGTGATCGGCGTCAACACCTTCGTCGCCTCCACCGCCGAGACGCCGTTCGGCGGCTCGAAGGACAGCGGCTTTGGGCGCGAAGGCGGCCCGCACGCCATTCGCGACTACCTCGACACCAAATTCGTCAACGTGGCCATGCCGGCCGACGCCGACTGACCGCCGCCCCCCGCACAGACAAAAGGACCTCCCATGAAAGTCATCGCCAACCACGCGAAGCAACGAATCCTGAAAGGCGAACTGGCGCTCGGCATGGGCCTGCGCCAAGCCCGCACCGTTGACATCGCGCAGATTGCCAAGACCTGCGACTTCGACTGGCTGTTCATCGATATGGAGCACAACTCGATGAGCGTCGACACCGCGGCGCAACTGTGCCAGGCGGCGCTCGGCGTCGGCATCACGCCGATGATTCGCGTGCCGGCCCACGAGGCCTTCCACAGTACCCGCCTGCTCGACACCGGCGCCCAAGGCATCGTGATTCCGCACGTAAGCACGGTGGAGCAGGCGCGCGCCGTGGTGGATTTCTGCCGCTTCACGCCGCTCGGCCGGCGCTCGATTCCGGGCAGCCTTCCGCAGACCCGCTTCATGCCGCTGCCCGTGACCGAAACGGTCGCCTTGATCAACAGCGAGACACTGGTCGTGGCGATGATCGAGACGGTGGAAGGACGCGACAACGTCGATGCCATCGCCGCCGTGCCCGGCATCGACGTACTGCTGGTCGGCTGCACCGACATGGCGGCCGAACTCGGCGTGCCCGGCCAGCTGGGCCATGCCAGCGTGAAGTCTGCCCTCGACACCGTATTCGCGGCGTGCCGCCGCCATGGCAAGGCCGCCGGCGTGGGCGGCGTCTACGACGAGGCCTTGATGGCCGAATACATCGGCAAGGGTGCTCGGCTGATCCTGAGCGGCTCCGACCTCGCCTTCCTGATGACGGGCGCGCGCAGCCGTTCGACGATGCTGCGCAGCATTCCGCTGGACGAGAAGCTCGCCGCCGTGGCCTGAGGCACCGATACCATGAATCCCGCCTACACCCTGGCCATGCTCGATCGCGCCGACCTGCGCCCCTACCTGAATGACGAGCAGTTCGAATTCCGCCGCAGCGTGCAGCGCGTGCTCGCCAAGCACGCCAGCCCCGAATACATCGGTATGTGCGACGAGGAAAAGCGCTTTCCCAAGGAGCTGATCGACGTCGGCGTGGAACAAGGCTGGTTCGCCCTAACGCTGCCCGAGGCCTACGGCGGCATCGGCGACTACATGGATATGACGGCCTTCCTGGAAGTCGCTGCCTATTACAGCGTTGCGCTGAGCCGCTTCTGGAACGCCAACATCAACATGGTGGGGGGCGCGGTGTCGCGCTTCGCCAGCGAGGAGATCAAGAAAGAGGTGCTTCCGGCGCTGGCCGAAGGCCGCGGCTGGCTGGCCTTCGCGCTGAGCGAGAACGGCTCCGGCTCGGACGCTGCCTCGCTCACCACCCGCGGCGTGGCCGACGGCGACGACTTCATCATCGACGGCACCAAGATGTGGATCACCGGCGCGATGCAAGCCAAGTACATCCTGACCGCCGTGCGCACCGACCGGGAAGCCACCAAGCACAACGGCATCAGCCTGTTCCTGGTGCCGACCGACGCGCCGGGCCTGGAGATCCGCCCGATCGACCTGCTCGGCGGCAGCGCCATCCGCACCTGCGAAGTGAACTACGTCGGCGTCCGGGTGCCCCGGCGGCTGATGGTCGGCGAGCTGCACATGGGCTGGAAGCGGCTGACGGCGGTGCTGGCCAAGGAGCGCGTCGCCCTGTCGGCGATGTGCGCCGGCGCGGCGCAGGCCGCGGTCGACCTGGCGCGCTGGTATGCGCTGGACCGCAAGCAGTTCGGCCAGCCGGTGTTCGACTTCCAGGCCGTCTCGCACATGCTGGTGGACATGCAGACGCAGGTCGATGCGGCGCGCATGATGTCCTACCGTGCGGCCAAGCTGCTGGTGGACGGCCAGCCCTGCGATGCCGAGTCGTCGCAGGCCAAGTACTTCGCGTCGGACGTCTACGTGAAGGTAGCCACCGACGGCCTGCAGATCATGGGTGCCAACGGTTACGCCATGGAATACCCGATGCAGCGCCACTACCGCGAGTCGAAGCTGTTCCAGATCTTCGGCGGCACCAACCAGATCCAGCGCAACATCATCGCGCGATCCCTCAAGGCCTGAGCAAGCGAATCATGAGCAAGAGCATCGTTGAACAACTCCGCGGCCTCGGACTCAAGGTCGAAGAACTCGCCACCGACGTGGTGGTGGTGGGCGGCGGCGGCGCGGCATCGCGGGCGGCGCTGTCGGCGCGGCTGGCCGGTGCTGAGGTGCTGATGCTGGCCAAGGCCCCGCTCGGCACCGGCGGCAGCACGGTCCACGGCGCCAGCGAGATCATGAGCATGGGCGCATCGGGCTACGGCGCGGCGGCCGACAGCCCCGAGGTCCACTATCGCGACACGATGGCAGCCGCCAGCGGCTTCATCGATCGCGACCTGGTGCGCGTGCTCGCCGAAGACGCGCCGCGCCGCATCGCCGACCTCATCTCCTACGGCGTGGCCTTCGATCGCGCCGCGCCGGACAAGGTCGCGGCGGGCCACGCCACCGACTACAAGCTGATCCAGAGCGACTTCGGCAGCTATGCCCGGGCGCTCGGTGTCTCCGGCAAGACCGGCAAGGCCTTCGTCGCCGCCCTCAACGAACAGGCTCTGGCGCGCGGCGTGAAGGTGCGCGCTCCGGCAGCGCTGGTCGACCTGCTGCTCGACGCCGAAGGCCATGCCGCCGGCGTGCTGGCGCTCGACGTCCGGACGCAAACCTGGCTGGTAGTACGTGCGCAATCGGTGGTGCTGGGCACCGGCGGTGCGCACGGCCTCTTCTCGCAGCAGGTGTCGACGGCAGAGATGACCGGCGACGGCCAGGCGGTGCTGTACCGCGCAGGCGCCGAGCTTGTGAACATGGAGTTCCACCAGTTCGGGCCGGCGCTGGTCCATCCATACGTCCAGCTGTTCTCCAAGTCGTGCTTCGTCCTGCATCCGCGGATGACCAATTCGGAGGGCCGCGAGTTCCTGTCCGACTACCTGCCCGCGGGCGTCAGCGTCGAGGAGGTGATGGACGAGAAGGTGTTTCCGTTCACGGTGAGCAACGTCTCACGCTACATCGACATCTCGATCGCCTCGGAAATCGCCGCGGGTCGCGGCAATGAGCGGGGAACCATCAACTTCTCGCTGGCGCATGTGCCCGCCCCGAAGCTGGAAGCGGTCATCCCGAACACGATGCGCTGGATGAAGGCCAACGGCGTCGATCCACAGAAGGATTCGATGGACGTCGGCATCGCCTTCCAGTGCCTGAACGGCGGCGTTCGCATGGTCGACGCCGATGCACGCTCGACCATTCCCGGCGTGCACGTGATCGGCGAGCTGGCCGGTGGCGTCCGGGGCCCCGACCGTCCGGGCGGCAATTCGCTGGCCGAGGGGCAGGTGTTCGGCCACCGCGCGGGCGATGCCGCCGGGCGCGATGCGCGCGACGGCGCCTCATGGAAGGCCGTAGCCGGCGATGCAGTGGTCGAGCGGCTGCGCCGTGCACTGGCGGCCAACGCGGCCTTCGACGCGGCCGGCAGCGCCCGGCGCCTGCAGGCCGCAATGCAGCGACATGCCCTGGTCGAGAAGAGCGAGGCCGGACTGAACCAGGCGTTGGAGGTGGCGCGCGACATCGAGGTCTCGCTCGCGCAGGGCGGCGGCGCGACGCCGGCAACGCTGCACGAGGTGCTGACGGTGCAAAACATGTCGACCACCGCGTCGATCATCCTGGAAGCCTGCCTGGCCCGGCGCGAGACGCGCAGCGGCCACCTGCGCACAGATTTCCTCCAACGCGATGACGAGGCCTACGGCCACGCCTTCGTGCAAACCCGCGCGCAGGACGGCCGCAGCCGCTTCACGGCGCTCGCCTACCCGGCGGCCGATTGAAACTGCCGACCAGCGCGTCGATGCATCCAGACAAGGAAGAGACAACACCATGAGCGAACAAGCCAAACCCACGCCGCTGAGCGGCTACACCATTCTCGACCTGAGCGTGATGACCGCCGGTCCGGTCGGCACCATGCTGCTGGGCGACATGGGCGCCGACGTCATCAAGGTCGAGGAGCCGGCGCGAGGCGATCTGGCCCGCGACCTCGGCAACCAGTTCGTGAACGGTGAAAGCGTGCAGTTCATGTCGCAGAACCGGAACAAGCGCAGCCTGCGCCTGGACCTGAAGACGCCCGCCGGCAAAGCAGTGTTCCTGCGCATGGCCAAGACCGCCGACGTGATTGTCGAGAACTTCCGCCCCGGCACGGTGGACCGCCTGGGCATCGGCTACGAGGCGGTTCGCGCCATCAATCCTAAGATCATCTATGCGAGCGCCTCGGCCTTCGGGCAGAGCGGTCCGTATGCTGCGTGGCCGGCGAACGACCCGATCGTTCAGGCGGTCGCCGGGCTGATGGACATGACCGGCGAAGCCGGCGGCCTGCCGGTGCGGCTGGGCGCGCCGCTGCCGGACTTCGGCGCCGCAGCGATGATGGCGCTGGGCATCACCAGCGCGCTGCTGCACCGCGAACGCACCGGTGTCGGCCAGCGCATCGACACCTCGCTGCTGGGTGCGGCGCTGTTCAGCACCATTCCGCGCGACGGCGAAACCATGCGCAGCGGCAAGGCGCCGTCGCGCCTTGGCAGCGGACATCCAACCATGGTTCCCTATCGCAACTATGAGGGCGCCGACGGCAAGTACTTCTTCGCCGCCTGCTTCACCGAGAAGTTCTGGATCAACCTGTGCCGCGTGCTGGGCCGCACCGACCTGCTGGACGACGAACGCTTCGTGAACAACACCCAGCGCACGGTCAACCGCCACCTGCTCGACGCGATCCTGGAGGACGCCTTCGTCAAGCAGCCTGCCGCCTACTGGGTCAAGACCCTGTCCGAAGCCGACGTGCCTTGCGCCGCGGTGCAGGACTATCACACCGCGCTCACGACCGATCCTCAGATCAAGCACACCGGCGCGGTGCTGCACCTGGACCATCCGGTCGCCGGCCCGATGACCAACCTGGCCAATCCGCTCAACCTGCACGGCACGCCGGTGACGATCCGCCGGCCGCCGCCGGTGCTCGGCCAGCACAGCGAAGAAGTGCTGCACGAGCACGGCTTCTCGGCCGGCGAGATCGACGAGTTGATGAACAAGGGCGTCGTCAAGGGATCGCGCCTGCACGACGTCCCCGCAGCCAAGGCGGCACGGTGACACCATGAGCGAACCCCTTGAAGAGATCGTTGCCGACTACGTGATCGTGGGCGCGGGCACCGCAGGCTGCGTGCTCGCCAACCGGCTGTCGGCCGACGGCAAGCACAAGGTGGTACTCATCGAGGCGGGCGGGCGCGACCGCCATCCGATGATCCACATCCCCGCCGGCTTCCTGCGCCTGCTCGACCATCCGAGCATCACCTGGAAATACAAGACGGCACCTGAGGCGCAGGCGAGCGACCGAGAGATCCTGTTTCCGCGCGGACGCGGACTCGGCGGATCGAGCTCGATCAACGGCCTGCTCTACGTGCGTCCCTTCGCGGCCGACATCGACGCATGGGAGGTGAGCGGTGCCGCCGGCTGGAACTTCGACAACTGCCTGCCCTACTACAACCGCTCCGAAACCTGGCAGGACGCCAAGGATCCGCGCCGTGGCAGCGACGGTCCGATCCAGGTGACGCGCGTGTCGTCGCCGCCGGCGGTGTGCGCCAAGGTGATGGCGGCCGGCGAGGAGTTGGGCCTGGAGCGGCTCGACGACCCGAATATCGCCACCCGGGGCCCGTCAATCTGGTACTACCAGCAAACCCGCCACGGCCGGGTTCGCTCGAGCGCGGCGCGCGGCTACTTGTGGCCCGTGGCGACCCGCACCAACCTGAGCGTGCTGACCGACCTGCACGTGACGCGGGTGCTCATGGCAGGCGAGGGCGCCGGGCGCGCGGCCACCGGCGTCCAAGGTCAGCGCGAGAACGGCCAGGTGGTGTGCGTCACGGCGCGCCGGGAAGTGATCGTCAGCGCGGGCGTGATCGGCACGCCGCGCCTGTTGGAACTGAGCGGCATCGGCGATCCGGACGTGCTCGACAACGCGGGCATCCGCACGCAGGTGGCCCTGCGCGGCGTCGGCACCAACCTGCAGGACCACTACGTGACGCGCCTGTGCTTTCGCGTCAAGGGCATCGAGACGGCCAATGAACGCTCGCACGGTGCCGCGCTGGCCAAGGAAGTCGCGAAATATCTGGTCTCCGGTGCCGGCATCCTGACCTACAGCGCCGCGGTCATCGGCGCGTTTGCATCGACCGGCCTCGCGCAGCGGCCCGACGTGCAGTTCGTCGTCGCACCAGGGAGCTTCAAGGAAGGGCGCATCGGCGAACTGGAAGACGAGCCCGGCCTGTCCTTCGGCGTCTGGCAGATGCGGCCGGAAAGCCGCGGTGAAGTCCATATCGTCTCGAGCGACGGCAGCAAGGCGCCGACTATCGCGCCGCGCTACCTGAGCGAGCCGCTCGACCGCAAGACGGTGGTCGCCGGCCTGCGCATCGGCCGCGAACTGGCGCGCCAGCCGTCGCTCGCGCCCCACATCGTCGGCGAGACCGTGCCGGGCCCGCTGGCGGACAGCGACGACGCGCTGCTGCAGTACGCCCGCGACAACGGGTCGACCGTCTACCACGGCGTGGGCACCTGCCGCATGGGCGCCGACCCGGCGAGCGGCGCGGTGGTCGATGCCGGCCTGTGCGTGCACGGCGTGAGGCGACTGCGGGTGATCGATGGCTCCGTCATGCCGACCATGACGTCGACCAACACCAACGCCACGGTGCTGATGATCGCCGAGCGCGCGGCCGCCATGCTGCTCGGCGAGCAGGCAGTCGACCGGGGCCTGCGCGAGCCCAACGCGAACGCCGCATGAGAGGCGAGGTGTGGCTGGGCGTCTATGTCCAGGTCGCGACGCTGCTGCTGCCAGTCGTGTGTTGCGCAGGTGTCGGTGCGGTCTGGGGAGTGCGCAAGCACACCTACCCGGCGGAGTTCGTCGCCATGCTGGCGACGGTGGTGAGCACGCCGGCGCTCGTGTTTCACACGCTGATGACGACGCGGCTCGACAACTCGCAGTTGTTCGAAGTCGGGTCTGCGACCCTGCTCGGGCTGGGCGTTGCCGCGGCGCTCAGCGCCATCGCCCTGCGCAGCCTGAAGATGCCAGCGCAGGCGCTGGGGCCCTCGGCGACCTTTCCGAACGCGGGCAACCTGGGGCTTCCCATCGCCCAACTGGCATTCGGCGACACCGGGCTGGCAGTGGCTATCGCGTTCTTCGCGGTCACCTCGGTGGCGCAGCACACGTTGGGCGTATGGGTCACCAGCCGAGGCGGCAACCGCTCGCAGCCGTGGCCGAAGGGCGTCGTGATCGCATGCCTCCTGGCGGTGGCCTTGCGCTTCGCCGGGGTGGCCGCGCCGGCACCGGTCCTGGAAAGCGCCCGCCTGGTCGGTTCGCTGGCCGTGCCGCTGATGTTGTTGAGCCTGGGCTACGCGCTCGTCACAGTGTCGCGCGCGGGCATCCGGCAGGGTGCGGTGCTAGGCGCGATGCGGCTGGTGGTCGGCCTCGCGGCGGGCGCGCTGGTGATCCACCTGCTGCATCTGCCGCCGCTGATCGCGGGCGTTCTAACGCTGCAGTTCGCGATGCCGGTCGCGGTGGTGAGCAGCATCTACGTGCAGCGTTTCAGCACCTACGGCGATGTGGCGGCCGGCGCCGTGCTGGTGTCGACCGCAGCCTTCATCCTGCTGTGTCCGCTGCTGATCTGGCTGGCCGACGGCGGCCGATTCTGATTCCGCGGCTGGCACTCGCAGGCCGCTTCACCTGCACCCGAAATGACCAAGATCTCATCCACCGAGTCCCCCTCCATGGCCCGCCGCAAACTGCTCGTCACGGGCGTGCCGCCACAGGCGGTAATCGACCGGGCGAAACCCGCCTTCGACGTTTCGATCTGGCGCGAGGCCGCGCCCATCGGCGCGCGCTTGGCGCAGCAGGCGCAGGGCCAGGACGCCCTGATCGTGATGCCCGGCGACAAGCTTGACAGCAGCGCCATCGCCGCGCTGCCGCCGAGCGTGCAGGTGCTTGGCACCTACTCGGTCGGCTACGACCACATCGACCTGGCCGCCGCGACCGCGCGGCGCCTCCCGGTGTTCAACACGCCCGACGTGCTGACGGACTCGGTGGCCGATCTGGCGCTGTTCCTCATCCTCGCCGCCGCGCGCGACACGACCGCGGCCGAACGGACATTGCGCGACGGGCGCTGGGGCCCCTGGGCGCCCATGTCGATGCTCGGCCGCTCGCTGCAAGGCATGCGGCTCGGCATCTTCGGGATGGGCCGCATCGGCCAGGCCGTCGCCGAGCGGGCGCGGGCGTTCGGCATGCACCCGCACTATCACAACCGCTCGCGCGTCTCCCCTGACGGCGAACGTGGCGCCGTGTTTCATGCCGAGTTGGAAGGCCTTCTTGCCGAGAGCGACGTGCTATGCATTTGCGCGCCCTCGACGCCGGAGTTGCGCAACGCGATCGACGCCAAGCGACTGGCCTGCCTGCCGCGCGGGGCAATAGTGGTGAACGTGGCGCGCGGCGACTTGGTCGACGAACTGGCCATGTTCGCGGCAGTGCACGAGGGACAAGTGCGCGGCATTGGCTTCGACGTATACCGCAACGAACCGCGCATCGACGAGCGCTGGCTCCGACTGCCGAATGCCACGCTGCTGCCGCACATCGGCAGCGCCACCGACGAGGTTCGCACGGCGATGGGAATGCTTGCTCTCGATGGCATCCAGTCCCACTTCGAAGGTCGGCCGGCAGCGAATCTGCTCAATCCGGCAGCCTACGACTAGCCATTGCCGAGTTGAAAACCCAATGTGCTGACATTGGATCAAAATGTGTTTTATGTTGACTTCAATGTGTCAACACTTAAACTAGAAGTGCCAACAGTATAGCCATAAACGAAAGGGACAAGCCATGAAACACACCCTCCGCCGCCGCTCTTTCATCCACGCGTTCGGTGCCGTGCCCCTGATCGGCAGCGGACTGACGCTGGCGGCGCCAGCTTTCGCGCAAGGCGCCAAAGTCACGCTCAAATACGCCAACAACTTGCCGCTCAGCCATCCGATGAACATCCGCGCCAAGGAAGCGTCCTATGCCATCAAGCAGGAGACGCAGGGCGCCGTGGATCTGCAGATCTTCCCGAGCGGCCAAATGGGCAGCGACACCGACATGCTGTCGCAGGTGCGTGCCGGCGCCATCGACTTCATGACGCTGGGCGGCGACGTGCTGTCCACGCTGGTTCCCGTCGCTTCCATCTGCAGCGTCGGTTTTGTCTTCAAAAACTATGACGAGGTGTGGGCCGCGATGGATGGCGACCTGGGTGCCCACATCCGCGAAGCGATCGGCAAGGCCGGTCTGTTCGCAATGGAAAAGAGCTGGGACAACGGCTTCCGCCAGATCACGACCTCTGGCAAGCCGGTGAACACGCCGGCCGACCTGAAAGGCATGAAGATTCGCGTGCCGGTGAGCCCGCTCTGGACCTCATTGTTCAAGGCATTCGACGCTTCCCCGACCAGCATCAACTTCAGCGAGGTGTACTCGGCGCTGCAGACCAAGGTGGTGGAAGGCCAGGAAAATCCGCTGGCGTTGATCGACGCCATCCGACTCTACGAAGTGCAGAAGTTCTGTTCGCTGACCGGACACATCTGGAGCAACTACTGGTTCCTGGCCAACGCTCGCGGCTGGAACAAGCTGCCGAAGGACATCCAGACCGTGATGGCAAAGCACCTCAACGCTGCCGGCGTCAACGAGCGCGCCGACTTGGTGGCGCTCAACACGAAACTCGAGGGCCAACTCGCCGCCAAGGGGCTGGTCTTCAACAAGGTCGACACCGCAGCGTTCCGTACCGCACTGCAGAAGTCCGGCTTCTACGCCGACTGGAGCAAGAAGTACGGCAAAGACGCCTGGGCCGTGCTCGAGAAATATGCCGGCGCCCTCGCCTGAGCGCCTGAGGGCGGCATCCGACGGAGCGTCGCCCGCGCTGCCGACCCTGCATTTCCGCGACACCCTGGAAGAGCCCATGAACACGACACTGAAAGACGCGGGGCCGGCCGCCGACAAAGAGCCGATCCGTTCCAACGCCTTCGCCCGCATCGGCCAGCGCTGCGAGTCCGCCATCCAATGGGGTACCGAGATCCTCGCCGTGTGCCTGGTGGTGGTGGAGGTGTTCCTCTTGCTCACCAACGTCTTCTTCCGCTACGCGATGCACGCGCCGTTGGTGTGGGGCGACGAACTGGCCTCGCTACTGTTCATCTGGCTGGCCATGATCGGTGCGGTGATCGCTCTGCAGCGCGCCGAGCACATGCGGCTCACCACCTTCGTCGCGCGCATGAGCCCGGACGCGCGAGCACTGTGCAACACACTGTCCAACGTGATCATCGCGGCCTTCGTGTTGCTGCTGATAGGCCCGGCCTGGGAGTACGCCCAGGAAGAGTGGGCCATCACCACGCCGGCGCTGGAGCTTCCCAACACCTTCCGCGTGATGTCGATCGTGGTCGGCGCGGTGCTCATGCTAGCGATTGCTGTCTTGCGGCTGATGGAGCGCGCGGCGCCGCGCGACCTGCTCAAGTCGCTCGCGATCGTGGGCGGCCTTGCGGTCGTGCTGTATGTCGCCCGGCCCTTGCTGGCCACCCTCGGCACGATCAATCTGATCTTGTTCCTGGTGATCGGCGTGGCGACGCTGGTGGCCATCGGGGTGCCGATCATGGTGGCCTTCGGCCTGTCGACGCTGGCTTACCTGGGCAGTGCCACGGATGCGCCGTTGCTCATCGTCGTGAGCCGGATGGACGAAGGCATGTCGGGCATCATCCTGCTGGCCGTGCCGCTGTTCGTCCTGCTCGGCGCACTGATCGAGGCGATGGGCATGGCGCGCGCGATGATTCGCTTCCTAGCATCGCTGATCGGTCATGTTCGCGGCGGTCTTTCCTATGTGCTGGTCGGCGCGATTTACCTGGTGTCGGGCATCTCCGGCTCCAAGGTGGCCGACATGGCGGCAGTGGCGCCGGCGCTGTTTCCCGAGATGAAGAAGCGCGGCGAAGACGAAGGCGAACTGGTGTCGATGCTGGCCGCCTCCGGCGCGATGTCCGAGACGATTCCACCGAGCCTCGTGCTCATCACGATCGGCTCGGTCACTGGCGTGTCGATCGCCGCGCTGTTCACCGGCGGCTTCATGCCAGCGGTGGTCGGTGCGCTCGCGATGGCCGCAGTGATTTTCCTGAAGTCGCGTCGGCAGAGCTTGGACGGCGTGCGCCGCGCCACCGCCGCCGAAATCGTCAAGGCATTCGCGTTTGCCCTGCCGGCTGTCATCCTTCCTTTCGTCATCCGCGCAGCGGTGGTGGAAGGGGTTGCGACGGCCACCGAGGTCTCCGCGATCGGCGTCGCCTACACCTTCGTGGTCGGCACGCTGGTATACCGCGAGTTCGACTGGAAGCGCCTGTACCCGATCCTGGTCGAGACCGCATCCTTGTCGGGTGCCATCCTGATCATCATCGGCTGCGCGACCGCCATGGCCTGGGCGTTGACCCAGTCGGGGTTTTCGGCGCACGTGGCCCACCTGATGACGGCGCTGGGTGGTGGCAAGACCGGGTTTCTGATCGTCTCGGCCATCGCGTTCATCCTGCTCGGCAGCTTCCTCGAGGGCATACCGGCCATCGTGCTGTTCGGTCCGCTGCTGTTCCCGGTGGCACGTGCCATGGGCGTGCACGAGGTGCACTACGCGATGGTGGTGATCTTCTCGATGGGCCTGGGCTTGTTCGCACCGCCAATCGGCGTCGGCTACTACGCGGCCTGCGCGATCGGAAAGGTCGACCCCGACCGCGCCATGAAGCGCATCTGGCCCTACCTCGCAGCGCTGGTGGCGGCACTGGCCGTAATCGCCGCGTTTCCTTGGTTGTCGATTGGCTTTCTGTGACACCGGCAGGGGATTGCGGTAGGGACGGAGTTTGCCCTGATGCTATCAATGGCGACGCGACCCACCGCGCGATCCTCACAACGAAGCCCGAGGAAAACCCAGGCGTCATGCCATCCAGCCGCTGTGGCTACGACCACAGTATTACTCACGCCGCGTCGTTGGTACTGCGGTAGTTCGCTAGCCAGGCATGAGCGCCTCAAGGCGCGCGACAGCAACACCATCCATGTGGGCAAGACAGGGATCGCTGAAAGTGTTCCTGCGGATCCGCTTTTCTATGGACCACCATGAGCGCTAAGACTTCGCGAGTGGTGACCGATTTTCTCGGCTCCAAGCAGATTCCCTTCGAAGCCTATTGAGGCGTTCACACGGCCAGGGCTGTGGAGAATTTCCCAATTACTGGTCAGACTGTGGCCCAAATGCCAGAGCTAATTCGCGCGCTTGCACACGTGAAGAAAGCGGCTGCCGCGGCGAACGTGCGGCTGGGCATCATCGATGCCTCGACGGCCGCGGCGATCGACGAGCCTGCAATGACCTCATTGCCGGCAAGTTGCACGAACATTTTGTCGTGGACGTCATCCAGGGCGGCGCAGGCACATCGACGAACATGAATGCTAACGAGGTGATTGCCAACCGCGCCCTCGAGCATATCGGCGCGGCGCTCGGCTCCTATGAAGTGATTCATCCGAATGATCACGTGAACGCCTTGCAGAGCACGAGTGATGTCTATCCGACCGCGCTCCATCTTGCGGCCTGGAACGGCATTGAATCGCTGCTCACCGCGATGGCCGACTTGCGTAGGCGTTTGAGGCCAAGGCGGAGGAGTTTCGAGCGGTCCTGAAGATCGGGAGGACCCACCTGCAGGATGCTGTGCCAATGACGCTGGGTCAGGAATTCTTGACCTTCGCCATCATGATCGGCGAGGACGAAGCGCGGCTGCGAGAAGCGCGAGAACTGATTGCCGAAGTCAATCTCGGAGCGACCGCGATCGGCACGAGCATCAATGCGCCAGCGGGCTACTGCGAGACCGTCATTCCACTGCTTGCCGAATTTAGTGGGATTCCCGTCGTGCGTGCGGCGAATCTCGTCGAAGCTACTCAGGATACCGGCGCATTCGGGCAGGTCTCAGGGGTGCTCAAACGGGTCGCATGCAAGTTGTCGAAGGTTTCCAACGACCTGCGTCTGCTCTCGCCCGGACCGCAGGCTGGCTTCGGAGACATCCTCTTGCCGGCGCGTCAAGCTGGCTCTTCGATCATGCCTGGAAAGGTCAATCCGGTCACCCAGAGGTGATGAACCAGGTCGCTTACGAAGTGATCGGCAACGACCTGATGATCACGATGGCATCGGAGGCGGGGCAGCTGCAGCTCAACGCCTTTGAGCCGATCATAGGCTGGGCGTTGTACAACAGCGCCAAGCATCTGACCAACGCCTGCAAGACTCTTCAGGTCAATTGTGTCGAAGGCATCAGGGCCAACCACCAGGTGCTATCTAAGCGCGTGAGGGAATCAGTGACCCTGGTCACGGCGTTGAACCCAATCATTGGCTACGAGAACGCCGCCAAGATCGCCAAGACCGCCCTCGCGACGGGTAAGGCGATCGCTGAGACTGCAGAAGAGTTGGGGATCATGAGTGCGCTGGAGATGACCGCGCTTCTAATCCCCGAGAATCTCACCCAGCCCATTCGTCTGGTTGCGCGCAGCACGGCACGGCCCTCTCCCTGAGCGACGTCCAGAGTCAGCGTGCATCCGTTCCAGGAGAAGCCTGATGACGCTGAATCTGAAGAGAGAGGAGCTCGCGCGATCGTGCGTGTTATGGTCCTGCCCACCCCGCAGTACGCATGGCCTCTGCTGCGCGAACGCCTGGGCTTCCGAGTCCCATGGCCTGCCCAATGGCATCCATCAGCAGTCGGGGATAGGGCTTTTGCAGAAAGCCCACCGCGCTTCGTTCAATTTGTCGCTTCGCCAGTCGCGAATGCGATGGATGCCGCGAGATCGATAGTCCGTTCCGCGAGCGGCGAAAGGCTACTGCCGCGCAGCCAGATCGCGTGAATCTCGGCGCGTGAGGAGGTTGAACAGCTGGTTGCGTATTCAGCCACCTGGAAGGAGCCCTCCAAGGACTTCGGAGGCTTGGTATGTCCATTTAAGTCCGCCCGAGAAATGGCATACCGGAAGTCTCTTGCAGAGGCGTACCTGAAGCCACTGGGGGAGGCCTTGACCCACGCGAGTTTGTCCCCTGGCGAGGCTCGCGCTCTTGCAGACGTAAAGAAGGATGCCCGAGAGAAGCAGCGTGTTGCAGGAAGTAAGGGTGATAGGCGTAGCGCCGCTGGATTGTTAGCGAATGCCGCGTTTGTGCTTGCGCCGAAGACGGGGCCGCCCCCTCTGACTGAAGGGCAGCCGTGATTTGATCGTAGGCGGAAGGCGGGCTTGGAACAAGGACCAACTTTGCCTAGCAGGCGAGGGCAAAAAAACCTAACGGTGGCAGGTACTTAGCGGAGGTGCCGGGGCAAACTTTATTCTCGTTCTAGAACACCCGACCGTCTGCTAGCCTCGACGAGCCCCTCAAAAGGCGCAGACCCTTGAAAGGACCTCGCATGCGCTCACGAATCTCCGCGGCCTGCTGGCGGGCATTCTCCTGGCTGCCAGCATGTGCTTCAACGTGCTCCTGGGCATCTTGCTGCTGCGCTGGTTGCGCCGACGTGCGGAGCGCCATCGGGCTGGCAGTGCCAAACCGGGTCAAGATGAGGTTGGCTAGGACCTTCGCTGCGGTCGCTCAATGAACTCTCATCCATGAACATCCACGAAGCGCGCTCCTCCGATGCGCTGATAGTCGCGTCTGTCCTGCAAGAGGCAGCTGAATGGCTCGCCGGCGACGGTCGAGCTCTTTGGTCTGCCGCTGAAATTGCTCACGAACGCGTCCTTCGAGACGTGAGCAACGGGCTCTTCCACATTGCCCGGCAAGGTGAGCACGTGGCTGGAGTCATGAAGTTCGAATCGGAGGACCCCTATTTTTGGCCCGAGGTCCTGCCTGGCACCTCGGCCTTCGTTCACAAGCTCGCCGTTCGCCGAGCGTGGGCGAAGACGGGAGTCTCGACCGAACTGCTGTCCTATGCCCGGACTCGAGCCCAAGAGCTTGGGCGAGCTCACCTTCGCCTGGACTGCGTCGCGGACCGGCAAGGGTTACGAAATCTCTATGAAGGCTTCGGGTTCCGCCTGCACAGCGTCGTCCAGATAGGAGCCACCTCGTTTGCGAGGTATCAACTTTCGACGGCAGCACCGTAGGGACGCGCGAAGGCGCCGACCGGCTACAGTCGGCCAACACCGGAAATTCCCCATGAACCCCTGGTTTGCCTACTGCGACGGCAGCGCCGTGCCCAACCCCGGTCGGATCGGCCTTGGAGCGGTGTTTACCGAACCTGACGGTACGCGACACACGCTTTCGCAAGCGGCGCATGAGAACGGCTGCAACAACGAGGCGGAGCTGAGAGCCCTGCTGGCGACGCTTCAGGAACTGAAATTGCGTGGGGCGGGCACGCTGCTCATACACTGCGACAACAGTGTCGTTGTCGAACAGGTCGGCAGCAGCACTGCGAAGCCGATTCCTCGGCTTGCTTCCTTGTTTGATGAAGCGCGCGCACTGCTCAAGTCGTTCGACCAGGCAACCCTGAAGTGGATACCGCGCCATCGCAACAGAGAAGCCGATGCTCTGGCTCGCGCTGCGCTGGGGCTTGCTGGCAATCGCATTGTCAAGCCGTCCAAGAAGCGGCGTTAGTGCCAGGCAAGGGCATCGACGTCTAGACCTACTCACAGGCCAAGCTCGATGCAGTGGCACGCAGGTTGAACGAGCGCCCCGGGAAGACTCTCGACTTCCAGCCAGGTCGGAGGTCAGTGAGGAAAGGGCTCGCGCCAGGCTGGCAGCTCGTTCAGCCGTGCGCGCCACCGCTGAATAGCCGGAAACTCATCAAGTGGAAGATGAATACGCTCGGCGTATGGCAACGCCACGGCGGTTGCAAAGTCTGCCACGGTCAGCGCGGCCCCTACCAAGTAGCTGTTCTGGACCAGATGGGCATCAAGCACCGCGGCCGCGGCTCGGAAATGGCAGGTGGCGAGTTCGACCGCAGCCGCGTCCGGAGCCCCCAGCCCAATGGCCGGTTTGATAAGGTTCTCGAAGTAGAGAGTTCCGGCGTGGCGCGTAAAGTGTTGAGCGTCCCAGCTGAACCATCGAATCACGTCGATCTGCCGTTCATCATGCGGCCAGAAGTCCGCGCCCGCCTCGTCCGACAGACGGCACATTATCGCGTTGGCCTCCCAGAGCGTCGCTTTTCCGACCTGCAACACGGGGACGCGCCCATTCGGATTGAGCCTCAAGAAATCCGCCTTCTTGTGCTCACCTGCCTGGAGGTCCACTCGAACGAACTCAACTGGGGAGTCAAGGTATCGCGCAGCAGCGCACGCCTTTCTCGGGTTCATGGTCTCGCTGTAGTAAAGCCTCATGGCGCCACCCCCTCGGCAAGGTAGTCGACGAGCCGGTCGAAGCTTTGCGACCAACCCTGCGAATGCCCGTCGCGTGATGCGGAGCTCTCGAAGAGCGCTTGATGGAAATTCATCAGCGTCGCGCCATCGCGGTCTGTCAGCGTCACAGTGATGAGGGTCTCCGGCCCCGTGGGGTTACCTGCTGCGTCGGTCCAGCAATGTGTCATGACCAGACGCTCGGGTGCTCTGATTTCGCGATAGACGCCCTTGACCCAGTGGTCCACGCCGTCCGGCGCACGCAGACAAGCACGGTAGGTGCCGCCAACGCGGAGGTCCATCTCGTGGTGCGGCGTCGTGAATCCCTGCGGCCCGGACCACCGCGCCAAGTGCGCGGGCTCGGTCCAGGCCTTGAACACGAGGCTACGCGGCGCTTTGAATGTGCGCGTCATCGACAGTTCACTTTCGGAACTCGCGTCAGCGGCGCTTCGCTGTGTGAGGTGCATCCAGCTTCTCCTGTTGCTGAAGTTCGTCCAAATATTCGTCGAGACGCTCAAAGCTCTTGTCCCAAAGCTCTCTGTAGCCCTCCAGCCAATCGGCCATCTGCTTGAGCGGCTCTGGCGCGAGTCGGCATGGACGCGACTGCGCAACTCGGCCACGCGTGATCAGCCCCGCCTCCTCCAGAACCTTGAGATGCCTCGACACCGCGGGCTGGCTCAACTTGAAAGGCCTGACGAGTTCCGTCACATTGGCTTCGCCCAGAGCAAGGCGCGAAAGGATTGCCCTTCGGGTGGGGTCCGCCAGTGCTGCGAACGCTGCGGTAAGTGCTTGTTCTTGCATAACAGGATGATTATATAACTGATAGATTATTCTCGACGAGCCCCCGTGTCAATGGTTTTTCTCACGAAACCCTCGGCCACAACCGGCGCCCTCGGAAGGTGAGGCATTGCGCCTCCACTGCCCAAGCTGCAGATGTTGACAACGAGACTGCGGACGCTACCTCGGCATCGAGGTGGAGGACGCGCTGGAAATGTCAGAGCCGTCCGACACCAGTGCACGACGAGCGCGTATCGGCGTATTCGTCGTTGGGAGGACGAGGAGGTGCTCGAGCGCGTGCAGCAGCGCCTGGACCGCAGGCACGTGCGCCATCTTCGAAACCGCGGTGTCCTGGCATCCGCTCTTTACGGCCAATTGCGCCTGGTGAGGGCACTCCCGCCCCTCGGTCCCTCTTTCGCGACTGCTGCAGCGAATCGTCAACCCGCACATCGAACTAGAACAGGAAGTACCGCTGCGTCATCGGCAGCGACACCGCCGGATCGCACACCAGCAGCTGCCCGTCGGCGCGCACCGCGTAGGTCTGGTGGTCGATCTCCATCTTCGGCGTGTACGCATTGCGCACCATGTGTTGCTTGCCGACGCCGCGGATGTTCTTCGCCGCACTCAAGGTCTTGGTCAGTCCGTAACGCTCGGCGATGCCTGCCGCCAGACCGGCTGGCGAGACGAAGACCAGCGAGAGTTCATCAGGGATCGATAAAGCAATCTCGATTGTGCAGAACCGGTCCTACCTTGAGGAGCGGGAGCGGTCCGATGTCGAACTCACAGATGCCGAACTGCTCATCGTTGTCGAAGCGCAACTCACGCAATGCAATCGTCACCGCAATTGAAACTGCAAGTTATTCCCTCACTCTGACGGCGACACACCCGGTTTCATTTGTACATTCCCGGCCGCTGGTACTGCCAACAGACCACTCTCGACCCGACCCGGGTTGGAGCGGTCCAAACGAAAACCGCAGGCGTTTCAGCGGCAATTCGGCGACACTTGGCCGTCGAGCATCTTGCTTGCTGCCATGGCCGACCGATCGCATTTGTCGCGACACGCCGACACGCCGATTTCCAGATCCTGGCGATCTTGGCTCCTGCGCGTCGTGCTCTGGTTCACAGGGCTGGCCATGGCCGCGACACTGGGCTTGTCATTCGTCGTCTTGACCGCACTCGTGGTCGCCTATCCGAACCTGCCGAATGTTGCCGAGCTTCAGGACTATCGACCAAGGCTGCCGTTGCGGGTGTTTTCCTCGGAGGGCATTCTGATCGGCGAATACGGTGAAGAGCGCCGCGAATTCACGCCGATCTCGACAATACCCAAGTTGATGAAAGACGCCGTGCTGGCCGCGGAAGACGCGCGCTTCTACGACCACAATGGGGTCGACTTCAAGAGCATGCTGCGCGCGGGTTACGCAAACCTGAACCGGGCGAAGAGCCAAGGTGGCTCGACCATCACGATGCAGGTGGCACGCAACGCGTACCTGACTTCCGAAAAAACCGTGACCCGCAAGGTCTACGAGGTTCTGCTCACATTCAAGCTGGAGCAACTGCTCACCAAGGATCAGATCCTCGAGATCTATCTGAATCAGGTGTTTCTCGGCAAGCGGGCCTACGGCTTCGCTGCGGCCTCGGAGGCCTATTTCGGCAAGCCGCTCCAGGACATCTCGATCGCGCAGGCGGCCATGCTGGCGGGGCTGCCCAAGGCGCCTGGCGCCAACAACCCGGTCAACAATTCCGTGCGGGCACGAGAACGCCAGCTCTACGTGATCGATCGAATGCAGGAAAACGGTTTCATCACGCCCGAGGAAGCGACTGCGGCCCGGCAAGAGAAGCTTCGGCTGCGCGATCCCCCTGGCCCCGCGCTCCTGCGCGCCGAATATGTAGCCGAAACCGTGCGCCAGTTGATCTACGCGCAGTATGGCGATGCCACCTACACCCGCGGACTGAAGGTCTACACCTCGATCTCTGCGGTCGACCAGTCGGCTGCCTACAAGGCGCTGCGCGACGGAATCGTGGGCTACGAGCGAACCCAGGTCTACCGTGGACCGGAAGCATTCGTGGATCTGCCCGACGATCCAGCCAAGCGCGCAGGCGCGATCGACGACGCGCTGGCAGAGCACCCCGACTACGGCGACCTGATTGCCGCGGTGGTGCTCAAGGCCAGTGCCAAGGAGGTGACGGCCGTGCGTGCGAACGGCGAGACCTTCCACATCGTCGGCGACGGACTGCGTCCCGTGCAGTCGGGATTGACGGACAAGGCGCCACGCAGCATCATGATCCGTCGGGGATCGGTGGTTCGCCTCGCGAAGACGCCGAAGGATGCGTGGGGATTGACCCAGCTGCCGGAGGTCGAAGGAGCGTTCGTTGCGATGGATCCGCGCGACGGCGCCATCAAGGCCATGGTGGGCGGCTTCGATTTCAACAAGAACAAGTTCAATCATGTCACGCAGGCGTGGCGTCAGCCGGGCTCGAGTTTCAAGCCATTCATCTACTCGGCAGCGCTTGAAAAAGGCTTCACGCCGGCCACCGTGGTCAACGATGGCCCGCTCTACTTCGACGCGGCCACCACAGGCGGCCAGCCATGGGCGCCGAAGAACTATGGAGGGACCTTCTCCGGACCGATGCCGCTTCGAACCGCACTCATGAAGTCCGTCAACATGGTCACGCTGCGCGTCACGCAATCGATCGGCATCCGCTACGCGCAGGACTGGATCACCAATTTCGGCTTCGACCGCGAGAAGCACCCTGCCTACCTGCCCATGGCGCTGGGCGCCGGTGCCGTCACGCCGATGCAGATGGCAACCGCCTATTCGGTGTTTGCCAATGGCGGCTATCGCGTCAATCCTTACCTGATCACCCGGATCACGGATCACAAGGACAAGGTACTGGTCGCGCCGCCGCCGCCGCAGCTCAATGAATCGATGCGCGCCATTCCGCTTCGCAATGCCTTCATCATGGACACGCTGCTGCAGAGCGTCGTCAAGGGCGGTACCGGCGCGAAGGCCTATCAGGCGTTCAAGCGCGACGATCTCTATGGCAAGACGGGAACCACCAACGACTCGATCGACACCTGGTTCGCGGGCTTCCAGCCGACGATGACCGCCATCGCTTGGATGGGGTACGACACGCCGCGCAGCCTGGGAGACAAGGAGACGGGCAGCAGCCTGAGCCTGCCGATCTGGATCAGTTTCATGGAGACCGCGATCCGAGGTGTGCCCGTGACCGAACTGCAGCCGCCCGACGGCGTGGTCCATGTCGGCGGCGAGTGGTACTACGAAGACTTTGCACCGGGCAGTGGGCTCGCCAACCCATGGGGAGTGTCCGCACCCGTGCCCGTCGAGGTGGCCCCGCCAGCGAAGCCTGAGCCGCCGTCGGACGAGCGCAGCCGGATCATGGACCTGTTCCGCAACTAGGTCAGCCGCCTTCGCAGTCGCGTCACACACAGTTACATGCGGGCCGATCCAGGAGGCTCACCCAGGGGATTGAACTTGCAGGGCGGTTTTCGATCTTCCATGCGCGCTCAAAATCGGCGCGTGATCCGCGACAATGTCGGTTCTGTCCCTGAAGCCCATGCAACTCAACACTTTCTCCATTCTTCCGGTCGTCATCGCCATTGCCGCGGGCGTCCTTGTCCCCCATTCCGAGTCCTTCGCGGCCTCCCACGCCGTCAAGCAAGCAACTCCCAAGAAATCCAAGGCCGAGACGCCTGCCCAGGCGCCGGTCGCCGGAGACAGCGCTGTGGCCGGCGGGACACCGTCGATCCCCGCCAAGGCCTGGCTGCTGATGGACTTCGACTCCGGCGAGGTGCTGGCCTCGGCCAATCCCGACGAACCGCTGCCGCCGGCGTCGCTGACCAAGATGATGACCAGCTTCCTGGTCGAACAGGCGCTGCGCTCGGGCAAGCTCAAGAAGGACGACCTCGTCTCGGTCAGCCAGACCGCCTGGTGCCGTGGCTCGAGCACCGAATCGTGCATGTACCTGCCGCTCAACAGCCAGGCCACCGTGATCGACATCCTGCGCGGCATCATCGTGCAGTCGGGCAACGACGCCTCCAAGGCGATCGCCGAGCACATGGCCGGCTCCGAAGAGGGCTTCGCCAAGCTCATGAATGCCGAAGCCAAGCGCCTCGGCATGACGAACACCAATTTCGTCAACGCGACGGGCCTGCCCGACCCGGCCCACAAGGCGTCGGCGCGCGACCTCGCGATCCTGGCGCGCGCGATCATCCGCGACAGCTCCGACTACTACCCGATCTACGCCGAGCGCGAGTTCAAGTACAACGGCATCAAGCAGGGCAACCGCAATGCCCTGCTCTACACCGACCCGACGGTGGACGGACTGAAGACCGGCCACACCCAGGAAGCCGGCTACTGCCTGGTCACTTCGTCCAAGCGCAACGGGATGCGGCTGATCACGGTGATCCTCAACACCAACAGCGCACAGGCGCGCGCCGACGAAACGCGCACGCTGCTCGGGTGGGGCTACAGCAACTTCGAGAAGGCCACGCCCATTCAGCCCAACGCGGTCGTAGCGACGCCCAAGGTCAGCTTCGGCAAGGCCGACACGGTTGCCGCGAGCCTGGGGGCGCCATGGACGGTCACGGTGCCGCGAGGCCAGCAGGTGAGCACCTCCGTGCAGGTCAAGCCGGACCTGGAGGCCCCGGTGGCCAAGGGCGCGGTGATCGGCAAGGTGGTTGCGCAGTCGAACGGCAAGCCGGTCGGCGAAACACCGCTGATCGCGCAGGCCGACGTGGAGCGCGCAGGCTTCATGCTGCGCTCGTGGCAGCGGGTGGCCAAGCTGTTCGGCAAGTAAGGCGCGGGCGGCGCTGCTGTCGTCAGCCCGTCTGCAGCACGCCGCGGCGCAGCTGGTCGCGTTCGATCGACTGGAACAGCGCCTTGAAGTTGCCTTCGCCGAAGCCCTCGCTGTAGTCGCCCTTGCGCTGGATGAATTCGAAGAACACCGGACCGCCAAAGGCCGTCTCCGAGAAGATCTGCAGCAGCAGGCGCGGGGTGCCGCCTTCGGTGGTGCCGTCCAGCAGGATGCCGCGCGCCTGCAGTTCGCCGACCGGCTCGCCGTGTCCCGGCAGCCGCGTCTCGAGCATCTCGTAGTAGACGTCGTTGGGCGCGGTCATCAGCGGGACGCCGGCAAGACCGAGCTGGTCGATGGTGTCGATCAGGTTGTCGCTGAGAAGCGCGATGTGCTGGATGCCCTCGCCATTGAACTTCATCAGGTATTCCTCGATCTGGCCCGAGCCCTTGGCCGACTCTTCGTTCAGCGGGATGCGGATCTTGCCGTCGGGCGCGGTGAGCGCCTTCGAGGTCAGCCCCGTGTATTCGCCCTGGATGTCGAAATAGCGGATCTCGCGGAAGTTGAAGAGCTTCTCGTAGAAGTTGGCCCAGAAGGCCATGCGGCCGCGGTAGACGTTGTGGGTCAGGTGGTCGATCACCTTCAGGCCATGGCCTGCAGGATGCCGCGCTACACCTTCGACGAATTCGAAGTCGATGTCGTAGATCGACTTGCCGTCTTCGAAGCGGTCGATCAGATACAACGGCGCACCGCCGATGCCCTTGATGGCGGGCAGGCGAAGTTCCATCGGGCCGGTCGCGATCTCTATCGGCTGTGCGCCGAGTTCGAGCGCGCGTGCATAGGCCTTGTGCGAGTCCTTGACGCGAAACGCCATCCCGCAGGCCGAAGGCCCGTGCTCGGCCGCGAAGTAGGCCGCCGGGCTGTTGGGTTCGCGGTTGACGATGAAGTTGATGTCGCCCTGGCGATAGAGCACCACGTCCTTCGAGCGGTGCCTGGCCACCAGCGTGAAGCCGAGCTTCTCGAAGAAGGGCTCCAGCGTGTCGGGCGTCGGCGAGGCGAACTCGACGAATTCGAAGCCCATCAGGCCCATCGGGTTGTCGAACAGATCGGCCATGGTGTCACTCCGCCACGATGTTGGCCTTCTTGACCAGCTTGGCATAGCGCTCCTGCTCGGTCTTGAAGAACTGCGCCGACGCTTCGGGTGTCATCGGATTGATGATGTTTTCCTGCTTCGCCATGGCGTCCCTGGTCTCCGGCATGTTGAACGCGGCGACGATGGCGGCATGCAGGCGCTTGACTTCCGCCGGCGGCATCTTGGCCGGGCCGATGACGGCGAACCAGCCCGAGACGTCGACATCGGGGAAGCCCTGTTCGGCGATGGTGGGGACGTCCGGCAGTGAAGGCACACGGGTCTTGCCCATGACGCCGATGGCGCGCAAGGCACCGCTCTTGAGCTGGCCTTGAACTGCTGGCACGGCCACCACGCCCATCTCGACCTGGCCGCCGATGAGGTCGGCCACCATCGGGCCGACGCCCTTGTAGGGGATGTGGCGCACCTCGACGCCGGCGGCGTCGACGAACATCGCGCCGGCGAGGTGGATGATGGTGCCATTGCCCGACGACGCGTAGTTGTAGCCGTCCGGCTTGGCCTTCAACAAGGCTTGCAGTTCGCGGGCGTTCTTCGCCGGGAGCTTCGGATTGACCACCAGCACGAAGGGGGTCGCGCCGACCACGGAGATCGGCGTGATGTCGTTGATGGCGTCGAAAGGCATCTTCTTGAAGACGCTGGGGTTCACGACGTGGTTGTTCGAGACGACGCCGAGGGTCTGGCCGTCGGCCGCTGCGCGCACCACGACGCCGGTGCCCGTGATGCCGCCGGCGCCGGGCAGGTTCTCGATCACCACCGCCTGGCCGCCGAGCGCCTTGGTGAGTGACGGCGTGGCAGCCCGCATGATGGTGTCGACGCCGGAACCGGCGCCGACGGGCAGCACCATGCGCAGGGGCTTGTCGGAGGCTTGGGCGAAACTCGCGGTAGCGCCCAGTGCGAGGGCGGCGGCGACCACTGCGGTCAACTGGCGGCGGTGGATCTTGAAGGTCATGGCTTGTCTCCGTGGGTCTTGGTTTGATTCTGATCAGGCCGTCGCGTGGCTGGGCAGGCCGGCGAGGATTTCTTCCGTGTGCTGGCCGATGCCCGGCAGCGGGTGCCGCACACCCGGGCGGCGGCCGCCCATCAGCAGCGGCAGCAGCACCACGTCGGTGGTCTCGCCGTCTTCGCATTCCATCGGCACCAGGCCGCCGCTCGCCTTCAGGTGGGGGTCGTTGGCCAATTGGTCGGGCCTCACGATGGGCGCATAGGGGATGCCGGCCGCTTCGAGCTTGGCCGAGAGCTCTTCCACGCGGTGGTGCTTGAGGTTCTCGCCGAGTTTCGCGAGCAGGGCAGGGCGTACCGCCACGCGCAGCGCGTTGTTTGCCAGCGCCGGGTCGGCCGCCAGCTCGGGTGCCTCGATCACGCGGCACAGCGTCAGGAATTGCTTGTCGCTGACCGCGCCGATGAAGAGCTGCTCGCCGTCGGCCAGCGTGAAGACGTCGTAGACGCTCCAGGCCGAGACGCGCGAGGGCATCGGCGGCGGCGGCTCGCCGGTCATTGCGTACTGCTGCATGTGCTGCGACGAAAGGAACACGCAGTTCTCGAACAGTGCGCTCTGTACCTCCTGGCCCTTGCCGGTCATGTCGCGCTCGCGCAGTGCGGCCAGCACGCCGATGGCGCCGAACATGCCGCCCATGATGTCGTTGACCGAGGTGCCGGCGCGCAGCGGCCGACCGACCGGGCCGGTCATGTACGAGAGTCCACCCATCATCTGCACCACCTCGTCGAGTGCCAGGCGGTTTTCGTACGGGCCGGGCAGGAAGCCCTTGTGCGTGACGTAGATCAGGCGCGGGTACTTCTGCGACAGCGTCGCGTGGTCGAGGCCGAAGCTCTCCATCAGGCCGGGCCGGAAGTTCTCCAGAACCACGTCGCACTGGCCTGCGAGTTCAGCGGCCGTGACGCGGCCTTCTTCGGTGCCGATGTCGATCACCACGCTCTTCTTGTTGCGGTTGAACGAGCGGAAGAAGCCGATGCCCAGGCCCGGCAGCTTGCGGGTCTTGTCGCCGCCCGGAGGCTCGACCTTGATGACCTCGGCGCCGAGGTCGGCGAGGATCATCCCGCAGGTCGGGCCCATGACCATGTGGGTGAACTCGAGGACGCGGACGCCGGCGAGGGGGAGGGGATGGGCAGCGGTGTTCATGGGATGGTTCGCGGTATGTTCAGGCGGAAAGGGCTTGGGCCGGGAGGCCGAAGGTCTTCGGCAGGCCGGCCTGCCAGAGCGAGCCATGGAGCGTCTCGCCGGCGAGCCATTCGGCGACGCGGGTGCGCAACGCCAGCAGTCGGTCGATGTCGATGCCTGTCTCGATGCGCATGCTGCCCAGCATGTAGGCGAGGTCTTCGGTCGAGACGTTGCCGCTCGCGCCCGGTGCGTGCGGGCAGCCGCCGATGCCGGCCAGGCAGGCATCGAATCGATTCACACCGGCTTCGAGTGCGGCATAGACGTTCGCGAGACCCAGGCCGCGGGTGTCGTGAAAGTGCCCGCACCAGAAGCGGTCGCCGGCGATCTTGACGGCGTCCTCGAACAGGTCCCGGACCATGCCGGGATCGGCGTAGCCGACGGTATCGGCGATGCTCACGCGATCGGCGCCGGCGTCGAGCAAGGCCTGCATCAGGCGCAGCACCTCGCTCTTGTCGACGTGGCCCTGCAGCGTGCAGCCGAAGGCCGTGCCCACCCCGCCCTCGATCAGGATCCTCGCGCCCGAAGCATCGCGCGCCGCTCGGATCTTCGCGACTTCAGCCACCACGTCGTCCGGGGTCTTGCGCAGGTTGGCCAGGCTGTGCGCATGGCTGGCGGAGAGCGGGACGATCATCAGGTCGGCCCTCGCCGCGATCGCGTTTTCGGCGCCGCGCAGGTTGGGCACGAGGACGGAAGTGAACAGGTCCGGCAGCGTCTTGGCAAAGGCGACCAGCTCGGCCGTGTCCGCCAACTGCGGCAGCAGTCGTGCCGGCACGAAGGAGCCGACTTCGATCTCGCGCTGGCCGGCCTGGTAGGCGGCGCGGATCCATTCGATCTTTTGCGCGGTCGGAAGGATGGTGGCGATGCTCTGCAGGCCATCGCGCAGGCCGACCTCGCGGATCACGGCGCTGCGCGGCAGGCGGGCGGGTGGAAGTGTCATGTGTTCGTCTCCGGACTCTCGACGCACGGTCGCGACGTCGTTGGGGGAGACTGTAGGCATTCCTTCTTCGATCGAAAAGCGGTAAATTGGAACGAGCAGCGTTCCATTTCGGAAGCTCACACCCGCTCGCACCATGCACGACCTCGATCTCACAAGCCTTCGTCTTTTCGTCGCGGTTTGCGAGACCCGGAACATCGCGCGCGCGGCCGAGCAGCATCACATCGTCGCGTCCGCCATCAGCAAGCGCATTGCCCAGCTGGAGAGCACGCTGGGCAATGTGCTGGTGGAGCGGAATCGTCGCGGGGTCGCGATCACCGGCGCCGGCGAGATCCTGCTGGAGCATGCGCGCGGCATGTTGGCCGGTGCGGACCGCGTGGCGCGCGACATGGCTGCCTTCGGAAGGGGGATCAAGGGCCAGGTCCGCGTTCTGGCCACGGTCTCCTCCATTGCCGAGTACCTGCCTGACGACATCGCTTCGTTCCTGCAGGTACCCGAACACCGGGAGATCCGGATCGACATCGAGGAGGCGCTCAGCCGTGACGTGGTCAGCGGCTTGCGGGAAGGCCTGGCGCCGCTGGCGGTCTGCTGGGACGCCGCGGACCTCGAGGGATTGCAGACCCGGCCCTATCGCAACGACCATCTCTCGATCATCGCCAGCCCTTCGCACCCGATCGCGAGGAAGAAGCGCTGCGCCTTCGAGGAGACACTCGACTACGACCATGTGGGCCTTCCCGCGTCGACTGCCGTGCACACGATGCTGGCGCGCGCTGCCGCGATCATCGGCAAGCCGATCAGCTACCGGGCGGTCGTCTCGACCTTCGATGCGTCGTTGCGCTGTGTCCGGGCCAACCTCGGCATCGCGGTCGTTCCGCGCGAGGTCGCCGAGCCGATGGCCTCCATCTACGGGCTGAAGGTGCTGCCGCTGACCGATCCGTGGGCCCAACGCAGCTTCGCCATCTGCTTCTACGACGAGAGGCGCCTGTCACCGGCGGCGAGGGCGCTGGCCGTACATCTGCAATCGTTGGCGGCGGCTCGCGAAGATCCGCCGCTGCGTCGAGGGTAAGGGTGCCCTGGATGTGTTGTTTCCTCGTGCCTGCCTGCCTTAAACAGAACGCTTCGCTTCGCGGCTTCGGTACAGCGCCGCGTGTTCGAGCGTGTATTCGTGCAACGGGCCAAGCCGGGCATCCGCCACGGCGAATTGCTCGCGAGGCTTGATGTACGCATGCGTGCGAACTCTTCGACCATCGCTCAGCGACTCCACCTCGAGCATCACGCGTCGATACCCGTCCGCCTCCGTGGTTCGCTCAAGCTCGTCCATCCTGGCCAATGCAGCCTCGTCGACATCGAACACTTGACCGACAACTCGTTCGCCCTCACCCAGGGCATCGACGAGCCAGGGCGAAAAGCGTTCGCCCACCAGGTACAGCGGGTAGCGCCCGACCGTCATGAAATCTCCCGCCACTCGCGAGCCCCTGTTGGTCGCGAAGTTGGGAAAGCCTTCCTTCAGGGTTCCGAAAACGAAGACTGATTGCAAATTCCGAACCGGGCTCGCATCTCTCAACACCGCTTCTCCGGTACGGGGATTCGTCAGCGTGACATTCTCGAGCGCCTTGATCCGCCACTCGCCGGCCTGCCGCGTGAGCACGGCAAGGATCAGCGTGTCGACGGCGTGTGGCCCCGCCGGATGCGCCGCACCGGCTGTGAGGCGACTCCAGAAATGGACGACGGCCGCGTCGTCGCTGATCGCGACCACGCCGATCAATTCGTTCTCCAGCGTGGAATCGCTGTAGATGGTCGCGTGGATGGGCGCATGCAGGTCGACGATCTGCGCGACGCCGTGCAGGTAGTGCCCGAACCGGTTCACGAATGTCGCATCCTCATGGAACAGTGTTCCTAGCGAAGCCATGTCGTGGCTGTTCCAGGCGGCTTGAAACGCATGAGGTGCGTCTTCGGGTCGGTTCATTGGATTCATTCGGATCGTGGATTGGAAGTCTATTCGCCTACGTACGCGCTTCGCCCCCCGCTGCCCAGGCACCGAGCCCTGCAAGCGTTGTCCGAACACCGGGTTCTTGTGGCGAAAATCACGTCATGCGATAGTTGCCGCATGAACGACAGGCTTCGACATTGAACCCGGGCGCTCCCGGGGAGACGCCATCGCCGCTTGCGCAACGGCGGCTGACGTTCGGCGAAGCCCTTGTCTACTGGCTCAAGCTCGGCTTCATCAGCTTCGGTGGGCCGGCCGGGCAGATCGCCATCATGCACGAGGACCTGGTCGAGCGCCGGCGCTGGATTTCGGAGGGCCGCTTCCTGCATGCGCTGAACTACTGCATGCTCCTGCCCGGACCCGAGGCGCAGCAACTCGCCACCTACATCGGCTGGCTGATGCATCGCACATGGGGCGGCATCGTCGCGGGCGTGCTCTTCGTGCTGCCGTCGTTGCTGATCCTCATCGGCCTGTCGTGGGTCTACATGGCGTACGGCAACGTGCCGGCCATTGCGGGGGTGTTCCATGGCATCAAGCCCGCGGTGACAGCGCTGGTGGTCCACGCAGCCTGCCGGGTCGGCGCCCGGACCCTGAAGAACGCATGGCTGTGGGCCATTGCGGTGGCCGCCTTCCTGGCGATCTTCGCGCTGCAGCTGCCGTTTCCGCTCATCGTGCTGGCCGCGGGTGTCATCGGCTACCTGGGCGGACGCTTCGCGCCTGCCAGCTTCGCCGGCGGGGCTGGCCATGCCAAGGCGACACAGTCTGCGGGTCCCGCGCTGATCGACGACCATACGCCGACGCCCGAGCACGCGGTGTTCAGCTGGCGGCGCTTCGGCCGCGTGCTGGCGGTCTGCCTTGCGCTCTGGCTCGCTGCCATCGGCACGTCGATGGCGCTCTATGGATGGGATGCCGTCCTGACGCAGATGGCCTGGTTCTTCACCAAGGCGGCCCTCATGACTTTCGGCGGTGCGTATGCCGTGCTGCCCTATGTGTTCCAGGGCGCGGTCGGGCACTACCAGTGGCTGACGGCATCGCAGATGATCGACGGCCTGGCGCTCGGCGAAACCACGCCGGGCCCCCTCATCATGGTGGTGTCCTTCGTCGGCTTCGTGGGTGGCTGGACGAAGGCCATCTTCGGTGCCGATGCGCTGTTTCTTTCGGGCGCGGTGGCAGCCACCGTGGTGACCTTCTTCACCTTCCTGCCTTCGTTCTTCTTCATCCTGCTCGGCGCTCCCTTCATCGAGTCCACGCACGGAAATCTCAAGTTCACGGCGCCGCTCACCGGCATCACGGCAGCGGTGGTGGGTGTCATCGCCAACCTCGCGGTCTTCTTCGCCTACCACGTGCTCTGGCCGCAGGGGTTCACAGGCCGCTTCGATTGGGCCTCGGCCCTCATCGGCGTCGCCGCCGCCGTGGCGCTGTTTCGATTCAAGCTTGGCGTCATTCCGGTGGTGGTGGGATCAGGCCTGGCGGGGCTGGCACTGACGGCCCTCGCGTGAATCCGCCGGCCTCGGCGGCAAAGCGGAGAGAGAGAGAGCATGGCGAGTCCATCCTACCTTCGCCCGGGGGAAGTGCTCACTCGCGTGGCGGCACGAGGTTCCTAGCCTCAGGCAAACGAGAACCAATCAATGATCGCTCCATGACCGCCGCCCGCAGCATCTTCCTGGTCGAAGACAACAGCACCATCCGGCAGCATCTGATTCCTGCTCTCGAGGATCTCTCGTCAGCGAAAGTGATGGCCACCGCGGAGACCGAGGACGAGGCGATCGGCTGGCTCGCCGGGCACAAGGGCCAGTGGGATCTGGCGGTTGTCGACCTGTTCCTGCGGCAAGGAAACGGTCTTGCGGTCGTGAACTGGTGCAATGGGCGCGAGCCGCACCAGCGGGTGGTCGTGCTCACGAACTATGCGCGACAGGATGCCCGGCAAAGGTGCCTCGACGCAGGGGCCGATCGCGTCTTCGACAAATCCATCGAACTGGACGAGTTCTTCGAGTTCTGCGCGACCGACCTCGGCGCTTGACTGGCCGGCCTCATTCCAGGCCCCGGACGTCCTCGTGATCCTCGACCCAGCGCATCGCCTGCTGCTCTGCGTGGCGAAGCGCCTCGCTCTCGGTCGCATAGGCATCCGTGTCCCGCGGCAGTTCGGTCTGCCGACCCGGCGCCGGACCGACACAAAAGACGACGGGCAGGAAGGTCCCGTTGTCCCGCGGCTGCGCTCCACAAAGGAACGACCGTCCTCGATATGCGAATGCCTGGTAGGGTTGAAGAGTGCTGGTGTTCATGCGAGCCTCACTGAATGGGCCGCTCATCTTCCGGAAGCAGCTCCTTGCCCGACGATGCGCCCGTTCCCCCGCCGGCGATGTAGGAGAACGCCGCTGCAATGCCCCTGTCGCTGCGAGTTCGCGCTTCGCTGCGCGGCGTCTTGTCCCACGTCGTTGCAGCCGGCCATCTTCTCCACGATCATCGGGCAGCCCTTATGCTGCATCGCAACAACAGGGCGGTGAATCCCGCGCATCCAGGAAAGACACCATGAAGCAACTGACCTGCTCGCATTGCAGTAACCGGGTTTTCTTCGAGAACCTGAGCTGCGAGACATGCGGCTCGACGCTCGGCTATGCGCCGGACGAACAACTGATGATCGCCTTCGAGACCTCGGCCGAAGACGCCTGGCGCCGGCTGGGTCCACCGGGTCCCGGATACCGCCCTTGCGCGAATCGGAAGCAGGGCGTCTGCAACTGGATGCTCTTGGCTGACAGCGCCCACGATCACTGCCTGTCGTGTCGAACGACCCATACCATCCCGGCGCTGGCAACACCCCAGAATCGTGGCTATTGGGCCGCGCTCGAACAGGCCAAGCGGCGCCTGTTCTACACCTTGGTCGAGCTCGTTCTGCCGACGCCCAACAAGCTGGAAGACCCTGCGAACGGACTTTCATTCGAGTTCCTCGAGCAGGTGGATCCGAAGGATCGCGTGCTCACCGGCCATGACGAGGGCGTCATCACGCTCAACATCGCGGAGGCCGACGATGCGCGCCGGGAGCAGATCCGCATGTCGATGCACGAGCCCTATCGGACGTTGCTGGGCCACTTCCGCCACGAGATCGGCCACTACTACTGGGATCGGCTGGTGCGCGGCACGCCCTGGATCGACGAGTACCGGGCCTTGTTCGGCGACGAGCGCGCCGACTACGAAGCTTCCCTGAAGAAGCACTATGCATCGCCGGTGGCCGACTGGCCGCAGCGTTTCATCAGTGCGTACGCGAGCTCGCACCCCTGGGAAGACTGGGCGGAGACCTGGGCGCACTACTTGCACATGGTGGACGGCCTGGAGACCGCCGCGGCCTGGGGCGCCCGGCTCGATCACGCCTTGCCGTCCGCGCCTTCACTGACGGTGCGCAAGCTCGATCTCGACGCCGAGTCGATCTTGTCTTTGGTGGCCGAGCAGTGGCTGCCGGTCTCGCAGTTCATCAACGCGATGGATCGCAGCCTCGGCGCCCACGACAGCTATCCGTTCATCGTGGTTCCCCCGGTCATCGAGAAGCTGGACTTCATTCATCGCGTCGTCCGGGCTGGAAGCGCCGGGCGGGTGCCGATGAACTTCCTGCCGCGCCGCCATGGCGAGCAGCCGGCCGGCCTCGGCGTCAGCGGATCCGCTCCTGTTGTGCCACCGAACGACCATCCCGCGACCACACCTGAAGCAGAAAATCTGCTTCCTCGTGGCGCGCCAGCCGCGTGAGGCCCAGCGCCGCGAGTTGCGCTTGCACCGCGTCGGTCGCCAGCCGGCGCTCGGCGAAGTCGGGGCGCCAATCGCAGGCGACCAGGGTGCCGTCGCCGGCGAGCGAGTCATCGCAGTGGCGGGCGAGCTCCCGCATCGCGTCCGGCTGCAGGAAATAGCCGAGCTCGCACAGCAGGATCAGGTCGAACGCAGCGACATCGTTCGGCCATTCCGCCGGCAGGTCCTGTCGTTCGATGCGGACGTTGCGAAGGCCTGCGGTGCGCTGCCGCGCAATCTCGACCGCCCGCGCCGAGCGGTCGCTCGCGAACACCGTGTCGCAGCGAGCCGATAGCGCCACCGTGAACTCGCCGATGCCGCAGCCAGGTTCGAAGGCACGCCGGTAGCGGCGCCGCGGCAGCGTGGCCAGGATCAGCGCCCGCTTTCGCTCTTCATACCAGCGGGTGCGCAGCGCATAGGGATCGTCGCTCGCCCCGTAGAGCCCATCGAAATAGGCGCTCGTGCCGTCAGGCTGGCCAGCCGGGGAGTTCACGTGAAGAACACCTCGAAAGGCCGCGCGGCGCGCGCGAGCGTCGTGGGTCGCAGGATGGGCGGCCGACCCGTCGACGCGTCGGCTTCGATCTGGCTCGCGAACGCCCGCACCGCGCTCTGCTTGCGCTGGCACGCCTGCGCATCGAGGTCCAGCCGCCGCGCGCGCAGCCACGGCAGGCGCTTGTCGCCGGGTGCGGCCCAGTGCCAGGCCCACACCGGCACCTCGACCAGTTTCGCCCCGGTCCGCGCCGCGGCAAAGGCGCAGGCGTGGCCCGTGGCTTCATGGTCGGGATGCCCGTCGCCGCGCCAGGTCGTGAACACCACGTCCTGGCGGTCGAAGAGGGTCAGGAGGCGATCCGCCAGCAGTGTCTCGAGGCCGCGCAAGCCCCCATCGGGCAGGCCCAGCCGGATCGGCTCGATGTCGACGCCCAGCCGGTGCAGGGCCTCGCGGCTCTCGCCCGGGCGCTCGCGGACCAGCCGCTCGACAGGCCAGTCGCGTGAGCCGCGATGGCTGGCGGTGCCGTCGGTGACCGCGATGACGCGGATCGCGCTGCCGAGCCGGGCCAGCTGCGCCAGCAGTCCGCCGACCGCCAGCACCTCGTCGTCCGGATGCGGCGCAACGACCACGGCGCGCCCGCCGGCGGGAACCAGAGTCTCCACGAAGCTCGTGCGCATCTGGCGCAGGCCGCTCCAGGCATGCCACTCGTCTTCTGTCGTGCCGTCGCCGTGGATCACGCGATCGCCTTCCTTCTCTACAACTTCCATGGTGTGGTCTCCGTATCGAGAACAGTCTTGCCCAGGCTCGCCAGGTCGCGTTCCGCATGGCTCTGGCGCATATAGACAGGGAGGTCGGCCACCGCCCGTGCAAAGCGCGCATCCCGGCAGAGCGGCCCCGCGCCGGTCGCGCGGCAGGCGTGGGCGATGAGCGCATGGGCGGCCTCCTCGACCACCAGGCGGGCGCGCAGCGCGATCTGGTGCGCGTCGTCGCGGGGATGGGCATCGATCCACGCCGCGCTTTCGCGCAACACGGCCGCGCCGGCTGCGAGCGCGGTGTCGATGGCGCCCAGGTGGGCGAGCCGATGGGCGTCGGGTGCCATGCCGCAGAATCGGCGCGCCATGCGTGCGATGCCCAGAGCGCCGCCGAACCAGCAGGCCGCGATGCCGGCGCCGCCCTGCCAGAAACCGGGCCGCCGGACGTAGTCGCCGGGGCGGCCGATCCGGCGTGCCACCGCGCCATCGAATCGCACATCCACGCTGCCGCTTGCCGCCATGCCCACCGCGTGCCAGCCCTGGTCGGTGACCGTGACGGCCGCCTGGTCGAGCTTCAGCTCGGCGAGGCAGGGCTCTCCTGCATCGTCCCAGCAGCTCAGGACGGCGTGCGTCACGCCCTGTGCGCCCGAGCACCATGCCTTGGTGCCGTGGAGGCGGACCGGGGCTGCGCTCGCACCCTCGTCGACGAGGGCTTCCATCGTCACGCGCGCATCGGGGGGTTCGGCGCACCATGTGCCCCAGCGAGAACCGGTCTCGGCGTCCGCCAGGCCGAGTTCATGGCGGATCGCAAGCGCGTCCGTGTGCCCTTCGAACAGCTTGGCGAGCGAGAGGTCGTGCGCGGCCACTTCCGACAGGATTCGCCAGCGTTCGATGGTGTCGCCGGAGCCGGGCAGCGGCAGGCGATCGATGCCGGCAGCCACCAGATGGTCGAGCGCGAGTGCGCCCCCAAGCTGGCGGCAAAGGCGCTGGAGCGCATCATGGGTCGCGCCGGAGAGCATGGCGGGCGGGTCCGTCGTCAGCCCACGGCGGCGGCGCCGGGTGGCGCCACAGCGGCCACGCCGGCAGCGACCGCGGCCAGCAGCGCATCCGCAAAGCCGCCGCGCGCGCGCCCGTCGCGGCGCGAACTGGTCACCACGCGCGGCTTCGCGCTCCAGGCGATCCGGGCCCCGGTGGCCTCGAGCGCACGCACCAGGGCGACGTCCTCGCTGCAGGCCAGGTGGCGGAAGCCACCCGCGCGCCGATAGGCGGCCGCCGAGACGCCCAGGTTGGCGCCATGGATGTGGGAGTGGCCGTCGACGTCCGAATAGGTCTTCTGGAAATGGGCTTCGATCGCGCCTGCATGGTCCCCATGCGCTGACCAATCGTCGACGCCGATCGAACCGCAGACCGCGTCGGCCTCCTGCGCGAGCTGGTCCACCAGCCAGCTTGGCGAGACGACCGTGTCGGCGTCGGTGAAGGCGAGCCAGCGGGCGCCGGCGGCGAGCATGGCTTCCGCGCCCACTGCGCGGGCGACGCCGACGTTCTGCACGCGCAGGCTGACGGTGCGCGCGCCTGCGCGTGCCGCGATCACGCCGGTGGCGTCGCTGCAGCTGTCGAGCACCACCACCACCTCGACCGGCTCGTCACGCAGGTCGGGGTGTCTCGCCGCGGCCATGACCGCATCGAGGGTCGAGCCGATGAGCAGGGCTTCGTTGTGTGCCGGGATGACGATGCCAAGCATGGGTTGTCTCGCTGAAGTCGGGTGCAGCGACGGTAGGGCAGGTGCGCTCGAACGCCGAGTCGGTCCCTGAGCCAACGATGTGTAGGCGCTGACACCTGGCATCGCGGCGCGGGCCATGGCGCACCACGCGCTGTCAAAGCGTGAACTAGTTCACTTCCTGGTCGCCCTCGTACGGCGGATACGTCAAATAACATACCAAAGTACTACTGACCCCAGAAGAATCACGTCCATGCAAGAAGACCATGACACCCGACTCGGCTGGTGGACCGAAAAGCCGGACCGCCTGGACCGGGGCTCCTCGTTCGCGCCCCTTCCTCCGCGATCCGAGGAGCGTGATGAGCGCGTCTGGACCAGGGTGGCGGTCATCATCATGATCATGACCGTGTTCGGCCTGTCGCTGCTGCGGCTGGTCGGCGCCATCGTCTGATCCGGGGCGCGGCCATGAACGAGACGCAGGCTGGCACCGAGCGCGCGAAGGCGGACAAGCTCCGGCTCAACAACGCGCAGTGGAGGAGGCTGCAGAGCCTGGCCGGCGCCAGCGAAGAAGCGGCCCCCGCCGAAGCCTCCGCGGTGTCGGGTCGCCTGAGTTCCAACGGCCTGGTCGCGACGGATGGCCGCGGATCGGCGTATTTGACGGTCTATGGGCTGATCCGGTTGAGCCAAGGTCGCTAGGCCGACGGGGCGTTCCCGCGGCTGCAGCAGGCGTGGGCGTGCCTCGCTTTGTGTAGGCCTGCGCCGATCGCGGCGTAGTCCATCGTCCAATTCGGTGCGGCGGGCGCGGGAGTCGCTGTCCCAGTGGCTACCATGCCGAACGACCAGCGCGCACTGCGCGAGGCCCTGGGAGGCGACTCGCGCCGACCCGGAAGACAGTTTTGTAAGGAAACCATGAAGAACGATTACGCGCCACTGCTGGGTGCCCTGAGGGACGAGGAAGAACCGATCATCGACGAGTGGATGGCCGAATTGCCCGGCGCCGACGTCGGTGCCCGGCGCGCCGCTCGCGCCGAGGCCTCCGAGCTCCTGCGCAAGCTGCGTGAAAGCCTGCAGGCCGGTGCGGACCCGGAAGGATTCGAGTCGGCCGATTGGGCGTCCGTGCGCGACACGCTTTCCGGCCTGTCGCGCTCCAGGGCCGCACAGGGCCAGACGGCAGAAGCCACCAGCCTCTTCGTGCTGGCGCTCAAGAAGCCGCTTTTCGCTTCCCTGCAGCGACGGCTTGCCGCCCAGCCGGAGGCGTTGGGGCCTGCGCTCTGGTCCTTGTCGACCACGGTCGACAGGCTGGCGCAGCACACCGTGTCGACCTTCCAGCAGGTGCGCGAGGACATCATCCGGCGCCAGCAGGAAGAACTGCTCGAGTTGTCCACCCCGGTCGTGAAGCTGTGGGAGGGCGTGCTGGCCGTGCCCATGATCGGCGTGCTCGACAGCAGCCGCACGCAGATGGTGATGGAGGCGCTGCTGCAACGGATCGTCGAAACCGGTTCGGGCCTCGCGATCATCGACATCACGGGTGTGCCGACCGTCGACACGCTGGTGGCGCAGCACCTGCTGAAGACCGTCACCGCCATCCGCTTGATGGGGGCCGACTGCATCATCAGCGGGATCCGCCCGCAGATCGCACAGACCATCGTGCATCTGGGCATCGACCTGCAGGGCGTCAGCACCAAGGCGACACTGGCCGATGCGCTGTCGCTTGCGCTGCAGAAGACCGGTTGGCGCATCACGCGCGACAAGTAGGACGGACATGGACCGCATCCCGATTCTGCGCATGGGCGAGACCCTGCTGGTGACCATTCAGGTCGACATGCAGGACCAGACTGCCCTGACGCTGCAGGACGACCTGGCCGGCCAGATCGCCAAGACGGGTGCGTCGGGCGTGATGATCGACATCTCGGCGCTCGAGATCGTCGACTCTTTCGTCGGCCGCATGTTGACCAGCATCTCGGGCATCGCCCGCATCCTCTCCGCCACCACGGTGGTCGTCGGCATGCAGCCTGCCGTGGCCATCACGCTCGTCGAACTCGGCCTGTCGCTCGAAGGCGTGCGGACCGCGCTCAACGTCGAGCGCGGCATGGAACTGCTCCAGCGCGCGCGCGAGGAGAGTTCCCTTGGCCATTGAACGCGCCGGTACGCTGCCGCTGCAGTCGGAGCACAACATCGTCGCCAGCCGGCAGATGGTGCGCGCGCTGTGCCAAGAGCTCAAGCTGACGCTGGTCGACCAGACCAAGATGATCACCGCGGCCAGCGAACTGTCGCGCAACACCCTGATCCACGGGGGCGGCGGCACGATGCGATGGGAGTTCATCGAGAAGAACGGCCGACCCGGGCTGCAACTGGTCTTCGAGGACCAGGGGCCGGGCATCGCCGACATCGCGCTGGCGCTGACCGACGGCTGGACCAGCGGCACCGGCATGGGCCTCGGACTTCCGGGCAGCAAGCGGCTGGTGAACGATTTCGATCTTCAGTCCGAACCTGGCGCGGGAACGCGCGTGAGTATCACCAAGTGGAAGTAGTCACCGGCTGGACCCACAAGTCCTTCCCGGTCGAAGATGCGAGCCGGGTGGGCGAGGCAAGGCGCCATGCGGCACAGCTGGCGGCCGGATTGGCGTTTTCCGAAGTGGACGCGGGCAGGCTGGCATTGGTTGTGACCGAATTGGGCACCAACCTCCATCGTCACGCGCGCAAGGGCCGCCTGCTGGTCGCCGCGCGCCCGCACGCCCGGGACGTCGAGGTCGTGGCTATCGACGAGGGGCCGGGCATCGTGAACCTTCACCTGTCGATGCAGGACGGCCAATCGTCCGGGCGCACGCCCGGCACCGGCCTGGGCGCGATCCGCCGCCTGGCCGACGATTTCGATATTCATTCATCGGTTCCCGACGGCACGGTGAGCGTGGCGCGGGTCCGCGGGTCGGATGCGCCGCAGGGCCCGGCAGCCTCGGTCCGGATCGGCGCCGTTTGCCTGCCCGCGCCCGGTGAGGCCGTGTGCGGCGACGCCTGGACGGCGGGCCGCCTGGGCGCCCGATTCAGCCTGATGGTCGCCGACGGCCTCGGCCACGGCCCCGAAGCCGCCAAGGCGTCGCTGGCCGCCAGCGCTGCCTTCGCTCGCCATCCATCGGCGGCGCCGCGCGAACAGGTCCAGCAGACCCACCAGGCACTGCAGACGACGCGGGGTGCGGCCATCTGCGCCCTGGCCATCGACGGCGAGACCTCGAGGTTGTCATACTCCGGGGCGGGAAACGTGGTGGGACGGGTGCTGTCCGGCGTGTTCGACAAATCGATCATCACGCAGCATGGCACCGCTGGCCTCCAGATCCGGCGTCCGGAGGAAACCGCGATGGAATTGCCAGCCCACGCTCTCGTGATCGTTCACAGCGACGGCATCGACACGCGCTGGCGCGCCGACCGGATCCTTCCTGTGATGCAGAAGGACCCGACCCTGGCGGCTGCCATTCTGCTGCGCGACCACACCAGACATCGCGACGATGCCACCGTCGTGGTGCTGCGCCGGGAGGACCAGTGACATGACGACACCCGAATCCGACCCGGCCGATGGCGCGACCCTCGAGGACTGTCGACGGGCGCTGGCAGCGAGCCGCCAGGACGCGGACGAACTGCGCGCCGAGCTCGAGGAAACCAACCGCGGCGTGGTGGCGCTCTATGCCGAACTCGATGCCCAAGCCGAGCAACTCCAGCGGGCCACGGAACTCAAGAGCCGCTTCCTCGCCTACATGAGCCATGAATTCCGCACGCCGATCAGCGCGATCCGGAGCATCACGCGCTTGTTGAGCGACCGGGTCGATGGCCCGCTGACCCCGGAGCAGGAGCGCCAGGTCGGCTTCATCGAGTCCAGTGCGGCCGAGTTCGCCGAGATGGTCGACGATCTGCTGGACCTGGCCAAGATCGAGGCCGGCCGCGTCGAGATCTCTCCTGCCTGGTTCGAGATGGTCGACCTGTTCTCCGCACTGCGGGGCATGTTCAAGCCGGTGCTCACGAACCCCGACACCGCGCTCATCTTCGAGGAGCCACACGAGCTGCCGCGGCTCTTCACCGACGACCGCAAGCTGTCCCAGATCCTGCGCAACTTCATTGCCAATGCGCTCAAGTTCACGCCGCGCGGTGAAGTGCGCGTATCGGCGGCGCAGGTCGAAGGCGACTTCATCCGCTTCTCGGTGGCCGATACCGGCATCGGCATCGCACCGGAGCATCATGCGGCGGTGTTCGACGACTTCTCGCAGGTCGACTCGCCGGTGCAGAAGCGCCTGCGAGGCACCGGCCTCGGGCTGTCGCTGAGCAAGCAGTTCGCCGAGCTGCTCGGCGGGCGGGTGGAAATCGCCAGTGAACTCGGCAGGGGCTCCGTGTTCTCGGTGACCCTGCCCGTGCAGTTGAACGGATCGATGCTGCCCCCGAAGGGCTGAACCGTGGTCACCGACGTGATAAACACCACCATCGACCGCAGCCGCCACACGGTGCTGGTGGTCGACGACAACCCCACGACGCGCTACTCGACGGCGCGCCTGATCCGCGCCGCGGGCTTCCAGACCAGCGAAGCGAGTACCGGGGGCGAGGCGCTTGCACTCGCGGCGAGCCAGGTGTCGGCCGTCGTGCTGGATGTGCACCTGCCCGACATCGACGGCTTCGAGGTCTGCCGACGGATCCGCGCCGACCGGGCCACGGCGACGCTGCCGGTCATTCACCTTTCCGGCGCCTTCGTGCGCAACGAGGACAAGGTGACCGGCCTGGATGCCGGCGCCGACGCCTACCTGGTGCATCCGGTCGAGCCGGCGGTGCTGATCGCCACGCTGCAGGCGCTGATTCGCGCCCGCATGGCCGAGGATCGGCTTCGCAGCAGCGAATCACGCTTCCGGGCGATCTACACGCAGGCGCCCACCGGCATGGCGCTGATCGACGACGCCGGGCGGTTCGTCGATGTCAATCCCGCCATGGTCGCGATGCTGGGGCGTGCGCAGGACCAGGTGGTCGGGCAGGCGGTGGCCGCGTTCGCGCCTGACGACTGGACCGATGCCGTGAGCGAAAGGACCGTGATGGCGGGCGAGGGCGCCGCCTCCTGGCAGTCGGAATTTCCGCTGCACCGGCAAGACGGCAGCCTGGTGCGCCTCGAATGGACGATGTCGGCACCGATCGAGCCGGGGCTTCGCATCGGCATCGCTCTGGACGTTTCCGAACGCTTCGAGCTCGAGGCGCGCCGCCTCGAAGTCCTCGAGCGCGAGCAGGCGGCGCGGGCATCCGCCGAGCGGCACAGCCGGACCAAGGACGACTTCGTCGCCGTGCTTTCGCACGAACTGCGGAATCCGCTCAACGCCATCGGCGGCTGGGTTCACGTGCTGAAGACGGGCAATCGTTCGCCGGACCTGGTCGAGAAGGGACTCACTGCGATCGACCGCAGCGTCAAGGCCCAGGCACGGCTCATTTCGGACATTCTCGACGTCTCCCGCATCAGTTCCGGCAAGCTCCGGCTTCACCCCGAATGGAGCGAACCGCGCGCGCTGGTCGCCTCGTCGATCGAAGCGCTCAGCGTTGCGATCGCCGCCAAGCACCTTCGTGTCCAGTTCGAGCACGAGGAGGCCGAGCAGCCCGCCTGGCTCGATCCGACCCGCTTCCAGCAGATCGTGTGGAACCTGCTTTCGAACGCCGTCAAGTTCTCGAATGAAGGCGGCTTGATTCGCATCGGCCTGGCGCGCGAGGCCGATCGCCTGGCACTGTCCGTGCAGGACTGCGGCCGCGGCATCGACCCCGAATTCGTGGCCCATCTGTTCGACCGCTTCACGCAGAGCGATTCGCCGGACAACCGGTTGCACGGCGGGCTCGGGCTGGGCCTGTCGATCGTCAAGAACCTGGCGGAGCTGCACGGCGGCGGTGTCACCGCCGAGAGCGCAGGTGCCGGCGCGGGGGCCACGCTGCGTGTCGAGCTGGTGGTGGTGCCCGCCGACGGGTCTTCCCTGGTCCTGACGGAGCCCCAGGAGCCGCGGCCCTCGCCCGCCTCCGATCGCGCGCTGGGCGGCCTGGATGTGCTCGTGGTCGAGGACAACGAGGACGCCAGCGCCATGCTGACCCTGGTCCTCGGAGACGCCGGCGCGCATGTCCGGCTGGCGTCCACGTTCGATGAAGCCATGCGGCTGATCGAGGCCCATTGGCCCGATGTGCTGGTGAGCGACATCGGCCTGCCGGGCCGGGATGGCTACGAGCTCATCCGCCTAACCCGGCAGCACGGCGCGTCGCATGGCATGCCGCGCCTGTTCGCCGTGGCGTTGACGGCCTTTGCGCGGCCCCAGGACCGCACCAAGGCGATCGAGGCCGGCTTCGACGCGCACCTCGGAAAGCCCCTGCAGCCGCATGTCCTGATGAACATCATCAGCGGGAGGACGGGCTAGCCGATTCGAGCAGCGCGGCCAGCGCGCCGAGCTCCACGGGCTTGACGAGATGGTGGTCGAAGCCCGCCTTGCGCGTCGCTTCGCGATCGTTGTCGTTTCCCCACCCGGTCTGCGCGACAAGCAGCACTTCGTGCCCCCAGGGGGTCGCCCGAATTCGACGGCACACCTCGTAGCCGTCCATCCCCGGCATTCCCAGATCGAGCAAGACGATGTCGGGTCGGGTGGCTTCGACCTTTCGCAAGGCCGCCTCACCGCCGTAGGCCACCTCGACCTCATGGCCCAGTGCCTGCACGGCAAGCGCCAGGCTGTCGGCACTGTCGCGCATGTCGTCGACCACCAGGACGCGACAACCCGCTGCCGCGGAGGATTCTCCGGCGCCGGTGGCGTCCGGGTTCGCCCCGACTTCCATGGCGGCCAGCGGCAGGCGGACTTCGAACCGGCTTCCCTTGCCCAGGCCTTCGCTGGAGGCCGCGATGGTCCCGCCGTGCATTTCCACCAGGGCCTTCGCCAGGGCCAGGCCGATGCCCTGCCCACCTTGGGCCCGGGCCAATGACGATTCCACCTGGCCGAACATTTCGAAGATTCGTTCACCGTGATGCGACTCGATGCCGATCCCGGTGTCGGTCACGCTGACCAGAGCCTGCTGACCCTCGCGCTCGAGGGTCAGCGCGATGGCGCCGCCTCGCGGCGTGTACTTGGCTGCATTGATGAGGATGTTCGAGAAGACCTGTGCCAGTCGCGTCAGGTCGCCTTCGAGTTCGATGGGCCGGGCCGGAATGTGCAAGGCAAACGAGTGGCCGCCGGCATCGATCACCGGCCTGGCGATCTCGATCGCCCGGTCGATCGCCGTCGCCAGTTGGAGCGGCTGCATGCGCAGGCGCAGATGGCCGTGATTCAGGCGGGAGGCGTCGAGCAGGTCATCGAGGAGATGCGCCATCTGGCTCACCTGCCGGTCGATGACGTCATGGCACCAAGCCGAGGTCGCATCGGCACCACCGATCTTGCGCAACACGGCGATGGCATTTCGGATCGGCGCCAGCGGGTTGCGCAGTTCATGCGCCAGCATCGCGATGAAGCGATCTTTCTGCCGGTCCGCGTCCTGGAGTCGGGTCTCGACCAGCTTGCGCTCGGTGATGTCCATCGTGACGCCGAAGATGCGTGCCGGTCGGCCACCGGCGTCGTATTCGACGTGGCCGCGGTGGCCCAGCCAGGCTTGCGTGCCATCGGGCCGCAGGATGCGGAACTCATGCACGAAGGGCCGATGGCCCTCGATGGCCTCTGCGCGGCGCCGAATGAAGTCCTCCCGATCGTCCGGGTGAAGCAAGGCCAGGACGTGGGCGGGTGTCGGCACGAAATCCTGTTCGCTGACACCGAACAGCCGGTAGGTTTGCACCGACCACCACAGGACGTTGTCCCGCATGTCCATGTCGTAGGCGCCCATGCGCCCCGCGCCCAGCGCGAGTTCGAGGCGCTGATGCTCGATCAGCAGGCGCTCTTCGGCCCGCTTGCGTTCGGTCGCGTCGGCCATGATGCTGACGAGGCGATGGGCCCGGCCGTCCGGCATCCTGGAAATGACCATCCCGCGGCCCTCCAGCCACAGCTTCGATCCGTCGGCCCGCACGATCCAGTACTCCGCCGGGAAGGAGTCTTGCCGATCCGCCAACTCGCGGAATCCGGCGGCGAGATGGCGGTGGTCCGGATGCAGCGCGGCCACGTATTCATCGTCGGGGCCACCCACGTGGCCTCGCCCGTCCGGCAGGCTGAGCCCGAAGAGCGCCATGCCCTCCGGGGTCCAGGACCTGGTCAGCGTCTGGTAGTCGGTCTCCCAGGCCCCCATCCCACCCGCATGCAGGGCCGACCGGAAGCGCATCTCGCTCTCGTGAAGAGCGGCCAACCGGTCTCGCTCGGACGCCAGCTCCCGGGCCGCCAGAACCTGTTGCGTGGTCTCGGTGCATTGCACCAGGACGCCGCCGATGCCACCCGGTGCGCGCTCGTCGTCGATCGGACTGTAGCTGTAGGTCCAGTAGACATCCTCACGCCGGCCATGCCGGGTGATCGGGACCAGATGATCGACATGCCAGGTCGCCCCGCCTCCGCTCAGGACCTGTTCGATCTGCGGGAATATCACTTCCCAGATCTCGGCCCAGACTTCGCGCGCGGGGCGTCCCAGCGAGCCGGGGTGGCGCTCGGGACCGATCGATTCCCGATAGGCGTCGTTGTAGAGGCAAGTCAACTCGGGGCCCCACCACACGTACATCGGATGCCCGGTGTTGAGCATGAGGCGAACGACGGTGCGCAGGGACTGCGGCCACAGCGCCGGGTCGCCGAGGGAGGAGGCTGACCAGTCATGGGCCCGTATCAGGCTGGCCATCTCGCCCTTCCCTGCCATGAACGCCTGGCCGGTGTTCTGCGCAGTGGTGGCGTCCGGGCGTGCGGGTGCTGGCATGGTCATGGTCGACTGGGTTCCACCGTTCAGCGGTGTTCAGGTGGCTGGAGGCGCGAGGCGTGAAAAGGCGCTGGAACGAGTCTAGGGCAATGCGGCGGGCCATGGGCACTGCTGGCAAGTCGCGGGCTGCGCGAGTCGAGCGCGCTCTGTTGTAGGAATGGACCGCGTGGCGAGACTGCCGCCCCGCCTACGCGGGAGGTGTTCGCGCAGCGGTCAAATACTGCGCATTGCGTGTTCGCACTGTCGCTGTGAACGGGGGGAGCCATGCACGGGTCGAATGCTTCGAAAAATAAGATGCGAGATGTCGAGACCCGAACGCCGCAGCCAGCCGAATTTCCGGAGGAGGGAAATTTCCTGCTGGAAGACGACCATGTGGTCCGAGGAACTCCGATCCAGCGCCCATGCTGGTCGAGGCCCTGTTACAAATCTGGGCCGAGGCCTACACTTCCCCGCCAGCCGCTGCAAGTCACCTTGGTCGAACCACGAGGCACAAATGAAAGTCCTGGAACACGCCCCTGTCGCGGACAGCGCCAACGACGAAATGGCCGTCCTGCTCGATGCGATGACACGCCTTCGAAAGGGCGATGCCAAGGTCCGGCTTCCAGCCCAGTGGGTGGGACTGCCCGGGAAGGTCGCCGACATCTTCAATGAACTGGTCGAGCAGAACGCCACGCTCGCTTCCGAGCTGGTGCGGCTGCGGCAGGTCGTGGGCAAGGAGGGCAAGCTCAAGCAGCGGGCCGTGATGACCGAGACCCGCGGCTTCTGGGGCGAGTCGATCGCCTGCGTCAATTCGCTCATCGACGACCTGGTGCATCCGACCAGCGAGGTCGCCCGCGTGATCGGGGCCGTGGCGCAGGGGGACCTGTCGAAGAGCATGGCGCTCGAGGTGGAAGGGCGCGAACTGGAGGGCGAGTTCCTGCGCACCGCCAGGACCATCAACAAGATGGTCGAGCAGCTGGGCAACTTTTCCGCCGAGGTGACCCGCGTGGCGCGCGAGGTCGGGACCGAAGGCAAGCTGGGCGGCCAGGCCAAGGTCAAGGGCGTGGCGGGCACCTGGAAGGACCTGACGGACTCGGTCAACTCCATGGCCGGCAACCTGACGGACCAGGTGCGCAACATCGCCGACGTGACCACGGCGGTCGCCAAGGGCGACCTGTCGAAGAAGATCGACGTCGACGTGAAGGGCGAGTTCCTGACGCTCAAGAACACCATCAACACGATGGTCGACCAGCTGCGCTCCTTTGCTTCGGAGGTGACCCGGGTGGCGCGCGAGGTCGGCACCGAAGGTTCGCTCGGCGGCCAGGCGCGGGTGGAAGGCGTGTCCGGCACCTGGAAGGACCTGACCGATTCGGTCAACTCGATGGCCGGCAACCTGACGAGCCAGGTGCGCAACATCGCCGACGTGACCAAGGCGGTGGCGGCCGGCGACCTGTCGAAGAAGATCACGGTCGATGGCAAGGGCGAGATCCTGGAACTCAAGAACACGGTCAACACGCTGGTCGACCAGCTGCGCTCGTTCGCGGCCGAAGTGACCCGCGTGGCGCGCGAGGTCGGCACCGAGGGCAAGCTGGGCGGCCAGGCCGACGTGCAGGGCGTGGCCGGGACCTGGAAGGACTTGACGGAGTCGGTCAACTTCATGGCCGGCAACCTGACCTCGCAGGTGCGCAACATCGCCGAGGTGACGACCGCGGTGGCCGCCGGCGACCTGTCGAAGAAGATCACGGTCGACGTCAAGGGCGAGATCTCCGAGCTCAAGAACACGATCAACACGATGGTCGACCAGCTGCGCTCCTTCGCCGCCGAGGTGACGCGCGTGGCGCGCGAGGTCGGCACCGAGGGCAAGCTCGGCGGCCAGGCCGACGTGCAGGGCGTGGCCGGGACCTGGAAGGACCTGACGGACTCGGTCAACTCGATGGCGTCGAACCTCACCTCGCAGGTGCGCAACATCGCCGACGTGACCAAGGCGGTGGCCGCCGGCGACCTGTCGAAGAAGATCACGGTGGACGTGAAGGGCGAGATCCTGGAGCTGAAGGCCACCATCAACACCATGGTCGACCAGCTGTCCTCGTTCGCGGACGAGGTGACCCGTGTCGCACGCGAAGTCGGCACCGAAGGGCGGCTCGGCGGCCAGGCCGAAGTCAAGGGCGTGGCCGGCACCTGGCGCGACCTGACGGAATCGGTCAACTCGATGGCCGGCAATCTCACCAGCCAGGTGCGCAACATCGCCGACGTGACCAAGGCGGTGGCGGCCGGCGACCTGTCGAAGAAGATCACGGTCGACGTCAAGGGCGAGATCCTGGAACTCAAGGCGACCATCAACACCATGGTCGACCAGCTGCGCTCGTTCGCCGCCGAGGTGACGCGGGTGGCGCGCGAGGTCGGCACCGAGGGCAAGCTGGGCGGCCAGGCCGACGTGCAGGGCGTGGCGGGCACCTGGAAGGACCTGACGGAGTCGGTCAACTTCATGGCCGGCAACCTGACCTCGCAGGTGCGCAACATCGCCTATGTGACCAAGGCGGTGGCGGCCGGCGACCTGTCGAAGAAGATCTCGGTCGACACCAAGGGCGAGATCCTCGAACTCACCAACACCATCAACACGATGGTCGACCAGCTGTCGTCCTTTGCCGCGGAAGTCACGCGGGTGGCGCGCGAAGTGGGCACCGAAGGCAAGCTGGGCGGCCAGGCCGACGTGCAGGGCGTGGCGGGCACCTGGAAGGACCTCACCGAGTCGGTCAATTCGATGGCGTCGAACCTCACTTCGCAGGTGCGCAACATCGCCGACGTGACCAAGGCGGTGGCGGCGGGCGACCTGTCGAAGAAGATCACGGTCGACGTCAAGGGCGAGATCCTGGAGCTGAAGAACACGGTCAACACCATGGTCGACCAGCTGCGCTCCTTCGCGGCCGAAGTGACCCGCGTGGCCCGGGAGGTCGGCACCGAGGGCATCCTGGGCGGCCAGGCCGACGTGCAGGGCGTGGCCGGCACCTGGAAGGACCTCACGGAGTCGGTCAACTTCATGGCCGGCAACCTGACCTCGCAGGTGCGCAACATCGCCGAGGTGACGACCGCGGTGGCCGCCGGCGACCTGTCGAAGAAGATCACGGTCGACGTCAAGGGCGAGATCTCCGAGCTCAAGAACACGGTCAACACCATGGTCGACCAGCTGCGCTCCTTCGCCGCCGAGGTGACGCGGGTGGCGCTGGAGGTGGGCACCGAGGGCATCCTGGGCGGCCAGGCCGACGTGCAGGGCGTCGCCGGCACCTGGAAGGACCTGACCGACTCGGTCAACCTGATGGCGTCGAACCTGACCTCGCAGGTGCGCAACATCGCCGACGTGACCAAGGCGGTGGCCGCGGGGGACCTGTCCGAGAAGATCACGGTCGACGTCAAGGGCGAGATCCTCGAACTCAAGGCGACGATCAACACCATGGTCGACCAGCTGTCCTCCTTCGCCGCGGAAGTCACGCGCGTGGCGCGCGAGGTCGGCACCGAAGGCCGGCTGGGCGGACAGGCCCAGGTGCGCGATGTGTCGGGCACCTGGAAGGACCTGACCGAGAACGTCAACTTCATGGCGGGCAACCTGACGGGGCAGGTGCGCGGCATCGCCAAGGTGGTGACGGCGGTCGCCAACGGCGACCTCAAGCAGAAGCTCACGGTGGAGGCCAAGGGCGAGATCGCCGCGCTGGCCGAGACCATCAACAGCATGACCGACACGCTGGCCACCTTCGCCGACCAGGTGACCAGCGTGGCGCGCGAGGTGGGGGTCGAGGGCAAGCTCGGCGGCCAGGCCAAGGTGCCTGGCGCCGCCGGCACCTGGAAGGGGCTGACCGAGAACGTCAATCAGCTCGCGGCCAACCTGACGACGCAGGTGCGCGCGATCGCCGAGGTGGCGACCGCGGTGACCCAGGGCGACCTGACGCGCTCGATCACGGTCGAGGCCCAGGGGGAAGTGGCGGCGCTCAAGGACACCATCAACGAGATGATCCGCAACCTGAAGGACACGACGCAGAAGAACACCGAGCAGGATTGGCTGAAGACCAACCTGGCCAAGTTCAGCCGCATGCTGCAGGGCCAGAAGGACCTGCTGACGGTGGGCCAGCTGATCCTGTCGGAGCTCGCGCCCGTCGTCGGCGCGCAGCAGGCCGAGTTCTACCTGCTGACCTCCTCGGGCGGCGCGCCGAAGCTCAGGCTCTTCGCCAGCTACGCCTCGGGCGGCCACGCCGCGCACGGCAAGGAAATCGACCTGGGGCAGGGCCTGGTCGGGCAATGCGCGATCGAGAAGTCGAAGATCCTGCTGACCAACGTGCCGAGCACGGCCTTCAAGGTGGCCACCGGGCTGAGCGAAGGCGCGGCGATGGACGTGATCGTGCTGCCGGTGGTGTTCGAGGACGAGGTGCGGGGGGTGCTCGAACTGGCGTCGCTCGAGCGCTTCAACCCGTCGCACCAGGCCTTCCTCGACCAGCTGACCGAATCGATCGGCATCGTGATCAACACGATCTCGGCCAACATGCGCACCGAGGACCTGCTGACCCAGTCGCAGTCGCTCGCCGAGGAACTCCAGAATCGCCAGCAGGAACTGCAGCAGACCAACGAGGCGCTGCAGGAGAAGGCCCGGCTGCTGGTGCACCAGAACCAGGAAGTCGAGAGCAAGAACCAGGAGGTCGAGCAGGCCCGCCAGGCGCTCGAGGAGAAGGCCGAGCAGCTGGCGCTGACCTCCAAGTACAAGTCGGAGTTCCTGGCCAACATGTCGCACGAGCTGCGCACGCCGCTGAACAGCCTGCTGATCCTGTCGGACCAGCTCTGCAAGAACGCGGAAGGCAACCTGACGGAGCGGCAGGTGGAGTTCGCCAAGACGATCCACCTTTCGGGCAACGACCTGCTGATGCTGATCAACGACATCCTCGACCTGTCGAAGATCGAATCGGGAACGGTTGCCGTCGAGGTGAGCGAACTGCGGATCGACGACCTGCAGCGCTCGGTCGAGCGCAGCTTCCGCCACGTGGCGGAGGCCAAGCACGTGGGCTTCGGCATCCAGTTGGGAGATACGCTCCCCGAGGCGATCGTCACCGACGTCAAGCGCCTGCAGCAGATCATCAAGAACCTGCTCTCCAACGCCTTCAAGTTCACCCACCACGGGTCGGTGGGGCTCTCGGTCGGCGTCGTCCAAGGCGGCTGGTCGCGCGACCGCGAGGAGCTCAACCGGGCGAGCCAGGTGATCGCCTTCGCCGTCTCCGACACCGGCATCGGCATCCCCGCGGACAAGCAGCAGATCGTCTTCGAAGCCTTCCAGCAGGCCGATGGCTCGACCTCGCGCAAGTACGGCGGCACCGGTCTCGGCCTGGCGATCAGCCGCGAACTGGCGCGGCTCCTGGGCGGCGAGATTCGCCTCTCGAGCGTTCCGGCGCAGGGCAGCACGTTCACGCTGTTCCTGCCGCAGAGCTTCAGCCCGGCGCGAGGGCGCGGCGTCCGTGCCGGCGGCGTCGACCTGCCGGCACCCCTGCCGACGCCGAGGACCCGTCCGGCCTCCGTCGCAGCCACGATCGAGCCCGTCGACGCGCTGGCTGGCGTCGACGCCGCGGGTGCAGAGGCCGCGGCCGCCGAACTGCACGCGCTGAACGTGGCGGGGGACGACCGCGATGCGCTGCTGCCGGGCGACAAGGTGGCGCTGATCGTCGAGAACGAACTGGCCTTCGCGAAGGTGCTGCTGCAGGCCGCCCGTCGCGCCGGGTTCAAGGGACTGGTCAGCTCGACCGGCGCGGTGGCGCTGGCGCTGACCGGCGACCACCGCCCGGCGCTGATCACGCTGGACATCCACCTGCCCGACATGCAGGGCTGGCGCATCCTGGAACGCCTGAAGGCCGACCTGGCGACGCGGCACATCCCGGTGTGCGTGGTGTCGACCGACGATTCGCGCGAGCGCGCCCTGAACTCCGGCGCCGTGGGATTCCTTGCCAAGCCCTTGCAGTCGATGGACCAGGTGGACGCGGCGATGGGGCAGCTGCATCGCTTCGTGTCGACCGGATCGCGCAGGCTGCTGGTGGCCATGCAGGGCTCCGACGCGCGGGCGGCGCTGGTGGAGGCCTTCGACGGTTCCGAGGTGACGATCTCGCTGGCCGAATCGAGGGAGGCCCTCGCCCGCGAGATCGCCCAGGGGCCGGTGGACTGCCTCGTCACGGACGGGTCGGTGCCGGGCTTCAGCCCGGCGGACCTGGCCGAGGCGGTCGAGGGAAGGGCGCCGGTGCATCAGCTTCCGGTGATCGTCTTCGACCGGCCCGGCGCCGGCTCGCGGTCGGCCGCGTGGACCCGCGGCCTCGACGGCGCGGCATGGCGCAGCGTGAGCAGCACGGACGCGTTGATCGACAGCAGCGCGTTCTTCCTGCATCGCGCCTTCGCGCTGATGTCGGACCCTGAGCGCCGTGCCGTCGAGGCCGCGAACGACGCCGCCTGCTCGCTGGCGGGCCGCAAGGTGCTGATCGTGGACGACGACATGCGCAACATCTTCGCGCTGGCCACCGTGCTCGACCAGCAGGGCATGGCCATCGTGACGGCGGAGAACGGCCGCGACGCGATCCGGCTGGTGCAGGAGGACGAGGACATCGACATCGTCCTGATGGACATCATGATGCCGGAGATGGACGGCATGCAGACCATGCGCGAGCTGCGCCGCCTGCCGCGCGGCAAGCAGCTGCCCTTGGTGGCGGTGACCGCCAAGGCCATGAAGGGCGATCGCGAGAAGTGCATCGAGGCCGGGGCGTGGGACTATTTGTCGAAGCCGGTCGACACCAACCACCTGCTGGTCGTCCTGCGGGGCTGGCTGTGCAGCTAGCACCGAAGAACGGCCCGGCGCCGCAGGGAGACACGCCCGGCGGCGAGCGCGCCAACATCCTGATCGTCGACGACCTGCCGGAAAAGCTGCTCGTCTTCCGGACGGTCCTCGAGGAGCTGGGCCAGAACCTGGTGATGGTGCGTTCGGGCGCGGATGCGCTGCGCGAGATCCTCCAGCGCGAGTTCGCAGTGATCATGCTCGACGTGAACATGCCCGGCATGGATGGCTTCGAGACCGCCACGCTGATCCGCAACCACCGGCGCAGCGCCCACACGCCGATCATCTTCATCACCTCGTACGCGGACGAGATCCAGACCGCCCGCGGCTATTCGCTCGGTGCGGTCGACTACATCCTCTCGCCGGTCGTGCCGGAGATCCTGCGCAGCAAGGTCGGCGTGTTCGTGTCGCTCTACCTGATGCAGCGCCAGGTCGAGCGGCAGGCCGATGCGCGGGCGGCGATGATGGCCTCGGACGCCGCCCGCCGCCTGGCCGAGGAGAACGACCGGCGCTCCGCCTTCCTGGCCGGTGCGAGCCAGGCGCTCAACCGCTCCCTGGACATCCAGGTGGCGATGCAGGAGCTGGTCGCCCTGCTGGTGCCGGAGCGGGCCGCGGCGGCGCTGGTCTGGATCGCGGACCCCGAACTCGGCCGAGGCTCGTTCGCGATCGCGGCCCGCACCGCGGGCGGCGGGTCCGCGACGGTCGCGTTCGGCGCCGACCTGGCGCCGGCCGATGCGGTCATGGCCGCGCTGCAGGAAGCCGCGACCTCGCGCCGCGTGGCCTGGGTGGCGGACGCGGCGATGCCGCTGCGCCCGGGCGCACTCGGGCATCCCGACGGCGATCTCGGCGAAGCCGCCCTGGCGTCCGTCGCCGCCGTCCCCTTGCTCTTCGGAGAGCGCGTGCCGGGCGTCCTGCTGGTGGCGTCGCCCGATGACGGCGCCTGGATGCGGGAGGCCGACCTGACCCTGGTGCACGAGGTGGCGACGCGGGCCGGGGCGGCGTTCGAGAACGCGCGGCTCTATCGCAACCTCCAGCACGAGATCGTCGAGCGCCAGGCGGCGCAGCAGGAGCTGCAGCAGGCGAGCCAGCGGAAGGACGAGTTTCTCGCCATGCTGTCCCACGAGCTGCGCAATCCGCTGGCTTCGGTCCACACGGCCATCGAAATCATCCGGCGGGTGGCAGACAAGCATCCCAAGGTGACATGGGCGCTGGACCTGGCGGGTCGCCAGCTGCGCCAGATCACGCGTCTCATGGAGGAACTGCTGGACGTCACGCGCATCAGCCAGGGGAAGATCACGCTCAAGTGCGATCCGGTCGACCTGAGGGTGGTCGTGGCGCACAGCATCGAGACCGTGCATCAGCTGCTGGAGAGCCGGCGCCAGGTGCTCGGCGTGGCGATGCCGGAAGCCCCGATCTGGATGGATGCGGATGGCGCGAGGCTCACGCAGGTCATTGCCAACCTTCTTCACAACGCCGCGAAGTACAGCCCGGAGTCGACGCCGATCGACCTGCGGGTGGTGGTCGAAGACGAACGCGTCGAGATCACGGTGCGGGACGAAGGCATGGGCATCGATGAAGAGCTGCTGCCGCGCATCTTCGACCTCTTCGCGCAGGGCAAGCGCGGCCTGGATCGTTCGCAAGGCGGCCTGGGCGTCGGACTGACGTTGGCCCGGCGGCTGACCGAGATGCACGGAGGCCGCATCGAGGTGCACAGCCGCGGCCGCAACCTCGGGTCCGAATTCCGGGTGATGCTGCCCCGCAGGGCGACGGTGCGGGCCAGTGCGCCACCGATGTCCTCGGCGGGTCCCGCGCGAGACTGTCCCCCCGAACGCATCCTGGTGGTGGACGACAACGTCGATGCCGCGCAGACCCTGGCAACGATGCTGGAGATGGAGGGGCACGAGATCCGCACTGCAGCCGATGGGGAAGAGGCCCTGGAGGTCGCAGCGCGGTTTCAGCCCGCGGTCGTGCTGCTGGACATCGGCTTGCCGCGACTGGACGGCTATGAGGTCGCGCGTCGCCTGCGTGCCGGAGGGGGCACCGGCTTGCTGCTGGTCGCACTCACGGGATATGGGCAGTACGAAGACCGGCGGGCGGCGTTGGACGCCGGCTTCGACTGTCATTTCGTCAAGCCGGTCGAAGCGGACAGCCTGCTGGCGAGCATCCGGGCATGGCGAGCCCGCGCCGCCGCCCCGACGCTCGGGGCGTAGGACGGCGGCCACCTTCGATCGGGCAAAAATGCTGCGCTGCGGCATCGGCAGCCCGGCGACAGTCGCTTTTGTCGACCGCCGGTCGAGACGGAGGCTCCATGAGCAACCCCTGGTTAAAGAAGAATCCCTTGATGAGCATGTGGCTGAGCGCGGCCAACAAGGCGGTCGGCTCGGCCCGCGGTCAGTCGGCCGCGGCCGCCAGGCGCCAGGTCGGGGCCGCGCAAGCCGAGGCGACCCGGCAGATCGTCGATTTCTGGAGCGGCAAGACGGCCCGGGCGACCGTCGCCAGGCGGAAGTCGCGCCGCTGATGGCGCGACGCAAAGGGGCCGGAGGCTGGCTGGGCGTGGTCGCCCGCGGCATGGAGGCGATCACGCGCAGCACCGTGCGCGCCGGTACGCGGGCGGTCGGCCAGACAGTCAAGCCGGTGATCGAGAAGCGGCGCCCGCCTGCGGGTGCGGGCCAATGGATCCAGGGCCTGGCCATGGGTGCGACCGGCATGCGCCGGTTCCGGCTGTATCGGCCACCCGGCATCAAGTTCGGGGAGCGCCTGCCGCTGATGGTCATGCTGCATGGGTGCGGACAGGATGCGAAGACCTTCGCGACCAGCACGCGCATGAACCTGATTGCAGCCCGCGAACGCTTTCTGGTGCTCTATCCCGAGCAGGACAGGGTGTCGAATCCGCAAGGCTGCTGGAACTGGTTCGACACATCATCCGGACGCGCCTACGGCGAGGCGGCGCTCATCATGAAGGCGATCGACCAGGTCTGCCTGATGTACGCGGTGGACCGCACGCGCATCGCGGTGGCGGGCCTCTCGGCAGGTGCCAGCATGGCGGCGCTGCTCGTCGCCAGGCATCCGGACCGTTTCGCCGCCGTGGTGATGCACTCGGGCATACCGCCCGGGACCGCGCATTCCACGCTGTCCGCCCTCGGCGCCATGCATGGCCATCGCTCCACGAAGCCCCTGGCGGCGCCGCCGTTGGCGCGGGCTGCTGCCGGCTGGCCGCCGTTGATGGTGATCCATGGCGCCGGCGACAGGGTGGTCGCGGCGTCGAACGGGCTCGCTGCGGTTCGCGCCTGGGCCGACGCCATGGGCGCGACCTCGAGCAAGGAGCGCACGCTGCAACGGGGCAAGCGCTACCCGGCGACCGTGACCGACTTCAAGCATGGGGCGAGCACGGTGGCGACCCTGGTGGAAATCGACCGGCTCGGCCACGCCTGGAGCGGCGGCGCTGCCGGCCAGCCGTACAGCGACGGCGCAGGGCCCGACGCGTCGCGCATGGCCTGGGCTTTCGCCGCCAGGCAGTTTGGCGCCCGCCATGCTGCAGCGCGTCATTACATCTCTTCGAGGCAGCACTAGACTGGTGCCCCGAAGGAGCGGCAGATGAGCTTGCGAAGAAGCTTTTCGAGTGACGTGACCGGAACGCGCGGCGTGCCGCCCGATCCTGCGCTGCCTGCGCCGCTGTCCGATGCCGAACTCTGCGAACGCGCCGTGCGGGCCATCTGGCGAAGCCTCGACGAGCATGAACTCGTCGACGAGGCGGTCCGGGACGAGCTCGCCATGGTGCTCGAACCGCTGACCGCACTGCCCCTGGGGCCGCGGGCCCAACGGCTGATCGACACCCTGAGGCTGCCGGACCCGATCGATCCGGCCCACCTGTACTGGCTCACCCGCCGGCTGTTGACGCTGGTGCCGGAGCTGCAGGCCACGGCGGCGGCGCTTTCGAAGACCCGCGCCTAGCTGCCGGCGCCCTCGTGCGCCGATTCGCTCTAAAGTCGGGCTGCGCGGACCTTGCTGCCGCGCCACTTCACCCGCACCCGGAGCGCCACGCATGGACGAAACATCGGACTACACCCCACCCAAGGTCTGGACCTGGAACAAGGCCAACGGCGGGCAATTCGCCAACATCAATCGTCCGGTGGCCGGACCGACGCACGACAAGGAACTCCCGGTGGGCCGCCATCCGCTGCAGCTTTACTCGCTGGCCACGCCGAACGGCGTCAAGGTCACGGTGATGCTGGAGGAGTTGCTGGCGCAGGGGCACGCGGGCGCCGAGTACGACGCCTGGCTCATCAGGATCAACGAGGGCGAGCAGTTCGGCAGCGGCTTCGTCGCGGTGAACCCGAACTCGAAGATTCCCGCGCTGATGGACCGCAGCGCGCCGACGCCGGTGCGGGTGTTCGAATCGGGCGCCATCCTGTTGTACCTGGCCGAGAAGTTCGGCGCCTTCCTGCCGACCGTCCCGGAGGAACGAGCCGCCTGCCTGTCCTGGCTGTTCTGGCAGATGGGCAGCGCCCCCTACCTGGGCGGCGGCTTCGGCCATTTCTACGCCTACGCGCCGACCAAGATCGAGTACGCGATCGACCGCTTCGCGATGGAGGTCAAGCGCCAGCTCGACGTGCTCGACCGGCGGCTGGCTGAAACCCCGTACCTGGCCGGCGACCACTACACGATCGCCGACATGGCGGTCTGGCCCTGGTACGGCGCGCTGGCCAAGGGCCTGGTCTACGGGGCCGGCGAGTTCCTGCAGGTCGAGAGCTACACCCATGTCCAGCGCTGGACCGACCGGATCGCCGAACGGCCCGCGGTGCAGCGCGGGCGCAGGGTGAACCGGGTCTGGGGCGACCTGGACAGCCAGCTGGCCGAGCGCCACGACGCCGGGGATTTCGAGTCCGGAGGGCACGCGCTGGACGCCGCGCCCTAGGCGGGTCCAGGGCACCCGCTAGCACAGCCGCGGCGGGAAAAAAGGACCTAGATCACAAAACAACCCAGTCCATTTGGAGGGTTCACAGCCGGCGGCCGGAGGCGCAAAGTCGCTCCATTGTCGAATCGGGAGCAGACCATGGACTCAGCAATTCTCACCCTTGGCGCACTGGCGGTCGTGGTGGTGGCCGGCTGGGCCATCGACCTGCTGCTGCACCGCACCCCGCAGACGCGGATGCAGCGCATGATGGCGCAGCAGCTGCGACGCTCCACACGGGCCATCGAAGGCTGATCAGCCTTCGCCGAGTGCGTCGGACCGCCACGCCGACACCGCGGCCAGCGGCGGTACAGGCGTCATGTCGATCGGGGGCATCGGTCCTGCCGCCGCCAGCCATGTCAACCCCATGAGCGTCACGCTGCGGTACCACCTGGTCTCCAACAGCGACACGATGCCGGCGGCCATCGGCAAGGGCTCAGTTCGAGGCGACGGCCGGCCGCGCGGCGACGTGGCGCCGGTCCGCGGCCAAGGCGAAGGAGCCGCTGTCTTCGCCGTACAGCTGGTCGAGCGTGCCGTTCTTCTCGGCAGCCTGGAGTTCGCCCTTGACTTCCGCGCGCGGCGTGTCCAGCACCTGGTGCCTGGAGAGATAAGCCGAGCCGCTGTCGCTGCCATCCAGCACGTTCAGCGTGCCGTCCGCGCGGGCTTCCTTGACTTCGGCCTTGACCTCCTTGCGCGATTCGGTCGAACGGAAGTGCGAGGCCAGGTAGGCTGAGCCGCTGTCTTCGCCGTCGAGCGCGGCGAGTTCGCCGCTGGCCTGCGCGGCCTTGAGTTCGGCCTTCACTTCCGCACGGCTTTCTTGCGCCGAAGCCACGGTGCCCGAGAGCGCGAGAACGGCGGCCGCCAGGGCCATGGCCAAATGGATCTTCTTCATGGTGATTCCTTTGCGCGTCTGAATGAAGTACAGAGGCGGCGCCAGCAGACACGCGTCCGACGTCCTCTTCGAAACCCGAGCGACTTGCGTCTGCATCGGTGTCTCTACTGTCGGATCTGGCGGTTGCGATCGGATTGCCCCGCTGCCACTGCGCGATGCAGCTGAAACCCGGACGGCTACGTTTGAAACACGGCCTAGCGCAACGGCTCGGGGCTGACCCGCGGCGGCATCCTCGCGCGCAGCCGGTCTCGCGTGAGCAGACTCACGATGAACGTCGTCAGGACGTTCAACGCCAGGCCGACGATGCCGAGGTTGACGTCGTGGACCCATTCCGGCGCAGCGGGAAGCAGCCGCTGCATGGTGAGACCGGACACCACGCTGCCGGCGACGAAGGTCACGCCGACGAGAATGCCCGCGAATGCGCCATAGCGGTTGACCCGACGGTCTCGCGCCAGCACGGCCAGCAAGGCCGGTGCCAGCTGCGTCACGAAGCCGAAGCCCATGAGCAGCAGGGAGACGATGCTGGCGCCGCCAGCCAAGGTCCAGGCGACGGCGGCCAGCATCAGCAAGACGGTCGCGCCACGCGAGACCATGGACAGGTGTGCATCGCTGCTGGCTGGCCGCCAGGGCCGGTAGAGGTCGCGTGCGACCAAGGTGGATGCGGACACCAGCATGATGGAGCCCGGGACGATGGCCGTGAGCATGCCGGCGGCGCCGATCACGCCGACGATCCAGGGGTCGAAGGTCTGGATCGCGAGCCTCAGCAATGCCAGGTCGATCTGGTCTCCGGTCAGCGCGGGAACTTGCAGCACGGCGGCGAGCCCGGCGAACATCGAAAACAGCATCACGAGCGCGTAGAGCGGCATCACCATCGCATTCCGGCGGAAGCTGCGCTCGTTGCCGGCGGTGAATGTCGCGGTGAAGGCGTGGGGCCACAAATACATGCCCAGCGCCGACAGCGCGACGGTCGATACGAACCATGCGCCGCTCTTGCCGGTGGCGGGCAGCGCCAGGAAGCCCGGCCGGTGCCGCTCGATGTGCCTGAACATCGCTTCCAGCCCGCCGTCGTAGCGATACGGCAGGTAGAGCCCCAGGAACACGCAGACCGCCAGGATCAGGACGTCCTTCAGAACGGCCGTGCTGGCGGAGCCGTGCATGCCCGACAGGAGCACGTAGGCCGTCATGGCCAGCGCGCCGATCCAGATCGCCGACGACGACGTGAGGCTGCCGTACGACGTGAGTTCCACGATGATGCCCAAGCCCTTGAACTGGAGGACCAGGTAGGGCAGCAGCGCGAGCAGCGCGACCGCGCAGACCAGCAAGCCCATCAACGGGCTGTCGTAGGCCTTCGCGAAGAACTCTGGCTGTGTGAGCACGCCGTGCTGCCGGGCGAAGCGCCAGATGGCCGGCAGCAGCCAGTACGACAGCACGAACGCCAGGCAGGAATAGGCCATGACGTAGAACGCAGGGCCGCCGTGGCCATAGGCGAAGCCGCTGGCACCCAGAAAGGTGAAGGTGGTGTAGAGCTCGCCGGCCATCAGCACGAACACCAGCCCGCCGGAGAAGGCACGCCCGCCGACGCTCCATTGCTCCAGGTTCATGCGCACCCCTTGCCGGGCATGCAGTCCAAGAAGCAGGACGCCGACCAGGGTCGACGCAATGATGGCCAGCGCGGGATTCATGCAGGTCGCAGCGAAGAGGAAGGCGTTGGCGCAGCGCCTAGGGCGCGCGATTGGCGGGGTCGAGCCGGAAGACCAGCCACATCACCGCGGCCGTCGCGATCACACAGCCGATGGTCCACGCGACGAACAGCGGGAGCCCGAGCACGAAGGGCTGAACCCGGGCGGCGAACAGCGAGCCGCCAAGGAACAGCAGGAACGGAATGACGGCGAGCCAGTGATGCAGTTTCATCGAAGGCCCGGCACGAGACCGCCACGGCCGTGCGCGACCTGGCGGGAGAGGGGCAGGGCAGTGGTCGACCCATTGGACACGGCTACCCCATCGGCGCGGCCGACGCTGCCCGTTCGTCGATTCGCGCCAGGATCCCGCCCGCCTCCTGGAGGTCCGCGGTGTCGAAGCCTTCCTCGTAGTGGGCGAGTACCCCTCGCAGCAACGCTTGTCCCTGCGGGGCGCGGCGCGTTTCGCTCCACAGCCGTGCCAGGTCCATCGCCGTCCGCAGCTCCCATCCCCGCGCGCCTTGGCGCCGGCTCCAATCCAGGGATTGCACCAGGCATTCCTCCGCCTCGTCGATGCGGCGCTCGGGCGCACTGCGCAGCGCGCGCGCCTTGACCCGCAGCAGTTCGGGAAGGTGGCAGAGATCGCCGTTCGCATGCACCGACGCCAGGGTGTCGTCGATCAAGACGAGCGCTTCGGGCGTCCTGCCGACCATGGTCAGACCTTCGGCCAGCGTGAGACTGAAGGAGGTGGTGAGCAACTCATAGCGAGATTCGTGGAGATCGCCCAGGCAGCGCGCGAGCGCCTGCACGCCGTGCTCCGGATCGCCGCGCCTGAGCGCCAGTTCGCCCTTGATGCCGCGGCCGACGGCGAGGTAGGGCGTCAACGAATGGGATTCCGCGTAGGCGATGAAGCTGTCGATGTCCCGCTCGGCCCTGCCGAGGTCGCCGATCCAGAGGTAGACCGAAACGGCCCAGATCAGTGCGATGCACAGGGTCACAGGATGGTCCAGCTGGCGGGCGTCGTCCACGGCGCGTTGAGCCACGATGACGGCCTGCGCCGGGTACCCCTGCAGCCAGAGCGTTCGAGCCAGCGCGATGCTGGCGCGGTTGGCATGGTCGAAGCCGGCGTAGATCGTGCTGGCCTGCGCGGATTGCACCCCGCCGGCGATCGCAGCTTCCAGCAGAAGGCGTGCCTTGGCCTGGTCTCCGGTCAGATGGCTGCAGAGGCCGACCAGGGAATTGGCGGTCGCACGCGCCGTCGGGTCGTCGATCGTTTCGGCCACCGCGGCGCTTCGATGGGCGTAGTCCAGCGAAACCACGAAGTCGCCGATGCGCTCGTGGAATATCTGCAACCGGGCAAGGAGCTGGACCTGGCTGGCGGCGTCGCCCAGTCCCTGCGCAACCGCCAGACTTCGTTCGAGGGCTTGGCGCACTTCCTCGCTGTTGCCGCGCGTGAACATCTGCGACAGGCCCAGCGCGGCCTGCAGAGTCATTTCCGAGCGGCTGGAAACGGTGCGCTCGGTCAGCTCCCCCAGCGCACGCGTCGACCAGCGGTGGCATTCGGCCAGCAGCGACATCGCCATGAAGGCCGGCACCGCTGCGGCTGCCAGCGCGACCCCGAGCTCGGTCGCGCCTTGGGGGCCGAAGCACCATTCGAGCGCCGCCCTGACATTGCCCAGGTCTGCCGTGTCCGAGGCGCGGCCGGCGTCGCGCGAGAAGGCCGCGTGCTTCTCGGCCGCCTGCTCGAGCCGATGGCAAAAGTACTGCGCGTGCCGAAGCGCCGCCGCCTCGGTCGTCTCCGCGCTGGCTTTCGAGAGCGCGTAGACCCGTGTGCTCTCCAGCAGCCGATACAGCGTACGCGCGCCTGAACGGTGCATGGCGAGCAGCGATTTCTCCGCCAAGCCCGCGATCGCGGCGAGCACCTGCTCCTCGCTCACACCGGGCGCGACCACGACCCGGCGCGCGGCCTCCAGCGAGAAGTTGCCGACGAACACCGGAAGCTGGCTCAGGACCTGTCGCTCTGCGCCGTCGAGCAGCTCGAAGCTCCAGTCCAGCGTGGCCTGCAGGGTCTGATGGCGCGGCCGCGCGGTGCGCTGCCCGGGCCACGACAGCGTGAGGCGATCGTTCAGCAGGGTGGCGGTCTGGTGCAGGCCGTAGCTCACCACGCGCCGCGCCGCGAGTTCGATCGCCAGCGGCACGCCGTCGAGCTTGCGGCAGATGCCGGCGACGACCCGCGCATCGGTGTCGTCGAGACCGAGCATCGCCCCGCTGGCACCTGCCCGTGCCACGAACAGCCACGCCGCCGGATAGGTCAGGACGCCAGCCGCCGTGATCCCGGGCTGGTCCGGGGGGCTCGCCAGCGGTTCCAGCCGGTGGACATGTTCGCCTTGCGTGCGCAGGGGTTCCCGGCTCGTCGCCAGGATGTGGACATGGGGTGTCGCCGCGAAGATCCTCTCGGCGAGCAGCGCCGCCGCATCGATCACATGCTCGCAGTTGTCAAGAACCAGCAACATGCGCTTGTCGCGCAGATAGGCGAGCAGACTGGGCACCGGGTCGCTCGAGCGGACGGACAGCCGCAGCGTCGAGGCGATCGCAGTCGGCACCAGGGACGCATCGCTCAACGCCGCGAGGTCGATGAAGTAGACGGCGTTGCCGAACATCGCAAGCAGGTCGTGGCCCGTTCGAACGGCAACGGTTGTCTTGCCGACGCCGCCCGCGCCGACGATGGTGACGAACCTGCAGGTGGCGAGCTGGGCCCGGATTTCGGACAGATCCTTTTCCCGCCCCACCAACTGCGGCGGCTGGCCGGGAAGGACGGGCTCGACAGGGTTGGGGGTGTCGATGCCGCCTTGCCTCGAAATGGCAGCGACGAAACAGTAGCCGCGGCCGACGATGCTGACGATGTAGCGGGCGCCGTCCTTGCCGTCGCCGAGCGCCTGCCGCAGCATCGTGATCTGGAAGCGGAGGCTGCCGTCCGAGACGACGACGCCGGGCCAGGCCAGCCGCATGAGTTCGTGCTTGCTGACCACCTCGTTGGCGCGGGCGACCAACACGATCAAGACATCCATGGCGCGCCCGCCGAGTTCCACCGGGGCGCCGTCGCGCGTCAGCAGCCGCTCCTTCTCCCTGAGGGTGAACGGTCCAAACGTCACTATGGCGCCTGTTCTCGCTGCGAATTCGTTCATCGATGGAAACTCTGAGACGCCGGCCCGCAGGAAAAGGGCATCGAGCCGGTCGACGGATGTCTTCCCGAGCCGATGCGACCAGGCAATGGCCGCGCCCCGGCGCAGGGGCGAAGTCGACCACTCGGCGGCTTCGCCCATTGGAAAATGACGCGAAGTTTAGCGTGCGGGCCAGGGGCCCGACGCCGCCGGCCGGAAGCTCAGGCATGGACATCGGCGGCGCCGGCAAAGACCGGACCGTTCGGCCGCGTGCGCATGCCGGGCCCCAGCTTCGTCCACGGCAGATCCGCGGGGTCGGCAACGAAGGGACCCGGCGCGCGCACGACGAGGATCTCTTTGGCGATGGCGGCGAAGTCGGCCCGGAAATGCACCGAACTCTTGTTGACGAGGATCTTCATGCGCTCGGGTTCGATGCCGACCGCCCGGTACATGTTCCGGTCGAGCAGCTGCGCCTTGGCCGAACTCACCGCGATGCGCACCCCCCCGATGCGCAGCCGAGCCATCGGACCGAGGTCGCTGGCCTTGCCGTTCATCATCGGGCCGCCATAGACGAACTTGCCGTCCGACAGTGCCTCGACCTGGAATTGCGCCTGCAGCGGCGGGTCGCCCTCGATCTGCGGACAACCGCCCAGTCCGATGCTAATCGTCGCGCCCACGCCAGCCTCGTGCGCCGCCGCCGCGGCCGATGGATCGCAGATCAGGCCGATCGCGGCGTCCTGTGCACCGTGGCGCAGCAAGGTGCGCAGCATGCCCGTGGTGTTCGAGTCGCCGCCGACGCCCGGGTTGTCCTGCGTGTCGGCGATGATCACCGGCCGGTGCGCGGTGGCCGCGACCTGCATCGCGTGCTGCACGGCAGCGTCGGGCTCCTCGAACTCGACGGCCCATTGGCCCTCGGGCTCGCAGACGCGATCGAAGAGGGTGTCGATGGCGCGCTCGGTTTCTGCTGCGTCGAAGCCGTAGCCCCAGATCACCGGCCCGCATTCCGGGAAGTCCGCGGCCGGGAAGCCAGGCGCGAATGACAGGGAAAGCACCGTGGGCTCGAGCTCTTCGAGCAGGTCGTAGACACCGCGCGCGGGCTGCATCATCGTCGACATGCTGTTCACGGGGATCAGGAAGGGCACGCGCCGGACCGCGAGGTGAGCGGGTTGTTCCGCACGCATCAAGGCCAGCAGCAGTTCGCCGGCGCGCCGGCCCGTGTCCGCCATGTCGATGTGCGGATAGGTGCGATAGGCGACCACGCCGTCCGCCAGACCGAGCATCTGCCGTGTGACGTTGGCATGCGAATCGAGGGAGGCGACGATCTTCATGCCGGGCCGGGTGACGGCCCGGATGCGCGACAGCAGTTCGCCCTCGCCGTCGTCCAGGTGCTGCGCAACCATCGCGCCATGCAGATCCAGGTAGATGGCATCGAAGGACGCGCTCCTGGCAGCCTCGACGATCTCGGAAGCGATGAGCTCGTACGCGTGGGTGGTCACATGGGCCGAGGCGCCCGCACCCGCCCAGATGACCGGCGTGACGCTGTGCCCCTGTGCCCGCACGAAGTGGATGAAGCCGCTGGCGGGCAAGTTCACGTCGAGCAGTCCGAACATCGCTTCGCCGCGCACGAGGCCCGGGAAGTCCTCCCCCCGGACGAAGCTGTCGTAGCTGGCCACGGTGGGGGCGAAGGTGTTGGTCTCATGCTGGAAACCGGCGACGAGGATGTTCATGGGGTTCTTTCGGAGGGAGGGGACATGGGGGAGGCTGCGCGGCCGGGTCACTGCGGTGTCAGCTGGATGGAGCGCGCCATCTTTCTGAACTTGTCGGTCTCGGCGGCGTAGAACTTCGCCGAATCGGCCAGCGATTGCGGCTTCATGGCCTCGACGCCGGACAGCGCCAGCGCCTTGGTCATCTCGGGCGATGCGATGGCCTTCTGCGATGCCGCGAGCAGAATGTCTGCGCGGTCGGCCGGCATGCCGCCCTTGGCCATGACCGCCAGCCAGACGGCGTAGACCAGCTCCTTCTTCTGCGCGAGCTTGCCCTCGGTGATGGCGGGCACCCCGGGCAGGGTCGGCATGCGCTGCGTGTCCAGCACGTCGATCGCCTTGATCTTGTGGCTCTCGAGCAGTTGCGTCGACGCCCCCAGATTCGGCAGGATCGTGACGTCGATCTGCTGGCCGACGAGGTCCTGCATCATCGGCGTGGCGCCCTTGTACGGCACATGGAGCAGCTTGGCGCCGGTCGTCTGCGCGATGTACTCCGAGACGATGTGGTACATCGAGCCGTGGCCGGGGCTGCCGAAGGTGAGGCTCTGGCTGCCGGCCTGCCTGCCGGCGGCGATCACCTGTTCGAGCGATGAATAGGGAAGGTCGTTGCGTGCCATGACCACCAGCGGGTGCGTCGAGATCGGTGCCAGCAGCGCGAACTCCTCGGGCTTGTACTTCGCTGAGGCGTTGGACAGCGGCGCGAGGATCGCCTCGTTGGGCGAACCCATGATCAGCGTGTAGCCATCGGCCGGACGGCTCAGCAGCCGCTGTGCCGCCAGTGCACCGCCGGCGCCCGGCAGGTTCTCGATGATGAAGGGCTGCCCGAGGGCCTTGGCCATCTCGGGCTGCATCGCACGCGCCAGCACATCCGCGGGCCCGCCTGGCGGGAAGGCGACCAGCATGGTGATCGGCTTCGAGGGAAAGGCATCGGCCGCAGCGGCAGTGCCGGCCGTGGTCGCGAGGCCCAGCAGGGCAGCGTTCACGGCGATCAGGCGGGCGAAGGCGTGGAAGGTTCTGCGTCGCATTTCAGTCCTCTTTCGTTGAGCGCCGCGAGGCGGTGGGTGGGGGGTGAGGCGATTGTTTGATGTAGCATTCGTTCGAGCAACAGCAATTTCGTGGCTTGAACGTTGCTCAAAGGGCAACACCAACAAGAGGCCTGTACCGTGCGGGAGATCAACCAGAAGCGACTCAGGTATTTCCAGGAAGTGCTGGTGCGGGGGTCCATGCGCGGTGCCGCCGATGCGCTCAACACCGCACCGTCCGTGATCACGCGCCAGGTCGCGCTGCTGGAAGAGGAGCTGGGCTTCGCCCTGTTCGAGCGCCAGGCCCGCGGCGTCGTGCCGACCGACAACGCCTACCACCTGCTCGAGTACTGGCGAGGCTGCCAGGCGCATCAGGAGCGGCTGGTCGAGCGGCTCCAGGCGATCGATTCGATGGAAACGGGCACGGTTCGCATCGTCGCCAGCGAAGGTTTCGTCGAGGGCCTGGTGACCCAGATCGTCGCCCCGTTCTGCGAGGCCTATCCGAAACTCACGGTCGAGCTGGACGCCTTGCCCGTGAACGAACTGATCGGCGCGCTGGCGGACGACTCGGCCCACATCGGGCTCGCCTACAACCCCCAGCCCGATCCGCTGCTGCAGTTCGTCGCCAGCGCGGCCGCGCCGACCCAGGTGCTGGTCCGGGCGGGCCACCCGCTCACCCGGCTCGCCGGAGCCCTGCGCCTGAAGCAGCTGGTCGGCTTTCCGATCGCGCTCATGCCGCCCGGCTATGGCGTCGAGCGCGTGGTCGAGCTGCTCGAGTACGCGGAGCACCTGAAGCTGCACCCCTCGTTCCGGAGCAACTCCGTCATCAGCCTCAAGAGATTCGTGCAGTCGACCAACGGCGTGACCTTCGTCGGCGCCGGCATGGCGGCATCGGCGGAGATCGCATCCGGGGAGCTGGTCGCACTGAATCTCGCCGATCCACTCTGCAGGACAGCGCAGGTGCGGCTGATCGTGCGCCACGGCCGGCCGCTGGCCATCGCAGCGAGCAGGCTGCTGGCCGAGATCCAGGGCCGGTTCTCGGTTTTCGCGCCTTGACGGTGGGCGAACGCAGGGTGGCGGCGAGTCGGACGCCCGGTCGTTGCGGCCTTCAGGCCAGGCTGTTCGCCATGGTGATGGTCTTGGGCTCCAGGAAGGCTTCCATCCCGAAGACGCCGAACTCCCTGCCGATGCCCGACTGCCTGACACCCCCGAAAGGCGCGATCAGATCGGGCGCGATGCGATTGACCAGCACCGTGCCGGCGCGCAGCCGGGAGGCCACGCGGCGTGCACGCTGCGGCTGCGACGAGAAGACGTAGGCCTGCAAGCCGTAGATGGAATCGTTCGCGATCTCGACTGCTTCGTCCTCGTCGTCGTAGCCGATCACCGAGAGCACGGGCCCGAAGATCTCCTCGCGTGCGATGTCCATGTCGTTGCGCACACCGGCGAACACGGTGGGGCGGACGAACCAGCCCTTGTCGAGGCCATCCGGACGGCCCTCGCCGCCGGCCACCAGCGTCGCGCCCTGCGCCAGGCCGCGACGGATGAACTGCTGCACGCGCTCGAACTGCGCCTGGCTCGCGAGCGGCCCGACCGCCGTGGCGGCATCGCGCGGATCGCCAACCCGCAGCGCGGCGACGGTATGCCGCAGGCCTTCGATGACCTCGGTCATGTGCACGTTCGGGACCAGCAGGCGCGTGCCGGCCACGCAGGCCTGGCCGTTGTTCATGAAGGCGGCGTTCAGCGCCATCGGCAACGCGATGGCCAGGTCGGCGTCGTCCAGAATCAGGGTGGCCGACTTGCCCGACAGCGCGAGGCTCACCCGCTTCAGGGTGTCCAGGCCGGCACGCGCGATGCGCTTGCCGGTCTGCGTCGAACCGGTGAAAGAGATCTTCGCGATGCCCGGGTGGGTGGCGATCTCGTCGCCCACATCGCCGCCGCGCCCGAGCAGCACGTTGACGACGCCGGCCGGCAAGCGGGCGTCATGCAGTGCCTCGGTCACGACCTGCGCCTGCAGCGGGCCCAGTTCGCTGGGCTTGACGACCGAGGCGCAGCCCGCTGCGATGGCCGAAGCCAACTTGCTGCAGATGCTGCCGGCCGCGCTGTTCCATGGCGCGATGAGGCCGGCGACCCCGATCGGCTCCATGACGACGGCGGCCTCGCCCAGGCGGCGTTCAAAGGCATAGTCGCCCAGCATCTGCGCCGTCGTGGCGAAACACTGCGAGGCGTAGTTGCTGACCCACTGCGAACGCGCCAGCGGGCCGCCGTACTCCTCGATCGTGGCATCGCGGATCTGGTCGCTGCGGGCCAGCACGGCGGCCTCGAGGCGCCTGAGCATCTCGATGCGCTGGGCCTTGGTGCTGTTCGCCAGCCCCGGCTGGGCCCGGTTCGCCGCGGCGATGGCCCGTCGGGCATCGTCGCGGTTGGCCAGCACCACCGTCCCGATGGCCTGCTCGGTCGCGGGGTTGACGATCTCCAGCCGTTCGCTGCCCTGGACAGGCACGAAGGCGCCGTCGATGTAGGCTTGATCGAGGTTCCACATGGTTCGCTCTCCTGGTGCGATGGAGGTGCTTGTTCGCCGACCGGACGGCGCCTTACCCGCGTGCAAGATCGAGCACGGCCCTTGCGAAGGCCTCGGGGGCTTCCTGCGGCAGGTTGTGGCCGATGCCACCGCTCACCAGCCGATGTTCGTAGCGCCCCGAGAACTTCTTCGCGTAGGTGCTGGGCTCCGGATGCGGCGCGCCATTGGCATCGCCTTCGAGGGTGATGGTCGGCACGCCGATCACGGGCGCCTTGGCCAGGCGGTCCTCGAGCGGCTGGTACTTCGCCTCGCCGTCGGCCAGACCGAGGCGCCAGCGGTAGTTGTGGATCGTGATGGCCACGTGGTCGGGATTCTCGAGTGCCGCTGCGCTGCGGTCGAAGGTCGCCGCATCGAAGTTCCACTTCGGCGATGCCAGTTGCCAGATGAGCTTGGCGAATTCGTGGCGATTCTTCTCGTAGCCCGTGCGGCCGCGCTCGGTCGCGAAGTAGTACTGGTACCACCACTGCAGTTCGGCCTGCGGTGGCAGCGGCACCTTGCCGGCCGCCTGGCTGCCGATCAGGTAGCCGCTGACCGAGACCAGCGCATTGACCCGTTCCGGCCAGAGCGCGGCCATGATGCAGGCCGTTCGTGCGCCCCAGTCGCAACCGGCCACCGTGGCGGTGCGGATGTCGAGCGCATCCATCAGCGCGATGATGTCCACGGCGACCACCGATTGCTGCCCGTTGCGTGGCGTGTCGGCCGACAGGAAGCGCGTGGTTCCGTAGCCGCGCAGATGCGGCACGATGACCCGCAAGCCTGCCGCCGCCAGCGCCGGCGCCACGTCGACGAACATGTGGATGTCGTACGGCCATCCGTGCAGCAGGATCACCGGTGCGCCGTTGGCCGGCCCCGCTTCGTAATAGCCGATGTTGAGCGTGCCGGCATCGATGCTCTTGAGCGGTTCGAGGCGCTGGAGTGCGCGAGCGGGTTGGGCGAAGGCCGGTGTGACCGCCGAGAGCTGGGCGGCGGCGGCGCCGAGCGCGGTCGCGGTGAGGAAGCGCCGGCGGGGCAGTTGGAACGACGGTGTCATATTTGAATCTCCTGAGCAAGGGTGGGCGGTGGAAGGGTGGTCCAGATGGTGCCCGCGGGATCGCGGTTCGGCAGCTACTGCGTATCGCTCTGTATCTGCGGCTGTCTTCTCGACAATAAATTTCGATGCCTGGGTCGATGGGCCGATCCGGACCGTCCCATCGATCTGGCCGGCCTGCGTGGCGACAGGCCGGGCCTGGCAGTCCGTCTAGCGGTTTGCGGCTTCGACGATGAGCTTGGCGACCACATCGGGCTTCGACGTCATCACGACGTGCGAAGCGCCTTTGACGACCACCGTCTTCATGGACTTGGCGCGCTCGGCCATGAAGGCCTGTGCCGCCGGCGGGATGTTCTTGTCGCCGTCACCGTAGACGAACCACGAGGGGACCGTCTTCCATGCCGGTGCTCCGGCCGGCTCGCCGAGCGCCGCCTCGGCGATGGGGCGCTGCGTCGCGGCCATGAGACGCGCAGCGACGACGGGCACGTCAGCGGCGAACTGGTCGTGGAACCTGTCTTTCAAGATGTACAGGTCCTTGCCACCATCCGCGAGTGCGACCGGTGGTGCCAGCGCGGGCCCGAGCGTGCTGCCAGGGAACTTGCCGCTGAGATCGGCGGCCGACTCACCCGCTTCTGGTGCGAACGCAGCCACGAAGACAAGCGCTTTCACGTTGCTCTTGCCAGTGGCGGCACTGGAGATCACGGAACCGCCGTACGAGTGGCCCACCAGCACCACCGGTCCCTTGATTGAATCGACGATCCCCGCGATGTAGGCCGCGTCGGATTTGACGCCGCGCAGCGGGTCTGCCGCAGCGATGACCGGGTAGTGCTGTGCTTCGAGCTTGCGGATCACGCCGTCCCAGCTCGATGATTCGGCGAAGGCGCCATGGACGAGCACGACGGTGGGCTTGACATGCTGCGCGGTGCCGGCGGTCTGCGCCGAAGCGGTGAGCGTGACGAAGACGCCCGCCAGTGCCATCAGGCCTCCGATGGCGACCGTGCGAGCGCGGCGGCGGCTAAGTTGTTTCATTCGAATTTCCTGTCGTTGAAGTAGAGAGCGAAGAGGAGTGATCGTCCTTCGCAACGCAAGAAGGCGCGCGGGGGGCAAGCACGGACGCGGTTATAGGATGCGCAGCCACGCGCACCGCTGATCTGTGTATGGCACTGTGTCTGCCGAACCGCCTGACACGAGGAATTACGCGAACGCATCACGGCGATGCGCCCCCGCGCCGCTCGCCGGTGAAACGTAGTGTGGCTGTCCGCAGTGGAGATACGCGGGCATACGAAGTCCGGTCCGCAAGAGGCAAGGTCGCCGAACAATCGACGTGCTCTGGGACTCACCTCCAGCCCATATTTTCAACACTCAAGGGTCCGTCTCATGAAACGACTCGACACGCAGCAGGCTTCCGCCTGTAACGCCAAAAGACTCGATGAATCACCGTCTCCAGACCGGGCGGTGTTGGCGGCGCTCACTGGCCTTGGCGTCCTTGCGCTCGCGGCCGCCGCGGCCGTCTTCTCGGTGGCCTCCAACGCCTCTGCGGACGCGAAGACGACGGCTGCCTCGCCCCTGTACGGCGTCACGATTCCCGAGGGCTACAGGCAGTGGCGACTGATCGCACCGGCCATCGAGGCAGAGCCGTTGAACGAGCTTCGGGCGGTGCTCGGAAACGCCAAGGCCGTCGAGGCCTACGACCAGGGCAGCCTTCCGTTCCCGGACGGCACCGTCCTTGTCAAGCTGGCATGGAAGCAGGTGCAGTCGTCGGAGTCCCCTCCCGCCACTGTTCCGGGCGCGGCCACGACCGTTCAAGTGATGGTGAAGGACGCGAAGAAATACGCCGCCACGGGTGGCTGGGGCTTCGGCCGGTTCGTGAACGGAAAGCCCGTCGACCTGGCACAGCACCAGACCTGTTTCGCCTGCCACCAGGCGCTGGTGAAGAACCACGACTACGTGTTCACGCGGCTGGCACGCTGACGCGCAAAGCGCCCCGTCCCCAACGGGGCCGTCGCCACGTCGTCAGCCGTGCGCGAGCGCCAGCTCGATCCAGGTCTTCAGCTCGTCGGCGTCGATCGGCTTTTCGATCAGGCACAGCGCCGAGCTGGCCGCCACGCGCTCGCGCACGCGGGTCGATGCGAAGGCGGTGATGAACAGCGTGCGGACATGGATGCCCCGGCCTTGGAGCCGGTCCAGCAACTCGATCCCGTCCATCGCCGGCATCTGCACATCGCACACCAGGCAGTGCGTACGCGCCGCCGTGCCGGAGGCAAGGAAAGCCGAGGCCGATGCGAACTCGCGCGCTTCCCAGCCGAGCGAGCGCACGAGGCTGCTCGTCGCGGTGCGCACGAAAGAATCGTCGTCGACGATGGACACGAGCGCGATGCGATGGGAGGACAAGTGAGAATCCGGCTCTTTACCTGGGAAAGCGGCTGGGACCATCCCATCATTGCCCGGTGGCCCAGAATACCGCCGCGAGCGCGCGGCGCCATCATATGAAGGTATGGGCGCTGGACCTTCGCCGGCCTGGAGGTCCCGCTCGAGCGGCGTCATGCCATTGCGAGCGGCAGCGTCAGGCGTGCCTCGAGCCCCCCGCCGCGGCGGTTCTGCAGCAGGAGCTCGCCTTGCATGGACCGCGCGAGGCGCCGGGCGATCGCCAGGCCCAGGCCCGATCCCGGCTTGTGCTCCTGTCCCTGCCGTGCCCGCACCCAAGGGGAAAGGACGGCCTCCATCTGCGCCGGGCAAATGCCCGGTCCCGAGTCGATCACGGCCAGCACCAGGCTGCGGGTATCGACGCGGGCGCTGATCCGCACGTCGGTGCCATACCGCAGCGCGTTGTCGATCAGGTTGGCAAGCACGCGGCGCAGCGCCAGCGGGCACGCGGCCACCGGCCGGCCGATATGCCCATCCAGCGCGATCGCCCGGCCCGCGTCGCGGTAGTCGCGCACCAGGTTGCCGATCAGGCCGTCGGCATCGACACGCTGCTGCGGCTCGGCCACGCTGCGCTGCATCCATGCGCTCGCGACGCTGGCCTCCACCAGTTCGCGCATCTCCGCGAGGTCCCGCGCCATGGCTTCGCGTGCCGCGGGATCCTCCAGCATCTCGCAACGCAGTCCCATGCGAGTGAGCGGCGTGCGCAGGTCGTGCGCATAGGCGGCCTGGACATCCAGATGCTCTGCCTCGCGCTCCGCCTGGCGGCGGCGGACTGCGTTGATGGAGCGCGCGAGCTGCGCAATGGCCATCGGGCCAGTGACCGCGATGGCGGGCAGCCTGGCGTCCTTGCCTTCCCGATCCAGCTCACGGGCAATTCGCATCGCGCCGGCGCGGTGGGCGTGGACGGTGAAGCCGAAGAGGGCGCCGAGCAGCACAAGACCGACCAGCAGCGTCAGGGACAGCATCCCCCACAGGCTGGCATCGACCGTGGAGGCTGCGGATGGCAGCATCGCGGCATGGGTGGTCTGGCCGAGGGTGGCGATGGCGAGCGCGCGGCCCGCGATCATCGCGATTCGAGCCGCGGACGCGGCGGGGGCGGCGCCGGGGTGCTTCACGGGGCTGTTCGTCATCTTCGTTCTCCTGTTGCCGTCGCAATGGGCGGCATGGGGAGATGACATCACGCGCAGTGCCAGGTGCGCCATTGCACCCGCGTTCGCCCGACCCCTACGAAGGTTTGCCCTTGTCATGCGGGCGCGCAGCGGACCATGGGCCGGGCGCGGCGCTCAGTGCGTGCCTTGGAGCACGCCGAGCGCTTCCATCTTGCGCACCAGCTCGGCGACCGAGCGGGAGTTCATCTTGCGCATGGCCTGGCCGCGATGGATCTTGGCGGTGATCTCCGCGATCCCCATCTCGGCGGCGATCTGCTTGTTCATGAGGCCTCCGGCCACATGCTGCATCACCTCGCGCTCGCGCGGCGTCAGGGCATCCCAGCCGTTTCGAACCGCAAGCAACCGGCGCGCCGCCTCGAGTCGCCTGGCGTCGCTGTCCAGCGCGGCGGTGACCGCATCGATCATGTCCTGGTCGCGGAAGGGCTTGCTCAGGAAGTCCACGGCACCCGCTTTCATCGCCTTCACGGTCATTGCGATGTCGCCGTGCCCGGTCATGAAGACGATGGGAATCGGCGGGCGGGCAAGCTGGAGCAGGCTCTGCTGCAATGCAAGGCCGCTTTGGCCGCGCAAGCGCACGTCAAGCACGAGGCAGGACGGCCCGTCGGCGCGCGCGGCGGCGAGGAATGCTTCGGTCGAGTCGAAAGCGCGAACCTCCAGGCCGATGGAGCGCAACAGGCTGCCCAGCGCGCCGCGCACGAGATCGTCGTCATCGACGATGTAGGCGACACGGGGATCGCTGTCGGGGCGAGTGCCGGTCGGGATGGCGGGGGCGGGATGCATGGTTCGGTGGCTGGCGAAATGGTTCAGACGTTCCGGGCCGCAGCGCCCGGGTCCAGGCGCGGCAGCGAGAACACGGCGCGCGTGCCCGCCGTCTTGCGCGGCAGCAGCGCGAGCGTCCCGCCGTGCGCATCGAGGATCGACTTGCAGATCGCCAGACCCATGCCCATGCCGTTGGCCTTGGTGGTGAACAGGGGCTGGAGCAGCTTGTCGGCGGTCCCGGCGCCAATGCCGCTGCCGACGTCGTCCACCGCGACCTGGGCGCGGCCTTCGTCGTCGGTCGCACACGCGAAGCGCAGCAGCCGTGGGCCGTGCTCGAGCGCCGTCATCGCCTCGGCGCCGTTCATCAGGAGATTGACCGCGACCTGCTGCAGCTGGACGCGGTCGCCGCGCACCTGCACCGGTGCGTCCAGGCCTCGAAGCTCAAGGGCGACGCCCAGCGATTCGAGCGGACCGGCGACCAGCGTCGCCGCTTCGCGCAGCGCTTCGCCGAGATCGAAGGGGGCGAACTGCGGCTCGGCGTTGCGCGCCTTGGACCTGAGGCTCTGGATGATGGTGCGCGCTCGCAGTGCACTCTTGCTGATGTGCGCCAGCATCTGGCGCGCCTCGTCGATGTCGGGCGTGCTGCGATCGAGCCAGCGCAGAGCGGCACTGGCGGAGGTGTCGACCGCTGCGATCGGCTGGCCGATCTCGTGGACGATGGAGGCGACGAGTTCGCCCATGGCCTTGAGGCGGCTGGCGCGCTCGAGTTCGGCGAGGGCGCCGCGCAGCTGTTCCTCGGCGACGGCCCGCTGCCGATTCTGATCGAGCAGTTCGTCGTACAGGCGCGCATTCTCCAGGGCGAAGGCTGCCTGCGAGGCGATCACCTCCAGCAGCTCGGCCTTGGCGAGCGTGAACACCTGGGCCGCGAGGTTGTTCTCGAGGTACAACGCGCCGATCAGGGTCGCGTGGCGCATCATCGGCACGCACAACACCGAGCGCGGGCGCCGGACGCGAACGTAGTGGTCTTGTGCAAGGGAGGGTTCCTCGCGCGCGTCGCCCACCACCAGGCACTGTTGGGTGCGCGCGACGGCCTGCACGATCGATACCGGAAGAATCTCGCTGCCGAAAGCGGGCACCTCCTGCGTCACCGGAATGGCGCCATCGAGCACGCGTGCCTGCGCGCGCACCTGCCAGACGCCGTGACGCAGCAGCGCCAGCGTGCCGCGTTCGGCGCCGGCACTCTCGAGCGCGGTGCGCAACACGGTTTCGATCAGTCGGGCGGGAACGATGTCGCTCGCGAGCGCGGTCGAGATGCGCAGCACGGCCTGCGCGTCGAGCGCCTGCAGTCGGCTCGCCGCCGGCGGCCACGCGTCCTGCTCGAAAACCGCAGGATGGGCAGCCTGCAGTTGCCGTACCTTGGCCGCGGCACCCCAGCGCTGCCATGCGCCGCGGGCATGGCGCAGGTTGCCTTGTGCGGAGAGTTCGTCGCCGCGGCCGGTGTGGAACGCCGCCGCCAGTTCGGCGGCCAGTGCCTCGATCTGCGTGAAGCCGTGTCGGCGGGCATGCGAGACCGAGCGGACGTAGGCCTCGGCGGCTTGCAGCGGCTCGCCGCCGACCCGCGCCAGCTCGGCGCGCACGAGGTCGAATCGGGCCGAGAAGTTGTCGGGGCAGACTTCGGCCCAGGCTGCGAGCTGCGCCACGTCGCGGTGCAGCGCCGCCTGCTGGTCCGGGTCCCGCACCGGCAGCGCCAGCAGTGCCAGCGCGCCGTAGAACGGCAGTTCGCCGCTCTCTGCAAAGGTGCGCCCGGCCGACGCACAGGCCTGGGCACGCCGGCGCGCCTCGAGGGCGTCGGGGAGGTCACCCGACAGCAGTGCCCCCTGCAGGCGGTACACCCAGTATTCGAAGTCCACCAGTGTGGTCGACGCGCCTTCCTGAGGCACGCTCGGTGGCTCGGGCAGGTGCCCGTCGGTGCCGTCCTGTAGCCGAGCAAGAAGCACCTTCTGCGCCAGCAGCGCGTTGACGACGAACTGGAAATTGGCGTCGCGCGCCAGGGTCAGGCCGTGCTCGACCGTATCGCGCACGTTACCGAGGAACTCGCCCGAGAACAGCAGGCCGCTGGCTTCGTTGGCGCCGCAATAGATCGCAAAGGTGTGGTCCGCGACATTCACCAGGACCTGGTAGGCACGGCGGATGAAGTCGCGCGCCGCACGGGCGGGCTGCGTCCAGGGCACGACCATGGTGCCGTAGGCCATGTAGACGCGGCCGCGGTAGAGCCGCAGGCCGCGCTCGTCGACCAGATGCAGCGCCAGCGCGCCGAACTCGCGCGCGGTGCCATAGTCGCCGTAGCGCACACCGAAGACCTGCGTCATGCACACATACCCATTCGCCGACGCGTCCGTATGGCCGTGCACGATGCCGAGGTTGGCCATGCGCAGCAGAATCAGATCGACCAGGTTCTGGTCGGTGTAGAGCGCTGGCGGAATGAGGTCGCAAAAGATGTTGGTGATCGCCAGGCGCAGCGGATCGACTGCGATCGGCAGGCGCCGCAGCGCGAGGATGCCGTGCCGGTCCAGCCAGGTCCGCAACTGCGTGTACTCACGGTCGACCGCCGCGTCGTCCGGCCGCATGGGGACGTGGATGCCTGCCTTGCGCAGAAAGCTCAGCCCGACGGCCAGCGCAAGGTCGAATCGCCCGAGGGTGGTGTACAGCGCTGCGCGCAGGCGCGCCAGGTCGGCGCCGAAGACGCCGTCGCCCGCCACCTGCTCCAGGGCCGACAGCCGCGCTTCGGCCGCCTCGAGGTTGCCGGTCAGGAATTCGGCTTCACCGCACGACGCGCGAGCGTTCAGCCCTTCCTCGGTGACGTCGTCCGCGCCCAGGAAATCGAGCGCGGCGCGGAAGAAGCCGAGCGCCGAATGGTGGGCGGTGGCGGCCTTGGCCTGACGGCCGGCTTCGAGGTTGAGCTTCGCGAAGTCGCGCCGTTCCTGAAGCGTGTCGACGGCCGATCGGGCGAGGTTGGCCTGCGCAGCGATCGCGAAGACGTGGGCCCGCGCCGTGGGGTGCGAGCTCTGGCGGCGCGCGATCTGAAGATGCAGCGAAGCGCGATCTGCCGGCGCCACGGATGCATAGGTCGCTTCGCGGAACCGGTCGTGGCAGAACACCCAGTCGTCGTCCTCGCGGCAGAGGGTTCCGGCTCGAAATGCGGGCTCGAGCGTAGCTTCAAGGCTGCGGATCGAACGGGCATCCGGCGCCAGCCCCGCGGCGACAGCCAGCGTTTCGCCCGACGCGCGTTGCCCGAGGAAAGCCAGCAGCTGCAGCGCGGACTGCGTCGGGGCCGGCAGTTCTTCGAAGCGGCGCACCAGCAGGTCGACGACGTTGTCGACGGCCGGATGCGCAGTGATGCGTTCCAGGCTCCAGCGCCACGCCGACGCCCCCGCGTCGTAGGAGAGAAGGCCGTCGTGGGCGAGCAGCCCGAGCAGGTGCTGGGTGAAGAACGGATTGCGCTGGGTCTTGCGGCCGACCACGTCCGTGAGCGGCCCCAGGCCGTCGGCGTCCTGCTGCAATGCCTGCGCGATCAACTCGCGCAGCGCGCGCTCGTCGAGCGGTCCGAGTTCCAGCTTCACTGAGGCGGGCACCTCGGCGAGCCGGTCTGCACGCAAGGGATGGTCGGCATCCACCTCGTTGCTGCGGAAGGTGCCGACCAACAGCAGCGGCGTGCCGGCATGCTGATGAAGCAGCCGTTCGAGCACCTCGAGTGCGCCGACGTCCGCCCATTGCAGGTCATCCAGCAGCAGCACCAGGGGCCGCGTGGCGGTCGCAAAGCAGGCCAGCAGGCGCGCCATGCCCTGGCGCACGCGCTCCCGTTCGAGCACGGCGGACGCGTCCGGGGTCTCGGTGGCTGCGGGTTGCGCACCCAGAACGACCGGCAGGGCGGGCAGGAAGCCGGCCAAGGTGCGATCCACGGCCGTCGTTGCGGCGCGGATCCGGTCCTGCCAGGTCGCAAACTCTTCCTCGGGACAGCCGAGCACGAACTGCAGCAATTGTTCCAGCGCCTGCACCAGGATCGCATAGGGCTGTCCGCGGGTGCCTTCGTCGCACTTGCCCGCGGCGACCAGGGGCGAGCCCGACTGCCGGATGCGCGCCACGGCTTCGCGCAGCAATATCGATTTGCCGATGCCCGACGGGCCCGAGACCCATGCGACGCGCGATCGCGAATCGCTGGCAGTCTGGCGGTAGAGCGACACCAGCGTCTCGAGCTCGGCGTCGCGGCCCAGCACCTGGTCCGTGTAGCGCACCCTGCGCAGGAGAGCCTGGGCGTCCAGCGCGAAGTGCGGGATGGATCCGTGCTGGCGATACAGGGTCTCGCAGCGATGCAGGTCGGCGAGCACACTGGCCGCGCTGTCATACCGGTGCTCTCGGGTCTTCTCGAGCAGTTTCAAGATCAGCAGCGACAACTGCCGTGGGATGCCCTCGACCAGATCGGAGGGTGGCGACGGCTTGTGGGTTGCATGCGCATGCACCCGCTGCGCAGGATCCGCACCCTGGAAAGGCGGCCTGCCGACCAGCAGTTCATGGAGGATGCAGCCCAGCGAATAGAGGTCCGCGCGTGCATCGACCCGCACGTTCATGCGCCCGCCGAGTTCGGGCGCCATATAGTCGAAGCTGATTTCGTCCCAGGCCAGATGCTCCTCCGGCAGCACATCATTTTCTGTGGCAATGCGGCTTGCGAAACCGAAGCCTGTCAGGCGGGCCCGGCCGTCGGGCGTGAGCAGGACACGATCCGGCGTCAGCGCGCGATGCATCACGCCTGCCGCGTGCATGGCAGCAGCGGCCGCGGTCAGTCGGATCGCAACGGCGATGAATGTGTCGATGCTGCGGACCGGGCGGTCCATGCGGCGCAGCAGTTCCCCGCCCGGGTCCTTCAGGACCAGCAGCGCGCCTTCACCATGCGGCACCAGGGCCAGCGGCAGCGCCGCCCAGTCTTCATGCAGCGCATTGCGGAACGCGTACTCGCGCTGCAGCGTGGCCTGAGCCGTCGGTTCTGTTCGGCCGCGTCCCGCAACGAGCACGGACACCCAACCGTCGGCGATGGCGCGCTCGAGGCGCGGCGCGGCCGCCCCCAGGTCGTGGAAATCGCGTGCCATCAGGCCGTGGTCGCAGACCATCGGATCGAGTTTCACTGGCACGCCGGAGCCGTTGCGCGGGGCGGATTCGGGGTTCGCGTCGCGAAGGCCCGCCTCGGGTCGCCGCGTGATTTCTTCTTGCTGCATGGAAACGGGCCTCCGCTCTTTCGCTTCGCGCCCATTGGAGCCCAGATGTTGGCACGCCGGCGGTGGCGGGCGTTGGCGTGTGTTAGCTCTTGTTAGATGCGCAGGTGTTGGCGGCCGCGAAGGCCTCCCATCCCGGTGTTCTGGGTTGCGGAGCGGGATCGAGACCTCGTCGTGAAACGTAGTGTGTGCGGTTGCCAGACTGACACAGAGGCATACGCAACGTCGGGCGAAGGCGAAGGGGGCGTCGAATAATCCGCTCGTTCCCTCTCCGAGCCCTACCTTCCATCAAGGAATCGCCATGAAGATCTCCCGAATCGCCAGTGCCGCCTCGCTGTCCGTCCTCGTTGCCCTGATCGCCGCGCAGGCCCATGCCGAGGAATATCAAGGCGTCCTGCAGACCCATTCGACGCTCGTCCGCGGTGACGTTCGCGCCCAGGCGGAGCTTGCTGCGCACGCCATCGATCCTTACTCGGAAGGCGCCTCTTCCGTCGTGGCCGCGGCACTTCCATCCCCGCGCGAGCGTTCCGCGGTGCAGTCCGAAGCCCGCGCAGTCGCTCACGCGCCGAGCCAGAATCTCTATGTCGAGGCCTTCGTGAACAGCCGGGTGCCGGTCCAGTACGGCATCCGCGGGGTGCTTCCGACACGTCAGGCCGGGATCGCCGACGGCGTCACCTTGCGCTGAACGCTGGAGCTCGCCGTGAACATGAAATCCAACGTGCTCCTCGTCGTCGCGGCCGCCGCGGCCTCGGTGGGCCTCCTGACCTTCGCGGCGCCGCCGCCCGGCGGGGACATCGCCACCGGCGCCGCGCAGAAGGCGCCAGCGTTCGCGAACATCGACCAATGGTTCAACTCGCGGCCGCTCCAGCTGGAAGCGCTGCGCGGCAAGGTCGTGCTGGTCGACTTCTGGACCTACACCTGCATCAACTGTCTCAACCACCTGCCCTACGTCAAGGCATGGAACGAGAAATACAAGGACCAGGGGCTGGTCGTCGTGGGCGTGCACACGCCGGAGATCGCCTACGAGAAGTCCGCCAGGAACGTGCAGGACGCCATCGACCGCCTGCAGATCAAGCACGCCGTGGCGCAGGACAACCAGTACGCCACCTGGAGGGCCTTCGACAACCAGTACTGGCCCGCGGTCTACCTGATCGACAAGCAGGGCAAGATCGTCTACTCGCATTTCGGCGAAGGCAGCTACGGCGCGACCGAGAAGAAGATCCAGGCCTTGCTGGCCGAGCAGCCGCCGGCATCGCCATCGCCATCGCCAGGAACCTGAGGTGAAGAAGCTCTGGTTCGTGCTGCTCTTCCTGGCGGGCGGCTTCGCGCACGAAGTGCGCAACCCGGTGAGTTGCCAATGCATCAACGCCCGCGCATCCGAGGGCGGGCGAAAACGCGGTCGCCCATGAATGGGCGGGACGCTCAGTCGTCCCGCGCCTCGACCGACGAAGCGAAGACGTAGCCCTCGCTGCGGACCGTCTTGATGTACCGCGGCTCGCGTGCATCCTCGCGCAGTCGCTGGCGCAGGCGACTCACCAGCAGGTCGATCGAGCGCTCGAAGAGTTCGGCTTCGCGGCCCTGGGTCAGGCTCAACAGCTGGTCGCGGGTCAGGACCTTCTGCGGATGATCGAGGAAGACGCGCAGCAGCCGGTACTCGGCGCCGCTCAGGGCCACCATCGTGCCGCTGTCGTCCAGCAGGTGGCGCGCCACCGTGTCCACCTGCCAGTCGCCGAAGACCAGCTTCCGGGTCGGCTCGACCGCGCCCATGTTGGGCGGCAGCATGCGCGTGCGGCGCATGACCGCGCGCAGGCGTGCGAGCAACTCGCGCGCGGAAAAAGGCTTGGCCAGGTAGTCGTCGGCGCCCATCTCCAGGCCCAGGATGCGGTCGGCCTCCTCGCTGCGCGCGGTGAGCATCAGGATGGGCGTCGCCTTGTACTTGCCGGTGCGCAGGTCGCGGCACAGCGTGAGCCCGTCTTCACCCGGCAGCATCAGGTCGAGAATGATCAGGTCGAAGGGGCCCGACGCCTCCAGCGCCGCGCGCATGTGCCGGCCGGTGGGCACGGCGACGACGCGCAAGCCGTTCTTGACCAGGTAGGTCGTGAGCAGCTCGCGGATTTCCCGGTCGTCGTCGACGATGAGGATGTGGTCCGAGGTCTTGGGGGTCATGACGTGGGTGGGGCGTGTGGTCCGCGGCAGCCGCAATGTAACTTGTCGCTTTCGCACCGCCAGCGGGTTTGTATTCGCAAGTATCCGACATGCAGCGGCGCCACACTATGTTGCGCGCCCTGCCTGCCGCTTCGGCCGCCAACCGGCTCGCAGGAGGCCGGGCTTGAAACGTAGTGTGTGCGTTTCCCGCGCGGATACAGAGGCATACGCAGGATGCGCCGGCGCGTTCGAACGCAGCCAACAATCCAGCCGTTCTCCATTCGAACCGCCTCAAGGAACACGCCATGACCTCCTCCGAAAAGATCCTCTACACCGGGAAGACCCGCACCACCGGCGGCCGCGCCGGCGCCTCGATCAGCAGCGACGGCCATCTGGACGTCAAGCTGTCGCCGCCCGGCGGGGCCGGCAACGGCACCAATCCCGAGCAGCTCTTCGCCGCCGGCTGGTCGGCGTGCTTCATCGGTGCCATGGGCCTCGCCGCCGGCAAGCGCTCGCTCAAGCTGCCCGCCGACCTGACCGTCGATGCGGAGATCGACCTGGCCAACGCCGACGGCGCCTATTTCCTCAAGGCCCGCTTGAACGTCAGCGTGCCGGGCGTCGAGCGCGAGGTCGTCCAGTCGCTGGTGGAGGCGGCGCACCAGACCTGCCCGTACTCCAAGGCCACGCGCGGCAACGTGGACGTCACGATCAGCGTGGTCTGACCGGACACGGGCCAGAACGGAAGGACTTCCATGGTGCTCCTCGGCGCTCGACAACGTGCGATGCAGGCCATGGGCCTTGCGGCCGAGCCGAGGTTTATAAACGCGTCAATGGCCACAGCTTCCAGTCCCGCCGCTCGCAGCGGCACCGGCGCCCTCCTGCGCCGCCTGGTGCCGCGCACCCTGTTTGCCCGCGTGACCTTGGTCATCGTGGTGGGCCTGGCGATCGCGCAGCTGCTGACTTTCGCCGCCATCCGCTACGAACGCGACACGGCCATGCGCGAGCTGATGATCGCCGGCATCGAGCGCGACATCGCCAGCTCGGTCGCCGTTCTCGATCGTCTGCCCGCGGCCGAACGGCCCGGCTGGCTCCAGCGGCTGGAACGGCGCAACTACCATTTTGTTCTGGGCGGCCGGGCCGAAGGGGTGGATCCCCGATCCCGGCAGTCGCAGCAATTCGCCAAGACCCTGGTCGACGCGATGCGGCCGTTCGAGATCGTCAAGGTCGCACAGGTGAGCCAGCCGCCCGAAGGCCTGCAGATCCAGGTGCGGCTGAGCGACGGCGCGTCGGTGGTGGTCCACGCCATGCGCGTGGGCATGCCGATGTCGCCCTGGGTGCCGTGGGTGCTGGCGCTGCAGCTGCTGGTGCTGGCCGCCTGCGCCTGGTTCGCTGTGCGGCTGGTCACGCGGCCCTTGGCCGACCTGGCCGCTGCGGCGGACCACCTGGGCCCCGACCTCCAGGCGCAGAAGCTCGACGAAGAAGGCCCCACCGAGGTGGCGCACGCCGCGCGCGCCTTCAATGCCATGCAGCAGCGGATCGGCGGCTACATGTCGGAGCGGGTGAAGATCCTCGCGGCCATTTCGCACGACCTGCAGACCCCCATCACTCGGATGCGGCTGCGTACCGACCTGATGGACGATGCACACGACCGCGTCAAGTTCCGCCAGGACCTCGACGAGATGAATTCGCTGGTGCGCGAAGGCGTGACCTATGCGCGCACCCTGCACGGCGCCACCGAGCCGCCGTTGCGCATGGATGCCGACGCACTGCTCGAAAGCATGGTGGCCGACTACGAAGACGCCGGCCAGCGGGTGCGCCTCGAGGGACGCGCCGGCGCGCCCATCGTGGGCCGGCCGAATGCGCTGCGCCGGATCGTCATGAACCTGGTCGACAACGCGCTCGGCTTCGGCAGCGATGTGCGCCTGCGAGTGCAGGCCGGCAACGATGAACTCGTCATCGCCGTGGTCGACAACGGCCCCGGCATTCCGCCCGACGAGCTGGACGCCGTCCTCAAGCCCTTCTACCGCGTCGAGAGCTCGCGCAACCGCAGCACCGGCGGCACCGGCCTGGGCCTGGCCATCGCGCACCAGCTCGCGATGGCCATGGGCGCCGTACTGGAGCTGCGAAACCGTCCCGAAGGCGGCCTGGAGGCACGCCTCATCCTGCCGACCCGACCCCTTGCTTCGTATTGAACCATGTTGATCCTTCTCATCGCCTATCTGGGCGGGGTGCTCACGATCCTGAGCCCTTGCATCCTCCCGGTGCTGCCCTTCGTATTCGCACGGGCCGACCGGCCATTCCGTTCGCACGGCCTGCCGATGCTGGCCGGCATGGCCATCGCCTTCGCGGCCATCGCAACGCTGGCGGCGGTGGGCGGCGGCTGGGTGGTCACGCTCAACGAATACGGGCGCTATGCGGCGATGGCGATGCTCGCGCTCTTCGGCGCGACGCTGTTGGTCCCGAGCCTGGCCGAGCGCCTGAGCCGCCCGCTGGTGGCGCTGGGGCTGCGGCTGGCCGAATCGCAGCACGACGGCCCGACGGCCAAGACCTCGGTGTTCTCGGCGCTGCTGCTGGGCGTCGGCACCGGGCTGTTGTGGGCGCCGTGCGCGGGGCCGATCCTGGGGCTCATTCTGACCGGCGCAGCGCTCAACGGCGCCAGCGTCGGGGCCTCGCTGTTGCTGCTGGCCTATGCGGCCGGGGCCAGCACCTCGCTGGCCGCGGCGCTGCTGTTCGGTGGGCGCTTGATCTCGGTCATGAAGCGTTCGCTGCACACGGGCGAATGGCTGCGCCGCACGGCCGGTGCGGCCGTGCTGGTGGGCGTGGGCGCGATCGCGCTGGGGCTGGACACCGGCCTGCTCGCCCGGCTCTCGGTCGGCACCACATCGGCACTGGAGCAGGCATTGCTGGAGAAGATCGGCATGCCGAAGCTGCAGCCGACACCCGCCGAGACAAGCGCCCGGCAGGAAGACGAAGACGCGGGCCTGGTGCGCACGGCCGCTTCGACGCCCGAGCCCTCGATAGCGCCGCTGCGCCGGCTGGGTGTGGAGGGCGACTTCCCGTCGCTGGCCGGTGCGGCCGAATGGATCAATTCGCCACCGCTGACCCCCGAGTCGCTGCGCGGCAAGGTGGTGCTGGTCGACTTCTGGACCTATTCGTGCATCAACTGCCTGCGCACGCTGCCCTACCTTCGTGCCTGGGCGCAGAAGTACAAGGAAGCGGGCCTCGTCGTCGTCGGCGTGCATTCGCCCGAGTTCGCCTTTGAGAAGCGCGCTGCCAATGTGCGCACGGCCACCCGGGATCTGGGCATCGACTTCCCGGTGGCGTTGGACAACGATTTCAAGATCTGGCGTCGCTTCGACAACCAGTCCTGGCCGGCGTTCTATTTCATCGATGCCGAGGGCCGCATCCGGCATCACCAGTTCGGCGAGGGCGGCTACCAGAAGGCCGAGCAGATCATCCGGCAGTTGCTGGGCGAAGCGGGGCAGCGCGACCTGCCGTCCGATGGGGTCGTGCCGAAGGGGCAGGGCACCCAGGCGGCCCCCGGCCCGGAGCTCGCCATGTCGAACGAGACCTATGTGGGCACGGCGCGTGCGAGCGGCTTCGCATCGCCTGGCGGCTTCGCGGGCGGTCGCGCGCATGGCTACCAGATTCCCGCCTCCCTGCGCACCAACCAGTGGGCGCTGGCCGGCGACTGGACCGTCGAGCCCGAGCGCGCCGTGTCCAACGGCGCGAACGGCCGCATCGCCTACCGCTTCCAGGCGCGCGACCTGCACCTGGTGCTCGGCCCCGCCGCCGATGGCAAGCCGGTGCGCTTCCGGGTGCGGGTCGATGGCAAGGCGCCGCTCGGAGACCACGGGGCGGACACCGACGAACAGGGCTATGGGACCATCGAGGCCCAGAAGCTCTATCAGCTGGTGCGCCAGCAGAAAGCCGGGAGCGATCGATTGTTCGAGATCGAGTTTCTCGACGGTGGGGCCCAGGCCTACGCGTTCACTTTCGGCTGAAGCCGTCGGCGTCCGCGATGCGGCCGGAATTTCCTGTGGCGGGCGGGTCGGGTTTCGCGTACGCTTTCGCCTCCACTCGAAAGCGGAGGCGCCAGGGGGCGGGCGCGTCCGCATGTGAAAACGCTCCATCGAATCTCGAGGAGAAGGTCGTGAGCACTCAAGCCAAGCCGAACAAGCAGGATTTGGATGAAGGGCGGATTCGCACGCATCTGCCGATGCGCAACACGTCCAGGCCCGGCCTGATCACCTACGACGCGCGCGACCCCGACACCCGCTTTCCGCCGATCGATCAGCTGCGCCCACCCCGGGGCGCGCCCAACGTGCTGATCATCCTGATCGACGATGCCGGCTTCGGCTCGTCCAGTGCCTTCGGCGGCCCTTGCCAGACGCCGAATGCCGAAAAGCTGGCCGCCGCCGGCCTGAAGTTCAATCGCTTCCACACCACCGCGCTGTGTTCGCCCACGCGACAGGCCTTGCTGACCGGGCGCAACCACCACTCCTGCGGCATGGGCGGCATCACCGAAATCGCCACCGGGGCCCCGGGCTACAGCTCGGTGCTTCCCAACTCCATGTCCCCCCTGGCCCGTACGCTCAAGCTCAACGGCTACTCGACGGCGCAGTTCGGCAAATGCCATGAGGTGCCGGTGTGGGAGACGAGTTCGGTCGGCCCGTTCGACGCCTGGCCCACCGGCGGTGGCGGCTTCGAGTATTTCTACGGATTCGTCGGCGGCGAAGCCAACCAGTGGTATCCGAGCCTGTATGAAGGCACCAATCCGGTCGAGCCGAAGAAGACCCCCGAGGAGGGCTATCACCTGATGGAGGACATGACCGACAAGGCCATGTCATGGATCGGGCAGCAGAAGGCGCTGGCGCCCGACAAGCCGTTCTTCGCCTACTTCGCGCCCGGCGCCACGCACGCACCCCATCACGTACCCAAGGAGTGGGCCGACAAGTACAAGGGCAAGTTCGACCAGGGGTGGGACCGGCTGCGCGAGGAAACCATTGCCCGGCAGAAAGCCCTGGGCGTGATCCCGGCCGATTGCGAACTCACTGCACGGCACGAGGAAATCCCCGCATGGGACGCGATGCCGGAAGCGCTCAAGCCGATCCTGCGCCGTCAGATGGAGGTCTACGCAGGCTTCATGGAGTTCACCGACCATCATGTGGGCCGCCTGCTCGACAGCCTCGAGAGGCTCGGCATCCTCGACGACACGCTCGTCTACTACATCGTCGGCGACAACGGGGCCTCCGCCGAGGGCACCTTGAACGGTGCCTACAACGAGATGGCCAACTTCAACGGACTGGCCGCACTCGAAACGCCCGAGTTCCTGATGGCCCGCTACGACAAGCTGGGTGGCCCGGAGTCGTACAACCACTATGCCGTGGGCTGGGCCCACGCGATGAACACACCCTACCAATGGACCAAGCAGGTGGCGTCCCACTGGGGCGGCACACGCAACGGGACGATCGTCCATTGGCCGAAGGGCATCCAGGCCAAGGGCGAGCTGCGCTCGCAGTTCCACCACGTGATCGACATCGCGCCGACGATCCTCGAGGCGGCAGGCCTGCCCGAGCCGGTCGAGGTCAACGGCGTGCCGCAAGACCCGCTCGAGGGCGTCAGCATGCTGTACACCTTCAACGACGCGAATGCGGCGGAGCGGCACGAGACGCAGTACTTCGAGATGTTCGGCAACCGGGGCATCTATCACAAGGGCTGGACGGCCGTCACCAAGCACGGGACGCCGTGGGTCCTCGTGGGTCGCAAGACCGTGCCGCTCGACGACGACGTCTGGGAGCTCTACGACACGACCAAGGACTGGAGCCAGGCCCGCGACCTGTCCAAGCAGATGCCCGGCAAGCTGCACGATCTGCAGCGCCTGTGGCTGATCGAGGCATCGCGCTACAAGGTGTTGCCCATCGACGACCGGGTGGTCGAAAAGATGAATCCCGACACCGCCGGCCGGCCCGTCCTGATCAGGGGAAAGACGCAGCTGCTGTTCGGCGGCATGAGCCGGCTGTCGGAGAACTGCGTGCTCAACCTCAAGAACAAGTCCCACTCGGTCACCGCCCAGATCGAGGTCCCTGACTCCGGCGCGCGCGGCGTGATCATCGCCCAGGGCGCGAACATCGGCGGCTGGAGCCTCTACGCGCATCAGGGCAAGCTCAAGTATTGCTACAACGTGGCGGGGGTGAACCACTATTTCGTGGAGTCCGCGCAGCCGCTGCCTTCCGGCGAGCACCAGGTGCGCATGGAGTTCGCCTACGCCGGCGGCGGTCTCGGCAAGGGCGGTGAGGTGAGCTTGTTCGTCGACGGCCAGAAGGTCGGCGAGGGTTCCCTTCCGATGACCCAGGCGATGATCTTCTCGGCGGACGACGGCTGCGATGTGGGCGAAGACAGCGGCGCGCCGGTGTCCCCCGACTACGGACCGAAGGACAACGCGTTCAACGGGCGCGTCAAGGGCGTGCAGCTCGCCATCGCCGATGCCGCAGAGAGCGTGGACCATCTGCTCGCGCCGGAGGATGCCCTGCACATGGCGATGGCCCGGCAATAGATGGCCGATCGCCCGACCAGGATGTCAGACCTTCCCAGCAGCCCGGCCGCCGACCGCAACAAGCAGCCCATCCTCGACGTCTTGCGCCGCGTCCTCGGCGAGCGCGGTGCCGCCCTCGAGATCGCCTCCGGCACCGGCCAGCATGCCGCGTGGTTCGCCGCGGCACTCGGCCAATGGGATTGGCAGCCCAGCGACGCGGACGCGGCGATGCTGCCCGCGATCGCCGAGCGGGTGGCCCGGTCGGGGCTGGCCAACCTCAGGCCGCCGCTGCTGCTGGACGTGATGTCGCCCCGATGGCTGCCGCAGGACGATGCGGGCCAGCGCTTCGACGTCATCTACTGCGCCAACATGCTGCACATCGCGCCGGCTGCGGCGTGCGCCGCCCTCATGGCAGGCGCCGCGCGGCACCTGGTGGCGGGCGGACTGCTGATCACCTACGGCCCCTATTTCGAAGCGGATGTTCCGCCGGCGCCGAGCAACCTGGCCTTCGATCAGAGCCTGCGGGCCCGCGACCCCGCCTGGGGCATCCGCCACCTGGACGAGGTGGCGGCAGAGGCGCGCCGGGCCGGGCTGGCCCTGCGTGAGCGCCAAGACATGCCCGCGAACAACTTGCTGCTGGTCTTCGGCGCCTGACGGGCGAGGAGGGTCGAACAGGCGCCACGCCCTTCCGAGTCAGTTCAACTTGATGCCGAAGGCCTTCACGATCTCCCCGTTGCGCTCGTATTCCGTGCGCACGTCCTCGGCGGCCTGCTCCAGCGTGCGCGATTCCGTGATGGGCTCGAAGCCGGTGCTGGCGTAGCGCGCCCGCACGACGGGCGAGGCGTTGATCTTGGTGAGTGTCGCGTGGATTTTGGCCAGCAGCGCCGGGGGCGTCTGCGACGAGGCGAACACGCCGCTCCAGTTGCTGAAGTTCACCTCCGGGTAGCCGAGCTCCGCCATGGTGGGCACGTTCGGGTATTCGGGCATGCGGCTCTTGTAGGCCACGGCCAGCAGCTTGACCTTGCCCGCCGCGATCATCGGCTTGGAGGTGACCGAGCCATCGAACATCAGCGGGATCTGGTTGCCCATGACCTGGGCCAGCGCAGGGGCCGAGCCGGCGAACGCCACGTGCTCCATGTCCAGCCCGGCCTTCCTGTTCAGGATGGCGCTGGCGTACTGCGACGAGGTGCCGGGGCTGTAGGAGGCCACCGAAACCTTGCCGGGGTTGGCCTTCACGTAGGCGATGGCTTCCTTCGCGTCATTGGCCGGGAACTGCGGCGCGGCAATGAACAGCATGTACGAGCGCGCCATCTCCGCGATGGGCTTCACGTCCTTGAGCGGGTCGAAGCCGCTCTTGACCACGTGCGGCGATTCGGTCAGCACGTTGGTCACGCTGACCAGCAGCACCTGGCCGTCGGCAGGCTGCGAGAGCATGTACTTGATGGCCACCGCGCCGCCCGCGCCCGGCTTGTTTTCAACGATCACGGGCTGGTTGATCTCTTGCGAGAGCTGGTCGCTGATGATGCGGGCGAAGACATCGATGGTGCCGCCCGGCGGGGCGGGCACCACGAGCTTGACGGGCTTGTCGGTGAAGGCCATCGCGGCGCTCGTGCACAAAAGGGCAGCGGCGGCGACAACAAGGGAACTACGGCGTTGCATGGGTCGTCTCCTCGGGATGTATTTCTTATGCGGCCTTGCGCAGGAAGCCCTGCTGGCGGCCAGGGGCGTTGGGTGCGAAGCCGTTGGCGGCCAGCGCTTCTTCCGCCGTGTCGTAGAACACGCCGATACGGCAGATCTCGCGCGCCTGCTTCGCCGTCGCGATCGGGCGGCCCAGCTCACCCGAGATGCGCACCAGCTGCTCGATCTGCTTGGCGGTGCCGATCTTGGCGGTGCGCGTCTGGTTCCACAGGTTGTCTTCGGTGCCGGTGCGCACGTGCAGGCCCGCGGCGATGCCCCACATGTTCACGGGCAGCGTGTTGAGCACCGAGCTTTCGACCGTCAGCACCGCGCCATCGGGCACGCCGCGCACGAAGTTGGCCAGGGTGTAGAGGTTGGGCGAATCCATGCCGCCGCCGATGGCCACCCAGTTCAGCACCAGCGGGCCCTTGTAGACGCCGCGGCGGATCAGGCGCTCCACGGATTCGAGGCTGTTCTGGTTGTAGCACTGGAACTCGCTCTGGATGCCCGCGGCGGTGAGGCGGCGGATGTGCTCCTCGGCCCAGCCGGGCTGCGCGGGCACGGTCATTTCCTTGTAGGCGTTGAAGACCACCGGGTCTTCCAGCGAGCTGCCTTGCACGTCGCGGTGGTCGAACTGCTCCAGGAAGTTCATCTGCGCGGTATTGATGGTCACCGTCACCTGGTCGGGCTTGGGGTCCAGTTCGGCCAGCATGTGCCGCGTGTCGTCGCTGAGCCACTTGGCCGCTGCGCCATCCGTCTCGGGGGCGAAGCTGATCGAGCCGCCGACCTGGATGATCATGTCCGGCACGCGGGCGCGCACGCCGGCGATCAGTTCGTTGAACTTGGACAGCCGCTTGCTGCCCTTGCCGTCCAGTTCGCGCACGTGCAGGTGCAGCACCGTGGCGCCGGCGTCGTAGCAGTCCACCGCCATCTGGATCTGTTCTTCCATCGTCACCGCGATTTCGCCGGGGAAATCCGAGGGCACGTAGGAAGGCGCATAGGGCGCGGCGGTGATGATCAGGGGTTGCATGTTCTCGGGGAACAGGTGGCCGTCGAGGAAGTTCATGGTGGTTTCTCCTTGGGGGTAGGGGTCAGGCGGTGGGGGTGCCGATGATTCCGGCGCGTTCCATCCGGCGATGGCAGGGGGCGTAGTCCATCACCGCGTAGTGCTGCGTGGCGCGGTTGTCCCAGATGGCGACATCGTTGGGCCTCCAGCGCCAGCGCACCTGGTACTCCGGAATCGCGGCCTGGCTGATGAGGTACTGGAGCAGCTGCGCCGAGCCCGGCGCGAAATCCTGTCCGACGCGCACATTGGCGGCGGTATGGAAGTTGGTGAAGTGCGTGGCGAAGCCGCACACGAACAGCACTTTCTCGCCGGTCTCGGGGTGGGTACGCACCACGGGATGCTCGGCGTCGGGGTACTGGGCGCGCAGCGCGTGGCGCTTCTCGATCGGCATCGCCGCACCGAAGGTGCATTCGATGCTGTGGCGCGCGCGCAGCGGGGCGATCAGGTCCTTGATGTGCGCAGGCAGCTTCTCGTAGGCCAGCGCCATGTTGGACCACATGGTGTCCCCGCCCACCGGCGGGCACTCGATGCAGCGCAGCACCGCGCCCATGGACGGGGCCTCGCGCCAGGTGCCGTCGGCGTGCCAGGAATTCTCGTAGCGTTCGGCCGGGCTCTCGGGCGACTTGTAGATGCGCACCAGGCCGGGGTGGTCGGGATCGCTGCCGACGACGGGGTGGTCTTCCAGCTCGCCGAAGCGGCGCGCGAAGGCCACGTGGTCGGCGCGGGCGATATCCTGGCCGCGCAGGAACACCACCTTGTGCGCCAGCAGCGCGGCCCTGATCTCGGCAAACAGGCCGGCGTCATGGGCCGCGTCGGCCAGGCTGACACCTGAGACTTCTGCGCCAATGGCGCCAGTCAGTGGTTCGATACGCATCGTTGTCTCCATCGGGAGGATCGGGATTGGATCTGTCGTCCAGTGGGCGCAACTGTAGGAACGAGCGGGCTTCCACGCTTTGCATTTCGTGCCACCGGCTGTACTCTTCGTGCCAGTTCGGGTTTCCCCAGGAGGGGCCGCAGATGGTGACTTTGGTGCGAGCAGCGGCCCTGACCGGCTTTGCCGAGGTCATGCACGCCCTGGGCGGCGACGCCGACCGGGCCCTGCGCCGCGCCGGCCTGCGGCGAGCGCTGGTTCGCGAGCCGGACCAGCTCATCGAGGCCGCGGTGGCCGCGCAACTGGTGGAGGACGCCGCCGCGGCCACGCAGTGCGACACCTTCGGCCTGCGCATGGCCGAATCGCGCCAGTTGTCGCACTTCGGCGTGCTGAGCCTGCTGTTGCTGCACCAGGCCACCTTGCGCCAGGCGCTGGCCACGCTGATCGCCTACTCGCACCTGCTCAACGAGTCGCTCGCCATCCAGATGGAAGATGCCGGCAGCATGGTCATCCTGCGCGAAGACATCGTGGCCGCGGGGCCCATGCCGCAGTCGGTGGACCTGGCGATCGGCGTGCTCTACCGCACCTGCGCGGCCTTGCTGCACGAGCGCTGGCGGCCTCAACGCGTGTGTTTCGGCCACTCGGCCCCGAAGGATCTGGCCGTGCACAAGCGGTTGTTCGCCTGCCGCGTGGAGTTCGACGCGGAGTTCAACGGCATCGTCTGCAAGGCGGCCGACCTGAACGAGCCCAACCTGCTGGCCGACCCCGCGCTGGCGCGCTACGCCCAGACGCTGGTGGACACCCAGTTCGGCAACCGCGACGCCAGCACCGCCCAACAGGTGCGCCGCGCCATCTACCTGCTGCTGCCCTCGGGTCGCGCCACTTGCGCCGGCGTGGCGCAGGGGCTGGGCCGCAGCATGCGCACCCTGCAACGCACGCTGGACGCCGAGGGACTGTCGTTCACGGCACTGCTCGACCAGGTGCGCCGCGAGCTCGCGCAACGCTACCTGGCCAACCCGCGCTACGACATGGGTCAGATCGCCGTCATGCTGGGCTACGGCAGCCACAGCGCCTTCTCGCGCTGGTTCGGCGCCCAGTTCGGCTGCGCGCCGCAGGCGTGGCGCAACAGGCACCGCAGGCCATGATGAAGGCACCCACCCGCCTCGCCGACCTGGTGGCCGGCACTTCGATCGCCGGCCTGCTGCTGCCCGAGGCCGTGGCCTACTCGGGCCTGGCCGGGCTGCCGCCGCAGGCGGGCGTGATCGCGCTGCTGGTGGGCCTGTTCGTCTACGCGCTGCTCGGCAGCAGCCGCTTCGCGATCGTGTCGGCCACCTCGTCCTCGGCCACCGTGCTGCTGGCGGCCACCAATTCCATGGGCGCGGTGGATCCGGCGACCCGCGCCGCGCTCAGCGTCGGCGTCGTGCTGCTGGCCGGCGCGTTCTTCGTGGCGGCGGCGCTGGCGCAGCTGGGGGCGGTCTCGAGCCTGATCGCCAAGCCGGTGCTGCGCGGCTTCGCCCTCGGCCTGGCCTTGACGATCGTCGTCAAGCAGCTGCCCAAGGTGCTGGTGGTCCATCCGGGGCATGGCGATTTCTTCCCGCTGGTCGCGGAGCTGGCGGCGGGCTGGCGGCAGTGGAACCTGGCCGGCGCCGCGATGGCGGCCATCGCGCTGGTGCTGATGCGGGCGCTGGCGCGCTGGCGCGCCGTGCCGGCGGCGCTGCTCGTGATCGTCGCGGGCATCCTGCTCGACCGCGCCGGCTGGTGCCAGGCCTGGGGCGTGTCGCCGGTGGGGCCGATCGTGATCGGGCTCGGCGAGCCGGCACTTCCGACGCTGGACCGGGCGCACTGGCTGCGCCTGGGCGAGCTGGCCTTCGCCGTGGCGCTGATCCTCTATGCCGAATCCTATGGCTCGATCCGCACCTTCGCGCTGCGGCACGGCGACAACGTGTCGATCAACCGCGACCTGCTGGCGCTGGGCGTCGCCAACATCGGCGCCGGATTGCTGCAAGGGATGCCGGTGGGCGCCGGCTATTCGGCGACCTCGGCCAACGAGTCCTCCGGGGCGCAGAGCCGTGCGGCCGGCGCGATCGCCGGGTTGGTGGTGCTGATCGCGGTGCTGACCCTGCTGCCATGGATCGCGCACATTCCCGAGCCGCTGCTGGCCGCGATCGTGATCCACGCCGTCAGCCACAGCCTGAGCCCGACCGTGCTCAAGCCGTATTTCAGGTGGCGGCGCGACCGGCTGATCTCGATCGTGGCGGTGGTCGCGGTGCTGCTGCTCGGCGTGCTCGACGGCTTGCTCGCCGCCATCGGCGTGAGCCTGCTGCTGCTGCTGCGGGGCTTCGCCCGCACGACGGTCAGCTGGCTCGGCCGGCTCGGCCAGAGCCACGACTACGTCGACACGGCGCGCCATCCCGAGGCGGTGGTGCCGCCCGCCACCCTGATCGCGCGGCCGGAGGTGCCGCTCTTCTTCGGCAACGCCGAGGCGGTGTTCGCGAGCATCCGCAACCGCATCGACGCCACGCCCGGCCTGCAACGCTTCGTGCTGAGCCTGGAGGAGTCGCCCGACCTGGACGCCACCACCATCGAGGCCCTGTGCGACTTCGCCGCCTTCGTCCGCGCGCGCCGGGCCGAGCTGGTGCTGGCGCGCGTCAAGGACCGGGTGCGCGACCTGCTTGCGCAGGTGGGTTCGCCGGACCTTCCGGCGGCGGTCTATGCGAACTGGAGCGTCGACGACGCGGTGCACTGAGGCATCGGGCCCGATGCCGTTGGCAAGCCGCGGCTTTGCGAATAGGCTCGCCGCCGGACCAGACACAACCAGAACGGAGACATTCGCATGGCACTCTTCAGAACGCTGCGTGGCATCGCAGGCGGCTTGCTGCTCACCCTGGCCGGGCTCGCGACCGCGCTGGCGGCGGACCCGCCCGCAACCCGGGAGGGCGACTGGGTCGCGCGCGACTTCCGCTTCCACACCGGCGAGGTCATGCCGGCCCTGAAGCTGCACTACACGACGATCGGCTCGCCGTCGAACGAAGCGGTGCTGATCCTGCACGGCACCGCCGGCAATGGTGCGAGCATGTTGTCGGCCGCCTTCGGCGGCGAGCTCTTCGGCCCGGGCCAGCCGTTGGACGCGAGCAAATACTTCATCATCCTGCCGGACGGCCTCGGTCACGGAAAGTCGTCCAAGCCCTCCGACGGGCTGCGCGCGAAGTTCCCGCAGTACGACTACGACGACATGGTGCTCGCGCAATACCGGCTGGTGACCGAGGGCCTGGGCATTCGCCACCTGCGGCTGGTGCTGGGCAACTCGATGGGGGGCATGCAGACCTGGATCTGGGGCGTCCGGTATCCCGACTTCATGGACGCGCTGGTGCCCATGGCGTCCCAGCCCACGGCCATGGCCAGCCGCAACTGGATGATGCGGCGGCTGATCATCGACAGCGTCCGCAACGACCCGGCATGGAACGGCGGCAACTACACGGTCCAGCCGACGGCGCTGAAGACCGCCAACGCCTTCTTCGGCATCGCCACCAGCGGCGGCTCGCAGGCCTACCAGAAGCTGGCCCCGACCCGGGAGGCGGCCGACAAGCTGCTCGATGGCCGGCTGGCCGCTCCCTTCACGGCCGATGCGAACGACTTTCTCTACCAGTGGGAGTCCTCGGGCGACTACGACCCTTCGGCCGGCCTCGAACGCATCCGGGCGCCGCTGCTGGCCATCAATTCGGCGGACGACGAACGCAATCCGCCGGAGCTGGGCATCATGGAGCGCGAGCTCAAGCGGGTGAAGAATGCCCGCCTGTTCCTCATACCCGCCAGCGAGGACACCCGGGGCCATGGCACCACCGGCATGGCGAAGTTCTGGAAGGCGGAACTCAAGCAGCTCCTCGACGCCGCGCCAGCCAGGCGAGATTGAGCCGTCAGTTCAGCGGGCGCACCTCGATGCGCTTCAGATTGCGCACGTGCCGAGGGCCGGTCTTCAGGTCGGCCGCGGAGATGAGCGCGATGCGAGCCTCGCGCTCGTCGAGCGGTTGGCCGTCGCGCTCGAACAGCACCAGGACGCCTTCGCGCCCATCGGATCAGCGGCATGTCAAACGGCTCCTGGAAGGGGGTCGCAATCGACGATTCGACCGTTGTCGATACAGATCATGTCCTGCGCCAGCGCTTCCACGTCCTGCGGATCGTGCGTCACCAGCAGCGTCGGCACCTGCACGCGCTCGAGCATCTCGGCCAGCTCGTGTCGAAGCCGCTTGCGCAACGGCGAATCCAGCGCCGACAGCGGCTCGTCCAGCAGGAGCAGGCGGGGCTCGATGGCGAGCGCCCGGGCCAGCGCCACGCGCTGCCGCTGGCCGCCGGACAGGTTGCGCGGCAGCGCGCCGCGCAGGCTCGCGAGATCGAACTGCCGGATCAGCGCGTCGACGCGCCGTGCGTGCCCGGCATCCACGCGCTGGCCGAGGCGGCGCAGGCCGAACTGCAGGTTCTGCTCCACCGTCATGTGCGGGAACAGCGCATAGTCCTGGAACACCACGCCCACCCGGCGCTCGCGTGCCGGCAGGTCGATGCCCCGCGGTGTGTCCAGCAGCGCCTGCCCGCCGACCCGCACCCGGCCGCGCGCCTGGGGCAGCAGGCCGGCGATGGCCTGCAGCACCGTCGACTTGCCGGAGCCCGACGGCCCGATCAATGCGGTGCGCTGCGACGCTGCGGTGAAATCGACGTTCAGTTCGAAGCTGCGGTCGGGCGAATGCAAGGTGAGCTGCAGCTGGACTTCGAGCGCGGCCATCTCAATGCCTCGCCTGCAGCAGCCGGCCAGAGGCCACGAGGACCCCGATACAGACCAGCGAGATCACCAGCGTCAGCCACAGGGCCTGGCGGTCGTTGCCCGCCTGGACCGCCTCGTAGACGGCGATCGACAGGGTCTGGGTCTTGCCGGGCAGGTTGCCGGCGATCATCAGCGTCGCGCCGAACTCGCCCATGGCGCGCGCGAAGGCCAGCATGACGCCGGCCGCGATGCCGCGGATGGCCAGCGGCAGCGACACTCGCAGGAAGACCTCGAGCTCGCCGGCGCCGAGGGTTCGCGCGGCATTGGCGAAACGGCCGTCGACTTCCTCGAAGGCGGCCCGCGCGCCCTTGTAGACCAGCGGCAGCGAGACCACCGAGGCCGCGATCACCGCGCCCTGCCAGGTGAAGATCAGGTTGATGCCGAACCAGCGGTCGAGGTACTGGCCGAGGATGCCGTTGCGTCCGATCAGCACGATCAGGTAGTAGCCGATCACGGTCGGCGGCAGCACCATCGGCAGCATCAGCAGCGAGTCGACGACGCTGCGGCCGGGGAAGGGCCGGCGCGCCAGCCACCATCCCAGCGCGATGCCGATGGCCGCGGCGATCAAAGTGGCGAACAGTGCGACCTTGAGCGTCAGCCAGAGCGGGACGAACAAGGCGTGCATGTGCTGCCCGGCGCCGCGTCAGGGCTTCGAGAAGCCGTAGCGCTGGAGGATCTCCTGGCCCGGCGCGCTGCGCACGAAGGCGATGAACTCGCCGGCCAGGGCGGCGTTCTTGCTGCTGGCGATCTGCGCGATCGGATAGGTCACGGACGTGATGGTCGGGATCGTCAGCACGATGCGGGTCTTCTCGGGCTCGATCAGCGCGTCGGTGCGGTAGACGAAACCGGCATCGACCTCGCCGCGGGCCACGTAGTTGAGCACCTGGCGCACGCTCTCGCCATAGATCCAGCGCGATTGAAGCTGCGCCGTCAGGCCGGCCTTGTCGATCGCCTCCATGGTGTAGCGCCCGACCGGGACAGTCGCCGGCGTGCCGGTCGAGATGCGCTGGAACGACGGGTTCGTCAGGTCCCCGAGCTGCTTCGGGGCCTGGGTCGAGGCCGCAGGCACGATCAGCACCAGCGTGTTGGCCGCGAAGTCGACCCGCGTCGCCGGCGCGATCAGGTTGGCGCTGGCCGCGCGGTTCATGGTCTCCTGGTCGGCCGACGCGAACACGTCGACCGGCGCGCCTTGCTGGATCTGGGCCAGCAACGGTCCCGATGCCGCGAAGTTGAAAGCGACTTTCGCGCCCGGCCGGGCTTGCTCGAAGGCCTTGCCGGCCGCCTGAAAGGCGTTCGTCAGGCTGGCAGCGGCGGAGACGATCAATTCCTGCGCGCTGCAAGCGGCGCTGCCCAGCAGCAGCGTCGCGACCAGGGCCGCGCTGCGGAGCCTCGGGAAAATCGTCATTGCCGGTTCCTCTCGATCGCTATTCAATTTGGGAATAGCGATGATAGCAAGCCATTCGTCCGGAGATGAAATGCCTCCCGCCCCACCCGCCGCCGCGGCACAATGGCACGCCCGAGCCGCCGCTCCTGGCTCGCTCCATAGGACTTCGACATGCACCGTCTTGCCTGGATGCTCTTCCTGCTGCCCGTCCTGCTGTCGGCCTGCGCCTCGGGATCGTCTCAAGGTGCCAGTTCGGTGCAGCCCACCCTGCCGGCTGCCGAAGTCCCGAAAGCCAAGGCGGAGATCCTCGCCATGCGCGACCGGACGCTCGAAGAGCTCTTTGCGCAAAAGCCGGAGGCCCGCGACGAAGTGGCCAAGGCGGTCGGCTACGCGGTGTTCGACTCCTCGCAGATCAACGTCCTTCTCTTCGTCGGGGCGCGCGGCACCGGCGTGCTGGTCGACAACGCGACGCGGGCGAACACCTTCATGATCGCAACGCGCGCCGGTACCGGGCCGGGCATCGGCTACAAGGATTTCCGGCAGGTGATGGTGTTCAAGAACCGCGAGGTGTTCGACCAGTTCCGAAAGCTGGGCGCCGACGTCGCCGCATCGGCCGACGCCACCATGAAGCTGAACACAGCGGGCGCGTCGGCCGACATGTCGACCTCCTTCAACCCCTTCGTCTCCACCTACCAGTTCACCGACAAGGGCGTCCTGCTGCAGGCTAACTGGGGCGGCGCCGCCTTCGTGCCCTACGCGCAGTTGAATCAGCCCTAGCGCGGCGCCAGCCGATCCTCAGGCGTCGACCTTGACCTTGCCGTCGCGCACCACGCGCGCCCACTTGTCGATCTCGCTCGAGATGAACTTGGCGAACTTGTCGCGCGAGCCGCCGCCGTCCTCGGCGCCGTAGGTGTCGAGGCGCTCCTGCACATCGGGCATCGCCAGCACCGTGTTGACGTCGCGGTTGATCTTGTCGGCGATGGCCGACGGCAGCTTGCCGGGGCCGGCAAGGCCGTACCAGGTGGTGGCTTCGAAGCCCTCGAAGCCCTGTTCCTGCATGGTCGGGATGCCGGGATGGCCCTTGGCGCGCTTGAGCCGCGTCTGCGCCACGCCGATCACCTTGCCGCTCTTCACGTGCGGGGTCGCGGCGGTCATGGTCTCGAAGCTGTACTGGATCTGGCTGCCCATCAGGTCGGCCAGCAGCGGCCCGCTGCCCTTGTAGGGCAGTTTTAGGCCATAAAATACGACCTTGGCGACAGCGAAGAAAGGTGATTTCTCCTATGAAAACAGGGTCACCCGCTGTCACCGAGGTGAAGTCGAGGATAAGGCATCTCCGCCCAATTTACAGGTACTAGCTCAGGTACTTGCCCGCTTCGCCTCCTCAACCCTTCGACGGACGAAGTACATGGCCCACAAGATCGACACCCCCGCAGCGCGCACGAAGCTCCCGACGCGCCGCGCCCCCTACTGGCATCAGGTCCGCACGAATCGCTTCGTGGGCTGGCGCTACATGACCGAAGGCAGCACCGGCACCTGGGTCGCCAAGGCCCAGGAAGGCCGCAAGGAACGCTTCGAACCCCTGGGCAAGCTGGCCGACATCGCAGACAAGGATCGCTTCGCGGCAGCGCTGAAGTTGGCGGGCAAGTGGTTCGACGCGATCGAGGCCGAGGGCGCCGGGGCCACGCTGATCCCGTCGCGCATGACGCTGCAGCACGTGCTGCTGGAATATGTTGCAGCGCAGCGCGCGACGAAGGGTGCCAAGGCAGCGCACTCAGCCCAGAGCCGCTTCGAACTGCTGATCGCGACCTACCCCAAGGAGGGCGCCGATTCGTGGCTCTACCGCCCCCTGTCGAAGATCACCAAGGCCGAATTCGTGGCGTGGCGCGCCTGGATGTCGGCGCTGCCCAAGGACCCGATGAAGCTGAACAAGACCGAGGCCGAAGCGAAGCCCCGCAGCGGCGCGACCGTGAATCGCGACATGGCGACCTTTCGCGCAGCGCTGAACCTCGCGCATCGCACGCACGGGATCGCGGACGTGTGGAAGGCAGCGCTGAAGCGCGACCTCGCAGCCGACGAAGGGCGCGGGCCTGTCGTGTACCTGACGATCGATCAGCGTCGCGCGCTGATGGCCGGCGCGCAGGAGGTCGCGCCTGACGTGGTGCCCTTTCTGCGCGCCCACCTGATCGTGCCCGTGCGCCCTGGTGCGTTCGCGCAGATGACTGTGAAGGACTACGACCGCCGCGCGCATGCGCTGTGGGTCGAAAAGGACAAGGCGGGCGCCAAGCGCTGGGTGCCGCTGCCCAAGGACAAGGCCACGATCGACTTCATGCACGCCTGCACGAAGGACAAGCTGCCGATGGCGCCCCTGTTCTGCAATGACGCGGGCCAGCCCTGGAACTTCGGCCGCTGGAATGCGGCGATCAAGCTGGCCGCCGCGCAGGCGAAGCTGCCGAAGGAACTCACGATGTACTGGCTGCGCCATTCGCGCATCACCGACCTCGTGGAACTGAACATGCCCCTGTCGCACATCGCGACGATCGGCGGCACGTCCAGCGCGATCATCGAAAAGCACTATGGGCACCTGCGCGGCGACGCAGTGCAGGCCGCGCTGATGGTCGCAGGCTGCTGAAGGCCCCCGCAGACCCTGCAGCGCGTTTTCCCGATACGGTGCAGGGGGTAGACGCCCTGAAAGCCCTGCGCTCTGCAGACGTTTTCCCATGTCCCTGCTGTCCCCGAAATACAGGAAGGCGCAGCGCGGCGACAGCGGGATGACGATCAGGAACGAGGCCCGTAAGGGCGCCCGCGTAACAGCAACGGGTGGTCGCGACCATCAGCGTGAAGGGACAGCCGGGCGCCAGTGTGCGGGTCGCCCGGCTGCCTTTCGTCACCTCTGCGGCCAGGCGCTCCGACTGGATCAGGTTGGGGCAGCACGCCCACCGCGACCTCTGCATAGGGCTTGCGGCCAGTGCTTTGCGCACCAACTACGACCGTCGCACCTGTCGAGCAGCTTCAAAGTTGTTGCTTCTGTCCCGCCCTGTGCTCAAGCTTGCCGCCCTACGCGAGGACTTGCACAGCCGGAAAGGGCCCCAAACGGACAATGCAGAAACCTATCTCCGGCACTATCAGATTTTAGCAATTAGCGCGGCCGTCCGGGGCATGAGCGCAAGTTGTTCAGCCGCAATTGACTGCAAATTTATCTGGCATCCAGAATTCGATTGATCGACGTCAATGAGGCTTCCACCTGTCGCATTAGGTCGAGTGAGAACCTTGCTCACTTGAGCCCAAGGGGTACTAGTCTTAAGTGAAACTACTTGCAGCACCGACCATGGCGTATGCAGCGGAAGCGGATTTCCATTTTCCAAAACAAGTTGGACAACTTCGGCAAAAATTGCATCCAGCTTGGCCGCATCAATTATCGCCGCGCGCTTCACCGCCTCTTGTTGTGGCCGTCTAGCTCTCTCTCCCGTCGCGTTCGTTGTCGAGGTGTCGCTTTCTTTGTCCTCTGAGGGATTTCTCCAAATCGTGTTGCCAGGAGTTATTGCTCGAAAAATAGGCTGCTCGATATGAGTTGACACCGTTGCGGCAAAATTGGCTTTAATTTTCTGATTTGTTGCAGTAATTTTTGGTAAATTTCTAGCGGAGTCTTTAGATTTATTCAGATCAAGCCATTTGACGAATTGTTCAAGTTCGAAAATGTCTATGACGTCCGTTTCCGACCAAATGGCATCAAACCATCTGTTGAGCTCGGAGATAGATTGACTTTCATCGGCAAACATCCCGATCTCGGCTCTCCCCAAAATGCCTTTTTCCGTGAGGTTTGCAGAGCCAAAATATGCGCTGTGCTGTCCGATCGCGGCTTTTGCGTGGAGCAAATCGCAATGATGGATTGCGCCGTGATTGCTTTTTACAAAATGCACCACTTTGCCTCTGTCGTCCCCTGTCAAAGACATTAACCAAGCGCTTATGTCGGTGACCAGTTTCCAGTTGTCAGAGAGTCCAACTATTCGCCGCAAATAGTTGATGCCGATGTACGGGCTCGCCAACTTCAAATGGCTTCCCTTGGCGGCACTCACGATTGCTTGGTCAAAAACCGAAACCGCATCCTCGGCAGAAATATTGTGGTAGAGAATCTTGTTCATGTCGGCCTCACTCCCCTCGGGACTGCAGATCTCAGAAGCTGCCAATACTATTAACCATAAATTGCCGGATCAAATCCAGGCGCATCTAGATCAAAACCGTATGATTTGCAAAGTTTTTTCATTTGTCCCTGCATTTTCTTGGTGAGCGGGATTACGTCTGGATTTCGATAATAAAGCGCGCTTGCAACTGCAAGAATAATTTCCTTTTTTGTGCGCGGTCTGTTGTGCACATACAAGGGAAAATAGCTATCCGGAAACTCAGCAGCCTCGAACAAATTAAATGCTCCACCATCCTCTTTGTTCGCGTATAGCTCGCCGCAGCCTTGCAGAAATCGCCACTGCGGATTCTCGTAGCTAGGCGAAATTCCGCGAGTTGGGCAGCCTTGATAAATGATATCCGCAATTTTTTCCGAGATAGAAGCCAAGCCCTCCGTGCTTCTGAGGGCAATGATTCCCGACAGTCCCGGGTTCCATTCAGAAATTTGCGACTTCTCAACCCCATGCCACAAAGGAAATAGCCTTTTTTGATCTTCAATGTGCTGACGGTGCAGCACATCTAGTTCGTAGCTGGTCCGTCTTTTGGCCAAATATGAGGTTGACAGAAGTAGCAATCCATATTCGGATGCCATTAGACCGGCATTAATAGAGTCAAGCAGTTTGTCGCCAACTTTTAGGGACAACGGCGCAAACCAACTGGTGATTCCGAGGAACCTTAGAGAGCCTGCTAACTCCGTCGCGTACGCCTCATCTTCGGAAGCGTAGGAAATAAACAGATGATAGGGTTTGCTCATTTTGGTTTGTTTAGCTGGCTTGAGACAAGACTCGAGCGATGAGCCGACCAAACACATTGAGAACGTACTGCATCGCTAGCTTCTGAAAGGGGGGGCGAGGGGGCAACGTCTGGTCTGGCCGGAACCGGCCCGGCAGGAGGATGCCACAGGCCTCCAGTTGCCAGTGCCGCAGCAGGAACTGGGGGACGTAGTGCTGACGCGTGTACGGTTGGCCCATGTGAGTGGGATCAGGCTCGGCAGATCAATCGGCTGTATCGGTGCTGCCGCTCCGCGGCCGCGAACTGCATCTTCTCGATGCTCACGGTCGAGCTCAACTGAAAGACTGGATCACCGGTAACCGAGGAAAGGTGCGCCATCCACGCGTCGCCGAGCCTGTCCACGAAATCTTGAGATACCGATTCCTTGCCCTTGATCGACCAAGGCATCCAGAACTGCGCCTGGCCGAACGGCCCTCCGACCGTGACGGGTTCGTTCACGCTCATGTACAGGACCGTGTGGATCGCGGAGTACGAGCCGCTGTTGAGGATCGGCAGCAGCAGGGGGGCCATCATGTCGGGCGCCAGCGCTCGGTTGCCATCGTTGACGATGATCAACAGGCCCTTGGCGGACGGTCGCGCGATGTCGAGGCGTGATTGCTTGATTTGCTTGGCGGCCCTGGCAACGATGCGCGACTTCAGCCGCTTTCGGAACGGCTCCAGGATCTCGCGAACGAGGGGCAATGGCAGGTCTTCCAGGCTGATCGAGCCAGACATTCGACGCAGTTTGCCGCGGCGCATCCAGTCGTCCGTCCTGGCTGGCGCGTGCGCTGCCAACTCGGCCGCCCAGTCCGTCTCCAGGCATTTAAGTTCGGCAACAACGTCGTCAGCAGCGAAGACGAAATCGGCGTTCGGCTTGTTGTCAGGCCGAGCTGCAAGCACATCGTCGTTCACTGTCCCGCCCATCTTGGAGACGCAGGCGCTGAACTCGCGCCGTACATCGATGCGTACATGTCCGCTCATTTCGGAGGGGTGCGACAGAGGCGCACGGCTGGGCCGTCAGGTCGAAGCGCCCGGATGGACGGCAGTCTGCGTTGCAGCGGTGCTTCCTCCCCCGGAATCCAACTGGGTGGATTAGTCATTGAGCGCGCAGCGCCAATGGTCATGATCCACCAGTCCCCGCTGCCTGGGCTTGAGCATCCTCCCATGCCTTCGTCCATCGACTATCTTTCTCGAACGTCTTCTGCAACTGCAGGAAGTCATGCAAGAGCGATTCAATTTCCTCTACTTGCTCCTCCAACTCCGCAAGGGTCATCCGAACCTCAGGGGTCTTCCTGTCTGGGTCGAATTCCCAGGACAGCGCCACGAACGCAAATAGATCTGGCTCACGAAAGGTGACTGGGCCCCAGCGACCGTGCGCGTAGTCGTTGCGCAGGCCCCTTGCATGCTCGGCGCACTGGAACCACTGTTCGAACGCCTTTCGCGCGGTGGGGTTGCTGTGACCCCACATCTCCAGCGCCAGCGGTCGAAGCTTGTCCAAGCGAGTCTTGAAATGCACATTGGGAGCGACCAAGAGATGGGCGACTTCGACGCCACGATAGGGCCCGAGCCAACGCAGTTGCAGCCCGATCCCGAGGTCTAGTCGCGCATGCGCGTGAACCAATCGGCCAAGCAACCAGTGCAATCGATCCTCGCCCCTGAACATTTCCGCGTCCACTGTCTAGCCTACCGAGTGCGGATTGGTGGCTCAAAAGACGTTGAGACCTGCAACAAAAATGACTTGCTCATGCGTCCGATCGTACCGGGCCTCCCGACCGTTTGGCATGATGGCGCATGCCACGACTTATTGAACTGGTCCCCGATCCGGAATTTCTTCTCGCTGTGGAGCCCGAAGAACTTGGTCTGCCTCTGCTGCAGGTCGCACGATCGCAGGGAAATGGAATGGGCCTGTTTCATCCTTCAAGCTGGATCAGCAGTGCCAACGATGTGAATGAATACCCGCCGCAACACCATGCGGCGATACGGCGGGCGGTCAACGAAGGTTTCGAGTGGCTACGTCGGTGCGGCCTGCTCGTACCGGCGGAGGCCACGAACGGGCAGAACGGCTTCGTCGTTCTTAGCCGTCGCGCGCAGGGCATTGGCGACGCGACGACCTACGCAGAATTCCACAGTGCGACCGCCTTTCCGAAGGCGTTGCTGCACCCAGCCATTGCGGAACGCGTTTGGCTCGCGCTCATTCGCCGCGATTTCGACGATGCAGTGTTTCATGCGTTTCGAGCTGTTGAGGAGGCCGTGCGAGGGGCGGGAGGATTCAGTCCTGCGGACTACGGCGTGGCGTTGATGCGACAAGCATTCCGTGACAACGGCCCCCTGGCCGACATGCAGCAACATGCGGGCGAGCGCGAGGGCCTAGCCGCGCTGTTCGCAGGTGCCATTGGGTCATACAAGAATCCGCATTCCCATCGGACAGTCCAGATCGATGCGGGCGAGGCACAGGAAATGGTCGTGCTGGCTTCGCACCTGCTTCGCATCGTGGATTCGCGAAGGATGGCAGCCTAGGCCAGAGCCTCGTCGATTCGAGCGACTCTCCAGCGAACCTACGTATGATCGCCCGCAATATCCCCCTTGAGAGCACAGATGGACACTACGCGCGTCAACGTCGCCTATCGGCCACTCCGTATTTGTTGGGCGATAAAAGAAGGTGACTTGATCTCATTTCGTGAGGCCGTTCAGACCAACCATACCCTTTGGGGCGGAAGATTCAATCCGATCGTGGTGGTCGATCGTGAGGCAGAGGCGCGAGCGATTGTCGAAGCCTTTCGAGCCGACATAGTCGAGCCAATCGGAGCCAGAGAAGAAGTCAGAGCATTTGCCGCGTCCTTTCCTCATCTGGTTTCGCCATTTTTCCACCACGGCGTCTTCGTCGGACAGGGCCAGGATGCCCGGTCGCAGGCTCTTGACGTGCAGAACGCCATCGTTGCCAGCAGGGACACGCCCGAGTGGAAGCGCCTTCAAGAGAGCCAGCCTCGCATCTATAGGTGGGCGCCGGAAGACCCGCTGGCAGACATCTTTCTCATGCAACTGGGCAGGTATCCTGACAAGGATGCAGGAATCGACTACGAGTCGATGTTCAAAGAGGCGGCCGGGGCGAGTGAGGTCACCATCGCATCCGACCTCGAATTGCCGGCGGACCAACTAGAGTTTCCCAGCATCGCTTACCTATCTCGGCTCAGGATACGCAGGCACCACAGCGTCCAGTCACACTGGGACTACCCCGGCTTCTATCTCGGAGAAGCGTCGAACCTGGATGATCTGGTGGCCTTTTGGAACTTGCGTGCAGCGGACCTTGCTGTTCTCTTTGTTGATCGTGCCCAAGTCGGGCGCTACGCAGCGCAGATTCAGGCATGGAAAAAGCACGTTGCGGAACGTCTATCGCGCCGGAAGGATCGCGCAGTACGTGAGTTTGCAATCTGGTGGCGCCGTACGTATCCGGGTGGACAGGCAGATGCGGCCGCGCTCCGCGAGCCATTTGGCAACGAACCATGCAGGATCTGCGGCGTGGACGAGTACTTGTGGAACGGGAGCAATCTTCGACCGCCGATGATGCACTTGGGCGAGGTTGCATCCCTTGGCGTTCTGGTCACGGAAGGCGGGAAGGCAAAGGTTTCCTTTGGACTTAACGAACGACCGTATTCGTCGGACCCATGGTTCCACACTCAGCATCTGGTGGCATCAGTCGGCTTCCTGGGCGGGATGTATGGGCGAGATGACTGCACTCTCGATCCGCCTTACGTACCTGAACTGAACGAGTTCTACGCTCGCGCGATGAACTTCTACAACCGTCTGCGAATTGAGTCCGGGCGGCTGGGCTTGATCGTGAGCGCGACTGACAGCGACAACTTCGTCAATGCCTTGCCGACAGCTGAACTGTTCAAGCAAGTTTTTGCGCTGGCCGGATTCTCTGCTGCAGCTAGCTCCGGTGGCTTGATCGCTCGGCAGTTGATCGCGCAGCTTGGTGGCTTGCAGGGTGGACGGGTGTTCAAGATTCCAGGCGCCCGGAGGCTGATCAAGACCCATGGCCCTACATCCTCATTCGCCAAGCGCGCTGCCTTGCAACTGATTGGTGGCAAGGACGACGAGAATCCTGATGCGAGGTTCCAGGACCACAAGGATCTCTATCTGGAACCTCGCGAGCCCGGCGTAGCGTTGTCTCCGGATCACGTCTTCTCCTACTTGGTCGGCAAGCGGCTTCTTCGCATCGGCGCCGACCTCAAATGTCTTCACTGCCAGTTGTCAAACTGGTTCCCTATCGATGAGTTGCGGCAGCGCGTCCCCTGTCAAATGTGCGGTGAAGTTTTTGATGCGACTGCTCAACTCGTCGGTGGAGGTTGGGCGTACCGACGCTCTGGTGTGTTGGGAATGGAGCGCAATGCGCAAGGCGCAGTGCCGGTCGTTTTGACGCTGCAGCAGCTCGACAGCAATCTTCGATCAGGGTTGCAGAGTAGGTCCTACTCGGTGTCTCTTGATCTGACCCCGACACGCGGCCAACTAGCAACGCCCTGCGAAGTAGATTTTGCGTGGCTTATTCCGCGACCATACCCGGAACGCAGCATTGTCGTCATTGGCGAGTGCAAGGACCGGGGCCAGTCGCACGGTGGTGATGGCGGCACAATCAACGCAAACGACGTTGCAAATATGCGTGCCGTGGCCGATTCATTTCCACAAGATCGGTTTGAGGTGTACATCCTTTTCGCCAAACTCTGTGCCTTCACGACCGCCGAGATTGACGTTATCCGACCCCTCAACGGTGAGCATCAGCTTCGCGTGATCTTGCTCACCGAGCGGGAGCTAGAACCGTACTACCTTTTTGAGCGCACAAAAAAGTACTTCAAGATCGATGAGCATGCCATCATGCCTGAGCAGCTTGCGCGTGCAACGGTTTCGACGTTCTTTGACCCCCAACCGGTCGATCCAGATCCTGAGGCCAACCACCGTTGACATGCAAAATCGCAAGTTTTTTCTTGTCTCAGCAAGATCGTAATTCGACGTGAAAGCTGGTCGTGCCGTCCGGTGCCCAGTGAAGGTCCCGCGCCGCGAGGTATCCCTTGATCAGCCTTGAGCGCGCGCCTCCGCCGCAATGCTGTCGTGAACCACGCTGCCCATCTGTTCGATCAGCGTGATCAGATCGGTTTCAATCGCGCGGTCGCCGCGTGCGTCTCGCAAGGTCAGCACGATTCGACTTCCCGCCAGCTTCAGCCCGACTACTTCCGAACCGTCCTTACCGCGTGGGCCAGCGTCGCCCTTCGCGCCGCGCCCGGCCAGCAAGTGCGCCGCGCCGCCGTGCCACAGGAAGGTGCCGAAGTCACGCATGAACAAATCGCCATCGAGGTAGGTCCTGCCTTCCTGAAACCCGCCCATGATGCGAAAGCCGCCGCTGCCAAAGCGCTGCCAGTCGTCTCCGGGCGGCTCGGCCGCTGTGTCTTTCAGGGCTCGAAAATGCTGTCCGACGTGATGCTGCACGCGGGTGCCAGCGCGATGCACGCCCGGTTGCCAGGGCTGAAGGCCTTCGTCGAGGCGCTTCTCCAAGGCCTTGATCTGCTTGTCACGCAAAGCCAATTGCTGTCCCAGAAGCGTCCCCACGGCATCGAGCACCATAAGGTCCGGCATCGGGCGGCGGTGCGCGCTCTCAGACATGGTGCTGTACCTGGGCGGGCAGAGCTACGGCAGACACCTGCACGCGCTCCGATGACGCCACCTCGGCGTTCGTGAAGGCGTCGATGGTCGCGGCGAGCGCCTGCACCAATAGCCGCTCGCGGCTGCCTTCGGGCGGGTCGAGGCTGCGCAGGATCACGCGCATGCGACCAACCTGGCCGCGCGCATCTGCAATCCGCTGTTCCTGAAGGTGCTGGGCGATGGCGGCGGCTCGGCGCGCCGGGGCCTCGCGTTGCTCGCGCTCCCACGCTTCCTGCTGGGCGCGCTCGCGCGCACGCATCGAAGTGAAGGCGCTGAAGAACTCATCCGGCGATGCGATCGGACGCAACGTGCTCGGCGGCGGCAGCGGCGGGCGCTCCTTGCCGGGTTCGATGCCCGCGAATTCGGCGACAACGACGGTCATGGGTCGATTCCTTTCAGTGCACGGTTGGGTTGGGCTGCGCTTGATCGGCGGGACCGAAGATCGCCGCCAGTTGCGCTTGCACCTCGGGATCGGCGCGAATCCGGTCGAGTTGCTCCTGCAGCCTTGCGTTCTCACGCGCCCGGTCCAGCACCAAGCCGACGATGAAAGCGCTCACCAGATCGAACGCGCGCGCAGGGCCGAATATCTCGAGGAAATGGGCGATGTCGGCTGGCAATTCCGCTGTCGGCCGCGCGAGGTAGCTGCGCATATGGTCGAGCGCAAAGGCGGCAACGGCTTGTTCAATCTGCGAATCCACGGACTTCTGATCCATCGCACCACCTCCAATCGTTGCGCCTCCGAGTACAGCATCGGAAGCTCAGGGCGTTGCATCGAGAAGTGCGATTTTCAGCCGATATCGAGGGTGTTGCATCGACGGTTTCCGAAATTGCGTGACGCGCTTGCACGTTCTGGGGGGTCTACGCGCAGGGGGCGGCCGAGCGAAACGCGGCTCATGGAGTCGCTGCCTCGGCCACCGTGGACAATACGGTCCGCTCCATTGGTATCACTTCAACCGCACCAGCCGTCCACGATGAACCCACATGTCTTGCCACGCTCGGAGATAGCCGCCAATCTCAAGTCTCTGCTGCTGAAGATTGCCGGCCGCGTTGATGCAGAGTTTTCGGGGTTGGGCATCATCGTTTGGGACGGCGCTGCAGCAATGCCGATCCATCCAATGCGGGATCGATTGCCGGCCGGCATGTGTCGTGGCGGTGCACAGGAATGGCTGATCGCCAATTCGCGAGAAAGTAGTGCTTTCCATGACGGCTTTCACGTCTTCAACCAGTCGCTTCAGCTAGTTCAGCCTGCGGTCTATTTTTCCCCGGCGATTGTTCCTGGCCTCGTCATACCCGCCCACGCTCGCAGCTTTGGCGGACGGTACCTTGCGGCAGTATTCGGCTCTTGTCTGCAGGGCGTGCTTTGCACGGGGGTGCTTTCGCGAACCTACGGCCCATACGTCTTTCGCGACGGGAGAGAGGTCTGATGTTTAGTCTTCTTCCGATGACTAGAGTGATCGCGACGATCGCTGGTGGCTATGCGTTGGCAATCATGCTTCTCTATTGGGCCTTCGGCGCGGCCGGTATACCGCTTCGCCCGCTGTTCGCATACAGCGGCGCGGCAGTGGTCGATCTGGCACTTCTCGCGTTCTTCTGTGCGGGCTGGCGCCGTCTATGGGCGAGGATGCCAAGATTGAATCAATGGCTATACCCCGATTTGAATGGAGTTTGGGATGCTTCGATTGATTGGGTAAGGGGCGAACAAGTAGGGCGTGCGGTTGGACGGGTCATCATCAAGCAGGACTTCTTCAAGATTTCGATAGAGATGGACGCGGAACGTTCTGAGTCACGCACTCTTGCTCTGGCGGTCAAGAAGGATCCAGAATCTTCCCGTCCTCTGTTGCACTACATCTACGAAGTTCGGGAGAAGTACACGTCACCTGGGCAGAACAAGGTGTATCAAGGGGCGGCTTCTCTGGTTGTTGGTGCTGCTTCAAACGATGAACTGGTCGGAAACTACTTCACCAGTCGCGGAACGGGCGGGCGCTTCCACTTCTGTCGCTTGCCGGAGCCTCTGCCCTGAAGCGCTTCGGGGAATAGGGTCGCGAGCGCTAGGCGCCCGCGAGTGGTACGAGTTCGCCCAGGGTCGCATGCACCATTGCGGCCAGTTCCGTATCGGTTGGGATGCGCCACCGATAGAGCCCAGCTTCGGCATCGAGGTGCAGGGCGACAAGCACCGTGCCCTCCGAGTCCACCGCGCGACCGAGGACGGCGACCGTGTGCGCGCCCATCTCGCCGAGCGCGACATCGGACACAGCCGCACCGGCCAGCGCCTGATCGGCCGCGTCGAGCGCGGCCTGGGCAGCAAGCGCGCATTGAGCGGTGGTCCAGGCCGACAGCGATGGGCACTGTTCGACAAGCAGCCGTTGGCCCCCGGCCAGGCGCGGTGTCGTCACTGCAGCAGGCCTTCCCAGGATGTCCCGCCTTCTGCGATGAGGCCGGCCGCCTGGGCGATCGCCTTCTTACCCGGCCGGGGTTCCATGGGCGGGGTGGTCGCTTCTACCCAGCCAGCGCGACAGCGCAGCCAGAACATGCCCGCGCGGGTGTCGGGGTGCGTCGCGTGCGTCGCGGCGCGAAACAGGCTTTGCGCCACCATGGCGTTCGCCTTCGTGTGCCCCTGCTGAAGTTCGACCCAGTAGTGCTTGCGGAGGGTAGGTTCGCTCAGTCCTTCGATTTCGGCCACGTCCGCGACGCGAACGCCGACTGCGACCCACATGGCGATGCGCTTCGCGAGGGCATCGCTGCGCTCGTGAGGCGGACGCCCAGGCTTGCGCGTTTCGGGCGTTTTCAGCGCGGGATCGGCATCGGCAGAAGGCGATTGTTTCGACATGGCTCGAATGCTCCGATATCTGCGATGGACGCAGGCTGATCATTCAAGATCAGGGGCGCCTGGAAGCCCTCATTTTGCGTCGCGAAGTCGCGCGCGCGGGCCAAAAAAACTGCTCAATCGCGATGAAGGCTAGGTTGCCCGTCCATTTTGGGGAGAAATGGACATATCGCCCCCTCGTTCGAGCCCCCCGCCGAAGGCCCCCCAGCCGCGCCAGAAGGGCCCAGGCGGCGCCTCTCTGCCTGGGGTGAGGTCCAGGCAGTCGCAGGCGCTGCGTCGCGTCTGGCGCCTTCTGGGTTCGCCCGGCCCGACGCCCGCATGGCAGCCGTCCGAATGCGGAATGTCGGGCGCGATCAGTTCCCGCCAGACGGCTCGGCCACATCAAACGCCCCGAGCGTCGGCAGGCCGACAAGCGCAAGGTACTCCAGGCGCCACTGCATGGCGCGCAAGTCGATGCAGCGTTCCACCTGCGTCCAACAGCCGGGCGCCGCTTCGAACAGGGCCTTGCGGCTGTCTCGCAGCGACAGCGAGTTGTCGGCGGCCACGTGCACGCTCACGGCGCTCACCAGAACCTGGCCGCGCGGGTCGATGCAGGTAGGGACGCCGACGCGATACAGGCTGATGTGCGGGGCGCCGCCGCCGCGATCGCGATCGTCAGGGGTTTCCGGATTGATGCCGCTGGTGCCTTGCGCTGCATCCGCCTCCGCCGTCGCGGTGCGAACCACCGACAGGGCGAACTCGGCGCTGAGCGTGATCGCATACGCGATGGCGACGTGTCGATGGCCGTAGACCTTGCCGAGTGGGCCCGGCTCGATGCGCACCGTCGCGGAGTGGCCTTCTTCGCGCAAGTGCGTGATCAAGCCGCGCCCTTGCGGCGACGACAGAAACCTGCGTGGGCTCCATGTCAACTGCACGCCGCTGCTGCGCTGCAGTTCGTCGAGACAGTAGAGGCCGTCCGCGTCAGGCCACAACACGAGGTCGCCGATCTGCAGCAGGTCGGCGCTGGGGGAATTTTCGGTCATGGTGGGGTTCCTTTCGGGCTGTTGCATGACGGGCCGCTCAAGGCGTACGGGTGCTTTGGCTGTCGTCGTACGGCGGTAATACGCGGTCGATCAGCAGCGTATGGCCGGGCTTGACCTCGCGCGCCTTGGCCTTGAGCGTGATGGGCTTCGGATCGACGATTGCGAGCAAGGCCTTCTCAGCAGCCCGCAGCCCGGCGCGTGCCTCGGTGACTCTTCGGGCAGCGTCCATATCGGCGAGGAAGCTGCCATCAAAGGTTGCGCCAGCACGGTAGGCAGCGAACGTCCGACGCTTGAGACTCGTCGCCTCGATTCGGCGCTTGTACGCCGTGGCCCAGGCCTCGGCAGCGGCGCGCAGGCGATTGTCGGCGGTGGTCATGTAGGGGGTCATGGTGTCGGTCCTCGTGGTGGTTGGCGGTCGGCGGGCTGATGGCGGAGCCCATGCGCCACCTCGGCACCTCGGCAAGCAGTTTCAACCCGTTGCCGAGGTGGTTTGCCGAGGTGCGCACAGACTCGATGGATAGAACCGAGGGGTGCCACCTCGGCACCTCGGTATCTATCTATAGAGTGCCGAGGTGGTTTTGCCGAGGTGAAAACGGTCATTTCGAAGCCTTCTTTTTTACCTGGGAGGGGCCGTTTTCTGCCGTCACCTCGGCAGTGGTGGGCCTGCTCCTTGCCGAGGTGGTGGGCTCGGCTCGGTCGAGCGGAACGCCCCATTGCTCGGCCGGCGCCTTTGAGCCGACCGGGTGCAGGTAGTTACGATCGCTACTGGTGTGGGTGCGCCAGTCCGGACGCTGCCAGGACGCTACGCGGCCCTCGGCCATGAGAAGGTGCACGAAGTGGCTGACCTTCTTTTGCCCACCGAGCCCGGCTTCCGCACCAGTCGCTGAAAAGGTGGCAAGGGAGTGGCGGCGGCCTTGCGCGAGTTCGCTGTCGAGCAGCTGCCACGCCTGATTCTTGAGGCCATCGAGCGAGGGTGCGGCCTGGTCCTCGGCCAGCGACTGCGCCACGATGCGCACCACGCAGGAGGTGATCGGGTCCCCATCCTCGTCGGTGCCAAGCTCGATCGAGGCCAGCGTAAACACAATCTCGTCGTCCTCGCCGGCCCCGTCCTTCAGCTTGTCGATGCTGGCTCTGCGCATGCCGTTGTCACGCGTCAGCGCGATCTCGACATCGAGCGCCCCCTTGGTGCCGGACCAACCGCGAAGGCCTTTCGTCGGGTCCTTTCCGGCGTGCGCGATCAGCAGCACCATCGCGCCGGTCGCCTTGTGCAGGCGATGGCAAGCGGCGAGGGCGCCGCTCATGTCTGCGCTTCCGTTCTCGTCGGCGTCGGGGAGTGCGCGTGCCAGGGTATCGATGGTCACGATGTCGAAAGGTCCCTGCTCGATCAGGTTGGCGACCAAGGCGTCGATGTCCTGGGTGTCGCGCAGGTTCGGCGCAGCATCGATCAAGCGGAACTCGCCCAGGCCCTCATCGGTGAGGCCGTTGTCCAGCTTGTAGGCATCAAGACGGGCGCGAAACCCGGTCGCGCCTTCGGCCACCACATAGGCCACACGGCACGGCTTGACGCGCCGGCCTGCCCAGCGTTCCAGGCCGCGCGTGCAGGCCAGGAGCATGTCCGGGGCCAGGAACGATTTGCCCGAGCCCGCAGGGCCGTAGATCGCTCCCAGCTCGCACAACGGCAGAACCCCTTTGATGGCCCAGCGCACTCGCTGGTTCGGGCGGAACTCGCTCGCACTCATGACCCGGAACTTTTTGCGCCGTTCTTCGAGATTCGAGTCGGGTGCGCCGCTGCCGTCGTCGCTTTCCGACTCCAGCAGGGCCGCCTTCCGCGTCGCTTCGGCGGCTTCGCGCAGGCGGACGGGGTCGAGCGCGAAGTGGCCCGAGATGGCGAGGTCATGCAGGGCGATGGCTTCACGGTGTCGGGCACGATCGCGTACGAGGGCAGCATGTGGCCCGATGTCCCTCGTGCCGGCCACGCCCTTCGTGAGGTCATGCAGGTAGACCAGCCCGCCGACCGACTCGGCCACGCCGTCGCGCTTCAGGCGCTCACCCACCGTGATGACATCGGCCGGCTGGCCCTCGCGCAGCATGGAAGCGATGGCGCCAAAGATCAGTCGATGCTCGTGCAGGTAGAAGTGCCCAGCCTGCAGCATGGCGGACACCATGGGCCATGCGTCGTTCTCCAGCAGCAGGGCACCAAGCACGCTCTGCTCGGCTTCGATGCTGTGCGGCGGGGTGCGCAGCGGCGCCGCGTCATTTGCGCCAGGAGCGAACGCCGCGCCGGCACCGTTCAGCATGACCGGCTCGCGGACGGTCTTGGGCACCGTCGATCGACGGTCGTTCATGGCAACACCTGCATCGCAGCGTTCGTGCGCGCGGACTTCGACGCCTGGGTACCGCGCTGCGACGCGCGCGCCGAGCCGCTGAAGGCCGCTTCAGACGCGCTGGTGGTCTGCGGGCCATCCTTGGGCAGCGTGACTGCCCACCTGGGCCAGCGCGGCTCCGTGAGCCAGCGCGGCGCCCAGCGCATCGAGATGGACATCGCTTCCATGGCGCGCCGACGGCGCGAACGCTCCGTGCTGTTGCTGTCGGGGGCTTGATCCGCGATCTGCGCGCGGCCAGGTTGGCGATCAGTGCGCGCCGCCAAAGTCGCGGCACAATCTGAATTCGGATTCATGGGACAGACTCCAACGTTGGTGGGCACTGCGAATGCCGCTGACACCCAGATGCCCGGCCGCTCGTGAGAGTCGCCGGGCATCGCTTTGATGTTGATGACGTTCTGCGCGTTCGACTATTTCCAGCCGCTGGTCGCGTTCAGCCAGCGCGCGCTGAATTGCCTCGGTGTCGATATCGGCCGGACTCACGCCCGACCCCCGACGACGCGAATGAATTTGCCGTCATCCGGCGGCTTGCCCTTGCGCACGGCACTCGTCGCGCGGCGCCGCGCGTCTGCCGGCAAGCTCGCGTGTAGCTGCAGGACCTTCGCCGTCTGCGCAGCGGGCGAAGGGCGGCGCACCAGCGCTTCATTGATCGTGACCATCGTGGCACCTCATCAAGCCCGACCGAAGGGCCGGGGCTTGATGAAACGATGACACACGGGTGAAAAAGGTGAAAACCGGGTGAAATGGGTGAAATCAACCCGTGCGCCGCAGGGCCTCGATGAGCCTGTGGTTTTCCTTCGCCCAGTCGAGCGCCCGGCGATACCAGAAGTAGCCATGCTTGCCCCAGGCGGCGTCCTTGAGCCCGTTCGCCTTGGCCTTGTTGAGGTCCGATTCGACGGTGGGCCACCGCACGATGCACCGCTGGATCAGTTCCCGTTTGGGGAGCAGTTCGTTGTCGTCGTCCTCATCGGCGCTGGCAGGTTGCAGACCCGGGCGTAACTTTTCGAGTTCCCAGGGCCACACCAGCAGCATGTCGAACGTGATCGTGATGGGTTTCGGCAGGCGCACGAGGTAATCGCCCGTCGCGGTCGTCGTCTCGGCCTTGCGCAGGACAACCTCGCCCGCCTGATGCAGCCGGTGGTATTCGTCTGTCGTCAGTGCGACGAACCCGGACGGCAGTGGTTGAAACGCCAGTGCAAGCCCTCGTTTTTTCAGCCAGGGTTTGTCTGCCCGTGTGAACCCGCCGATGCGAAGGAACGCCTTATCGGTCGTTTCGTCGCCGTCCAGGCCGATGTCAACCAGCGGGGTGATCAAGCCGCGGTACATCCAGTACAGCAGCGCGCTGCGTGACAGACCAACCCGCGCGGCGGCTTCGCGCAGCGGCATCGGGCGCCCCGTAAGATTCGTCTCAGCCATGCGTTCACCTCTCGCGCAGGTGGTTCAGGGTCAGCGGGGGCCGGGCGCGTCGCAGCGTCCGGCCCTTGCGTCTTGATGCGGGGTCATTCTGGCACCGGCATCGAGGAACGCGCTCGCGGTCGCGGTCGCGTGCTGCACAATGACCGCCGCAAAGGCGCAGGCCCGGCAAGCGTTGGAAGCGCTGTCGGGCCTGCTGATCATCGACGTGAAAGGGCACGCCCATGACTCGGACAAATGGTAGCGGCGCACAGCGCCCGCACCACTACTTCACCAAGATCAGAACCGGCATCGTCGCCGCGTCGCTGTTGGCCTGCCTGTCTAACGGGTTTGCCTTCACGACATTTGGCTCGTACGACTGCGGGCAGTGGTTTACCAAGCGCGAAGTAGCAAAGAGCTGGCTGCTCGGCCTTCTGAGCGGCTTGAACTTCATGGTGGCAGACGAAAAGAAGGGTAACGACCCGCTGAGCAAGCTTGGTTCTGCCGATCAAGCGTTTCTGTGGATGGACAACTACTGCAGGGCCAACCCGCTCAAGTCCGTCACTGACGGTGGCATTGACCTCTACATCGAAATCCAGATGAAGAAGTGACATTGCGGCTGATCCGCTCCGCGATCATGCTGCTGGCAAGGGCGGCCAGATCGCCTGCAGGAAGGCATCTCAGCCGCTGAGCCTACGATTTACAGGTACTTTTCGCAGGTACACCGGGCTTTTCGGGGGTCAAGAATCGATGGTTTTCATTCGAGGAACGTCGAAAAACGCGATTTCCGCGCAGGGGCCCTTGTAGGGCACGTGCAGCGCATCGACCTTGGCCTGGAGCATCTCCAGCGCCAGATGCTGCGCCGACCCGGCGCCGGCCGAGCCGAAGCTCACCTTGCCGGGCTCCGCGGCGCACAGGGCGACGATGTCCTTCACGGTCACGGCCTTCTGCGTCGGGCTTGCGATCAGCAGGTTGGGCGTGACGCCGACCAGCACGATCGGCACGAAGTCGCGCTGCACGTCGTAGCGCAGCTTCGGCTGCAGGCTGGGCGCCAGCGCGTGGCTGTTGATGTGCGCCATCAGCAGCGTGCTGCCGTCGCTCGGCTGGGTCGACACGTACTCGGCGGCCAGCACGCCCGCGACACCGCCCTTGTTCTCGACGATGACCGTCTGGTTCCACATCACCGACAGCTTCTGCGCGACCACGCGGGCCAGCGCGTCGGTGCCGCCGCCGGGCGGGAAGCCGACCACGATGCGCACCGGGCCGGTGGGCCATTCCTGCGCGAACACGCTGGGCACGCCCAGGGCGGCCGCGGCGGCGCCCGCGGCCTGGATGAAGGAACGTCTTTGCATGATGTCTCCGTTGTTGTGAATGACCGGCCGGCGCTCAGGCGGCCTTCTGCAGCGCGGCCGGCGCCGCGTGGCCGGCGAAGTAGTCCATCGAGGCCTGCACGCCGCTGCCGGCGAGCTTCACGCCGGAGAGCTTCAGGCCCATCTCGACGCCGGCGACCATCGCGACCAGCGTCAGGTCGTTGCTGTCGCCGAGGTGGCCCATGCGGAACATGCGGCCCTTGAGCTTGCCCAGCCCGGTGCCGAGCGACAGGTCGAAGCGCTGGTGGATGAGGCGGCGCACCGCGTCGGCGTCGATGCCCTCGGGCGTGATCACGCCAGTGAGCACCGGCGAGTACACGGCCGGGTCGGCGCACTGGATCGGCAGGCCCCAGGCGTTCACCGCGGCGCGCACCCCCGCGCCCCAGCGCTGGTGGCGCGCGAAGACGTTGTCCAGCCCTTCGCCGAGGAGCATGTCCAGTGATTCCGACAGGCCGTAGAGCAGGTTGGTGTTGGGCGTGTAGGGCCAGTAGCCGTCCTTGTTCATCTCGACGATTTCGTCCCAGGCCCAGAAAGACCGGGGCAGCTTCGCGCTCTTCATCGTGTCGAGCGCCCGCGGCGAGATGGCGTTGAAGCTGATGCCCGGCGGCAGCATCAGCCCCTTCTGCGAGCCGCTGATGGTCACGTCCACGCCCCATTCGTCGTGGCGGAAGTCGGCGCTCGCCAGGCCGGAGATGCTGTCGACCATCAGCAGGGCGGGGTGGCCCGCCGCATCGATGGCGCGGCGCACCGCGGCGATGTCGGAGGTGACGCCGGTCGAGGTCTCGTTGTGGACCACGCACACGGCCTTGATCTTCTTCTCGGTGTCCTTGCGCAGGCGGGCCTCGATCAGGTCGGCCTGCACGCCGTGGCGCCAGCCCGCTGCCTGAGGCAGGTGGGCGTCCGTTCCGCCATAGGCGAGGAATTCGGTCGAGATGCCCAGGCGCGTGGCCATCTTCTGCCAGAGCGAGGCGAAGTGGCCGGTCTCGAACATCAGCACATGGTCGCCGGGGCTCAGCGTGTTCGACAGCGCCGCCTCCCAGGCCCCGGTGCCCGAGGCCGGATAGATGACCACCGGATGCTGCGTCTTGAAGACCTGCCGGATGTCCGCCAGCACCTTGCGGCCGAGGGCGCCGAACTCGGGCCCGCGATGGTCGATGGTGGGCAGGCTCAGCGCGCGCAGGATGCGGTCGGGCACCGGGCTCGGACCGGGGATCTGCAGGAAATGCCTGCCGGTGGGATGGGAGTCGAGTTGAAGCATGGGGCCGTCCTTTCCTTTTCAGTTTTGCATTCAAAACACAAAAAATCATGATCGTTATCCCCTACGCACAATGATTGATACATCGTGAATTTGCATTCAAAATGCATCTCAAGGGAAATGAAGCCATGGCTGAAGTGATAGAAATCTCGCGCCTCGCGCTGCATGACCAGGTCGCGTCGCGCTTGCGAACCATGCTGATCGAAGGGCAGATCGCACCCGGCGCCAAGCTCAACGAGCGCGAGTTGTGCGAGCAGTTGCGGGTCTCGCGCACGCCGCTGCGCGAAGCCATCAAGCTGCTCGCGGCAGAGGGGCTGGTCGACCTGCTGCCCAATCGCGGCGCGGTGGCCGTCAAGCTGACCGAGGCCGACGTGGTCAACACCTTCGAGCTGCTGTCGATGCTCGAAGCCATGTCCGGCGAACTGGCGGCGCAGCGCATCACCGACGGCGAACTGGCAGAAGTGCGCGCTCTGCACTACGAGATGATGGCCTGCTTCGCGCGCCGCGACCTCTCCGGCTACTACCGGTTCAACGCCCGCATCCACGCGGCGATCAACGACGCGGCCAAGAACCCGGTGCTGACCAGCACCTACCGTGCGGTCAATGCGCGCGTGCAGTCGCTGCGCTTTCGCACCAACCAGAACGAAGCCAAGTGGGCCGGCGCGGTGGCCGAGCACGAGCGAATGATCGAAGCCCTGGGCGCCCGTGACCCTGCCGCGATGCGGCAGGTGCTGGTCGAGCACCTGAACCGCAAGCGCGACACCGTGCTGGAGCTCCTGCGCGCCGGCGAAATCTATCCACGGGCCCCAGCGGCCAAGACCTGAAGCCCACCCCATGCGCATCGAGCCCGCCAGCCATCTGCAGCCCGCCGGTACGGTCCTGCCTCCCAACGAAACCTGCGAGGCGCTGGCCAGGCGGCTGGCGGCCGAGACCCAGGGCGAAGTGCTCTTCGACGACGCATCGCGCGGCCGCTATGCGACCGATGCGTCGATCTACCAGATCATGCCGGTCGGCGTGCTGGTGCCGAAGACCGAGCGCGACATCGCGACCGCCATCGACGTGGCGCGCGATCTCAAGGTGCCGGTGCTGGCACGCGGCGGCGGCACCAGCCAGTGCGGCCAGACCACCGGCGCAGCGCTGGTGATCGACAACAGCAAGCACTTCCGGCGCGTGCTGGATCTCGATCTCGACCGCCGCACCGTCACGGTCGAGCCGGGCATCGTGCTCGACCACCTCAACGCGCAGCTCAAGCCGCACGGGCTGTGGTATCCGGTCGACGTGTCGACCAGCGCGCAAGCCACGCTCGGCGGCATGGCGGGCAACAACTCCTGCGGCTCGCGCTCCATCGCCTACGGCAACATGGTGCACAACGTCGCCGGCGCGAGCGCCTGGTTGTCCGACGGCGAACTGGTCGACTTCGGTCCGGTCTCGAACCTGGGTGCGAGGGCCAGCGACATCGCGCTGCATGTGCGGCAGCTGGTGCTCCAGCACCGCGGCGAGATCCACGCGCGCTGGCCCAAGGTGATGCGCCGGGTCGCCGGCTACAACCTCGACATCTTCGACAACCAGAGCGAGAAGCCCTACACGGCGGACGGCAGCGTCAACCTGGCGCACCTGTTGATCGGCGCCGAAGGCACGCTGGCCTACACCCGCAGCCTGACGCTCAAGCTCGCGGAACTGCCGCGCGCAAAGGTGCTGGGCGTCGTCAACTTTCCCAGCTTCCGAGCGGCCATGGATTCGGCGCAGCACATCGTCAAGCTGGGCCCCACGGCGGTCGAGCTGGTCGATCGCACGATGATCGAGCTGAGCCTCGCCAACCCCGCCTTCAGGCCGACGGTCGAGACCGCGCTCATAGGCCGGCCCGCCGCCATCCTGCTGGTCGAGTTCTCGGGCGGCGACAAGGCCTCGCTGCTGCCCAGGCTGAAGGACCTGGTCGACCTGATGGGCGAGCTCGGCCTGCCCGGCAGCGTGGTCGAGATGCGCGACGACGCGCCGCAGAAGAACCTGTGGGAGGTCCGCAAGGCCGGCCTCAACATCATGATGAGCCTCAAGGGCGACGGCAAGCCGGTGAGCTTCATCGAGGACTGCGCGGTGCCGCTCGAGCATCTGGCGGACTACACCGACGGCCTCACCGAAGTGTTCGCGAGGCACGGCAGCAGGGGCACCTGGTATGCCCACGCCTCGGTCGGCACGCTGCACGTGCGGCCTATCCTGGACATGCGCACCGATGGCGGGTCCAAGATGCGCGCCATCGCCGAGGAAGCGGGCGCGCTGGTGCGCAAGTACAAGGGCGCCTTCAGCGGCGAGCACGGCGACGGCCTGTGCCGCGGCGAGTGGATCGAATGGCAGTTCGGCCCGGCGATCAACGAGGCCTTCCGGTCCATCAAGCAGAAGCTCGATCCGATCAATCTCTTCAACCCCGGCAAGATCATCGATCCGCCGAAGATGGACGACGGCGCGCTGTTCCGCTTCGCACCGGCGACGGCACCGAAGCCCTACCGGCGCATCCCGCTCACGCCGGTTCTCGACTGGTCCGCATGGAACGTGCAGGCCGATCCGGTGACCGAAGCGACCACGGCGCCGGGCACCGGCGGCGACCTCACGGGCGGCTTCGCCAAGGCCGTCGAGATGTGCAACAACAACGGCCATTGCCGCAAGTTCGACGCCGGCACGATGTGCCCGAGCTACCGCGTGACGCGCGACGAGCAGCACCTGACGCGCGGCCGCGCCAACACGCTGCGGCTCGCCATCTCCGGCCAGCTCGGTCCCGACGCCTTCACCAGCGAAGCCATGCACGAGACGATGGACCTGTGCGTCGGCTGCAAGGGCTGCAAGCGCGACTGCCCGACGGGCGTCGACATGGCGAAGATGAAGATCGAGTTCCTGGCGCACTACAAGAAGAAGCACGGCCACACGCTCAAGGACCGGCTCATCGCCCGCTTGCCGGACTATGCCCACCTGGCCAGCCGGGTGCCGTGGCTGCTCAATCTGCGCAACAGCGTGCCGGCTGCACGCTGGCTCGGTGAAAAGGTGCTGGGCCTTTCCGCCAGGCGATCACTGCCCGTGTGGCGCAGCGACACCTTCTGGCGCGCTGCCGACGCTTCGACGTTCGCCAGCCGCGAGCAGGCCATTGCCGCGGCGCGAGAAGGTCGCAAGGTGGCGGTGCTTTTCGTCGACACCTTCAATGGCAACTTCGAAAGCCAGAACGCCTGGGCCGCTGCGCGCGTGCTCAAGTCCGCCGGCTACCTGCTGCACACGGTTCAGAAGGACCGCGGTCATCATTGCTGCGGCCGCACCTACCTCGCCAATGGCATGGTGGACGAAGCCAGGGCCAGGGCCGGTGCATTGATCGATGCGCTGGTGCCGTTGGCGGAAGCCGGCATTGCGATCGTCGGCCTCGAGCCCTCGTGCCTGCTGACCTTGCGCGACGAGACGCTGGTCATGGGGCTCGGGGCCAAGGCCGACAAGGTCGCCGGTCAGGCGCTGCTGTTCGAGGAATTCATCGCGCGTGAAGTGAAGGCGGGCCGGTTCCGGCTGGCGCTCAAGGCGGTGGACCAGCCGATCCTGCTGCATGGCCATTGCCACCAGAAGGCCTTCGGCGCGGTGAGCCCGATCCTCGATGTCCTCAAGCTGATTCCCGGCGCCAAGCCGGAGCTGATCGAGAGCTCATGCTGCGGGATGGCCGGAAGCTTCGGCTACGAGGCGGCCCACTACGAGGTCTCGATGCAGATGGCGGAAGCCAGCCTGCTGCCGGCGGTGCGGTGTAGTCCCGACGCGATCGTGGTGGCCGATGGCACCAGCTGCCGCCACCAGATCGCCGACGGCGCGCAGCGCGAGGCGGTCCACGTCGCGGTGCTGCTCGACCGGCAGCTTGCGACTCCTGCATCTTCCTAGTCGATCCAGGGACCGCCGAGCATCGCCTGGATGTAGGCCGCGACCTTGACCAGGTCTTCATCGGACAAGGGAATCGGCGGCGCGTCGACCAGGTGCTCGGCGACCATGTGCAGCTTCGCCGATGCGTTGGGCTGCTCCTGGAGCAGGACCGCGAGGGCCGCGGTCTGGGCGACGGCCCTCAGCTCGAGCGATCGGAGCCGTGCGTTGAGTTCTTCCGCGTCCATTTCGTCCATCCTTCGAGAGTCCAAGAGTGAGGCCCGATTCTGCTTCGGATTGGGCCGGCGGGTGATGGCCCGTGCTACGCTGCGCGCGGAGGACCCAGCCTGTGCACACGCCGATTCCGCTCGACGAACCGACCGATCCGCCGCTGGTTTCCACCGGCCACCTGCCGCCCCCCGAGCGCGTGAAGGCGCTGGTCGACGAGGCCTATGGCCGCTACCGCTCGATCGACGAAGGCGCGGTCGCCGACTACATCCCGGCGCTGGCCAAGGTGCCGCGCGACCTGTTCGGCGTCTGCCTCGTCGGCGTCGACGGCTCGGTCCATGAGGTCGGCGATGCCGGGCACGCGTTCTCGATCCAGAGCGTCTCGAAGCCTTTCGTCTTCGCCCTGGTCTGCCAGGCCATCGGCGCCGAGGAGGCGCGCCGGAAGCTGGGCGTGAACGCCACCGGGCTGCCATTCAACTCCGTCATCGCCCTGGAGTTGAACCAGGACCGGACCATGAACCCGATGGTGAATGCGGGCGCCATCGCGGCCACCAGCCTGGCGCCGGGCGAGACCGCCGACGAAAAATGGCGCTTCATCCAGGATGGACTGTCGCGCTTCGCCGGCCGCAGGCTCGAGGTCGACGAAGAGATCTACCAGTCCGAGGCGGCCACCAACCTGCGCAACCGAGGCATCGCCAAGCTGCTCGAGGGCTATGGCCGCATGTACTTCGACGCGCTGGAGGCCACCGACATCTACACCCGGCAGTGCGCGTTGAAGGTGACCGCGAAGGACCTCGCCGTGATGGGCGCCACGCTGGCCGACGGCGGGGTCAATCCGGTCACCGAGGAGCGGGTGGTCGACGCCTCGGTCTGCAAGCGGGTGCTCGCGGTGCTCGCCACGGCCGGGCTCTACGAGCTCTCGGGCGACTGGCTCTACGAGATCGGCCTGCCGGGCAAGAGCGGCGTCAGCGGCGGCATCGTCACGGTGATACCGGGCAAGGGCGGCCTGGGCACCTTCGCACCGGCGCTGGACGAAGCCGGCAACAGCATCAAGGGCCAGCGGGTGTCCAAGTACCTCTCGGAGCGGATGGGCCTGAACCTGTTCGCGTCCAAGCCCGACCACTGAAGGCTCATGGTCGAAAGGCCTTGCACCGGCCATTGTTGCGAGGAAGAATGCAAGCGGGAAGTCCTCAAGGAGATGCAATGAAAGCACTGACCCCTCCGGGACGCGCGGCCCTGATCGCAAGCTTTGCACTCGCCATCGGCATGGCATGGAGCACGGGCCGCGCAGCCGAAATCGCCGTGGTCAACGGCGAGCAATGGACCACCTCCAGCGATGCCGTCAAGAAGGCCTACCTGGTCGGCGTCGCCAACATGGTCCAGGTCGAGCGCGCCTACAGCGGCGCGACGCCACCCTCGGACGCCCAGAGCATCGTGCCGCGCATGGCCAGGGGAATGCAGGGCCAGACCCTCGACAGCGTGCGCGAAGGCGTCGACCGCTGGTATGCCGCCAACCCGACCAAGCTGAAGCGCCCGGTACTGGACATCATCTGGTTCGAGATGGCCGCTCCCGGACTGCAAAAGAAATGACGGAGGCCCTCATGAAATCGCTTGCTTGGATGGCGGGCATCGCCAGCGTGACGCTCCTCGTGGGCTGCACCAACATGACCCCGCAGCAGCAGGGAACGATGAGCGGCGCGGCCATTGGCGCCGCGGCGGGCGCCGGGATCGCGGCGATCGCCGGCGGCGACGGTTGGACGGGTGCCGCCATCGGCGGCATCGCCGGCGGCATTGCCGGCAACATCAAGGGCGGCCGCCAGCAGCAGCAGGGGTGGTGACCGCGCACCGGGCGAGAACGGTGCGGCCCGACATGGCGCGCGCCCGATGATCGTCAGGCCTCGACCCCATTGGCTGCGCCTGTTGTTCGTCTGGCGCGGATCGGTGCTGCCCGACATCCTGCCGCAGCTGCTGGCGACCACGGCCTTCGCGATCCTCGTGACCGTGCTTCACGGGCGGCTGTTCCAGTGGAAGATCCCGCTGAACTTCGTGCCCTTCTCGCTGATCGGCCTGACCCTGGCGATCTTCCTGGGCTTTCGCAACGGCACCAGCTACGCGCGCTACTGGGAGGCGCGAACGCTCTGGGGCATGATGCTCAACGACACGCGGGCGCTGGTGCGGCAGGCGCTCACCCTGGCGGACGCGCCGTCGGAGGCGTCCTTGCTGGCGGCGCGGCTGATCGCCTTCGTGCATGCACTGCGCCACCAGCTGCGCCGGACCGATCCGGCGGCGGACTTCGAGCGCCTGCTTGGCGCCGAGGACCGCGACCGCCTGCGCCCGGCACGCTACAAGCCCGCGATGCTCCTGCTCATGGCCGGCGAGTGGCTGCGCGACCGGCGCCAGGCCGGGCGGATCGCGCCCGCGCTGGTCCAGGCCATGGAAGGCCCGCTCGGGCGGCTCACCGACGCACTGGGCGGCTGCGAGCGCATCGCGGGCACGCCGATCCCGTTCACCTACACCGTGATCATCCACCGCACCATCTACCTCTACTGCGTGCTGCTCCCGTTCGGACTGGTCGATGCGATCGGCCCCATGACGCCGGTGATCGTGGCCTTCATCGCCTACACCTTCTTCGCGCTCGAGGCCCTGGGCGCCCAGATCGAGGAGCCCTTCGGCACCGACCCCAACGACCTGGCCCTCGACGCCATGTCGCACATGATCGAGTCCTCGCTGCGCGAGATGATGGGCGAGCCGCTCGCGCCGCAGGTCGCCGAGCCGGGCGCGTTCATCCAGACCTGAGCCCTCAGGGCAGCGCAGGCTTGGCGAGCGATTCGAGCACTGAGGGCATCGCATCCTCCGGCAGGTCGATCACCTGTTCGCCTCCGGCCGCGTCCTCGACGCGAAGGCGATAGCTGAAGCGGTCGGCACCAGGCGCCGGGCCGGGCGGCGCACCGCGCGACCTGGCCGACCGGTCGGACGCCGCCGCTTCGATCACCCGTCCCAATGCCTGCTGCTGGGCTGCGCTGAGCGCCGCGAAGTCGTGCTCGGCGCTCACGGCCAGCCCGGCCAGGCCGCCGCGGCGCTCGATGCGCACGCGGCGCACCGCGGGCCGTGCGGGATCGGCCGGCTCGGTCATGGGCTCGCGGGCGTGACGCCCACCTCGGTCCAGGCGCTGGTGCACTGGGCCTGCAGTGCGGCGCCGCCGATCTTCAGCGCCGAGGCGATGGTCAGCGCCGCGAACTCGCTGAAGGTGGCGTCGCTGCGCAGCGCCCGGTTGATGCAGGTGTCGTACCAGGCCTTGATGGCATTGCCCCAGGCCTGCCCGCCGGCCGCCCGCGCGAAGGTGGCGAAGGCCTTGTTCGGCACGCCGCTGTTCTCGTGCACGTCGGCCGTCGGGTCGATCTCGCTGTAGAGCTCGGGCTGCGGCGACAGGCAATGCTTGGCCGAGGGCTGCGCCATGTCGCGCAGGCAGGTGAAGCCCTTGGCCAGTGCCGGCGGCGCCATGATGCCGGCTCCGACCAGCCAGCCGCGCGGCTCGGTCACGGCCCAGTTGTTCAGCCACTGGTTGAACACGGTGCCGAAGACGTCGCTGATGCTCTCGTTGAGCGCACCCGACTCGCCTTCATAGCGCAGGGCGCTGAGGTTCTGCGTCACGCCATGGGTCAGCTCGTGGCCGATGACGTCGGGCGACAGGTACATCTCGCCGAACAGCTTGCCGTCGCCGTCGCCGTACACCATCTGCGAACCATTCCAGAACGCGTTGTCGTAGTTCCTGGCGTAGTGCAGGCTGGACACCAGGTCGAAGCCCTTGTTGTCGACCGAATTGCGGCCGAGCACGGTCTTGTAGAACTCCTCCACCTTGGCGGTGGTGTCGAACACGGTCTTGAAGGCGCCGGCAGGCGATGCCACCGCCTTGCCCGGCAGTCCCTTGCGATGCATGCAGTCGAACAGATGCTGAGCCGGCACGTGAACCGCCGCGCCGGCCAGGAAGCGGTCCGCGTCGCGCAAGGTCGCGATGCGATGGGCTTCACGCAGTCCGCGCAGGCGTTCGGTTTCCACATAGGTGTCCTGCAGGGCCTTGCGCGTGGCGGGGTCGATCGCGCCGTCGCGCGCGTATTTCTTCAGCACGCCGGGCGGGACGATGAAGCAGCACATCGATCGATAGGGCCGGACCGGCGCATCGGATGGTCGGCCGCAGGCATTGGCAGATGACATGGCGTTCTCCTTGAAGATCCCCGGACCTTCGGCGATCGAACTGGCGCCGGGCCGGAACGCAATTAGGAACCAGGCGCTCGCGGAATGCGACCTCCACGTGAAGGAGCCATGCGCGCGTGCAGTCAGTGCGAAGTCAGCTCGGTTATCCTTGCGTCGACCCGTTCGCTGCCGCAGGCAGTGTCATGGAGGCCCATGCGAATCCCGAGCGCTGTTCCCGCCAGAGCACTCTTCGCCGCCGCACGTTGCGCGCTGTGTTCGGCCGGCCTGCGCGCGCAGGAGTTTTCAATGCTCGCCGGGCCGCTGGTCAGCAAGGACGAAGACACCTACTCCTGGGAAGCCACGTACCGGGAGGGCCTCGGGCGCCATGCGGCCTGGAGCTTCTCCTGGCTCAACGAAGGCCACATTCCGAACCACCATCGCGACGGTCAGGTGGTCCAGCTCTGGGGTCGCCTGCCGCTGCGCGAGAACCGGCTCGAGCTGTCGGCCGGTGCGGGTCCGTACCGCTTTTTCGATACGGTTGCGGCCGAGGCCGGCGGCAACTATTCGGACACCCATGGCTGGGGCCTGGTGCTGAGCTTTCGCGCCGCCTACTACTTCGACAACCGCTGGATCGCGCAGTTGCAGCTGAATCACGTGCAGACCTACCACGGTCCGGACACGACCGCGATCGTCGTCGGCCTCGGCTATCAGCTCGAAGCGCCGGACGGCCCGGGTCCGCGCGAGCGCGCCGAGATGCGCAGCACGAACGTCACCGGCAACGAACTCACGCTGTTGCTCGGCAGGTCGATCCTGAACAGCTTCGATTCGGAAACGGCGAGCGCCCAAGGCCTCGAATATCGGCACGGGCTCGACCGCTACGTGGACATCAGCGCGAGCTACCTGCATGAAGGCGGGCGGACCCAGTCCCGTCGCGATGGCCTTGCGGCGCGCGACGCCGACCTGCTGATGGCCGGCGTCGGCATGCGCTTCTAGACGCCGGCCCACCGTATGCTCCTCCCTCTCGCAGCCTATGGTCCGACCTTCGTGGTCGTGAGTTCGGCGCTGCTCTACATCTCGCGCGGCGCGATGACGCGTCCGCGCTCGCACGGCTTCTATCGTTTCTTCGCCTGGGAGTGCATCCTCGGGCTCATCTGGATCAACCTGCCGGTCTGGGGCGCAGACCCGCGCGCGCTGCCTCAGCGGGTGGCGATGGTGCTGTTCATGGCCTCGGTCTGGTTGCCGGTGCATGCATTCCGCCTGTTGCGGCGCGACGGCCATCCGGGCGAGGCGCGCCAGGACGAAGCGCTGATCGGATTCGAGAAGACGACCGCGCTCGTGACGGCCGGCGCCTTCCGCTACATCCGCCATCCGATGTACACCGCGCTGATCTGCCTGGCCTGGGGCATCTTTCTGCAGCAGTTCACCTGGCTGGGGCTGGCGCTGGTGTTGGCGGCGACGGTGCTGCTGTTCGTCACCGCGGTGCGCGAAGAGCAGGAATGCCTTGCGCATTTCGGCCAGGCGTACCGGGACTACATGCGGCGCACGCGTCGCTTCGTGCCCTTCCTGCTGTAGTGTGAACAGGCCCTATGCGCCCTCGGTCTGCTCGTCGGGCCCGCCGTCCTGCAGGCAGGCATCGCGCAGCAGCCCCGGGCACTGTTCGCGGAAGTCCGCGAAACCGAAGGCGCTCGCCGCCATCGTGGCTGCGAGCAGCAGCAGCCAGGCGGTCGACGCGAAGCCATTGCGCGCCCTGGGACGCTGTCGCTCGAGGTAGGCCTGCCAACGTTCCTCTCCAGGGGACGCGTGGCCTTCGAGCTTCGCCAGGTAGTCGGCCACAAGGGCCAGTCGGGCGCGGACGGCCCTGGCTTTCAGGATGCCGTAGGCCGGGACGATGATCGGCAGGAACCACACGAGGCCTTGGTAGCCGACATAGTCGCCCGCGCCCCGGACCAGCCAGGCGAACAGGGCCACCACGCCCAGCACGCAGGCCAGCTCGAGGCGTATGAGCGCCGCCATGCCGCTGCGCATCTCCTGCTGCAGGGCGACGTACTCTTCTCTTGGCAGCCATGGGTCGGCCATGCACGCTTCTCCGTCATCGCCGGCAGGGGCGCCGGCGGGGTGAGGAGCTTACCAGCGCCGGTCCCGCCGTCAGGGCTTGCGCGACGCCCGGCGATTCAGTCCAGCAGCAGCCCCAGCACGTACTCGTCGACGTAGTGCGATTGGTCGCCTCGCTTGTAGAAGTCGCGCAGCGTGCCTTCGTGCACGAAGCCGAGTTTTTCGTAGAAGCGCAACGCCTGCGTGTTGTCGCTCTCGGCGTAGAGCTCGACCCGCCGGATGCCTTCGGCGCGCAGCCGCGCGATCGCGTCCAGCATCATGGCGCGGCCGATGCCCGCGCCGTGCCGGCGCGGGTCGACCGCCAGCGTGCCGAGCAGGGCCACGTGGCGCAACCGGCCCGGGTAGCGCGTGGTCTCGTAGAAGCCGGTGATCTCGCCGTCGACCTCCCAGACGAAGAAGCTGCCGCTCGCCAGCAACCGGGCATAGACGTCTTCGAAGTCTTCGAAAGGCATCGGGTCGTAGGTCAGGAACGGAACCACCTTCTCGTGGCTGTAGATCGAGAAGACGTGGCGGATGTCGTCGGGTCGGGCGAGGCGTCGCATGGTGGTGTGGAGGCGTCGGAGGGGCGGCCGAGTGTAGTCCCGCACCGGGGCTATGCTCGGGTCCGAATGTCCTTCCATCTCGTGCCGCGGCGGCTTCTTCCGGTCGCCGTTTCCCTCTTGGCCATGGCCGCGCCGTTCGCTGCCGGGGCCGCTTCGCTGTGCCTCGACACCGCCACACGATCGCCCCCGCCGCCCCGTGCGCTGGCCATGGCGGCCGCGGCCGAGCGCGAACACCGGGCCTTCGGCGGCCAGGCCATGGATGCCGAAGGCCGGCTCACCGAATCGGGCCTGTCGGAGGCCGAGGACGTGCGCACCGGTGCGTGGGCCCGCGCACCCTGGGAGCGGGTGCTCGGCTATTGGGGCGCCGTCGATCCGCAGCAAGGCCGCCTGCCCTACCTCGTGCGCTTCGGCGCGCTGCGCCCGGCCGACCGGCAACTCCTGCTGCAGGCGTTGAACCAGGCCACCGCCGCCCGGCTGCAAGGCCTGGGCGTCGGCCCGGACCAGGGCCTGGAATCGCACGAGCTGCGTGCCGCGCAGGCCGCGATCGACCGGGTCGCCGTGATCGACACCCCCTGGTCCGCGGCTTTCGTGAGCTGGCTCGCGCGCCAGGCCGGGCTCGGCGCGGACGAGTTCCAGTTCTCCGAGGCCCATGCCGACTATGCGGGCGCGGCCTGGCAGGCCGGCAGCGCCGAGGCGGCCGGCCGTCCGACCGCCTACGCGATGCGCGCCTGCGACATCACGCGCACCCCGCCGCGCGTCGGCGACCTGGTCTGCCAGGCGCGCGGCACCGGTGCCGGGCTCGACAGCTTCGAGAAGATCGGCGAGGCGCTGGCGGCCCGCCGCACCGGCGGCGGCGCCTTGCCGATGCACTGCGATGTCGTGGTGGCGGTCGATGCCCTGGGCTTCGATGCCATCGGCGGCAACGTGCTGCAGTCCGTCACCTTGCGCCGGCTGGCCTTTGCGCCGGGGACCCGCTGGCTCGACCCCAGCTACCTGAGCGACGGCTGCGGTGCGGCCAAGCCCGACTGCGTCGATCGCCACATGAGCCGGCAGCCCTGGTCGCTGCTGTTGCAGTGGCGGTGCGCCGCGCGGTGCGGCTCAGCGCCAGACCGTCTCGTGCTTCAGGACCAGCGGGTCCAGGCGCTCGTCGATCTGTCGCGCGACCGATTCGCGATCGCCCGTGGCCACGCCGGTGACCGCGACCGTGACCAGGCTGCCGTGCAGCGCGTGGGCGCCGACTTCGACCGCCAGTTCGCGACCGGCTTGCTGCAGGTCCGACAGCAGGCGCAACGCCACGCGCCGCGCCGCCTGCCATCGCAGCGCGGGCTTGAAGACCTTGCCCACCGCGGTCAGCGGCAGGGCCTCGATGAACAGCACCTCGACCGGCAGCGCCGCGCGTTCCGGCGTGCGGGCGGCAACGAAGGCGAGCAGGTCGGCCGCCTCGACCGCCGCGCCCGGCTTCAGCTGCACGAACGCGATCGGCAGCTCGCCCGCATAGACGTCCGGCTGGCCGACGACGCTGGCCTGCGCCACGGCGGGATGCTGGAAGAAGACCTCTTCGATCGCCATCGGGTCGATGTTGTGGCCGCCGCGGATGATCAGGTCCTTGGCGCGGCCGGTGATCCAGAGGTAGCCTTCGGCGTCGAGGCGGCCGAGGTCGCCGGAGTTCACCCAGCCGGGCGCGACGAAGGCCTCGCGGTTGTGGCTGTCGCTCAGGTAGCCGCTGAACACACCGGGCCCGCTCATCGCCACGACCCCGCTCTCGCCCACCGCGCAGTCGCGCGTGGCACGCCCCTCGGCATCGACCTCAACGATCCGCACCCGGCTGTACGGCACCGGATGGCCGACCGAGCCCAGGCGGATCGGCCGGTCGAGGTAGGCCAGGGTGTGGACGCTCGAGGTCTCGGTCATGCCGTAGACCTCGACCACCGGCACCTCGAAGCGCTGCGCGTAGGCCCTGCCGATCGGCACCGGGATCGCCGAGCCGCCACCCGAGCAGATGCGGATGCTCGAGACGTCGGCGCCGTCGACCGGCACGTTGAGCGCCGCGCCGAGCACGGTCGGAACACCGCCGAACACCTCGGGCCGAAAGCGTTCGACCAGCCGCCAGACATTGCGCACGGCGACCGGATTGCGCCAGCCCGACGGCGACAGCACGACGATCGTGCCGCCCGCGCTCAGCTGCGCCAGGCCCTGCGTCAGCGCACCGCCCACATGGAAGAGCGGCAAGCCGAACAGCAGCGGCGCGCCGGCGCGCACCTGCAGCATCAAGCCCACGGCCCAGGCCTGGTACACCTGGTTGCCGTGCGTATGGCGCACCAGCTTCGGCATGCCGGTGGTGCCGCCCGTATGGAAGTAGGCGGCGGTGTCGCTGGCCGCGATCCGGCGGCCGCCGAGCAGCCGATTGGCGGGCTGCCGGTCCACCAGTGCGTCGAAGCCGTGCACGGCGCGTGCCGGGTCGCTCTCGCCGCCAACCACGACGATCGCCTTCAGGCCCGGCAGCTGGTCGCGGATGCGTTCGACCTTGGCCCATATGTCGGTTCCCGGCACCGGGCCGAGCGCCACCAGCACCTTGGTGTTCGCGGCGCGCAGGATCTCGGCGATCTGGCCCGCCTCGAGCAGCGGATTGACCGGATTGGCGATGCCGGCCGTCTCGGCGCCGAACAGGCAGAAGAAGCTCTGGGGAACCAGCGGCAGCAGCAGGCTGACGACGTCGCCGGGGCCGACGCCGAGTTCGGTGAACAGGTTCGCGGCCTGCGTCACGCGGCCGACGAATTGCCGATGGCTGATGCGCAGCGGCGTTTCGTCGGGCTCCGCCTGCGGCAGGAACACGATGGCATCGGCGTCCGGGTCGCAGGCGGCGCCGCGCTGCAGGGCCTCGTAGGTGCTCTGCGCCGAGATGCGCTCGGCATAGGGCGTGGCTTCGAAGGCACGCAGCTGGGCGTCGGTCGCGAAGGCCGGCCATGCGTCGCCGATCAGCCGGTCCAGGGGGTGCGCGGGTGTCATGGGGTCTCCTGTTCGCGCCGGCCGTCGCGAGGCGCTGCGGCTACGGCATTGACATGGTCGGGTTGCAGCACCTTGGCCGGATGCGACGCCGTGACGTGGCCCATGAAGGGCGGCATGATCTCGTAGCCGAGCAGCGTCTGCAGGCGCGGCGACATGCCGCGCACCAGCGCCGGCGGGATGCCGAGGTAGAAGTTCTCCTGGGTGCGCGCCCAGGGTTCGCAGTACTGGTTCGAGAACGCCAGCCGCGGCGCCGCACTGCGATTGGCGCCGCCGCGGTGCATCAGGGTGCCATGGAAGAAGATGCAGGCTCCGGCCGGCACCACCATTGGCACCAGCATGCGTTCCAGCGAGGGCGGCATTGGCGCATCGGCATCGCGGCCGTCGTACCCCCCGATGATCCGGGCGTCGCTCCAGCGGTGGCTGCCGGGAATGACCTCGGTGCCGCCGTTCTCGGCCGTGAACGCATCGACCGCGACGATCGTGCTGAAGCTGATCGAAGGCCGCGGGCGCGGCACCGGGTAGAACGAGTCGTCGTAGTGGATCGGCTGCGGCGTCTCGCCCGGATGGATGCAGATCGCCTGGCTCGCCGTCAGCAGGTAGCCCGGCGCCAGCAGCCGGTCGAGCAGGGCCAGCACCCGCGCGTCTTCGGCGATGTCCTCGAAGCAGCGGCCCCGGCCGACCAGCGTGTAGACCCGCTCGGTGCGCACGCCCTCGAAGTTGTTGCGTCCGGTGTGGCTGCCCAGGTGCGGCGCGAGGCCCGCGCGGACCCGCTGGAGATCGTCCGGCCGCAGAAAGTCGGGGATGACGGTGTAGCCCTGGGCGTCGAGCTCGGCGAGATGGCGCTGCACGCCGATGGCGCTGTTGTCCAGGTGGTCTGGCGCCGTGTCCGTCAATGTGGTCATGAAGATCCTCGGTCGCGCGCAGCGTAGCCCGGAACGCCGGCCCGGACAACCAAGAGGAACCCCGAGGCCGGTGGCGGCAGCCTTCACAATCGGCGGGCCGAATCTCATTTGCCGCGACCCATGTTCACCCTGACCCGAATGACGATCCAGCGCGCCCGGAAAGAGCGCTTGCCCCAGGTCGCCGGGAGCCTGACCTTCACGACCCTGCTGTCCATCGTGCCCTTGCTGGCGGCGAGCTTCGCGCTCTTCACGCACTTCCCGGTGTTCAGGCGATTCAAGGATGCGATCCAGGAGTTCCTGCTGAGCCCGCTGCTGCCGGCCGATATCGCGCGCACGGTCCTGCAGTACCTGAACCGGTTCGCCGCCAACGCCAGCGGCTTGACCTGGGTCGGCTCGCTGCTGCTGCTTTGCACGGCCGTGGCGATGCTGCTCACCGTGGAGAACGCCCTGAACCAGATGTGGGAGGTGCGGCGCAACCGGCCGTTCTTCAGGCGGGTCGGCCTGTACCTGCTGATGCTGGCGGTCGGGCCGCCGGTCCTGGGCCTGAGCCTGTGGGCGAGCTCCCATGTGCTCGGCGCCTCGCTGGGCTGGATCGGCGCGCTGCCGGCTTCGCTCGCCTTCGTGTTCGATCTCGGCCCGCTGCTGCTCGTGCTGGCGGCGCTGACCAGCATGTTCTACCTCGTCCCGAACACCCAGGTGCGCCTGCGCGATGCCCTCGCCGGTGGCCTGGTTGCCAGCCTGGCCTTCGAGTTCGGCAAGCGCGGCTTCGCCGGCTACCTCGCCAAGGTGCCGACCTACAAGGCGGTCTACGGGACTTTCGCGGCGTTCCCGATGTTTCTGCTCTGGGTGTATTTCTCGTGGCTGGTCACGCTGGTCGCGGCCATGATCGCGGCCAACCTGGGGCGTGCCAGGAAGGAAGGCCGACGATCCTCGAATCGAGCGGCATGACCGGGTGGCGCGCGGCCGAGGTGCCTATGGCTGCGGGCGCTTTCGCCGAAGCTCCATCGACACGGCCTTGCCCATGGTGTCGAGGTCGAAAGGCTTGGCGAGCACCGAATGCGGGCCGATCAGGCGCTCGACGGCGTTCATGTCCGCGTAGCCGGTCGCCATGAGAATCGGAAGATCGTCGTACATCGCGCGTGCATGGGCGATCAGTTCAGCGCCGTTCATGCGCGGCATCAGATAGTCGACCAGCAGCAGGTCCGGTCGCGCCTTCTTCAACTCGGTCAGGCCCGCAGCGCCATCCGCGGCCTGACGGACGTGGAAGCCAAGCACCTGAAGGCACTCGACCATGCTCCGGCGAACGGCGGGGTCGTCTTCGACGACCAGGATCTCGGCCTGCAACGCCATCGCGGCGCTCTGCCCGCGCAGCATGGCCTCGGCCGCTTCCTTCGGCGCCGGGGCCAGCGGGAAGCAAAGCTTGATCGTGGTGCCTGCGCCGACCTTGCTCTGCACTTCCACATTGCCGCCCGACTGCCGTGTGAATCCGTAGACCTGGCTCAGGCCGAGCCCGGTACCGGCGTGCTGCTTGGTCGTGAAGAACGGATCGAACACCTTGCCCAGCAGGTTGTCCGGGATCCCTTCGCCCGTATCGCGCACGGCGACGCTGACCGAGCCCAATGGATACGCAGTGGCGGCGGCCGCCATCTGCGTGTGGATTTCCAGCATGCCGCCCTGGGGCATGGCGTCGCGCGAGTTCACCGAGAGATTGAGGACGGCCATCTCCATCTGGGCGGCGTCGACGACGACGTAGGCGGGGTCGGGACACAGGGTCAGCGACAGCTTGACATGGGCGCCCACGGATATCGAAATCAATTCGGCCATGTTGCGGATGAGGTCGTTCACGTCGTGCAGCTTGGGCACCAGGCTCCGCGTGCGCGCAAAAGACAGCAGTTGACCGGTCAGGCGCGAGCCCCGGTCCACGGCCTCCTTGGCCCGTCGCGCGTAGTGGCGAACGCGGTCGTCCTGGACGGTCAGCCGCTCGATCAACTGCAAGTTCAGGTTGACGGCATGCAACAGGTTGTTGAAGTCGTGCGCGATGCCGCCGGTCAGGCGGCCCAGTGCTTCCATCTTCTGGTTCTGGACCCGCGAACTCTCGACGCGTTCGCGCTCCAGGATCTCGCGCATCAACCGATCGTTCGCGCTCGCGAGGTCGGCGGTCCGCTCGGCGATCCGGGTTTCGAGCTTGTCGTTGAGTTGCTCGACGCTCAGCTTGGATGCCTCCAACTCGGCAAGATGCTTGCGCGTGAGGTACTGGCGCTGCCGTGCCCGCAACGCGGACTCGGCAGCACTCGCCAAGGTGTCGGGGTTGACCGGCCGCTCGAGCAGCACCAGGTTGCTGAGCTCCTGCAGCGCAGAGCGGGCACGATCGGTCCGGTGCAGCGTCTGCCGCGCCGCCAGGACGACGAACGGATAGTCGGACCACGGCGGCTGGCTCGCGAGCATCTCGCGCAGCGCGTCGACGATGCCGTCGGTCAGCGCTTCCTCGGTGAGGATCGTAGCGGCCGAGTCCCGGGACATTTCGCGGACCAGCGCGTCGCCGCCTTCGCAGATGTGTGCAACGACCCGCCGTGCCGCCAGCACCTCGGCGATAACCCGGGCGTCGCGCCCGAACGGCGCCAGGACGAGTATTCGATTCTCCACGCCGTCACGCCTGTTCCGCGCTGCCGAGCAGCGAGGTCTCTCCGCGATAGCGCGGAACGCCGGCCATGACACCTTCGAAATCCGTGAGCGCCTCACCGATCTCGAGCCCGCTCGGGCTGAGCCTGAACTGATGGATCGTGGAGGCGTGCGCGCTGGTGCGACTCTTGATCACCGACACCGCCTTGAGGAGTTGCCCACGGGCCTCGAAGTACCGGAACTGCAGCATCGAATCGCTCAGGTAGCTCAGGTCGACATCGTTTGGAACCTCGCCGGAAAGGCCGTGCTGGGACAGGACCAGAATGGTCGTCACGCCCTGCAGATTGAGGTACGTCAGCAGCTCGTGCATCTGCAGCAGCAGGAAGTTGCTGCCGGGCATCGCGACCAGGTAGGCGTTCAGCGTATCGATCACGACCGTGCCGACACCCCGCCGCTCGACCGCATCGCGCACACGATGCGAAAACTCGCCGGCGGAGATCGCCGCCGGGTCGATCGTGTGCAGATCCAGCTGACCCGACGAGATGTACTCTTCGACGTCCAGTCCCAGGGCCCGCGAGCGCATGATGAGTGTCTTGATTCCTTCGTCGAAAAGGAAGAATGCCGCCTTGCCCCCGCGCTGCATGGCGGCAGCCGCACAGCACACGGCGGTGGTCGTCTTGCCGACGCCGGCGGGGCCCGCGAACAGCAGGTTGCTGCCCGGGACCAGGCCGCCGCCCAGGAGCCGGTCCAGTTCCGCATTGCCGGAGCTCACGGCTTCGCTTGCATGCTCGCGGCCGTGCTCGTTGGCCACCAGGCGCGAGAACACCTGCAGCCCGCCCCAATCCAGATTGAGGTCGTGCTCGCCTTCCCGGAACCTCACGCCGCGCATCTTCACCACGCGCAGGCGACGCTTGTCGGGTCCGTAGGTGCCGGTGTTCTGCTCCAGATGGATCACGCCGTGCGCAATGCTGTGCAGATGCATGTCGCCGGCACCGGCCGATTTGTCATCGAGCATGAGCACGGTGCAACGCTGCGTCAGGAAGAAGCGCTTGAGCGCCAGGATCTGCCGCCGATAGCGCAGCGGGTTCTGGGACAGCAAGCGCAGCTCCGAGAGGCTGTCGAAGACGACACGCTCCGGTCGCACGCGTTCCACCAAGGCCATGACGTTGCGGATCGTTTCGCCCAGCTCGAAATCGGAGGGGTTGAGGATGCTCTGCTCGGCGTCTGCGCTCAGGCCCTCGTCGCCGACGAGATCGAAGATCTCGATGCCGTCGAGTTCCCACCCGTGCGACCTCGCGCCCTGCGCAAGCTCGTCGGAAGTCTCCGACAAAGTGACGTACAACCCCTTTTGGCCGAGTACCCGCCCTTCGAGAAGGAACTGCAGGCCGAGCGTCGTCTTGCCGGCGCCCGGGGTCCCTTCGACAAGATAGAGGTGCCCCGCGGGCAGTCCTCCGGCCAGCACCTCGTCGAGGCCTGGCACCCCGGTGGGCTCGAAGAGCGACGGCTGCGAGGCAGTATGTGGATTCGTCATGGCGAAAGCATCCGGTTTCTTTTTCCTGAATCTAGTGTGATGACGGATGTCGTCTCGAGCGATGCTGCGCGCGCCAGCATGTAGGCGCTTTTCTTGAAAGCGTGTGGGTACGGGCGGCAGGCGCTCAGGGTTGCGAGGGGCCCCGACGCAGGCGGGCCACCATCGCTTCGAACGTCTCATCGGAGAACCGGAGCAGCCGCACGCGGTCGTTGACCACCCTCAGCAACTCGTGCTCGCCGCAGACCAGGGTTGCGCCGGAGCCTGGCGCGCCGTCGGTCATCTCGCCGGGGAAGGACAGGTTCCAGTAGGGCCAGTCCATGGGCAGCACTTCGATGTTGTAGGCCTCGGCCAGGGCCAATGCCGGAATGGCCATCGTTTCGAGGAACTGGTGGTCGGGAGATGCGATGGGGACCGGTCGGTGGACCTTGACGGTGAAGGCGAACCTGACCCGCATGTCGAGGTCCAGGTGTCCTTCCCGGACCAGCACGCCGAGGCTGGCGGGAGCGCTGTGGGTCCAGGCCGCGGCCTGGCTGCCCAGAAACGCGAAGGCCTCGCCAGATTCGCAGATCGCGAACAGGCGCTCGCACGGGCCCGGCGAACGCGCATAGGCCCGCAGCACCTCTGCCAGCACCGGGCGTCGACGGACATCGGCGTAGAGCCGGTGCGGTGCGTAGCCGAATCGCAGGAGTGCTGCGTGGCATAGATCCTCGGGCGCCACCTCGCCGTGGATGCCGGCCAGTCCGGCCAGTGCGTCCATGCACTGCCAGATGACCCGCGCGACCTCCGTGAGCGGTTGCCCGGTGATCGCGGCGATCGCTGCCGGAATGGGGCGCACCGGACCTGCCCGGTCCCGGACGATCGGGCTGAGTGTTCGTGCCATGCAGGAGCCTTGTGTCTGATCCGATAACGCCCCGCGACCCGGTGCGGAGGCAACGGACCGATCGTAGGTTCCCCGGGCCCCCGCGGCCCGTGGCACCTCGGCCGTGCGCGTGTAGGACCACGCAGCATGGAGCGCTCTGGCACAGTTGGCCCCCTCGACACTGAACGTTCTCATCCAAGGAGGTGCCATGGATCTTCAATTGACCGGCAAGCATGTGCTTGTCACCGGCGGCAGCCGCGGCATCGGGCTGGCCTGCGCCCGCGAGTTCCTGCGCGAAGGCGCGCGGGTCAGCCTGGCCGGGCGCACGGCCGCGCACCTGGAGGCCGCAGTGGCGGCATTGCGCGCCGAGGGCTACGCGGCGCACGGCCAGCTCGCCGACCTCGGTGATGCGGGTGCGGCGCTGGCGATGGTGGATGCCGCCGAAGCCGAGGGTGGCCCGATCGACGTGCTCGTCAATTCGGCCGGGGCCGCGCGCCGCACGCCCTTCGACGAGTTGCAGCCGCAAGCGTGGCAGGACGCCATGCAGGCCAAGTTCTTCACCTACGTCAACGTCATGGACCCGGTGATCAAGCGCATGGGGGCGCGCGGCACGGGCGCGATCGTGAACGTCATCGGCATGGGCGGCAAGGTCGCCACCACCACCCACCTGGCGGGCGGTGCCGCCAATGCGGCGCTGATGCTCGCGACCGCCGGCCTGGCCGCGGCCTACGGGCCGCGCGGCGTGCGCGTGAATGCGGTCAACCCGGCACTGACGCTGACCGACCGCATGGCCGAAGGCCTGGCCGCAGAGGCCCGGCTGCACAAGACCAGCGCCGAGGCGGTGCTGCGCGACGCGCAGGCCCGCATGCCCCTCGGGCGGGTCGCCGCGCCCGAGGACATCGCGCGTGCGGTCGTGTTCCTGGCATCGGGTGCGGCCGGCTACATCTCCGGAGCCATTGTCTCGATGGACGGCGCCGCGGTGCCGATGGTGGTCTGAGGCCGTGAAGGGCCCGGCCCCGGGTCCTGGCTCACCCGGCAGTCCTCAGGTCGACGGTCGGCAGGCATCACGGTGAGGGTGGCAGTTCCAGGGTGAAGCATGGATGACGGCGCACATGTCGATGCGCCGAAAGTTCGGATCCCTGAGCGCCAGGACGTCATCGTTGAAGGTGCCGAAGGTGCTGTCGGGACGGTGCTTCATGCCCTGGTAGAAGGCGTCGATGATGCCCTGTTCGAAGTCGGGTTCCCGGGGGAACGCGGCGATGACGGCGGCACGTTGCACGTCGGTGAACTGGTCGTAGCCGCGGCCGGCGACATCCATGCCAGCCCCCGCCTGCACCAACGCGATTTCCGGACGCATGAATTGCGGTATCCCAGGCGTCGTGTGGAGCGCGACGGCATTCCAGACCGTCTCGACATCCCTGTCGGCGATGCCATGGCCGCGAAGAAAGTCCCGCGCGGCATTCGCGCCATCCACTTCGAAGCGCAGCTGACTGTCTCCATGGCGTGCCGTGAGGCCGAGGTCGTGGAACATCGACGCCGCGTAGAGCATTTCGAGGTCGAATTTCAACCCCATCCGTTGGCCGGCCATCACGCCCCAGCAGTAGACCCGGGCCGAGTGGTGGAAGAGCAGGTCGCTCTCTGTGTCGCGAATGAACTGGGTCAGTTCGCGAGCAATTCGGCTGTCGGGGATGCGCACCCCCGATATCTCGCTGGGCATCATGGTGTTCTCCTCTGTGTGCGCCGCAAGCTCGGGCCGGAAAGCCGAGGAGCCGCGCGGGCAGGTGTCGATGCCACTCACTCCTGCGGGGCGTCGTGATAGGAAATCCGGCCTGAGGGCAGGAAGAACAGCGCGATGACCGCGCCGCCTTTCGCTTCCGGGTAGTGGTGACTGCCCGGTGCCGGTGCGGTCCAGCCGCCGAAGCACCAGCCGTTCGGCCCGTTCAGCGCGGCGCCCGGCGTCAGCGGAACGACCATGTTGAACTCGCCATAGGGATGGCCGTGGTATTGCCCGCGCATGCGATGGTCCGGGTGGCCTTGCCGGTTGCCGCTGCTGTCCATGTAGACCGCCGTGATGCTGAAGTGGAGCGTGCGCCCGGAAGGCTCGGCGATGCGGCTGCGGCGGTAGGCCGGTCCGTCGATCGGGGCGTTCGCCGCCCAGCCGTCCTCCACGCCCTTGCGCACCAGGCGGGCCAGGGTCTGGTAGAGCTCGCTGTCGGGCCCGTACTTGCGATTCAACCAGCGTTCGATCGCGGTGCCGGTGGTCAGGTCCTTCACTTCCTCGAGGAAGGGAATGCAGCGCGCGATCAGCGCTTCCCGATCCTCGATGAGGGTGTCTTGCGTCATGGTTTTCGCTCTCCGTCAGATGGCTGGATCGGATGATGGGCGAACAGCGACTTGAATGGAACTGATGTCTGTGCAATTCCATAGTGCATGGAATTCAAGTGAGGGAGCGACGCCTGGTTCGCCGGGTGCCGCCGTACAAGGCCGGGGCCGAGACTGTGCGCGCGGTCTGGCATGGCCGCGATGCGCACGATCCGGGTCACGCCTGGCTGCTCGAGAGGGTCGCGGAGGCGGCCCGAGCCGCCTTGGGTGCTAGTCGATCGAGATGTTGGCCCGGGCCACCACGTCCTTCCAGCGTGCCAGGTCGCGCTGGATGAGGCGCGTGACTTCCTCGGGGCCACCTGGTTTCACCGCGTAGCCCAGTTGGGCCAGGCGGGCGCCGAGCTCCGCATCGAGCGCCTTGCGCGTGGCGTCGCGGATGCTCGCGAGCACAGCCGCAGGGACCGCGGCGGGCGCCATCAGGCAATACCAGACTTCGTAGTTGACCGCCGGGCCGCCGGCCTCCGGCAGCGTCGGCACCTCGGGCAGCTGGGTGCTGCGCCGCTCGCCGAAGACCGCGATGCCGCGCAGCTTGCCGGCCGCGATGTGCCCGGCCACCGACGGCGTGGTGGCGTAGACCATGTCGATCTGGCCGCCGATCGCGTCATTGACCGATGGCGCCGTGCCCTTGTAGGGCACATGCAGGGTCTTGAGCGGCGAGATCGTCGACAGGTACTCGCCTACCAGATGCGGCGATGTCCCGGCACCCGGTGTTCCGAAGCTCAGGGGCCGCTTTTGCGAAAGCGCGACCAGCTCGTCGAAGTTCTTCGCCGGGAAGTCCGGCCGCACCGCGATCACCACCTGCGTGGTGCCGACCATGCTCACCGGGACGAAGTCCTTGAGGGGGTCGTAGCGCACGTTGCGGTTCACGCTCGGATTGGTCGCCAGGAAGTCGTTGGCGAACAACAAGGTGTAGCCGTCGGCGGGCGCCCTGGCGACCGCATCGGTTCCCATGTTGCCGCCGCTGCCCGGGCGGTTGTCCACGATCACGGCCTGGCCCAGGCGCTTGCCGAGCCGCTCCGCGAAGGGCCGTGCGATGGTGTCGAAGCCGCCGCCCGGCGGAAACGGCACCACCATCGAGATCGGGCGCGAAGGGAAGTCCTGGCCCCAGGCGCGCAGCACGGGCGCGGTGGCCAGCGCGGCGGCGCCCAGGCCGAGCAGGGCGCGCCGACGGCGCGGGTCGAAGGGGCGGCCGATCATGGCGAGAGCCTCGGCAACTCGATCTGCAGCAGCTGGCTGGCGGCGTCGGCCTGCATCCGGCTCGCGTTCGCCCCGCTGTACAGCGACGAGCGCGGCTCCCAGCCGCCATCGCCTGCCCGGCCTTGCCCTTCGAGCACGAAGACGATGGTGTTCGGCGGCACCTCGAACCCGACGCCGGGCTGGAGCTCGACCAGCGACAGCGTGGTGCAGGCCTCGGAGAACGTGCCGAGGTGCTTGCGTGCGAGCCCCGGGGTTGCTTCGTCCGGCACCCAGGCGGCTGCCGACGGCCGGATGAAGACCGGCTTGTCGTAGCGGCTCTCGGGATAGCGCAGCGCGCGGCCATTGACATGCTCCCAGACCGCTTCGTAGGCATCCTGGTTGCGCGTGCCGCCCTCCGGCTTGTCGACCTTGTAGACGCCGGCCTCGAATCGGCCGGTCTCCTTGAGTTCGCTGATGCCGCGCTGGAAGGCGGCCTCCGACAGATAGCCGCTGCGGCTGGCACCGCCGAACTGCAGCACCAGCGTGAGGGATTCGCCCGCGATGCTCTGCGGGCCGTAGAACACGCCTTCGGGAAAGTAGCCGATCATTCCCGGCTTCATGACGCCGTCGCGCGAGAAATCGGCGTCGCCTTCGAGCTGCACGCGCACCTGGTCGAAGTTGTGCCGGTGGCGCGGCGAGTCGAAGTCGTTGAAGGTGTTGGACAGCTGAAGGAAGAAGTTGCCCGCCGCGCCGTCGGCACCGGAAAGAAGGGGGTAGTAGCGAAAGCGACCGCCGCGGGCGTGAACGCGCTCGATCATCGTCAGATCGCGTAGATTCAGTATCTGTTGCATGGTCCGTCTTGTCTCCGTGGGAACAGGGCGCATGCTGACGCACCCGCCGCCACCTGCCCAGCGACATTTATTCACAACGGCGTTGCCCTCCCGGCAACGCCTGCCCCGATCCGATGAAAGCCCGACGTCCGCTGCTGGACCACCTGAACCTCTCGACCCTGAAGCTCATCGCCGCGATCGAGCGCGAGGGCAGCCTGTCGCGCGCCGCCGCGACCCTGCACATCGTGCCGTCGGCCGCGAGCCGCCGCATCACGCAGCTGGAGGCCGCGATGGGCTCGGCCCTGCTCGACCGTACCGCGCGCGGCGTCGAACTGACTGCCGCGGGCCTGTCGGTCGCGCGCTATGCGCGCGCGATGATCGACGACGTCGAGGCGCTCGACGACGAGCTGCAGAACCTGCAGGCCGGCGTGTCGGGCCGCATTCGGCTGGTCGCCTCGATCTCCGCCATCGTGCAGCACCTGCCGCAGGACCTGGCGCTCTTCCTGCACCAGCATCCGAGCATCAAGATCGAGCTGGCCGAGCACACCAGCGCCGACATCGTCGAGCTGCTGCTGCAGGACCGGGCCGACGTCGGCGTCTTCGTCGCCGAAGGGGACATCCCGGGCCTGACGCTGCAGCCCTACCGCAGCGAACGGCTGGTCGTGATCCGGCCCGCCGGCCACCGGTTCGCCAAGCGCAAGCGCCTGCGCTTCGACCAGCTGCTCGAGGAGGAGTGGGTCGAACTGCCGCCCGGCACCGCGCTGGCGATGCGGGTCGCGAAAGAGGCGCTGAAGCATGGCGTGAAGCTGCGCACGCGCATCCAGGTCAAGGGCATGGACTCGTGCAGCCGGATGGTGCAGTGCGGCCTCGGCATCGGTCTCCTTCCGCAGGCCAGCCTGGAGCAGCAGGCGCAGTTTCCGAATCTTGCGTTCGTGCCGCTCGACGAGCCCTGGGCGCATCGCGTGAGCTCGCTGGCGGTGTCGGCGCACAGCCAGCCCACGCCGGCGAGCCGGACCTTGCTGCAGGCGCTGATGTACGCCAGCAAGCTGCCGGGCTAGCGGCTATTCGCGGAGCACGACGACCCCATCGGCGGCCCGCACGCCGGCGCCTCGGGGCAGCACGAACAGCGGATTGATCTCGGCCTCGACCAGCCGGTCGCCCAATTGCGCCGCCATGCGGGAGAAGGCCACGATGGCATCGGCCAGCGCGTCGACGTCGGCCTTCGGACGCCCGCGAAAGCCGTCGAGCAACGGCCAGGTCTTGAGTTCGCGCGCCATCGCCAGGGCCTCGTCGCGTCCCAGGCCGCCTTCCGCTGGAAGCAGGCGGATCGTCGTGTCCTTGAACAGTTCCGCGGTCACGCCGCCCATGCCGAGCAGGATGGCAGTGCCGAGCGCGTCACGGTGCATGCCGAGGATCAGTTCGCATCCGCCGTTCACCATCTCCTGCACCAGGAATCGTTCCGGGCGGACCCCGGTGGCTCGCTCGACCCCGGCCGCCATCGCGACCAGCCGAGCGGCGATCTCCTCGGGCGAGACGTTGACGGCAACGCCGCCGACGTCGCTCTTGTGCGTGATCTCGCTCGAGAGGATCTTCAGCACGACCCGTCCGCCCAGTTCGCGCGCCGCGCGCTCGGCTTCCTCGCCGCTGCGGACGATCGCCTCGCGGGCGCAGGGCACGCCGAAGCGGGCGAACAAGCGCTTGGCTTGCGCCTCGTCCAGCGAGCCCGCGGGGAGTTCGTGCAGCGGCACGCGGGCAGCGCCTTCCGGCACACTGGCCGGCGCCCGCCATCGGCTCGCCTGCAGCATTCCCGCCAGTGCTGCGGTGCAGCTCTCGGCGGCAACGAAGGCGGGCACGCCGCGCTGCGTCAAGAGCGCGGCGGCCTCGGGGGCATGCGGGCTCACATAGGCCAGCACCGGCTTGTCGGACAGCGGCAGGCAGTCCTCGATCGCGCCGGCCATCAGCTCGGGCCTGCCGACCCCCGACGAACCGATGATGACGGCCAAGGCGTCGTAGCTCGGACTGGCCAGGAGCGCCTTGATTGCGCCGCGCAGCAGATCCGGCTGCAGGCCGGCCAGCGTGACGTCGATCGGATTGCGGTCCAGCGCGGCATGGTCGCCGGTCTGCAGGGCCCGCAAGGCCGCCGCCGTGGGTTCGTCCGGCGCCGGGGTCTCGAAGCCGGACACGCCCAGGCTGTCGGACACCAGCGTGCCGGCGCCGCCGGTCGATGTGAGGATGGCGACCCGCTTGCCGCGCAGGACCCGCCCTGTCGCGAGGGCGGCCGGGATGTCGAGCAGGTCGCCGAAGGTCTGCGCCCGGATCACGCCGGTCTGCTGGAACAGCGCGTCGTACATGCGGTCCGCGCCGGCCAGCGCCCCCGTGTGCGACACCGCGGCCTTGGCGCCCGCTTCGGAGCGCCCGATCTTGAAGGCGACGATGGGCTTGCCGGCGCGCGCCGCCTTGAGCGCGGCGGCGCGGAATTTCTCCGGCTGCCGGATCGCCTCGATGTACAGCGCGATGACCCGCGTCGCCGGATCGTCGACCAGCGCGTCGACGAAATCCGCGAGTTCGAGATCCGCTTCGTTGCTGGTCGACACCAGCTTCGACAAGCCGATGCCCCGGGCGGCGGCGCGCGACAGCAGCGCGCCGAGGATGCCGCCGCTCTGCGACACCACGCCGATGGCGCCGGCGTGGAAATGGTCCATCTCCAGCGCACCGCTGGCCGAGAGCACGATGTGGTCGGTCAGGTTCACCAGGCCGATGGTGTTCGGGCCCAGGATGCGCATGCTGCCGGCGGCCTCCAGCAGCTGCTGCTGGCGCCGTGCGCCTTCTTCGCCGGTCTCGGTGTAGCCGCTCGCCAGCACGATGGCCGCGGCCGCGCCGCGTTGGGCGAGTTCCTTCACGGCGATGTGGGCCCGCTCCGCGCCCAGCAGCACGATGCCGACGTCGGGGACCGCCGGCAGCGAGGCCACGTCGCGGTAGCAGGGCAGCTCGCCGATGCGATCGAGCTTCGGGTTCACGGGGTAGATCGTGCCGGCGAAGCCATGCTTCTGCAGGTACGACACCGGCCGGCCGGCGGTCTTGGCCGGGTCGCCCGAGGCGCCGATCACGGCGACGCTTCGGGGCTGGAGCAATCGGGACAGTGCTTCCATGGCGGTCATTCCCCGGCCGTGCCGTGGGTCTTCGCCAGGAAGGCCCGGACCGACTCGCGGTGCTCGGTGCTCGTGTAGCAGATGCCCTGCGCCTGGCTGCCCTGGGCGAAGACCTGCTGGGCCGGCAGTTCGAAGGTCTGGTTCAGGATCGTCTTGGACAGCGCCAGCGCGGTCGCGGAACCCCGCCCCAGTTCGGCGGCCCACGCCTGGGCATCGGCCAGCAGCCGGTCCGCCGTGGTCTTGCGGTCCACGATGCCCAAGGCGAGCGCTTCGTCGGCCTCCACCTTGCGCCCGGTGAAGATCAGGTCCTTGGCCTTGGCCAGCCCGACGCGGCGCGGGAGGAAGTACATGCCGCCGCCGTCGGGGATGATGCCCCGGTGGATGTAGGACCAGGTGAAGCTGGCCCACTCGCTGGCGATGATGAAGTCGCACGCGAGCGCGGTGTCCGCGCCCAGGCCGGAGGCAGCGCCGTTCACTGCGGCGATCACCGGCTTGGGCATCGTATGCAGCAGCGCTTGCGTGTGGTGCACCCGTTGCTGCCGATGCCAGCCGTTGAATGCGACCTCGCCGGCCGGCGCGTTCATGCGGCGCTCCATGCCCGCGATGTCGCCGCCGGCGCAGAAGCCCTTGCCGGCGCCCGTGAGCACCAGCGCTCGAATCTCCTTGTCGGCGGCGACGCGCTCCAGGGCATGAGTGAATTCGGCGCGCAATTCATCGCTCATCGCGTTGCGCTTCTCGGGGCGGTTGAAGGTCAAGGTGGCGATGCCGCGCTCGACCTGCAGCTGGATCAGGGTGTAGTCCATGGGGTTCATCCTTCCTTGGCCTCAGTCGGCCTTGACGTTGTTTTCTTTCACGATCCGCGACCAGCGGACGGTCTCGGACCTGACGAAGTCATCCAGTTCGGCCGGGGTGCCGCCGCTGACCGTGAGGCCTTCGGGCTCGAGCATCTTGCGGAACTCGGCGCTTTCGGTCGCCTTCCTTGCGGCCGCGTTCAGCTTGGCGACCACATCGGCCGGCGTGCCGGCCGCGACGAACAGGCCGTACCAGCTCTCCACGGCGTAGCCGGGAACGGTCTCCGCGATCGCGGGCACATCCTTCAGGGCCGGCGCACGGCGCGGGGTGGTGACCCCGACGGCGCGCAGCTTGCCGGCGGCCAGCTGGGACGACACCGCCGCGGCGGTGGCGAACATCATGTCGACCTGGCCCCCGAGCAGATCGGTCAGGGCCGGGCCGGCGCCCTTGTAGGGGATGTGCGTCATCTGCACCTTCGCGAGGTTCGTGAACTGCTCACCCGCGAGGTGCGCCGAAGTGCCGTTGCCCTGCGAGGCAAAGGTGAGCTTTCCTGGGTTGGCATGCGCGGCTGCCACCACGTCCGCCACCGACCGGTAGGGGCTGTCCGCACGCACCACGAGGACGTTCGGGCCGCGGGCCAGCAGCACCACTGGCGCGAAGGCCTTCTGCGTGTCGTACGGGAGCTTGGCCATCAGGCTCGGATTGACCGCATGCGCGAACGTGGACACCAGCACCGAGTAGCCGTCCGGCGCGCTCTTGGCCACGGCATCGCTGCCGATGATGGTGCCTGCGCCGGGCTTGTTGTCGATGATGACCGGCTGGCCGAGCGCCTGCGACATGCCGAGGCCCAGCGCACGCGCGATGGCGTCGGTCCCGCCGCCCGGGGCGAACGGAACGACCAGCTTCACGGGCCTGTCCGGGAAGGCGGCGAAGGCCGCGGAGGCTGCCAATGCGGTCGCGGCCAGACAGCCGGCCACGCGGCACAGAAAGGAACGAAAGGATCGGGTCATCGGTTGTCTCCTGCCACGCGGGGCAAAGGTCTTGTCGCTGGCGCCTCCGGGTGAAGCCGCCATGGGAGGTAGCTTAGGAACCCGGTGCCGGCTTGGCATCCCTTCGATTCCAACCAGTGGAATTCAATACACTGCTGTTTCCGCCGTCGTCCGGCCTGGCATGGAGGTGCTGAATCTCATGAAATCGTCAACGCCCGTGCAGTCCCTGAGGACGAAGAAGCCCGGGGTTTCACCCGCGAACAGGTCGCTGGAGCGGGGCATCGAGGTCCTTCGATCGTTCCGCCCCGGCTCGGAACTGCTGGGCAACGCCGAGATCGCCGAGCGAACGGGCCTTTCCCGTTCGACGGTGAGTCGGCTGACGCAAACCCTGGTGGGGTCGGGTTATCTGCAGGTGGAAGCGCGCACCCGGGCGTATCGCCTGGCGCCTGCGGTCCTGAGCCTGGCGCATGCCATGCGCTCGGGTTCCACCGCGCTCGCCATCGCCGCGCCGCACATGCGCGACGCCTCGCAGGCGGAGCGGCTCAACGTGGGCCTGGCCGCTCCCGATCGGGACGAGATGGTCTACCTGGAGTCGATCCGATACAACCGCCGGCCCTCGCTGCGCCGGGTGGTTTCAGGCCAGCGTGTGCCGATGGAGCTGACCTCCCTCGGTCGCGCCTACCTGGCCGTTGCGCCGGAGGACCAGCGCAAGGCCTTGCTCGCGCACTTTCGCCTGACCCGGCGCACCCAGTGGGCGACGCTCGGGCCGGCGCTCGCTGCCGCGACCCGGGACGTCGGGGAGAAAGGCTTCTGCGCGGCCGCCTGGCAGCCTGAAGTCGTGGCGCTGGCGGCTCCGCTGCTGTTCAAGGGCTCGCGATACGCCTTGAACGTGAGCCTGTCGACGGCCGAACCCTTGGCTTCTGCGGTGCGCGAACTCGCTCCGACACTGCTCGCGCTGAGCGCGCGCATTCAGCATGACCTGGACGTCGCTACGGACGCATGGTGAGCATCGATAGGCTGCGACCGCTTGGCCGGCTGCGCGTCACTGCTGCCGCGTCAGCCCGAGCTCGCGGATGATGCCGCCCCACTGCTGGTACGTCGAGCGCGTGAGCTCGTCGAGCTGCTGCGGTGTCGACGCCTCGGCCTCGTAGGCGCCCTGGCGGAAGAAGTCGCGCGTGGCCGGCATTGCCAGCACCTGGGCGAGCGCGGCATTGAGCCTGGCGACGACCGGAGCCGGCATGTGTGCCGGGCCGTAGAAGGCGAGCCAGCTCGGCATGTCGACACCGCTCACGCCTTGCTCGGTCATCGTCGGCAGGTCGGGCAGCATCGGGCTGCGGCGAGGCGCGGCCACCGCCAGCATGCGGACCTTGCCGGTCGCGGTGTTCGTGATGGCGTTCGGCGCGGCGTCGAAGTAGTACTGCACGCGGCCGGCGAGGAAATCCTTGGCGGCGTCCGAGCCGCCCTTGTAGGGCACGTGCACCACATCGAGCCCGGCCTTGCGCGCGAAGGCCTCGCCGTAGATGTGCGAGGAGGTGCCGGTGCCGAACGAGGCATAGCTGAGCTTGCCGGGGTTGGCCTTGATGTACGCGATCAGTTCCTGCACGGTCTTCGCGGGCACGCTGACGTGGACCGTGAGCACCAGCGGACCTCGGGCGCCGAGCGAGATCGGCGTCAGGTCCTTGAACGGGTCGTAGCGCACCTGGGCGAGCGTCTGCGGGTTCTGCGCCACGACCGAGGAGGGCGCATACATGATCGTGTAGCCGTCGGGCGCCGATCGGATGACTTCCTCGGTCGCGAGGATGAAGCTGGCGCCGGGGCGGTTCTCGACGATCACCGGCGTCTGCAGCACGTCGCCGAGCTTGCTGGCGACGAAGCGCGCCTGCGCGTCCGAGGCGCCACCGGCGGCCAGGCCCAGGATGATCCGGATCGGCCGTCCCTTGTCGGGGAACGCGGGCGGCGCGGCCGGTGCGGCGGTTGCGAGCACGGGCGCGAGGGACAGGACCAGCGCGCCGATTGCGCGGCGGCGGTCGATGCGACATACGGAAAGACGATGCGATTTCATTCCTTGGCCAATCCAACTTGTTTCACCATCGCGCCCCAGCGGTCGTAGGTCGACCGCGTGATGCGCGCGAATTCATCCGGCGAGCTGCCACCGGCCTCGTAGCCGCCACTGCGATAGAAGTCCTGCACCGCGGGCATCTCGAGCACCTGGCCGAGCGCCTTGTTGAGGCGCGCCACCACCGGTGCCGGCATGTTCGCGGGGCCATAGAAGCCGAGCCAGCTCGGCAGGTCCAGGCCTTCCACGCCTTGCTCGGCGAAGGTCGGGACCTCCGGCAAGGCGGGGATGCGCGCGGCCGAGGCCACGGCAAGAATCCTGACCTTGCCGGAGCCGACCGTGATGATCGCGGAAGAGGCGGAGTCGAACATGTACTGGACGCGGCCGGCGATCAGGTCCTTGGCGGCGTCCGAGCCGCCCTTGTAGGGAATGTGCACCGCGTCGATGCCGGTCTTCTTGACGAAGGCCTCGCCGTAGATGTGCGAGGAGGTGCCGGTGCCGAAGGACGCGTAGCTGACCGCGCCCGGATGCGCCTTCACGTAGCGCACGAGCTCGCCGACCGACTTCGCCGGCACGCTGTCGTTGACTGTCAGCACCAGCGGCCCGCGGCCGCCCATCGACAGCGCGGTGAAGTCCCTGAAGGGGTCGTACGGAACCTGGGACAGCGTGTGCGGGTTCTGCGCCATGGTCGACGAGGGTGCATACATCAGCGTGTACCCATCCGCCGGCGCACGCGCGACTTCGCTGGCCGCCAGCATGGTGCTGGCGCCTGGACGGTTGTCGACGATCACGGGGGTGCCGAGCAGCTCGCCGAGCTTCTGCGCCACCAGGCGCGCTTGGCCGTCGGTGCCGCCGCCGGCGGTGAAGCCGACCACGATGCGGATCGGCTTTCCCTTGGCCGGAAAGTCCTGGGCGCCGGCCCAGGGCGCGAGTGCCAGCAGCGCGCTGCCGAGCAGGAGGCCGAATCGCCGCCGCGCGTTCCGCCCTGCTTGCCGGTGAATGTCCATTTTTCGTCTCCGTCTTGAAAATGGATTGTCAAACCATAAAATACGGACAAAGCCAAGGGAATACCCGGGTTTCAGGCCGATTGATATCAATAAAATGGACATCAAAATCAAAATAGTCGCATCAACCCGCCTTTGACCCAAGTTATGAAAACCATCGTCCGCACCGACGAGCGCATCCTCAGTTCCGACATCTTCGATCGCGACGGTCGCGTGGCACGGCCCGACCACGGGGTCTGGTCCGAGCCGGGCCGTGACATACCGGTTTATCACCGGTGCGGCGTGCTGGTGGTCGGCGGCGGGCCGTCGGGCACCGCCGCCGCGGCGTCGGCGGCGCGGGCCGGCGCCGACGTGGCCTTGCTGGAGCGCTACAACCACCTGGGCGGGCTGTCCACCGGCGGCCTCGTGATCTGGATCGACCGCATGACCGACTGGGAGGGCCAGCTCGTGATCCGCGGCTTCGCCGAGGAGCTGTTCGATCGGCTGCCGGCCGACGCGGTGGCCGGGCCGTCGCGGGAAGACTGGGGCTCCCAGGACTCGGCCAAGGCCAGCCACTGGGCGCAGCGCACCGCGGCCTACCACGGCATCGTCACCTGGTCGCCGACCATCGATCCCGAGCGCCTCAAGCTGCTGTCGCAGGAGATCGTGCTGGAGCGCAAGGTCAAGCTCATCTACCACTCGTGGGCCGCGGTGCCGATCGTGCAGGACGGCGCGGTCAAGGGCGTGGTGTTCGAGAGCAAGGAGGGGCGCATGGCGATCATGGCCGACGTGGTGGTCGACGCCACCGGCGACGGCGATCTCTTCGCGCGCGCCGGCGCCGCCTTCGTCAACGACATCGAGGAGGCCGACGTGCACCATTGCATGAACACCTCGTGGCTGTTCGGCGGCGTCGACATGGGCCGCTGGATCGACTTCAAGGCCGGCCACCCCGACGCGTTCAGCGCCTTCATGGCGCGCGGCCGCGAACAGCTGGGCCTGTTCGAGCGCCCCTTCGTCTCCTGGCGCAACGACGTCGCCTTGTTCATGGGGCCGCGCCAGTCGGGCTACTCGGCGCTCGACGTCGACGATCTCACCGCGGTGGAGGTGCGCTCGCACCGGGCGATGGCCGCGCACCTCGACTTCTTCCGGGCCCATGCGCCCGGCTTCGAGGGCGCCTACCTGATGCTGAGCGCGCCGCAGATCGGCGTGCGCCATGCGCGGCGCCTGAGCGGCGTCGGCGCGGTGCTGCGCAGCCAGTGGCCCGAAGGCCGCGCGCTGGCCGACGAGATCGGCGTGTCTCCGGCCGTGTCGCCCAAGTTCCCGAACATCTCGATTCCCTACGGCGCGCTGGTGCCGCAGCGGCTCGACGGCCTGCTGGCCTGCGGCCGCCACATCTCGTGCGACCGCAACTCGCACGGCTTCATGCGCGAGATCCCGCAATGCTGGATCACCGGACAGGCGGCGGGCACGGCAGCGGCACTGGCCTCGCAGGGACGGATCGCACCGAGGGCGGTCGAGGTGACCGCGCTGCAGACGGCGCTGCAGGCTCAGGGCGTGTACCTGCGCGCCGGTGCCGACGGCGCCGGGCCGGTGGCCGAACGGCCGTCGCTCGAAACCGCGAACAGCTGAGCCGCTCACGATGATCGCGACGACCGGACCCTCGCCGGCAGGCTCTACATTGGCGGATCTCCCAAAGGACTTCCGCATGGCCGCCGAACACAATCCGCTCCCCGTTCCCTCCGCCGACACCACCGACGCGCGGGTGGACCGTTCCGACACCGTGAGCGCGCTCGAGCGCGGCATCTCGGTGCTGCGCAGCTTCTCCGAAGACCGGCCGCTGCTGAGCCCCGCCGAACTCGCGCGCATCACCGGCATCCCGAGGCCGACGGTCAACCGCCTGGTCGCGACGCTGGTGGCGATGGGCATGCTCAAGGCATCGCCGACCGGCGACCGCTTGGCGCTCGGCCCGGGCGTGGTGTCGCTGTCACGCGTCTTCCTCGGCAGCCTCGACGTCCGCGCCGTTGCGCGGCCGGTGATGCAGGCGCTGGCGGAGGAAAGCGGCGCCTCGGTCTATCTGGCGGTGCGCGACGGGATGGAGATGGTGCTGATCGAGGCCTGCCGGCCCCGCTCGACCATGCTGTCGGCCCGCCTCGATGTCGGATCGCGTGCGCCGCTGCCGAACTCGGCGCTGGGCCGCGCCTACCTGTCGGCGCTCGACGACGCCACGCGCGCGCAGCTGTTCGATTCGATGCGCCTCATGCGCGGCCCCGAGTGGGACAGCCTGGCGCCGGCCATGCTGCGCGCGATCGACGAGGCCCAGCGCCTCGGCTATTGCCTGTCGCTCGGCGAGTTCCATCGCGAGATCAACTCGGTGTCGGTGCCGCTGGTCGGGCCGGGCAACGAGATCATGGCCTTGAACGGCGGCGGCGCGGGCTTCGTGTTTCCCGAGGAGCGGCTGCGCGACGAACTCGCACCGCGGCTGCGCGCGGTGGCCGGGCGCATCGCGAGCGAGATCGGCGGCCACGTGCCGGGCCCGCGCCTGCCCGAGCGCTGACCTTTTTTCTTCGAACCCTCCAGCGAGACAACAGGCGATGTACCTGACCGACGACGAGAAAGCGATGCGAGACGGCAGCGGTGGCGCCGCGGTGCAGAAGGCGATGGACCTTCTGGTGCGCTATGGCGAGGCACTGGGCGCCGAGCGGCTCGTGGAGACGCGCAACGTCTGCGCCACCATCACGTCGACGACGCCGTTCCAGCGCGATTTCGCGTTGAAGCAGGGGGGCATGGACGCGGTGTTTTCAGAGTTCAGCCTGGACAGCCAGGAGGTGGTGCCGATCCCGAAGTTCAAGGTCTTCACGAGCCACCTGCAGCTCGGCTTCGATCCGGGGCAGCCCGAGCGCATGGGCGTGAGCGAGGACATCGTGCGCTTCTACGAGAAGAGCGAGCGCCACGCGGCCGGACTCGGCGCCCAGATCATGAACACCTGCACGCCTTACCAGGTCGGCAACATCCCGACCCGCGGCGAACACTGCGCCTGGATGGAGTCGTCGGCGGTGATCTACTGCAACTCGGTGCTCGGCGCGCGCACCAATGCCGAAGGCCGGGAGAGCACCGGCGCCGCGATGCTCACCGGCCGCATCCCCTACTGGGGCTACCACCTCGACGAGCATCGGCTCGGGACCCACGTCGTCGAGCTCGACATCGAGATCGAGTCGGTGCAGGACTGGGGCCTGCTCGGCTACTTCATCGGCGAGCAGGTGCAGGACCGGGTGCCCGTGGTCCACAGCCGGCGCGGCATCGGCCGGGTGCCGAACCTGCCGCGGCTCAAGCACTTCGGCGCCGCGGCCTCGTCGTCGGGCGGCGTCGAGATGTACCACGTGGTCGGCGTGACGCCCGAAGCGCTCAGTCTCGAGCAGGCCCTGGGCGGCCGCAAGCCGGCGCAGGTGCTGCGCTATGGCGAGGCCGAGCGCCGCGCCACCTACGAGACCATCAACGCCACCGCCCGCAGCGCGGACATCCAGTACGTGATGCTCGGCTGTCCGCACTACACGATCGAGCAGATCTGGGAGGCGGCGCAACTGATCGAGGGGCGCAAGGTGCATCCCGGTTGCGAGCTGTGGATCTTCACGCCGCGCGCCATCAAGTCGCTGGCCGACCGCAACGGCTACACCAAGATCATCGAGGACGCGGGAGGCATCCTCATGACCGACAGCTGCTCGGCCATGAGCCGCGCGGTGCCGAAGGGCACGCAGACCGTGGCCCTGGATTCGGCCAAGCAGGCGCACTACCTGCCCGCCATCCTCGGCGTGCAGGCCTGGTTCGGCAGCACGGCCGAATGCATCGATGCGGCCTGTACGGGGCGCTGGAACGGGAGCCTGGCATGAGCGGACAGACACTGGGCGGTCAGACCCTGGTGATCCGCGGACGCAAGGTGGTCGGCGGCGTCGCCGAGGGCGAGGCGATGGTCACGCGGGACCAGATCTCGGGCTGGGGCGGCATCGATCCGCGCACCGGCACGGTCGTCGAGACGCGCCACTCGCTGCGCGGCCAGAGCTTCGCGGGCAAGGTGCTGGTGTTCCCGGGGGCCAAGGGGTCGTCGGGCTGGTCCGCGATGTTCCACGTCGCGCGGCTCATGAACACGGTGCCGGCGGCCTTCCTGTTCAACGAGATGACCACCAAGGTGGCGCTCGGCACCGTGGTCTCGCATTCGCCCTCGATGACCGACTTCGACCGCGACCCGCTCGGATGCATCGAGACCGGCGACTGGGTGCGGGTCGATGCCGACCGCGGCATCGTCGAAGTCACGAAGAAGAACAAGCACAACCCGGAGACCGCACCATGACACGTCCGCTGCGCAGCAATTTCCCGCGCGGTTCCTACCTCTGGTCGGTGCGCAATGCCCATTGGCGCGCGCTCGGCATCCCCGAGGAAGACTGCGAGAAGCCCAAGATCGCGGTCGTCAACAGTTCCTCGGAGCTTGCGGCCTGCTTCAGCCATCTGGACCAGGTCGCGGTGCAGGTCAAGGACGCGATCCGCGCCGCCGGCGGGGTTCCGTTCGAGATCCGCACCGCCGCGCCGAGCGACTTCATCACCGGCGCCGGAGCGCGGGGCGCCTACATGCTGGCGGCGCGGGACCTCGTGACCAACGACATCGAGGTCGCGGTCGAGGGCGCGCAGCTCGATGGCATGGTCTGCCTCACGTCTTGCGACAAGACGGTGCCCGGGCAGTTGATGGCGGCGGCGCGGCTCAACGTTCCGACCCTGCTGGTGCCTTGCGGCTACCAGCCCAGTGGCGAGTTCCGGGGCCGCCACATGGACATCGAGGAGGTCTTCATCGGCGCGATGCATGCCGTCACCGGCACGCTGCCGGTCGGCGAGCTGATCGAGATGAGCCGCGAGGCGATCCGCGGCCCCGGCGTGTGCTCCGGCCTGGGAACCGCCAACACGATGCACGTCGTCTGCGAAGCGCTCGGCCTGGCGCTGCCGGGCAGCGCGCCGGTCGCGGCCCTGAGCCCGAAGATGATGGCCGATGCGCGTGCGGCCGGGGCCCGCATCGTGCAGATGGTGCGGGACGACCTGAAGCCGCGCGACATCCTCACGCCTGGCGCGTTCGCGAACGCCGTGCGCGCGGTGCTCGCGATCGGCGGCTCGCTCAACGCGGCCAAGCACCTCCAGGCCGTGGCCACCGAAGGCGAATGCGGCGTCGACGTGTATGGCCTGTTCGAGCGGCTCGGGCCCGAGACGCCGGTGCTCGCCGGCGTGCGCCCGATCGGCGGGCACAGCATCGAGGAATTCGAGGCGGCCGGCGGCTGCCGGGCGCTGATGAAGCAGCTCGAACCGCTGCTCGACACCGGCGCGCGCACGGTCAGCGGCGACTCGGTCGCAGGCAACCTGCGGGGCATCGAGGTGGCGGATGCGGAAGTCATCCGGCCGATCGCCCGGCCGGTCGCGCCGCGGCCCGCGATCATCCTGCTGCGCGGCAACCTGGCGCCCGAATCGGGCCTGATCAAGACCGGCATCGTCGAGCGGAAGGTGCGCCGCTTCAGCGGTCCGGCGTTGTGCTTCTGGAGTTCCGACGAAGCGATTGCGGCGCTGAAGCAAGGTCGCATCCGTGCCGGCCAGGTGGTGGTCATGCGCGGTGCCGGAGCCTGCGGCGGTCCTGCGATGGGCGGTGGCGCCTCGCGCGTCGTCTTCGCGATCGACGGCGCCGGCCTCGGCGACGAGGTCGCGCTGTTGACCGACGGCCATCTCTCCGGCCTGGTGTGCAAGGGCCTGGTGGTTGCCGAAGTCTCGCCCGAGGCCGCGCTCGGCGGACCGTTGGGACTGCTCGAGGACGGCGATATCGTGACCATCGATCTCGACGCCCGCCGTCTCGACGTCGCCCTCGACGAGGCCCAGCTGCAGGCCCGCCGCGCGGACTGGCGCGCGCCGCCGCTGGCCCATCACACCGGCTGGCTGCAGCAGTACCGGCGCAACGTCGGTCCGCTGTCGCAGGGGGCCGTGCTGGTACAGGCGCAGGAACCCGTGCCGCCCGGCTAGGCCCTTTGCGGCGAGCCGTCCGGCTCTCCCGTTCCGCTACCCATGCCCGACTTGGCGGCGCCAGGTTTGTCAGTCGCAAGGAGACAGAGATGCAACGCAGGACGATCCTCCGGTGGGCTGCGCCCATCGCCGCAGCGCTGGCGCTGCCCCACGGCGCGAGCTGGGGCGCGGAAGCCTATCCCGAGAAGCCGGTCCGGTTGATCGTCGGCTTCGCGTCCGGTGGCGGCGCCGACGCCATCACGCGGATCATGGCCGAGGGCCTGTCGCGGCAGCTGGGCCAGCAGGTGGTGGTCGAGAACCGGCCGGGTGCCGATGGCGTGCTGGCGGCGCAAGCCGTGAGCGGCGCACGGCCCGATGGCTACACGCTGCTGATGGGTACCAACACCGCGATGGTGGCGGCGCCGACCTTGCGGCCGAATCCGCCCTACGACCCCTTCAAGGCCTTTGCGCCGATCAGCAGCGCAGGCCAGTTCTCGATGTTCCTCGTGGTGCCGGCTTCATTGCCGGTGAAGAGCGTCGGCGATCTGCTGGCGATGGTCGCGGCCCGGCCCGGCGCCTACAACTCGGCGTCCAGCAACAGCGCTTCCGAGCTCGCGATGCTGCAGCTGCTCGGCGGGCGCAAGGTCGTGAACGCACGCTACAAGGGCGACATGCAGGCGATGACCGATCTGCTGGGCGGGCAGGTGCAGATGATGTTCACCACCGGAACACTGGCGCCCGCCTTCGTGCGCGACGGCCGCATCCGAGCGCTCGTCACGCTGCAGCCGCAGCGCAGTGCGCTGCTGCCCGACGTGCCGAGCGCGGGCGAGCTCGGGCTCGGCAAGCTGACCATCACGCCCTGGGCCGGTTTCTTCGGGCCGCCCGGGCTGCCGGCCGGGATCACCGAGAAGCTGTCGGCCGCGCTGCAGCAGACGCTGAAGGACCCAGCGGTGCACGAGCGGCTGACGCAGCAGGGCTTCGAAGGCTATGGCATGAGCCCGGCGAAGTTCGCCGAGTTCTTCCGCGCGCAGCACGACGCTTTCGTCTCGACGGTGCGCGAGCACGGCGTCAGTTTCGAATAGGGCGCGTTCGCCCTGCGCCGGTCAAGGCCGGCGCTTGCGCAGCGGCGCCCGGCTGCGTTCGTTGTTGAGGCTGACGAACTTTCGCAGCAGGCGCAGCAGCTCGCTGCTTTCGTTCTCGGTCAGGCCTTCGAGGAGGGTGTCCTGCAGTGTCTGGATCGGCACGGAGAGATCCTGGATCAGGCTGCGGCCGTCGTCCGTCAGGTGCAGGCTGCGCTGTCCCCGTGCGCCCACGTGGCGGGTGATGAGTCCCTTGGCCTCGAGCCGGGCAGCGATGTCGGCGCAGGACGAGGTGTCGATCGCGACCTCTTGCGCCACGGTCAGCTGGTCGAGCCCGGGCCGCTGGCCCAGCAGCATCAGCATGGCGTACTGGATCGGCGTCACCTCGCGGCCGACGACGTCCAGGAAGACCGACACCGAGATCTGGTGCGCCCGCCGTATGAGGTGGCCGGGCTGCTGGTCGAGGTCGATGAAGGCTTGAGCGTCGGTGGGGGTCGACATGGGCGAGGGAGAGGGAAGAGAGGGCGCCGCCGCTGGCGAGCGGCGCCCGATTGTCCCACCAACCCGAGCCCTAGATATCGAGCACCAGCAGCGGCGAGCGCGAGCGCGAGCAGCAGGGCGTGAACTGGTCGTTCGCGGCCTGCTCTTCGGGCGTCAGGTACAGGTCCTTGTGCTCGGGTTCGCCCTCGAGCACGCGCGTGAGGCAGGTGCCGCACACGCCCTGTTCGCAGGAGACCTGGATCTCGACCCCGGCTTGTGAAAGCGCCTGGACGACGGTTCGGTCCGCCGGCACGCGGATCACGCGCCCCGAGCTCGCGAGCTTGACGTCGAACGCGCCGTCGGTCGCTGACGCCGCGACCTCGGCACCGAAGAACTCGAAGTGCAGCCTCGATTCGGCCCAGCCCGCGCCGCGCGCACGCGCGAGCACCCAGTCGATGAAGCCCTTCGGTCCGCAGACGTAGAGATGGGTGTCGGCCGGCGCGGCCGCGAGCGTGCGGTCGATGTCGAGCTTCTGCGCGTCGAGGCCGTCGTCGAAATGGAAGCGGACCTGCCCGGCGAACGCGGCCGCGGCGATGCGGTGGCGGAACGCCGCGCGCTCGGGCGAGCGGGTGCAGTAGTGCATGTCGAACGACCGGCCGGCCGCCGCCAGCTTTTCCGCCATGCTCAGCAGCGGCGTGATGCCGATGCCGCCGGCCAGCAGCAGGCTGTGCGGCGCCTCTTCGTCGAGCGCGAAGTGATTCCGCGGCGCCGCGATGCGGAGCAGGTCGCCCTCGTTGACCTGCTCGTGCATGGCGCGGGATCCGCCGCGCGAGGCCGGATCGCGCAGCACGCCGATCAGGTAGCGGTGGGTCTCGCTGGCGTCGTTGCACAGCGAGTACTGGCGCGTGATGCCGGTCGGCAGGCGGACGTCGATGTGCGAGCCCGCCGAGAACGCCGGCAGGGCGCTGCCGTCGGGCTGCACCAGTTCGAAGGCGCAGATGTCGAGTGCCTCGGCGGTCTTGCTCGCCACGCGCACGTTCAATTCGATGGCTTGCATGGCTCAGGCGCCGGCAGCGGCGACGTTTGCCGGTTCTTCCTGCGCGATGAGCCGCTCGATCACGCGCCGCGACTGCACGCCGCCGGCGTCGATGTTGAGCTTGAGCAAGGAGCGGGAAGGGTGCGCCAGCAGGTTGCGCTGTTGCCGCTCCAGCATCTCGAGGTCTTCGCCGAAGATCTTGCCCTGGCCTTCGCGGATCGTGGCGGTGAGCTCGGCGTCCCCGGGCTTGAAGTTGCGCGCCATGCCCCAGAAGTACCAGATCGAGGTGTCGGTCTCGGGCGTGATGAAGTCGACCACGATGCTCGATACCTTGTGTGCCGGATCGGCCTCGTAGCCGCCCTTGCCGGCATGCGCCACGCCGACCTCGATCATCACGTGGCTCGGCGGCGTGAAGCGGCAGATCTGCCAGCGGTCGACCGGCACGTCGTCGGCCAGGCCGTTGCCGCGCAGGGCCATGCGCCAGAAAGGCGGCGCCGACACCTTCTCCATGAAGCGGCTCGTGATGACCTCGTCCCCGTCGACGCGGGTCTGGGTCGGCGTCTCGTCGATCTCCTTCTGGCCGATGCTCGATGCATGCACGTAGGTCTCGTGCGTGAGGTCCATCAGGTTGTCGATCATCAGGCGGTAGTCGCACTGGATGTGGTACAGGCCACCGCCATAGGCCCAGTCGGGGCTTTCGGCCCATTCAAGGTGGTGCAGCTTGGAGGCATCCGCCTCGCTGGCCTGGCCCGGCCAGATCCAGACGAAGCCGTAGCGCTCGATCAGCGGAAACTTCCTGATCGGCGGGAAGCCGCGCACGCGCTGGCCCGGCATCGCGACCGTCTTGCCGTCGCAGCCCATTTCAAGCCCGTGGTAGCCGCAGACCAGCTTGCCGTCGACAACGCGGCCGAGCGACAGCGGCGCGCCTCGGTGCGGGCAGAAGTCCTCGAGCGCGACTGCGCTTCCGGCGCTGTCGCGGTAGATCACCAGCCGCTCGTTGCAGATCGTTCGACCGAGCGGCGCATCGGTCACTTCGTCGCTCGAACAGGCGACGTACCAGGCATTTTTCGGGAACATCGTCGGAACTCCTTCAAGGTATCGAATCGGGGGAGGCGGGATCTCGCCCTCGGCGAGACCGGCATCTGTGTCACGCTTCATCGTTGTCGATCAGTATACTGATTGTGAATCAGGAGAAGGCGCCGCGGATCAGGGTTTTCCCTGCGAGACAAGGCGCTTCGGGGAGGGTCAGGGCGGAGAACTCGACGCAGATCGCCCTTTCTCCGCCCGCGAATCGCGCCTATCATCGCGACCCCGGCGGCCGCTCGGCTGCCCTCGATCTCCATCGAGCACGCAAGAAGGGGGACACCATGGCCGCCAAGAAACCCAAGCCGGGCAACGATGCCACCGCGCTGTCGCTGCACATCGGGCTCAATGCCGTGAGCGCGGCCGCCTACGAGGGCTGGGATGGCCCCCTGGCGGCATGCGAATTCGATGCCTCGGACATGGCGGCGATCGCCAAGGCCAAAGGCATGACGTCCACCTTGCTGCTGACCAAGAAGGCCACGCGAGCGAATGTCCTCGCGGCGATCCGCGGCGCGGCCAAGGCGCTGCAGCCCGGCGACCTGTTCTTCATGAGCTACTCCGGCCATGGCGGCCAGGTCCCGGACATCGACCATGACGAGAAAGACCGCAAGGACGAGACCTGGTGCCTCTTCGACGGACAGCTGATCGACGACGAGCTCTACTTCGAGCTCAGCAAGTTCGGCGCCGGCGTCCGGATCCTGGTGCTTTCAGACAGTTGCCACAGCGGCACCGTGACACGCGACCGGCCGCCGATACCGCCGCCCGGAACGCGGGCGCGCCTGATGCCCGCCGGCGTGGCGATGCGCGTCTACGAGGCGCACAAGGCCTTCTACGACAAGCTGCAGAACGATGTGGCGAAGGCGGCCGGCGGCCAGGTGACCGATCCCGACGCGGCCCTGTCCCAGGTGGGCACGGCCGGCCAGGCGTCGACTGTCATCGGCGAGTTCAAGCCTTCGGTGATCCTGATGTCCGGCTGCCAGGACAACCAGGTCTCGCTGGACGGCGACCACAACGGCGCCTTCACCGAACAGCTCCTGAAGGTCTGGAATCACGGGGCCTTCGAAGGCACCTACGGCAGCTTCCACGCCCGCATCCGGGCCGGCATGCCCGCCAGCCAGTCCCCCAACCTCTTCGTGCTGGGCCCGGCGGCCGGCTTCCTCAAGCAAGCGCCCTTCGCGACCTGAGCGGCAACGCCGGGGCAGGTGCCCGCGCCTGCCGCGAGAATGCGTGCTCCGCCGCTGGTTGGCGGCGAATCACGAACGCATGACCTACCCCGATGCCCCCACGCTCGCGCAGATCGATGCCTGCGCCGAAGCCTCGCTCGACCTCCTGCAGCGCAACCTGACGCCGCACGGCATCCTCGCGGCCACCCGCACCGAGGCGGCGGTGGCCCGGCGCTACACGCGCATCTTCGGACGCGATGCCGCCATCTGCGTGATGGCGATGTGCGGCAGCGGCGTGCCGGCGCTGGAGCAGGGCGCGGTAGCCAGCCTCGACGCGCTGGCGGCGCAGCAAGCCGGCAACGGCCAGATTCCCAAGTACGTCGATCCCGAGGGCCGCGATGCCGACTTCTGGTACCTGGGATGCATCGACGCCACCCTGTGGTGGCTGATCGCGGTGGACCATGTGCGGCGCCACGGCCAGGTGGGCGCCTCGCACTGGCAGGCGGAGGTGGATCGCGCGCTCGGCTGGCTGCTGGCGCAGGAGCACCAGCACTTCCGGCTGCTGCAGCAGAACGAGGCCAGCGACTGGGCCGACATCATGCCGCGTTCCGGCTATGTGCTGTACACCAATGCCCTGTGGTACGAGGTCAAGCGCCGCTTTGCGCTCGACCATGCCGAGGCCACGCTGCATCACTCCAACCACCTGTTCAACCCGTTCCAGCGCGACCTGCCCGAGTACCATCGGGCGCGCCTGCTGCGGCACTATGCGCGTCGCGGCCGGCGCGATCCCGGCCTCTATCTCAGCTTCGTGAATCTCGCGGTCGTCGGCGACGAGGGCGACGTGTTCGGCAACGTGCTTGCGATCCAGAGCGGGCTGGCCGACGCCTCGATGGCGCGCCGCATCGTGGACACCATCGCCGCCGCGGGCGCCGGCGATCCCTATCCGGTGCGCGTGGTGCTGCATCCGTTGTCGCGCCAGCACGAGCTCTGGCGGCCCTACATGGCGCGCCATCAGCAGAACATGGTCCACCAGTACCACAACGGCGGCATCTGGCCCTTCGTGGGCGGTTTCTGGGTCCTGGCGCTGGCCCGCCTGGGCTTGGAGGCGCAAGCCTGGTCCGATCTGGCCCGGCTGGCGAAGGTGAACGCGCTCGACGACTGGCGCTTCACCGAGTGGTTCCACGGCCGGACGCTGGCGCCCATGGGCATGCCCGGCCAGAGCTGGAACGCGGCCACCTTCCTGCTCGCCCGGCGCGCCTTGACGGGCGGCGCGGCGGCCTGGTGAGTCAGCCGGGGGACGACGGCGCCGGCCCGACCCGTCCGAGGTAGCGCGCAGCTTCGCCCGCTGTCATCTGGGCCTCGATCTGCGCGAGCTCCAGGCGTTCGAAGTCATGGGAGATCCATTCGAACAGGCGGGAAGGCGGCATGCGGTCGAGCGGGTCCTGGTCGCTCCAGCCCTGCAGCCGCTGCGGTGCGCTCTGGAGCAGCAGCTGGAGGAACTGGGCACGGGCCAGCATCACCTCGGAGCGCTCCTTGTCGTCCAGCACGGCAAAAAGGCGCATCGCCAGGCGTTCCCGGGCGGAGATGCGCGCGGGCACCTCCGGCTCCTTCGAACGGCCGCCGGCAACGCCCGACAGCTGGCTGCAGCTGAAACGGATCCTGGCTTGCGACAGCTGCTGGAGCAGCTGCAGCAATTGCAGGGCGGCGGGCGTCATGGCGCCGATTTCATGTCCGGCCGGCGGGGGCGCCCGTAGGACTCGGCCTCAGTGGCAGACGCCGATGTCCGACGTTTCGAAGTCGGCCGTTTCCAGTCGCACCGGCCGGCCCTGGGTCTCGCGATGCCGGGCGAGAGCCAGTGCGTTGATCAGGTCGGCGTTCATCAGATAGGCGTCGACCAGGCTGTCGCCGCCGCCGCAGGCGCCGAACAGGTCTCGCAGCGGGTCTTCGGCGATCTCGACGATGCAGCGCTCGCCGTCCGGGCCCTCGGGATGGATGGCGAAGCGAACGCTCGCCGTGTCGAAACAGTAGATGGCTTGGGTCATGTGCCTTGTCTCCGCGTCGGTGCGTGAGAGCACCGGGGAAGGATTATCAGACCGATGGCGATGCGGGAGCGGCACCGCACGCATTGCAATGTAGGCCGGCGCTTACAGTGGCTGCACCCGCGTCAGTACGGCGCCAGGAAAGGCCTGCAGCACGCTCGCCAGCGCAAGTTGCGGGCCGCCAGGCGGGTGCCGCAGGCCCGTCACTTCGTCGTCCATCGCCACGGTTCCGAGGCCGGCGGGCAGCTGTACACAGGTGTCGCCCCAGCCGGCCTCTCCGAGCCGTGCGAACAGGCGCACCACGATCACAACCAGCGCCCGGTCGTCGTGGCGGCGGGCGAAGGCGATGACGTGGCCGGCGCGTTCGCCGCGCACCTCGAGCGGCTCGTAGCTGCCATGCCGGAACAGCGCGGGCCAGCGCTGACGCAAGGCGAGCAGCCGCCAGGTCAGCCACAGCTTGGCCCGGCCGTCCGACGGCGTGGCCGCGAATCCGCTGACGGCCTGCGCCAGCGCGCTGCCGGAGGCGGCGGCCGCCAGTGCCTGCATGGCCTCCAGGAGGCGCTCGCGCTCGCCGTAGTCCACCGGCCGACGGTTGTCCGGATCGACCAGGCTGCGATCGATGAGTTCGCAGCCCTGGTACAGGTCGGGCACCCCGGGCGAGCTGTATTTGAGCAGCGTGAGGCTGACGCCGTTGAGCGCACCGAAGCGGTCGAGCGTGCCCACCACGCGCCCCAGGTCGGCCAGGAAGGCATTGTCGGGCCGCGGCGCCAGCACACCGCGCACGAAGCGTTCCAGCGCCTCTTCGTAGGCGGCATCGGGCCGGGTCCAGCTGGTGCCCGTCTTGCCTTCCCGGGCGGCCTTGTGCATGTAGCGCACGATGCGGTCCGCATAGGCGTCCGGTGCCTCGGGGTCGGAGGGCGCCACCGGCATCGTGCCCAGCAGCGTCTGGTAGAGCAGGTACTCGTGCACGGCCAGGACCGGGCCGCGCAGCGGCGAATTGAAGCGCGCCCAGCGCCGCAGCGCCAGCCGCCACAGGCCAGGCATCTCGGACAGCACGTCGATGCGCAGCCGCACGTCCTCGGCCCGCTTGTTGTCGTGGGTCGAGGTGGCCAGCATGGTCTGCGGCCAGCGCCGCTGACGGTCGCCGCTGGCTTCGTGGAAGGCTGCCACCGAAACGCCGAGCCGGTCGGGCTCGCCGCCGACCTCGTTGGCCGAGGCGAGCGGAAAGTAGCGGTAGAACGCCGTGTCCTCGACCCCCTTGGCCGCCACCGGCGCGCTGAACTGCTGGAAGCGGCGGGCGAAGCGCAGTGCCTTCCGGCGTGCCGCCCGGCCGGGTGTGGGGGCTCGCCCCAGCAGCGCTTCGCGCACGAACTCGAACACCGAGGGGTCGGGCAGCGCCAGCCGTTCGCGTGCCGCATCGATCGCCTGGTCGATGAAATGCCGATCCTGCTCGCTGACCTGCTCGTCGTTGTAGGTGCGATAGACCGTGAGGCTCGCCGCGACGGTCGCCAGCACCTCGCGCAGCGTGTTGAGCGTGTGGTCGCGCGTGCTGCGATGGGCCTTGCCGATGGCCAGCAGCGCGATAGCGAGTACCTCGAGGTCGGAGGCCAGCGTCACGCCGGCCACCTCGCGCTTGGCCTGGTAGACGATCTCTTCGAACGGTGCGCACTGCCCGGTGAAATTGCGCCAGATCCGCTTCAGCCGGTCGGCGGCGCGCTCGTCCACCAGCACCGCGTTGGCCAGGTTGGCGAAACGGTAGCCGGTGGTGCCGTGGACCGCCCACGACTCCGGCACCTCCTCGTTCGGCGCCGCGATCTTCTCGGCCACTACGTAGAGCGGCCGGTCGGGGCGGCCGTCGGCATCGACGCCGCGCGGCGGCAGGCCGGCGCGGGCGACGAAGCCGTCCTGCAGCCGTTCGAAATAGCGCGCCGGGTCCTGCAGCCCGTCGGGATGGTCGATGCGCAGCCCGTCGACCCAGCCGCGCGCGGCCAGGTCGAGCGCCATCGCATGCGTCGCCTCGAACACCGAACGGCGCTCGTTGCGCAGCGCCGCGAGTTCGTTGACGTCGAAGAAGCGCCGGTAGTTGATCTCGTCGGCCGCCGCCCGCCAGTGGGCCAGCCGCCAGGCCTGCGCCTCCAGCAGCCGATGCAGGGCCTCGCGTTGCTGCGGTCCGTTGAGCGCCTCGACAACGGCCGCGATCGCCTCCGCCACCGCGGGCCGGGCGGCCGCGAGCAGCGCCAGCTGGGCCTTGAGCAGCTGGCTGTCGCGCGCGCGCTCGGCCACGGCCCTGGGCTTGGTGCGGTGCATGCCGGGCAGATGGCGCAGCGCGGTGGCGATGCCGGCCAGCGGAGCGCTGGCGTCGCCCGCGCCGAGGTGTGCGCAGGCGCGCTCGAGCACGGCGGCGGTGCTTTCCGGGGCCAGCGGAAAGCGGTGCTCGAAGTAGCCGATGGCGAACTCGCCGGACTCGGCGTCCCACTGCAGCGACAGCTCGCCGCGTTCGAGCACCCGGCCGTAGGCGTCGCCGAGCACCGGCAGCATCACCTTGCCCGCCAGGTTCGGTGTCAGCGGCTGCCAGTCGATGTCGAAGTGGCGCGCAAAGCGCGAGGCCATGCCGTGCGCCAGCACGTCGGACCACCAGGCGTTGTCGTTGCCGAGCACCCCCATGTGGTTGGGCACCAGGTCGATCAGCTGGCCCATGCCATGGGCCCTCAGCGTCTTCGTCAGGCGCTCGAACGCGGCCAGGCCGCCGAGCTCGGGATTGATCTCGTCATGGGCCACGACGTCGTAGCCGTGCATGCTGCCGGGGCGGGCGCGATGGATCGGCGAACAATAGACGTGGCTGATGCCGAGCCGCGCGAGGTAGGGCACGATGCGCGCGGCATCGTCGAAAGTGAAGCCGCTGTGCAGCTGCAGCCGGTAGGTGGCGCGCGGCACGCGGGTGCCGGTCGGCGGGCTGGCCGCGTCGCGCGGCCGGCTGCGGGCGATGGCGGCGCACAGCCGCAGCACCGGCGTCCGGGCCCACAGGTCCTTCGGACCGCCGCCGTACTTGCGCTGCCAGTTGGGATGCTGGAAGGTGGTGCCGGGCAGGTTGGCCTGCTCCACCTCGCCGAGCGCGTCCTCGAGCTGCGCCATCATCACGCACGAAGGCGCCGCCGCCAGGAAGGCATGCACGGCCGCCACGGCATCGGCATCCAGCGTGCCAGCCACGGCCGCGGCCACGCTGTCTTGCGGCAGCGCCTGCTGCTGCCGCACGGCGTCGAGCAGGCCCGCGCGATCGCGCTTGCGCTGCTCGACCTGCTGCTCATAGGCCGCGGCGTCGGGAATCAGCCCCAGCTCGAAGCGCAGGCGCAGGTCATGGGCCGACCACCAGCCCGCGAGCGTCGGCAGGTCGTGGGTGCTGACCGCCACCACCGCTTCGCGCGGCCAGGACGCCGGTGCCCGGAAGGCACCGTCGGCCTCGCGCTCGAAGTACAGCAGCCGGTACGACTGCACGCCGCGGGTGCGCATCGCGTCGCGCATCGCGTCCGGCACGGTGCCGAGGTCCTCGCCGATCACCAGGCAGCGGTGGCGCTGGCTTTCCAGGGCCAGGATGGCCATCAGTTCGTCGACCGGATAGGCCACGTAGCTGCCGTCGCGCGGCGTGCCGGCGGCCGGGATCCAGAACAGGCGCATCAGCATCATCACGTGGTCGATGCGGATCGCGCCGGCGCCGCGCATGTTGGCGCGCAGGGCCTCGATGAAGACGGCGAGCCGACCTTCGCGCAGCCGGTCCGGGCGAAGCGGCGGCAGGCCCCAGTCCTGGCCCTGGGTGTTGAAGGCGTCGGGCGGTGCGCCCACCCGCACGTCGAGCGCGAAGCTGTGGCGATGGCGCCAGGCGTCCGAGCCGCCGCGGTCGACCGAGACCGCCAGGTCGAGGTAGAGGCCGACCGCCATGCCGAGTTCGGCGCAGCGCGCCGCCGCCGCTTCGAGCTGCCGGGCGGCCTGCCATTGCAGGTAGGCGTGGTAGCCGATGCGCTCGGCATGTTCGGCGGCAAAGGCGGCGACGGCGGCATTGCCCGGATCGCGATAGGCCTCGGGCCACGCCGGCCAGCCCCAGACGCTGGCATCGGCCGCGTGCAGGTGCGCCTGCAGCGCCTCGAACAGCGCGTGCTGCTGCAAGGCGACGCCACCGCGCTGCCGGAAGAGTGCCAGCGCGGCGACTTCCGCATCGTCCGCCGCGCGCTCGAGGAAGCGCCGGTAGAGCAGCTTCAGCACCTCGTGCTTGGCGGTCGAGACGCCTTCGTGGTCGATCAACGGCGCCGCGCGCAGGCCGGCCAGCCGGGCCTGGAAGGCCGGTGAGCGCACGCGCCGCTGCGCCGCGGGCGAGGCCCGGAAATCCGGCACCGCCTCGACATCGATGTAGAGCGGGTTGAGCTGGCCCCGCGACGAGGGGCTGTACGGGCTCTGGTGCGCGGGGTTGTGCGCGAACAGCGCGTGCAGGGGATTGAGCCCGACCACGTCCGCGCCCGCACGGGCGGCGCCGACGACGAAGTCGGCCAGATCGCTGAAATCGCCGAAGCCCCAGTTGCGCTCCGAGCGCAGCGAATGCAATTGCAGCGTGAAGCCCCAGAGCCGGCCGCCGCGCTCCAGCCAGGCCGGCTGGTGGCAGCGCGCGGGGGCGCAGACCAGCAGGGCATCGCCGGGTTGGTCCACGATGCGCAGGCGGTGGTAGCCGGCGGGCAGCGCCAGCGCGATCGGCAGCCGGCAGCGGCGGTAGCTGGTGCCCTCGATCTCGGCCTGCGCATCGACTTCCAGGGCGGCGGTGTCGACGGCGCCCTGGTGGCAGGCGCCGCTCTCGTCGTCCACCTGCCATTCGATCCGCGTGATTGACGCCGGCAGTTGCAGCATCACGCTGAAGTGGTCGCTGCCGGCCGCGACCGATTGAACCGGCGGCAGTGCGTGCTGCCACGACCGGCGCTCGGCGGCCGCCTCGGCGGCGGCGGGACCGACATCCGCCGGCAGGAAGCCGGCATCGCGCAGCAGTGCCGCGAGCGCCTCGGGCGCGACCCGATGCCAATGGCCAACGACGTCGTGGTAGCCGGTCGCCACGCCGTGGCGTTCGCAGAGACGCTGCAGCGCCTCTGCCTCATCCATCGCCGGGCTCCTCGAGGGTTGCACAGACGCCGCCCCTGGGCAGGCGCAGCAGGCCGCCGGGGGGCGCCGCATCGTCGACCCGCAGCCGGTGGATCACGCGGCCGGGCGGCCAGGCCAGCTCGGCGTCGTCGGCGCCGAAATTGGCGACCAGGTGCAACAGGACGCCAGGGCCGTCGTCGGCGCCGAGCCGCCACGCCAGCCGCAAGGCATCGCCTTCGCAGGACCACTGGTGCGCGCGTGCGCCGTCGGCGAGGCGGGGCATGAGTTCGGCGCGCCGGACCCGCAGCAGCTCCCGCGTGATGGCCAGCGCGGCGGCGTGGGGTGCCTGCGCCGCCTGCTTCGCATCGAGGCGCGAACCGGCGAAGGTGGCGGGGTCGTTGGGATCGGGAATGCGGGCCTGCGCCGCCTCGCCGGCAAAGGCGGCGAAGCGGCCGAACTCGGCGCGCCGGCCGGCCGTGACCGCGGCCGCCAGCTCGGGTCCGAAGTCGCAGAAGAACTGGAATGGCGTGGTCGCCGCGTATTCCTCGCCCATGAACAGCATCGGCGTGTGCGGCGACAGCAGCACGCAGCTGCGGGCGGCCATCGCCAGCAGCGGGTCGGCGAGGGCATCGATGCGCTCGCCCATGGCGCGGTTGCCGACCTGGTCGTGGGTCTGCAGGAACGAGACGAAGGCGCCCAGCGGCAGGTGGGTGCAGGGTTCGCCGCGGGCCTCGCCGCCACGAAACGCGGAGGGCTGCCCGCTGTAGATGAAGCCCTGCGCCAGCGCCAGCCCGAACTGTTCGAGCGGCCGCGACGCATAGTCGGCGTAGTAGCCGTCGGTCTCGCCGGTCAGCAGCACATGCGCCGCATGGTGCAGGTCGTCGTTCCATTGGGCGGTGGCGGCCAGCGCCGCACCGTCGTCGCCGCGTTCGAGCCGATGCGCCTGGTTGAGGTCGTTCTCGAGCACCACGTGGACCTGCCGGCGGCGGCCCGGGCCCTGTCGCAGTGCGTTGCAGATCTCCTCGACGATCGGCGGCGTCGAATCATCGCGGATGGCATGCACCGCGTCCATCCGCAGGCCATCGAAGCCGTACTCTTCGATCCAGTAGAGCGCGTTGTGGACGAAGAAGTCGCGCACGGTGCGGGCACCGGCGCCATCGAAGTTGATCGCCGCGCCCCACGGCGTCTGGTGGGCCGGGTTGAAGAATTCCGGGCAGTAGGCCGGCAGGTAGTTGCCTTCGGGACCAAGGTGGTTGTAGACCACGTCCAGCAGCACCATCAGCCCCAGCGCGTGGGCACTCTCGACGAAACGCCGGAGGTCGTCGGGGGTGCCGTAGCTGGCGTCCGGCGCGAAGGGCAGCACGCCGTCGTAGCCCCAGTTGCGGTGCCCCGGGAAATCGGCGAGGGGCATCAGCTCGACCGCCGTGATGCCGAGTTCGGCGAGGCCGGGGAGGCGGTCCCGGGCCGCCGCCAAGGTGCCTTCGGGCGTGAAGGTGCCGAGGTGCAGTTCGTAGACCACGGCCTCGTGCCAGGGCCGGCCGGTCCAGTCCGCGTCGCGCCATGCGTACGCCCCCGGGTCGACCACCTCGCTCGGGCCGTGGACGTCGTCGGGGTTCAGCCGCGAGGCGGGGTCGGGCACGCGCAGGCCGTCGGGCAGGCGGTAGCGATAGCGGTCGCCCGCCGCCGCCTGCGCCAGCCGGGCCTCGTGCCAGCCGTCCTCGGCGCGCTGCATCGCGTGGTCCTGCCAGCCGTCGCCGCGCGCCCGTTCGAGCACCACCCGTTCGATCGAGGGCGCCCAGAGACGGAAGCGCACGCCACCTTCCGCCAGCACCTCGGCGCCGAAGGGCATCGCATGACGGCGCTTCATGAGGCGGCCAGGCTGCGGCGCAGCAGCGCCAGCGAGCGGCCCTGCAGCGGATAGGTGGCCTCAGCCAGCAGCAGCGACAACGCGGTCTCGCGGGCGGTGTCGACCATTCGAGTCCAGCGGTCGCCCGGGCGGGTCGGCATCGTGAACGGCACGGGGTCGTGGTAGGCGTTGAGCAGCAGCAGGAAGTCGTCGTCGCGCTGCGGCTCGCCGCGCGGGCCGACGTCGGTGATGCCGGTGCCCGAGAACAGCATGCCGAGGCAGCGCACGTGCTCGCCTTCCCAGTCGGGCGGCGTCATCTCCTGGCCGTCGGGCCGCAGCCAGACCACATCCTTGGTCTCGCTGTCGCCGGCCGGCTGGCCGCGGAAGAAACTGCGGCGCCGGAACGACGGATGCTCGCGCCTGACGCGGATCAGGCGGGCGACGAAATCGCGCAGCGAGTCGGCCTCGGGCCGCGGCGTCCAGTCGAGCCAGCCGAGCGCGTTGTCCTGGCAGTAGACGTTGTTGTTGCCGTTTTGCGTGTGGCCGCGCTCGTCGCCCGCCAGCAGCATCGGCACCCCCTGCGACAGCAGCAGGGTGGCCAGGAAGTTGCGCTTCTGGCGTTCGCGCAGCGCGTTGATCTCGGGGTCGTCGGTGGGTCCCTCGGCGCCGCAGTTCCAGGACATGTTGTTGCTGTTGCCGTCGCGGTTGTCCTCGCCGTTGGCCTCGTTGTGCTTGTCGTTGTAGGAGACCAGGTCGTGCAAGGTGAAGCCGTCGTGGGCGGTGATGAAATTGATGCTCGCGTGCGGCCCCTTGCCCGACCAGCCGTACAGGTCCTGCGAGCCGGCCAGCCGGTGGGCGACGTCGCCCACCACGCCGGCGTCGCCCTTCCACCAGCCTCGCAGGCCGTCGCGGTAGCGGTCGTTCCACTCGGCCCAGCCGGGCGGGAAGTTGCCCACCTGGTAGCCGCCATGGCCCAGGTCCCAGGGTTCGGCGATGAGCTTGACCTGGTTCAGCGTCGGGTCCTGGCGGATGGCGTCGAAGAAGCCGCCGAGGTTCTCGACCTTGCCGGCCTCGCGCGCCAGCGCCGAGGCGAGGTCGAAGCGGAAGCCGTCGACATGCATTTCCTCGGCCCAGTAGCGCAGCGAGTCCATCACCAGCTGCAGTGCGCGCGGCTGCTCCAGGTTGACCGTGTTGCCGCAGCCGGTGAAGTCGTCGTAGTAGCGCGGCTGCTCGGCATTGGCGATGTAGTAGGAGGCGTTGTCGACGCCCCGCATCGACAAGGTGGGCCCGAGATGGTTGCCCTCGCAGGTGTGGTTGTAGACGACGTCGAGGATCACCTCGATGCCGGCCGAGTGCAGGGTCTTGACCAGGGTCTTGAACTCCTTCACCTTGCCCGAGGCGCTGTAGCGCACTTCGGGCGCGAAATAGGCCAGCGTGTTGTAGCCCCAGTAGTTCTGCAGGCCCTGTTCGGCCAGGTGGCGGTCGTTCAGGAAGGCATGCACCGGCAGCAGCTCGACGGTGGTCACGCCGAGGCGCTGCAGGTAGTCGATGACCGGCGCGCAGCCGAGCGCCGCGTAGGTGCCGCGCAGCGGCTCGGGCACGGCCGGGTGCTGCATGGTGAAGCCGCGCACGTGCAGCTCGTAGATCACCATGTCCTGCCATGGCACCTCGGGCCGGCGGTCGTCGCCCCAGGTGAAGGCGGTCTCGAGCACCCGGCCCTTGGGCATGAAGGCGGCGCTGTCGCGGCGGTCGAAGGACAGGTCCTGGCGCTTGCTGCCGACCGAATAGCCGTACAGCGCGTCACCCCACCGCAGCTCGCCGACCAGGTCCTTCGCATAGGGGTCGAGCAGCAGCTTGTTCGGATTGAAGCGATGGCCCTGCTCGGGCTTGTAGGGGCCGTGGATGCGCAGGCCATAGGCCATGCCGGGGCGTGCCTCGGGCAGGTAGCAGTGCCAGACGTCGTTGGTGCGCTCGCGCAGCACGATGCGCTGCCGCTCGTGGCGGCCCTTGTCGTCGAATATGCAGAGCTCGGCTTTCTCGCCGTGCTTGGAGAACACCGCGAAATTGACACCCTGGCCGTCCCAGGTGGCGCCCAGCGGGTAGGGCTTGCCGGGCCAGACGGCGGACAGCGGGGTGTGCGGGTGCTTGGTCATGGATGCGGGCGGTCGTCGTGCAAGTTCTGCGCCGGGCGGGCCGGCCATGGGTTGGAGGCTGGGGTCACGGCCGGGGCGCGCGGCGCCGGGCGCTCGGGCGGCCGCTTCTTCTTCGGCCACCAGTCCTCGATCCGGTCGGCTGCCCAGTCCTTGCCGGCCAGGCCGAAGGCCAGCGCCAGGGCGAACACGACGCCGCCGAGGATGATCAGGAAGCTCTGGCGCACGATGTCGCCGCCGATCTTGACCTGGTCGAGCGCGATCAGCACCACGAACAGCAAGATTGCGTACTGCGCCACCTTGCCCAGCAGCAAGGCGTCCTGGATGCCCGCATGGCGGCCATAGGTGGTCACGGCGTCGCCCACGAACTTGGCGAAGTAGGCCCCGAAGGCCAGCACCAGCATGGCCACGAAGACATTCGGCACGAACCACATCACGCGGGCGAGCAGGTCGGTGACGTAGCTCAGGCCCAGCCCGTTGAAGGCCACCACCAGCGAGGCCAGGATCACCATCCAGTAGGCCAGGGCGCCGAAGACCACGGTCGAGTCCGTCACCATGCCGCCCTGACGCAGGAAGTTGTCGATGCCGGCGCGCTCGGTCAGCACGTGGAAATTGATCGCATGCAGCCCGCGGATGACCGCGAAGCGCACCACCTTGGCGATCAGCCAGCCCGCGATCACGACCAGGGTCGCGAACACCAGCCGCGGCACGAAGGCGCCGATCTGGAACAGGAAGGCGCGCAGCGGCTCGAGGTAGAACGTCAGGGTGTCCATGGAAGCTCTCCGGGAGATTGGGGGGTCGGTCGCTCAGGCGCTCGCCGGGCCGTGGCCCTCGAGCAGCGCCAGGATGCCCTGCAGCGGCACCGGCACCCAGTCGACCCGGTTGCCGAGTTCGTAGCGCAGTTCGTAGAGGGCCTTCTCGAGTTCGAACAGGCGCAGCAGCGGCGGGTCGACCGCGCCGGCCTCGGGCGCCAGCGCCGCGGCGTAGCCGTCCAGGAAGGCTGCGCGGGTCTCGCGTTCCCAGTCGCGGGCGTCGGCGTCGAGCCGGGCCAGTTCGCCCGCGTTCTGCGCCGCGCGCCGCAGTGCGCTCCACCGCGCGTAGTTGAAGGAGCGCAGCATGCCGGCGACATCGCGCAGCGGCGATTGCTTGGCACGGCGCTCCTCGATCGAACGCGCCGGTTCGCCCTCGAAGTCGATGATCACGAAGTCGTTGCGGGCCAGCAGCACCTGGCCCAGGTGGTAGTCGCCATGGAAGCGCGAGCGCCAGCCCGCACCGCCCTGGAGCGGCAGGGCATCGACGAAAGCCTCGATCGCGCCGGGGCGCTCCAGCAGCCGGCGCGCATCCTCTTGCGTCGCCTGTGGCAGCCCGGCCAGATGTTCGCGCAATTGGACCAGCGTCGCCTGTCCCTGCGCGCGCACGCTGTCGCGCATCGCGCGCCGGTCGGGCTCGGTCATCGGTTCGGGATCGAAGGCCGGATTGCCGGTGCGCCGGCCGAGCGCGTTGTGCAGCTCCGCGGTGCGGCGGCCCAGGATCGCGATCAGGGCCAGGAAGGCCCCGTGCGGCGCGTCGGGCCGAGGGCCGTCGGCGTCGCGCAGTTCGGTCAGCACGCGCTCCAGGTAGTCCAGCGTCCAGCTCCATCCATCGCCCTGGTTCGGCACGTAGGCCTGCAGCAGCGCGAGGGTGAACACGCTGCCGTCGTCGCCCAGGTATTCGAGCGCGCCGGCCACCGGCACGCCGTGCAGGAAGCCGGCCTCCTCGGTCAGGAAACGCCCCATCTCGAGTTCGGGGTTGATGCCGCGGCGCAGCTGGCGGTAGCCCTTGAGGAACAGGGTCTCGCCGAGGGTCACGACGGTGTTGCTGCTCATGGCGGTCGGCCGGCTGACCGGCAGGTCCTGGATCGCGGAGAGCACCAGCTCGCGGCCCAGCGAGGTGGGCCGGAAATGCAGGCGGCCGTGCGCGGTCCGCATCTCGGTGTCGCCGACGATGCCGCGCACCAGCGCGCGGCAGAAGGCCTCGTCGAAGAAGGCGTCGCCCATCACGCCCACGTTGGCCTTTTGCCGGACCTTGGCGATGGCGGCCGGCTGCAGGCATTTCATGCGCTCTTCGTCGCGGTCTTCCCAGGCCAGCGCGAGCGGCATGAAATACGTCGCGGCCTCGGGCAGCCCCTCCAGATCGAGCAGCGGCAGCATCCAGCTCAGCCCGTCGATGTCCCAGATCGCCGAGTCCGCCAGCCGGGCCCGCGCGATGCGGCTGCCCTTGGACGCGTACCAGCGCTGGGCTTCGATGTGCGGTGGCAGCGTATCGGTCTCGAACTGCTTGATCAGCCGGTCCGCGAAGCCGATGCGCCAGGGCATCACGCGGTCCTTGAGCAGGCTGGTCCAGCCGTCGAACAGCACGATGACCGGGCGGTCGAGCAGCGCCACGCCCTCCTGGTGCCAGCTCGGCATCGGTGCCTCGTCGGCCAGCTTGAACCAGTAGAAGCCATGCGAGGGCAGGGTCAGCAGGTAGGGCAGTTCGCCGATCGGCGGGAACGAGGTGCGTCCGAGCATCTCGACCGGCACCCGGCCCTTGAAGGCAGAGAGGTCGAGCTCGACCGGCTGCGCGGCACGCGACAAATTGAACACCGACAGGATCGCGTCGTCGTCGTGCTCGCTGATGTAGGCGAGGATCTTCCGGTTGCCGGGCTTCAGGAAGGTGCGCTTGCCGCGGCCGAAGGCGCGGCTGGTCTTGCGCACCGCGAGCATCCGGCGGGTCCAGTGCAGCAGCGAGCTCTTGTCGCGCAGCTGGGCCTCGACGTTGACCGCCTCGTAGCCGTACATCGCATCCATGATCGGGGGCAGGTAGAGCCGCTGCGGGTCGGCGCGCGAGAAGCCGGCGTTGCGGTCGGGGCTCCATTGCATCGGCGTCCGCACGCCGTTGCGGTCGCCGACGAAGACGTTGTCGCCCATGCCGATCTCGTCGCCGTAGTAGATGATCGGCGAGCCCGGCATCGACAGCAGCATGCTGTTCATGAGCTTGATGCGGTCCTTGTCGTTGTCCATGAGCGGCGCGAGGCGGCGCCGGATGCCCAGGTTGATGCGCGCCTGCATGTCGGCCGCGTAGGTCGTGTACATGTAGTCGCGTTCGCGGTTGGTCACCATCTCCAGGGTCAGCTCGTCGTGGTTGCGCAGGAAGATCGCCCATTGGCAGCCTTCGGGGATCTCCGGCGTCTGCTGCAAAATTTCGACGATCGGGTCCCGGTCTTCCTGCGCGATCGCCATGTACATGCGCGGCATCAGGGGGAAGTGATAGGCCATGTGGCACTCGTCGCCATCGCCGAAATACTCGCGCACGTCTTCCGGCCACATGTTGGCCTCGGCCAGCAGGAAGCGGTCCTTGTAGTTGGCGTCGATCGCCGCCCGCAGGGCCTTGATGACCACGTGGGTCTCGGGCAGGTTCTCGTTCGAGGTGCCGTCGCGCTCGATCAGGTAGGGAATGGCGTCGAGGCGGAAGCCGTCGACCCCCATGTCGAGCCAGAAGCGCATGGTGCGGAACACCGCCTCGAGCACCTGCGGGTTGTCGAAGTTGAGGTCCGGCTGGTGGCTGAAGAAGCGGTGCCAGAAGTAGGCCTTGGCGACCGGGTCCCAGGTCCAGTTCGACTTCTCGGTGTCGGTGAAGATGATGCGCGTGCCCTGGTAGAGCTGGTCGGTGTCGCTCCAGACGTAGAAGTCGCGCTCGGGCGACCCCGGCGGCGCCATGCGCGCCGCCTGGAACCACGGATGGGCGTCCGAGGTGTGGTTGATGACCAGTTCGATCACCACCCGCAGTTCGCGCTTGTGGGCCTCCTCGAGCATGTCCTTGAAATCCTGCAAGCTGCCGTACTGCGGATGCACGTCCTCGTAGGCCGCGATGTCGTAGCCGTCGTCGCGCAGCGGCGACGGGTAGAAGGGCATCAGCCACAGCGTGTTGACGCCCAGGTCCTTCACGTAGTCGAGCTTGCTCGTCAGGCCCTGGAAGTCGCCGACGCCGTCGCCGTTGGAGTCGACGAAGGCCTTGACGTTGCACTGGTAGATCACCGCGTCGCGGTACCAGGTCGGGTCGCCCGAGGTGTCGATCTCGGTGGTTTCGAGCGCCAGTTTCGGCACGGGAGCATTCATGCGGCTTCCTGTTGCTCAGAGGTAGTAGTCGAAGTCGCGCTCGTCGCGCAGCCGGCGGCGTACCACCAGCACGTGTGCCGGCACGCGCTCGGGCTCGAGGCGGATGAAGTGCCGTCCGCCCTGCCAGCTGAAGCGCTGGTCGGTCAACAGGTCGTGCATCTGGAACGGCTGGTCGCGCGGCACGTCGACCTCCGAGGGGTCCAGCGAGAGGAAGCCCCACTGGGCGTTGTGCGGGTCGAGGTTGACGATCGTCACCACGACATTGCGGCCATCGTCGGAAGCCTTGAGATAGGCGATCAGCTGGTCGTTGTCGATGTCCAGGAAGCGCAGGCTGCGGTCGGACTGCAGGGCCGCGTTGCCCTGCCGGATGCGGTTGACCCGGGCGATGAAGGGCCGCAGGCCGCTGTCGGGATCCCAGTCCCAGTGGCGCAGCTGATATTTCTCCGAGTCGAGATACTCCTCGCTCGCAGGGCCGCGCGGCAGGTGCTCGAGCAGTTCGAAGGCCGGGCCGTAGATGCCGTAGCTGGCGGCCAGCGTGGCGGCCAGCACCAGCCGCAGCCTGAACATCGCCTCCTCGCCGCCCTGCAGCGCGGCGTGCAGGATGTCCGGCGTGTTGGGCCAGACGTTGGGCCGGAAGTAGTCCGCGCCCGGGCCCTGCGCGAGTTCGGTGAAATAGTCCGTGAGTTCGGCCTTGGTGTTGCGCCAGGTGAAGTAGGTGTAGGACTGCGTGAAGCCCAGCTTGGCGAGGCGATGCATGACCTTCGGCCGGGTGAAGGCCTCGGCCAGGAAGATCAGTTCGGGGTGTGCCCGCTTGCATTCGGTGATCGCCCATTCCCAGAACGCGAACGACTTGGTGTGCGGGTTGTCGACCCGGAAGATCGTCACGCCCTCGGCGATCCAGTGGTCGAGCACGCTCTTGAGTTCGCACCAGAGGCCCTGCCAGTCTTCGCTCTCGAAGTTGAAGGGATAGATGTCCTGGTACTTCTTCGGCGGGTTCTCGGCGTATTGCACGCTGCCGTCGGGCCGCCAGCGGAACCACTGGGGATGCGCCTTCACGTAGGGATGGTCGGGTGCGCACTGGAAGGCGATGTCCATCGCGATCTCGAGCCCCCGGGCCCGGGCCGCGGCGACCAGGTGGCGGAAGTCCTCCGGCGTCCCGAGGGCGGGCAAAATCGCCTTGTGGCCGCCCTCGGCGGCGCCGATCGCCCAGGGGCTGCCGACGTCGCCCGGCTCGGTGTCGAGCGCGTTGTTGCGGCCCTTGCGCTGCAGGCGGCCGATCGGATGGATCGGCGGGAAGTACAGCACGTCGAAGCCCATGGCCGCGACCAGCGGCAGCCGCGCCTCGACATCGCGCAGGGTGCCGTGGGCACCGGGCGCGTCGCCGGCCGAGCGCGGGAACAGTTCGTACCAGGTGCTGAAGCGGGCCCGCTCCCGATCGGCGACCAGGGGCAGGTCGGCGCCGTAGCGGGCCTCCAGCCGGCGGTCCGGATAGCGGCCCGCGGTGACCGCCAGGTCCTCGTCGAGCGCCAGCGCCTTCAGCGCCGCCGCCTCCAGCGCCGGGTCTTGGGCGCCCTGTTCGAGCGCCAGGGCCCAATCCTCGAGCGCCTCCCGTTCGGTGCCCGCCGCGCGTGCGGCGGCGGCCCGGATTTCAAGTGCGCCGACCCGCGCCGCCAGCCGGATGTCGTCGGCATCGACCCGCCGCACCAGTTCGTGGCGCCACGACTCGAAGGCGTCGACCCAGGCCACCACCGTGTAGCGGTAGCGCCCGGCCATGGGCGGCACGAAGTCCGCATGCCACTCGTCGTTGTAGCGAAGCTTCATCGGCAACTCGCGGCGGCGGGCCTCGCCGTCTTTCCACCACTGAAGCATCACGCGCGGCGCGTCGTGGCCGTCGGTGAACACATGGGCCGTCACCCGGAAGTGCTCGCCCGCCACGCACTTGGCGGCGAAGCGGCCGCCGTCCACCGCCGGCAGCACCGCATCGACGACGGCGCGGCTGCGGCCGTCGGGCGTGTCGATCGCGAAGGGAGGCTGGGGCTCGGCCGGCGTCGAGCTCGGCAGCAGTCCATCAGGCATCGGCAACCGCCTTCAGATAGAGGGTGGACAACGGCGGCAGGGTCAGGCTGAGCGCCTGCCTGTGGCCATGCGAAGGCACGGGTGCGGCCTCGACCTCGCCGAGATTTCCCCAACCCGCGCCGCCGAAGGCGAGCGTATCGCTGTTGAGCAGTTCGCGCCAGATGCCGCCGCTGGGCACGCCCAGCCGGTAGTTGCGCCGTGGCACCGGCGTCAGGTTGCAGACCACCAGCACGGCCTCGCCGTTGCGGGCCCGGCGCAGGAAGGCGATCACGCTCTGCGACTGGTCGTCGGCCTCGATCCACTCGAAGCCGTCGGGCGAGGCATCGAGTTCGTGCAGCGCCCGCTCGCTGCGATAGAGCCGGTTGAGCTCGCCCACCAGGTGCTGGACGCCGCGGTGCGCCGGCAGTTCGGCCTGCTGCCACTCCAGCTGGCCCTCGTGCGTCCACTCGCGCCGCTGGGCGAATTCGCCACCCATGAACAGCAGCTTCTTGCCGGGATGCGCCCACATGTAGCCATACAGCAGGCGCAGGTTGGCGAACTGCTGCCAGGTGTCGCCGGGCATCTTGCCGATCAGCGACCCCTTGCCGTACACCACCTCGTCGTGCGACAGCGGCAGCACGAAGTTCTCGCTGAAGGCGTAGACCATCGAGAAGGTCAGGCGGTGGTGGTGGAAGCGGCGATGCACCGGGTCTTCCTTCATGAAGGCCAGGGTGTCGTGCATCCAGCCCATGTTCCATTTCATGCCGAAGCCGAGGCCGCCCATCTCGATCGGCCGCGACACGCGGGGCCAGGCGGTCGATTCCTCGGCCACCGTGAAGGTGTCGGGGTGCTCGCGGTAGACCGCCCGGTTGAGTTCGTTGAGGAAGGTGATGGCCTCGAGGTTCTCGCGCCCGCCGTGCCGGTTGGGGATCCATTCGCCTTCCTTGCGCGCGTAGTCCAGGTACAGCATCGAGGCGACCGCGTCCACGCGCAGGCCGTCGATGTGGTAGCGGTCGAGCCAGAACAGGGCCGACGAGACCAGGAAGCTGCGGACCTCGTTGCGCCCGTAGTTGAAGATCGCCGAGTGCCACTCGGGATGGAAGCCCTGGCGCGGATCGGCGTGTTCGTAGAGGTGGGTGCCGTCGAAGACGGACAGTCCGTGGGCGTCGTCGGGAAAGTGCGACGGAACCCAGTCGAGCACCACGCCGATGCCGCGCTGGTGCAGGTGGTCGACGAAGTCCATGAAGTCCTGCGGCGTGCCGTAGCGTGCGGTGGGCGCGAAATAGCCGGTCGTCTGGTAGCCCCACGAGCCGTAGAACGGATGCTCGGTGACCGGCATCAATTCGACATGGGTGAAGCCCAGCGACACCACGTGCTCGGCGAGCGGTCGCGCGAGCTCGCGATAGTTGGGCAGTGCGCCATCCGGACGCCGCCAGGAGCCCGGATGCACCTCGTAGATCGAGATCGGCGCGTCGAGGCGGTTGCGCTCGGCGCGCGTCCGCATCCAGTGGTCGTCGCCCCAGTCATGCGCGAGCGACCAGAGCCGCGAGGCGGTGGCCGGCGGCGCTTCGCTCAGGAGGGCCAGGGGGTCGGCCTTTTCCAGCACGCGGCCGCCCTCGGCGACGATCCGGAACTTGTACGCCTGGCCGTGGCGGGCGAGTGCGCTGCGCCCTTCCCAGACGCCGGTGCTGTCGGCGCGGACGATCAGCGGGTCGGCCCGCGGGTCCCAGGCGTTCCAGTCGCCGATCACCGACACCGATCGCGCATTGGGCGCCCAGACCGCAAAGGTGGCGCCGAGGCCGTCGGCGACCAGGCGGCCGCCCAAGTGCTCGTGGAGACGGGCGTGCGTGCCTTCCCCGAGCAGGTAGGCGTCCGTGTCGCCGAAGGTGGAATCGGGGGAACGAGACATGGAGGTCGATGAGCCGGCCGGGGTCGGCCTCTGCGGCAAAACTCGGGTTTAGGCGATGCGGCCGGAGGTGAAATGCGTCAAAGCACCCGTCCTCCTGTCGGACAGCGACTCGATGCCGAAGAAAGGCCTGCGGCAGCCCGGGAAACTGAAACGCAACGTTGCAAACGGCCCGGCTGCCGATCGATGGCGTTAAATTGGAGCGCCAAGGAGGAAGTGCCATGGCATATCCGACGAGCCCCCATCTCGCCTCGTCTGCGCCCGACCCGGTGATGCAGCCGGTCCTGGCCTTTCAGCAGGCCTTTTTCACCGGGCTGCTGCAACTCCAGCAAATGCAGCTCCAGATGATGACCGCGTGGCAGCGGCCGTTCAGTACCGCTTCACAGGAAGTGTGGGATGTGTGGGTGGCGCATTTCGGAGGCGGCGTGCCCATCGACGCCTGAGGCGTGTCGCCGGTCCGCGGATGACCAAGTATTGCAGTTCCTGCCATACCCCGAACCCGGAACGCGCGCGTCGTTGCCGCGGATGTGGCGGCAGGTTTTCCGGCATTCGCACGCCCACCTTCGGCTTCGACAGCACGCGCCTCGAAGCGGCCGAGACCGCCTGGCCCCCGCCTGGGCGGCACGAATCACCCGGGAAGTCTCCAGGTCATGCAGCGGCGCCCGGCGCGCGCAAGCCCAGGACCAGGCGCTCGACCCCTGTCGCGGCCGTCGTCGCCAAGCTGGCTGTGCTCGCCGCGTTGGCCGGGGCGGGCGTGCTGGTGGCGCAGGTCGTGCCTGTGGACCAATGGGGCCAGGCGATCGCCCGATGGATCGAGCCGGCGGCGAGAGCGCCGGCAGCGCCTGGACGGCAGGCGGCGCGGTCGACGCCGCCACCGGCCGCCGAGGCCCCCGCGACCTCGGCGGCCGCCGTGCTCGACGCACTCGGCATCGATCCCGCGCGCATCGCCGGCCCGCCTCCGGTCGATGCGCCCGCCATCGGGCCGGTCGATCCGGATGCGGCGAGCCGCTCGCGTTGACGTTCAGGTGTCTTCCTGCCCCTGGGCCTCGCGGGTTCGGCGCACGCCCTGCGAGATCGCGTGTGCCAGCTGCGCCATGTCGAAGGGCTTCGAGAGCTTGACGGTGGAGGGGTGCAGGTCGCCTGGTTGCTCGGCGAAGCCCGAGGCGAGGATCATCGGCAACGAGGGGTTGTTCTTGCGCAAGGCCTCGACGAGGTGCGCGCCGCTCATGCCCGGCATCACCTGGTCCGAAATGACCAGGTCGATGTGTGGCGCTGCCCGGGCCATGGTCAACGCCTCTTCGGCGCTCGAGGCCGCGAGCACCGAATGGCCCAGGTCCTCCAGCATGGAGGCCGTCCCGGCGAGAACCAGGGGGTCGTCGTCGACGGCCAGGACCAGCATGGGCGCCAGGGACGCGGCTTCCGTCGGCACCGAGGCCATCGGGGCGGCAGCGGGCAGGGCCTGCGAATTCGCCGAAGCCACGGGAAGCCACAGGGTGGCGGTCGTCCCCACACCCTCGGTGCTCTCGAGAACGAACTTGCCGCCCGACTGGACCGCGAGTCCGTGCACCATGGCCAGGCCCAGGCCGGTGCCCTTGCCGACGCCCTTGGTCGTGAAGAACGGTTCGAGCGCGCGCGCCAGCGTCGCGGCGTCCATGCCGGTGCCGCTGTCGGTCATCGAGAGTCGCAGGTAGGCGCCCGGCGCCAGGTGGTCGGCCAAGGTGCACGCCACCTCGGATGCCGCGAACCGGAGCCGGCCCCCTTCGGGCATCGCGTCGCGTGCATTCACCGCCAGGTTGAGCAGGGCCAGCTCCAGCTGGTGCGCATCCACCAGCACCGGTCGCAGTGCCGGCTCGAACGCTTCCTCGATGTGGATGGTGGCCCCGAGCGTGCGCTCGAGCATGTCCTTCATGCCGTCGACCAGCGCCGGGATGTCGACCGCGGCCGGCTGCAGGTCCTGGCGGCGCGCGAAGGCCAGCATCCGCTGGGTGAGGGAGGCGCCTCGCTTGGCCGCCGACACCGCGTTCTCGACCAGGCGCAGCAGCTTGTCGTCGCCTGCGACCCGGCGCCGCAGCAGTTCGAGGCTGGTGAGCACGACCATCAGGAGGTTGTTGAAGTCGTGCGCGACGCCGCCGGTGAGCTGGCCGATCGCGTCGAGCTTCTGAGACTGGAACAGCGCTTCGCGCGCCTGTTCGAGCGCCAGCTGCGCGTTGCGCTTCTCGGTGATGTCGCGCGTCACCTTCGCGAAGCCGATCACCTGGCCGTTCGGGCCGTAGATCGGGTCGATGACCACGTTGGCCCAGAACGTCGAGCCGTCCTTGCGCACCCGCCACCCTTCGCCTTCGAAGCGGCCTTCGGCGGCGGCCGTCGCCAGCGCTTGGGCGGGAATGCCGCGCTCCCGGTCTTCGGGACGGTAGAAGCGCGAGAAGTGGGTGCCGATGATCTCGCGCGGCGCGTAGCCCTTGATGCGCTGCGCGCCGGCATTCCAGTTGGTGACGATGCCGTCGGCGTCGAGCATGAAGATCGCGTAGTCGGTCACCGCCTGCACCAGCAGGCTGAACTGCTCTTCGCTCTTCATCAGGGCGTCTTCGGCCGCCTTGCGCTCGCTGAGGTCGCGGGTCACCTTGGCGTAGCCGATGAGCTCGCCCCCGGGCGCGCGGATCGGGCGGACCACGACTTGCGCCCAGAAGCGATGGCCGTCCTTGCGGACGCGCCAGCCCTGGGATTCGAAGCGGCCTTCCTGCCGGGCCATCGTCAGCGCATGGTCCGGCATCCCGTTGCGCACGTCTTCCGGGAGATAGAAGGTCGAAAAGTGCTTGCCGATGATTTCGGACGCAGTGAAGCCCTTCAGTCGTTCGGCACCCGAGTTCCAGCTGACGACGATGCCGTCAGGGTTCAGCATGTAGATCGCGTAGTCGACGACCGCATCCACCAACAGCCGATACCGCTCCTCGGTCTGGATGCTCGAACCGGCATTTGAAAGGTAATCCACTGGCGCCCTTCGCTTTCACCGGATTATGTGCGGGTCGTCCTCGATAGCGTGCGCATGTAACATTTTGTGCGGTTTCGTGAAATCGGCACGCGGCGATTCGGGCGAATGCTTTCAAGCTCGCGCGATGTCCGTGATCTGTCCCAAGTGCCATACCGAGAATCGCGCGATCGCGAAGTTCTGCATCGAGTGCATCAGCACCTTGCCGACCCCGCGCGCCGACGACGGCTTTGCGCCGACTTTGCGGTTGCGCTGGCCCGCCGCGACCCGGTCAACGGGCGCGGAGGCGCCGACCATGCAAGTCCAGGCGGCGGACAGCGTCGCCGCGGCGCCCTTCGCCAAGGGGCTGTGGGTCAGCGTGGCGGCGCTGAGCGTGGCACTGCTCGTCGGCGCCGCGGGCTGGCTCGTGGCCGGCGCTGGTGGTTGGTATCTCTACAGCGCCGGCAAGGCGCAGGCGAGCCCGGTCAGCGAGCCGGAGCGCGTCGCCGCGCCGGCGCCCGCGGCTCACCCGATCGCGCCCGCGGCTCAGCCGATCGCGCCCGCCCCTCAGCCGATCGCGCCTGTCCTGGCCGAGGGCGCTGCCGCGGCAGTGGCGCGCCCGCCGGCGCCGCCCGCGGCTCCGAGCGCACGTCAGGCGGTGGCCGGCGCGCCGCGGGCGGCGTGCGCCGGCATGGGCTTCATCGCCGAAGCCAGGTGCATGGCCGACCAGTGCTTGAAGCCGCAATTCACGCATCATCCGCAGTGCGACGATGTGCGCCGCCGCCAGCGGCTCGAGGAGGCGAAGCGCAATCCTGTCGCGCCCTGACCGGGGCGGCAGGGGCGGTCGTGTGCGGCGAATGAGGGGCCGGCTCAGAGCGTCATCTTGAGGATGGTGAAGTCGTCCTCGAGCACGCCCGGGCCATGGGCGTCGCGCGCGCATTCCAGCAGTCGGTCCAGCTCCGACGCCCCGCCGGCGACCGGCCGCGAAAGCGCCTCGGCGAGGGCCGAGAACTCGAGCATGGAGCCGTCCGGCCGGCCGACCTCGTAGGTGCCGTCGCTGAAGACGTAGAGCCGCGCCGGCGATGGCAGGCGGCAGCGCTCCTCCTGGTAGCGGGCGGCCGGCGAGATGCCGATGCAGGGGCCGTTGGCCGGCAGCGGCCGGCCCTCGCCGGCGGCTTCGCAGGGGCCGCTCACCAGCAGGGCCGGCGGATGGCCGGCCGAGGCATAGCGCAGCTCGCCCGTGGCCCGGTGATAGACGCCGTACCAGACGGTGGAGAACAGCTCGCCGTGGCGCTCCATCTGGTAGGCCTGGTTGAGCGCGGTCAGCACCGCGGCGGGGCTGCGGAAGTCGGTTCGCTGCAGCGCTTCCGAGCGCAGCGTGTCGGCGACCGCCACCGACAGGAGGGCCGAACCCACGCCATGGCCGCAGACGTCGATCAGGTAGAGCGCGAAGTGCTCGTCGTCGACCCAGTGGTAGCCGAACGAGTCGCCGCCCAGCTCGGTCGAAGGCACGAAGCGCCAATCGACCGCCAGCGGTTCCGCAAGCGGAGGCGGCAGGATCGCGCGAACGTAGCGCTCGGCCTCGCGCAGCTCGTCCTGCAGCCGGTCGTGCGTGACCTGCAGCGCCTCGCGCGAGGCGGCCAGCTCGCGGTGGGCCAGGGTCAGCTCCTGGTTGGCCGCCTCGAGCTGCGCGATCAGCCTGGCCTCGCGCTGGCTGAGCAGGGTCATGTCGTAGGCTTTCTGCTGCACCAGCCGGGCTTCCTCGTATTCCGCGGTCACGTCGAGCAGCAGGATCCAGACCGTGCCGTCGTCGGCGAAGAAATGGACGTCGGCCACGCGGCCGCTGGGCATTTCCATCGAACGGATCAGGAACGGCGTCTCGACCAGCGGCAGCAGCCCTTCGAGGAACGGGATCTGGTCGCTCGCCAGGCCGCCGGACTGCAGGCCGGTCAGCCCGTAGTGGTCCAGGTGGCCGCCTGCCTGCACGAGGTTCTGGGCGTCGTCGACGACCAGGTGCGCCAGCACGCGCTGCGCGTGCAGCAGCATCAGGAGCGAGTCGGAGATCCGCGCCGGCAGGTCGAGCATGGCTATCGGGCGAGCAGCGCCGCCAGTTCCTGGAAGGTCTCCTCGACCGCGGCCCCGGTCTTGGCGCTGGTGCGGCGAAACTGCCATCCGGCGGCTTCCAGCTGCGCGATCCGCTCCATCGAGATGGTCCAGTCCTCTTCGAGGTCGGCCTTGTTGAGCAGGGCGACGAAAGGAACGCTGCCGATCTCGGCATCGACGCGGCCCTGGATCGAGACCGCGGTGTCCAGGGTCTCGGGCCGCGTGCCGTCGATCACCAGCAGGTAGCCCGCCGCGCCGCGCAGGTAGCTCACCCGGACGGCCGCGATGTCGTCCTCACCGGCGATGTCCCACAGGATCAGCGCCATCTGCTCGCTGCCGACGGTGAGCAGCTTCTTGTCGATCTTCACCCCGACCGTGGTCAGGTAGGCGTCCGAGAAAATGGTGTCGACGAAGCGACGCACCAGGCTGGTCTTCCCGACGCCGAAGGCGCCGAGCAGGCAGATCTTCTTTTGCAGCATGTGTTGACAGGTCCTAGTCGCCGGTGCTGACGCCGAAGGACACGCGCCGGTTCATCGACAGCTCGTCCTCGCTGGCGCCGGGGCGCAGCGGTTCGAGCGGGCCGGCACCGCGTACCGCGAGCACGGAAGGATCGACGCCGCGGGCACGCAGCATCGAGCGCACGACCTCGGCACGGCCAACGCTGAGGGCCAGGTTCGAGGTGTCCTTGCCGGTGGCGTCGGCGTGGCCGACGATCGTCACCTTGACCGGGAAGCCCTGGTCGCGCGCCACCTGGACCAGTTCGCGCATGTAGCCGGCGACGGTATCGAGCTTGGTCTCCTGGTCGGCCGCGGGCCGCGGCATGCTGAAGTCGAAGTGGATCAGCTGGGCCTGGATCGCATCGCGCAGGCGCAGGTAGTCCGGGTCCTGCACGTCCTTCAGGGCGCTGAGGTCGACCTTGGGTGCGCCGGCGGGCAGGGTCTGGACGAAGGCCCGCGCCTTTTCCATCCAGCGCTGGGGCGCGTTGCCGCTGGCGCGGATGCCGCTCGCGTCCTGCGCCAGGATGACCGTCGGCGGCGGGTCGAGCGTCGCCTGAAGCCGCTTCAGCACGATGGCCGGATGCAGCGCCTGGTAGGGTTCCCAGCGGCCGACGATGCGCGCCGGATCGAGGTCGGTCTTCGCCAGCAAGGCTTCCGGCTGCGCCGCCAGCGGATCGCGCAGCCCGGACACCAGCCACTTGCCATCGCGCCGTTCGGCGTTCATCACGACGATGCCGGGCTGGTCCTGCAGGCTCGACACATAGGCGTCGACGTGGCGGCGCTCGATGATCCGCTGGCCGACCCACCAGCCCAGCGCGCCCAGCAGCAGCAAGGGGATCAGCCACATCAGCGGCGAGACCTTCCTGTGGGTCTCCGCGGCCTGGGACAGCAGGCACAGGCGCAGCAACGGCTGTGCTGCTTCGAAAGGCGTCGTGTCGCCGGAGAATTCCTCCAGAGCGCCGCGCCACTGGTCGTGCACCGAGCCCAGCGTCTCGCCGAGCCGCGTGCGCAGCATGGCCGGCGGCGTGCCGTGGATCACGGCGGCGAGGAAGGCCGACGGGCCTTCCTCGCACCACAGCAGCAGGTCGCCCAGGCGCAGGCTGTCGATGCCGCCGCTGCTGGTGCCGCCGCTGGCGGATTCGTCGAACGAGTCGCGCACGAAATCCTGGATCGCCGAAAGCATCGCCGACACCAGCTGCGGATCGCGCGTCGTCGCGTCGTCGCGCGCCACGTGCGCCAGCAGCAGGCCGGTCTTGCGATGGATCAGGAAGACGTGGTCGACCCGGAACACGGCCGTGTGCTTGAGCACCACCTCGGCGAAGCTGCTGCCGGTGCGCCAGGCCTCGATGCGCCATTTGAGCCCGCGCCACGACAGGCTGTGCTTGAGCGCCTGGTTCAGCGATTGCAGCGAGCCCTCGAGGGTCTCGGCGATGGCCTTGCGGATCGCCGGCCCCATGACGGGGTACAGGATGTCGACCATGCGGCCCGGGTTCTTCTGGATCGACGCCTGGGTGGCGCGCTCGACCGTGGGCGAGATCGCGAGGCCCAGGCGGTCGTCCTGCGCCGCTGCCAGCGCGAAGGCCGCGGGCAGCACCGAGCCCACCGCATCGGCGAGCTGCTTCGGATCGTCGAACTTCTCCTGCAGCTGCGCCAGCGCCACCCGCTCGCGTTCGAGCAGCACGCGGCGCATCGCGTCCAGCCGCGGGTCGGCGTCCAGGCGGCTCGGCAGGGTGGCCGCGACGCTGGGATCGACGCAGCGCGCCAACTCCAGCAGCAGGGCGGCGAGCCGCGCCTTCTGCTCCTCGTCGGAAGGCTCGCCTGGCGCGTGCGTCGCGGCCAGCGACAGGCGTGCGTTCACCGCGCCTCCGCTCGGGCGCGCGCCCGTGCCCCTGGCGCTAAGGTCATGCCAATCAGCCGGCGTGGCCGTTGCTGCCCTTGGGCGCGACGTCCTGGTTCAGGCATTTGGCGATCTCGACGAACAGGCCGGCGAGCAGGTTGCGGTCGGTCTTGACGTTGCTGAGCTCGGCGAACATCCGCTCGGTGGTGGCCCGGGCGTCATCCTGGCGCTTGCGCATCTCGTCGCGCAGCACCTGGACCTCGTGGCTCAGTCGATCGGTGAACTCGCGCTCCTGGCGCGCCAGCTGGTCGGACAGCTGGGCCAGCCGCTTCTCGAGCGTCTGCGTGTGGTCGCGCAGGCTGCGCTCCAGCTCCTTGTCGGCGTCGGCGCGCAGGTCCTTTTCCTCGCGGAACTGGCCGGCGACCGATTCGAGTTGCTTCTTCATCGTCGACTCGAGGCTGCTCAGCCCGCGCGACGACTCGGTCTCCATGTCGCGCATCCGCTGCTGGAAGCGGTCCTCGAGGATCGAGAAGCGCTTGTCGTAGTCCTGCATCTGGTTGCCGAACAGCAGCTCGCGCATCTTGTCGACGCCGGAACTCTCGCCGGCGCCGTTGGGTTGGCCGGCGGCCAGGGCCGCCTGCGCCGCCAGCGCGCTCTGGGTGTCGATGCTCATGGAAGGCTTGGCTGCAGTTGCCATGGAGAATGCTCCTCGGTGGTGGGTTGACGATAGGTGGTGAAATCAAAGGCGCTCAGGGCGGCGCCGACGCCCGGAACAAAAGAGTCAGGCAGTTGCGGCCGTCGTGGTGGCTGTAGCGCAGCCCGTCGGAGAAGCGCCGCACGATCGGAATGCCCCAGCCGCCGATCCGGGCATCGTCGATGCTGGTCGCGCGCGCCGGTTCAGGCACCTGCCGCGGATCGAACTCGCTGCCCTCGTCCTCGACTTCCAGGGCCACGTCCTGGCCCTGCCAGCCCAGCCGCAGGAAGATGTTCTGCGCGCCCTGGCTGCAGGCATGGGTCATGATGTTCGTCACCACCTCGGTCGAGCAGAGGTCGAGGTTCAGCGCGACGCGCGGCGGCAGCCGCTGGCCTTCGGCCCAGTCGTGCACCCACGCACTCACGCGCGCGAGTTCGCGCAACTCGCTGCCGACGGTGAGGGAGGCTTGGGGCTCCCCGCCGGTGGCGGCCATCAGCGGCTCCCGGCTCCCGCCATCAGCGCGCTGCAGGCGGTGTCGACATCGGGGTACACCGGGATGATCGTGTCGATGCCTGCCATCTTGAGTACCTCCGCCACGAGCGGTTGCGGACTTGCCAACGCCATGACGCCGCCGCGCATCGACTGCGCCCTCGCGTTGACGACCAGGGTGCGGATGCCGATCGACGCCAGGAACGAGACCTCGGACAGATCGACCACCGCGAGCAGCTTGCGGTTGGCCACCAGCGCCGACAGGCGCACGTTGATGTCATGCCCGCCGATGCTGTCCATGCGCCCGACCAGACTGATCTTCTCGACACCGTCGGCCAGTTGCTCGCTTCTCAGATCCATACGCTCTCCGCAGTCGTTTTCGATAGGGGGCTGATCGGGTCCGTCGTATGCCTGCCTCGCACGCAAGTTCTTGTTTTTAAAAGAAAACAAGATGCTCTTTCGAGCAACAAATAGAACCTTTTTCTAGCTTACGCCCAAATTGCAGCCTCGTCGACAACGGGGCCTCATCAAGCCGATGGACGCCGTCGGGTTCTCAACGATCCTGGCGCGGCGGCACGTTGAGCAGGGCCTCGACCAGCCGATCGACCCTGATCGGCTTGGTCAGGTAGTCGTCCATGCCGGCGCCGATGCACATTTCCTGGTCGCCCTGCATGGCGTTGGCGGTCATGGCGACGATGCGGGGCCTGCGGCCGGCCTCGAACAGCGTGCAGATCTGCCGGGTGGCGTCGAGCCCGTCGAGCTCGGGCATCTGGACGTCCATCAGCACCACGTCGTAGGTCTGGCGCTGCACCGACTCGACCGCCTCGATGCCGTTGGAGGCCAGGTCGGCCCGGTAGCCCATCTGCTGCAGCAGGCGCAGCGCGAGCTTCTGGTTCACCACGTTGTCCTCGGCCAGCAGGATCCGCAGCGGATGCCGCGCCGCCATCGTCGGGTCGATCTGCGGCTTGGCGCCGGCGCTGTCCGTAGGCCGGGTGGCGACCGTTTCGTGGGCCAGCAGGCTCACCAGGGTGTCGAACAGCGCCGACTGGTGGATCGGCTTGGACAGGTAGGCGTTGAACAGCGACTCGGCGTCGCCGGCCTCGCGCCGGCCGAGCGAGCTGAAGAGCACCAGCGGCAAGCTGGCGTGGTTGGCGCGGATGCGGCGCGCGAGATCGACGCCGTCCATCTCCGGCATGTGCATGTCGAGGATCGCGAGATCGAAGCGCTCGCCCTGGGCCAGCCAGCGCAGGGCCTCGGCCGGCGATTCGGTGGCGCGCGAGTCCATGCCCCAGCGGGCCGTCTGGAGTGCCAGCACGCGCCGGTTGGTCGCGTTGTCGTCGACGATCAGCAGGTGCTTGCCCTGCAGTTCGATCTGCACGCCGCTGACGATGCGGCGCTTGCTCGGCGGCGCATCGGAGGTCGCCACCTCGAGGGTGAAGAAGAAGGTCGAGCCCATGCCCGGCCCGTCGCTCTCGACCCACATGGTGCCGCCCATCAACTCGGCCAGCCGCTTGCTGATCGCCAGCCCGAGGCCGGTGCCGCCGTACTTGCGGGTGGTGCTGGAGTCGGCCTGCGAGAACGACTGGAACAGCCGGCCCTTGCCCTGCGCCGACAGGCCGATGCCGGTGTCGCGCACCGCGAAGGTCAGCTCGACCCGCCCGCCCGGCCGGGCATCGGCGCTGACCGTCAGCACCACCTCGCCGGCCTCGGTGAACTTCACCGCGTTGCTCAGCAGGTTCAGCAGGATCTGCCGCAGCCGCGTGAGGTCGCCGCTCACGCCCACCGGCACGTCGCCCTCGAACACGTAGGCGATCTCGAGCTTCTTCTCGGTCGCCCGCGTGCTGACCAGGTCGAGCGCCGACTCCACGCACTCGCGCAGGTCGAAGGGATGGGCCTCGATGTCCATCCGGCCGGCCTCGATCTTCGAGTAGTCGAGGATGTCGTTGATGATGGTCAGGAGCGCATCGCCCGAGTCCCGGATGGTCGAGACGTAGTCCTGCTGCTCGGCATCGAGCGCGGTGTCGAGCAGCAGCCCGCTCATGCCGATGACGGCATTCATGGGGGTGCGGATCTCGTGGCTCATGGTCGCCAGGAAGGCGCTCTTGGCCTCGTTCGTGGCCTCGGCGGCGGCCCGCGCCTCCTTGGTCTCGTTGAACAGGCGCGCGTTCTGGATCGCGATCACGGCCTGGTCGGCGAAGGTCTCGAGCAGCCGGATCTCCTTGTCGGCGAAGGCCCCGGGGGGCTGGCGCGCAACGTGGATCGAGCCGATGTAGCGGCCCTCCCAGATCAGCGGCGCCAGCATGATCGCGTAGCTGCCGATCTTTTCGCCGAGCTCGCGCATGAAGACCGGCAGGTTCGGCTCGGCCAGCGCGTCGGGGATGTGCAGGACCTCGGGCCCGGCCATGGCCTCGCCCATGGGCGAATGGTCGATGGGCCGCGGATAGTAGCGCTCGAGCGCCTCGCGGGCCGAGCCGCGGTGGGCGCCCAGGTGCATCATCCCGTCGTCGCCGACCAGGGAGATGCCGAGCTGCGTGCCGGAGAACAGGCGCTGGCAGCTCTCCAGGATCTTGTCGAACACGGGGCGAGCGTCCTCCATCGATTCGCTGATGACCTGGAGCACGTCGGCGGTCGCGGTCTGGCGCTCGAGCGCCTCGCGGGTCTCGGTGGTCAGGCGGACGTTGTCGATCGCGATCACCGCCTGCTCGGCGAACAGGTTGAGCAGGTCGACCTGGCGCTGCGGCGTCGGGCCGGGGTCCGGCCAGGCCATGGTGATGGCGCCGATCGGCTCGCCGTCCTTGAGCATCGGGGCGGCGATCACGCGGCGCCGGTTGCCGGAGTTGGCCAGCCGGCGGTCGTAGTCGGGGTCCGACCACGCGTCCTCGATGCTCAGGGCCTGGCGCTCGAGGATCACGCGCCCGTTCATCTGGCGCCGGTCGGGCGGCGCCGGCCACACCGTGCGCGCCGCCTCGAGCGCCTGCTCGGACCAGTTGCGGGCCGCCGCCAGGTGGACCTGCCGGCCGTCGAAGCTGAAGATCGCGGCGGTCGGGCCTTCGAACAGCCACATGGTGCAGTCCAGGATGGCCTCGAACACCGGCATCACGTCGTCGGGCGATTCGCTGATGGCGCGCAGCACGTCGCTGACCGCGGTCTGGTATTCGAGCGACTCGGTCAGCTCGGCGGTGCGCTCCTCGACCTTGTGCAGCGCCACCTGCGTTTCGTTGAACAGCCGGGCGTTCTGGATCGCGATGACCGCCTGGTCGGCGAAGGTCTTGAGCAGCGCCCGCTCGCTCGGGCGGAACGGGCCGGTCTCGGTGCGCTGCATGCTCAGGATGCCGATGCCGCGGCCCTCCCAGATCAGCGGCGCCGCCAGGTTGGCGTAGCTGTAGCCGATCAGCTCGGCATTGCGGCGCAGCACCACCGGTGCCGCCGGGTCGGCCAGCACGTCGGCGAACTCCACCAGGTCGCCGGTGCGGAAGGAGACCTCGGCCGAGGTGCCGGCCAGCGGCATCGGGTAGTTCGCCTCCATCGAGGCGGCGAGCTGAGCCAGCCGAGCCTCGCCGACCGCGGCGCGGCCGGCGGCCGTCATCTGCCAGCGGGTCAGCGCCAGGTTGCCCTGGGCATCGACCATCAGCAGGGCGAAGGAACTGCCGTCGAACAGGCGCTCGCAGCACTCCAGGATCTTGTCGAACACCGGGCCGGGGTCGGCCAGCGAGCTGCCGATGACCTGCAGCACGTCGGCCGCGGCGCTCTGGTGGGCCAGCGCCTCCTGCATCTCGCGGGCGTGGCGCCGCGTGTCGTCGAACAGGCGTGCGCTCTCCAGCGCCAGGCCCAGGCTGGCGGCCACGGCTTCCAGGAGGTGGATCTCGTGGGCGCCGAAGGCGTATTCGCGTTCGTGGTTCTGCAGCGCGATGATGCCGAGCGCGCGGTCGTTGCCGATGATCGGGACGGCCGCCATCGACAGCGCCCAGTCGGTGCCCGGCGCGGGATGCAGCCCCATCCGGGTCTGCTCCTCGCGGGTGTTGAGCACGCCGACCTCGCGCTTGCGCATCACGCGCGCCAGCGGCTCGTCCGGTTCCAGCGGCCGCGCCGGCGGCCGGGGCAGGGGCTTGTTGTGCTCGTAGCGGTACATGACCTGCACCAGGTTGGTCCGGTCGTCCCACCACACGATGTTCAGGTCGCCGGAATCGAAGACCTCGCGCAGCCGGTCGCCCACCAGGTCGACGATGGCCTGGAAGCCCAGCTTGGCCGCGATCCCGCGCTGGATCGCGTTGATCAGCGCCAGTCCGTCGTTGCGCTGCTGGAGCTCGTCCTGGCGCGCGGCCAGCTCGCGCTGGAGGCTTTCGCGCTCGCGGCAGCGGGCCAGGGCCGCCGCCGCCTGGCGCGCCAGCGCGGCCAGCAGGTCGCGGTGGATTCGGTCGAACCGGCCCAGCCGGCCTTCGATGTCGGCGTAGAGGTAGCCGAGCAGCTCGCGCTGGACGACGAGTGGCGCGATCAGGCAGGAGCGCTGCTCGCCCGGCGCGGCGTGCTCGGGCCCGTGGCGCAGGCTGGGCTTGCGGCTCTGGCGGGCCTCGGCCAGCCACGGCGCGATGGCGCTGAACAGGGCAGTGGCATCTTCGGCCGGCGGCAGCAGGGCGCCGGCGCCGTGCAGGCCGGCCTCGGTGTCGAGCACCAGCAGCACCCGCTGGGCCCCGAGGAGCCGGGCGGCTTCGTCGACCAGCGCCGCCTGCAGCGCGCCGCCGTCGGCCAGCGCGTCGAGCCGCAGCCCGGCCTCGACCAGGCGCTCGAACGGGTCGCGCAGCGTCCGGCCCGCGCGCGGCGGGTTCTTCGACAGGGGGCGAGACCGGGACTCAGCCATGGGGCAGGTGCCTTCAGCGATCAGCAGCTCGGTGCGCGGGCGGCGCACCACGCGCCAGTCTAGCGCCTGACTTGTACAACAAAGGGTATATCCGATTCGTGACTTTTGGGAGGCGCTGCGGAACAATCGCGGGGGCTCCAATTCGCTGACAAGGAAGAACCAAAATGCGCAGATCGAAGAGGTGGGCCGCTGCCGTGGCCGCGGTGGCGGGAATGGCGCTGGCGGGCTGCACCACCACCGGCACGGGCGGCGGCGAGATGATGCAGAAGGGCCAGCCCGACAAGCCGGTGCAGTTTTCCTGGAAGAGCACCGACGGCGGCATCACCGGCACCATGACGGCCACCCTGCCGACCGCCACCTTCCAGGGACCCTTCCTGCAGATCACGCAGCAGACCCGGAGCGAGGCCATGGCGCCGATGTGGGGCGGCGGCTGGCCGGTGGGCTGGTCCGACTGGTCCTACTGGGGCTATGGCAGCGTCGCGGGCATGGGCGGCGGGGGCATGATGCCGGGCTTCGACCCGGTGCAGTTCGCCACCGTCTACAGCGGCAAGGTGATCGCCAACCTGAAGAGCCCGCAAGGGGGCCTGATGCGTTGCCGGCTGCATATGCTGCGGCCCCAGCAGGGCATGTCGGGCGGCGGCACCGGCGAATGCCAGATCCAGGGCGGCGCCACCATCCAGGCCAACTTTTGAAGACGGGGGCGCCTGTGCGGGTCCGGCAAACCCTCAGCGCAGTCCAGATGAAGCTGGTGCTCGAGCTGCACGAGCTTCGCCTGGTTTCGTGCGCCGAGTCGACCCAGCTGCTCGATGCCTGGACCCGCCTGGGCACGTTTTCGAACGAGCAGCGCTGCGCCGTCGATGCCCTGTTCGCGCTCTGCTACGACGACATGATGCGCGGCCTTCACGATGCCGCCGACGGGCCCGAATCACGTGCCGTGGTCCGCGCGGAACTGATCCGCAAGCTCGGCTGAGCCGGCGGCGCGCCCATGCAGCAGAAAAGAAATGACAGCGGCGAACTCAATTTCTATCTCCTGAAGTGCCTGGTCGCGCTGGTCGACCACTCGCATGTCTCGCGCGCCGCGGAGGCGCTGTCGATCAGCCAGCCCGCCATGAGCCGGGCGATGAGCCAGTTGCGCGCCGTCACCGCCGATCCGATCCTCGTGAAGGGCGGCACCGGGCTCATCCCCACCGCCAAGGCGCTCCAGCTGCGTGAATTCGCCGAGCGCATCCTGGGCGAAATGAGCGAATTGCTGGGCAATGCGGTGGCCTTCGACCCCGGCAGCACGCGCTACCTGTTCCGGATGGTCGCCACCGACTACCTCGAATGCCTCTTCATGGAAGGCCTGGTGCAGCACATGGGCAGCCGCTATCCGGGCATCTCGATGTCGGTGCGGCACCCGGTTCACCCGTCGCAGTTCAACAAGGTGCTGGAAGCCGGCGAGGTCGACTTCGCGGTCGGCATGCTGCCGGTCAGCCTGCGCGAGCTGCGCCACCGCCTGCTGTTTCGCGATCGGATCATCTGCGTGGCGCGGGCCGGCCACTGGGCGATCGGCCGGACGCTGTCGGCCGCCGAATTCGCGGCGCTCGGGCATGTCGTGATCATGCCCAACACGGTCAACTGCTTCGGCGAGGTGGTCGACCAGGCGCTGGCCGCCCAGGGCCTGGCGCGCAACCGCCGCTTCGTCACCCCGAACTACCTCACGGCGCCGCACCTGCTCGAAAGGACCGACATGGTGGCGCTGCTGCCACAGTCGCTGGCGGCCCGCTTCCAGCAGCGCTTTGGCCTGGCCGAGCTGGCGCTGCCGGTGGAGGTGCCGGAATTCGAGGTCTACATCTCGTGGCACGACCGCACCCACCGCCACGCCGCCCACGTCTGGTTCCGCAACCAGGTCATGCAGAGCCTTGACCTGAACGGCCACGGGCCTGATTGGGCTTACGCATTGATGCCTACATTCAATAAGTGAATAGTGTCAATCCATTCCTGGCATGGACAAGGGCCGGCGGAGTCCCAATACTGGAACAACGCCCGTTGATTCGGCAAGCAACCACGGTCCGACGGGACCGGTACCTGTATCGATAGCGACTGCGCCTATGTCTTGCACGATCCGAACCGTTGATGACCTCGCCCAACTGCCGGATGCTCAATTGCTCGCCTGTTTCGGCGCCCTCCGGACCGCCATCCACGAGGCCAAGCGCCAGCATGCGGATGCGCTGCGCGACAACCTGATCCCCTCCGGCGCGCCCTTCGAGTTCCGCTCCTTCGACTGGCGCCCCCGGGGGTCCCAGCGCTTCAACATGCCGGCTCAGCTGAGCCCCGAGACGCCGATCGACGAGATCTCCATGCGTTCCGGGGCCCGCGACGCGCTGCGCAACCTCAGCATCTTCTGCATCGACGACCTGTCGGCGATCAGCGAACAGGAATTGCTCAACGAAGAGGCGATCGGCGCCAAGACCGTGGGCCGGCTGCGCGAGGCGCTGATCCGCGTGGGGCTCGACTTTCTTCCCAACGCCGGCGCGGAGGACCCCGTCCCGGCCGGCGCCGAGCCTGAGGAATCGATGGCGGGCCCGGGACCGGGTCGGCCGCGCTTCGTGGAGGTCCGCAAGCTGCTGAGCGAGCAGGCGCGCCAGTCGCGCGACACCAGCGTGAGCGAGAGCATGGACTGGATGGGCCTGTACGCCTACCCCTCGCAGCTGCTGCGGCTTCGCCCGGGCGATTCCGGCGTCTTCGTCTGCCCGCCGGCCTGGCGCGGGCGCCTCGGCACGGTCTGCGGTGTCTGGGTCAAGGGCAACACCGACTGGGCCGCGCGCTTCCCGGCCGGCACGCCGTGGAAGGACGTGTTCTGGACCGAGGCCCACGTCGACGGTCTGAAGGTGGTGCGCGCAGCGCTGCCGGGCCAGTCCGCCAGGGAGCTCCCGCGGCACTTCGTGTTCGCGCCCCGGTCCACCATCTCCATGCCGGAGCCCGGACTGCCCAAGCTCGACCAGGTGGTCTCGCTGTGGCGCAGCCCCAGCACGGCGAACGAAGGGCGGCGGGTCGAGCCGCCCAGGGACCTGGCCATGGACGACCAGGCGGCGTCCGGCTGACCGGGGCCGACCCGGCAAGTCCTGCGACTTCACGGCCGGCCCTCGCAGGGGCGGTTCGCGCCCCCGGCACAATGCGGGCGCTTCAAGTGAATTCAATGGAGAGCCGGAGTCATGGAGACAAGTCAGGAATGCGATGTGCTGGTGGTCGGCGGCGGGCCGGCCGGCTCGACCATCGCGACGCTGCTCGCGCGCCAGGGGCGGCGGGTGGTGCTGCTCGAAAAGGAGCATCACCCGCGCTTCCACATCGGCGAATCCCTGCTGCCGGGAAATGTCGAGCTGTTCGACAAGCTGGGCGTGCGCGACCAGGTCGAAAAGATCGGCATGCCCAAGTTCGGCATCGAGTTCGTGCCGCCGGACCTCGACTACCGCAGCTACGTCGATTTCTCCGAGGGCTGGGACCCGACCAAGGATTCGGCCTGGCAGGTGCGCCGCTCCGAGCTCGACGAACTGCTGTTCCGCCACGCCGGCAAGGAGGGCGCGCTGACCCTCGAAGGCGCCCGGGTCCGGCAGGTGGATTTCGACGCCGAGGGCGCCACGGTGCAGGCCGAGCTCGATGACGGCGCCCGCCGCAGCTGGCGGGCACGCTTCGTGGTCGATGCCAGCGGCCGCGACACGCTGCTGGCCACCAAGTTCAAGTGCAAGAACAAGAACCCCGACCACAACAGCACGGCGCTGTTCGGCCACTTCCGCAATGCGCGCCGCCTCGAGGGCCGGCGCGAGGGCAACATCAGCATCTGCTGGTTCGAGCACGGCTGGTTCTGGTTCATCCCGCTCGCGGACGGCACCACCAGCGTCGGCGCGGTGTGCTGGGCCTACTACCTGAAGGCGCGCGACAAGCCGCTGAAGGACTATTTCCTCGACACCATCGCGATGTGCCCGGAACTGCACGACCGGCTCGCGAACGCCACGCTGGTCGACGACGCGGTGCATGCCACCGGCAACTTCTCGTACGCGAGCACGCATGCCACCGGCGAGCGCTACCTGATGGTGGGCGACGCCTTCACCTTCATCGACCCGATGTTCTCCTCGGGCGTGTTCCTGGCGATGCAGAGCGCCTTCGATGGCGCCGCGCTGGTGGCGACCGGCCTCGACCGGCCGGCGGAGCTGGCGGCGGCGCGCCAGGCGCTCGAGAAACGCATGCGGGTGGGGCCGCGCGACTACTCGTGGTTCATCTACCGGGTGACCAACCCGACGATCCGCGACATGTTCATGCACCCCAACAACGTCTTCAAGGCCAAGCAGGGCCTGATGTCGCTGCTGGCGGCCGACATCCACCACGGGCGGGCGTACCGCCGTTCGCTGTGGATGTTCAAGGTGCTCTACTACTTCATCTCGGTGGTGAACTGGCGGCGCACCTATGCCGGCTGGAAGCGCCGCCGTGACAATATCCGCGACTGGGGTCCGCTCAAGGGCGAGACCATCCTGAAGGCGGATTGAACAGCAGCGACCCGGCGATCGTTGCCATCAGCAGGGCCACCAGGGTGTCGAGCACGCGCCAGGCCAGGGGGCGGGTGAACAGCGGGCCGAGCAGCCGGGCGCCGTAGCCCAGCGCTGCGAACCAGGCCACGCTGGCGCACGCCGCGCCGATGCCGAAGACCCAGCGCCCGCCCGCGGGCTGCTGCGCCGAGACGGCGCCCAGCAGCACCACGGTGTCGAGCCAGCAGTGCGGGTTGAGGTAGGTGAAGCCCAGGCAGGCGGCCAGGGCCGAGCGCCGGCTCATCGGCGCGGTCGAGGGCAGCGACATCCGCTCGCCGGCCCAGGCACGGCGGGCCGCCAGCGCGCCGTAGGCCAGCAGGAAGGCGGCGCCGCCCCAGCGCGCGAACGCCAGCAGCGGGGCGTTGGCCTGCACCAGCAGCCCCAGCCCGGCCACGCCGAGGGCGATCAGCAGCGCATCGGACAAGGCGCAGACCAGCACCACCTCGCGCACGTGTTCGCGCTTCAGGCCCTGGCGCAGCACGAAGGCGTTCTGCGCCCCGATGGCGACGATCAGCGCGGCCGATGTGAGGAAACCCTTGGCAAAGATCAGGAACATGGCCGCACGGTAGCGGCCCCGGGCGGATCAATCAAACTCATCTTTCTGACGCCAGATTAGAATTTTTGACATGCAGATCGACTCGCGCCAGCTCGCCGCCTTCGATGCCGTGCTGCGCGAAGGCAGCTTCGATGGCGCGGCGCGCGCTCTGCACGTCACGCCGTCGGCCATCAGCCAGCGCATCAAGGGCCTCGAGGAGCGGATGGGCCGGGTGCTGATCCAGCGGGCCTCGCCCTGCGTGGCGACGCCGGCCGGCCAGGCGCTGCAGCGGCATGCCCAGCAGGTGCGCTTGCTGGAGGCCGACGCCCTGCGGCCCTTCGGCCTCGGCGCGCCGGATGCGGTGCTGCCGCTGGCGCTGGCGGTCAACGCCGATTCGCTGGCCACCTGGTTCGTGCCGGCGCTGGCCGCCGTGCAGGCCGCCGGCCCGGTGAGCTTCGAACTGCGCGTCGAGGACCAGGACCATTCGGCGCTGCTGCTGCGCGAGGGCCGCGTGATGGCGGCCGTCACCGCCGAGCCCCAGGCGGTGCAGGGCTGCGTGGTCGAGCCCCTGGGCGCGATGCGCTACCTGGCGGTCGCCAGCCCGGCCTTCATGGCCCGGCACTTCGCGCACGGCGTCGATGCCGCGGCGCTGGCTGCGGCGCCCTGCAACGTGTTCAACGCCAAGGATGCGCTGCAGGCGCGGTTCATGCGCCGGCTCACGCGCAAGCCGCTGGCGCCACCCCTGCACCGGGTGCCCGGCACCCACGGATTCGTGCATGCGGCGGTGCAGGGTCTGGGGTGGGGCATGAACCCGCAGGTGCTGGTGGCCGGCTTGCTGGCGCGCGGCGATCTGGTCGAACTGGTGCCGGGGCAATCGCTCGACGTCGCCTTGTACTGGCAGCACTGGCGTGTCGAATCGCAGGCGCTGCGCTTGTTGACGGGGGCGGTGCATGCGGCCGCCGCCGCCATGCTCGAGCAGGGGTAGCAGCCGCGCTACTGCCCGATCACCGACCAGCCGGCCTGCTGGTTGGTCTTGTCGTTCTCGTATTCCCAGCGCGTGCCGCAGGCGTCGCAGCGGTAGCTGGTGACGTTGACCGTGTGGCCGTCGCGCTCTTCCTTGCGGCTCGATTGCTGCACCAGTTCGGCATGCCCGGGCGCGCGCCGCCAGTTGCGCTGGATGCCGGCGCATGACGTGCACAGCACCATCTTCTTCAGTTCGGCTTGTCGGTTGGATTCGTTCGCCATGGCGCTGCTGCTCTCTCGTGATGGGTGGCTCGACCGGGCATGTTAACTGGCCGATCGGGGCGGGGAATGGGCCGCCTCTCCCAAGGGATTCTGTCCGTCGCCGGTTCCGGGCGCTGCCAGAATCCGCCGGCCATGAGGGTCCCCCCACTGCCTGCCTCCGCGCCAGCGACCGCCGGACGGCCTGTCCGCCCGCTGAAGGCCTGCGCCGCCATGGGCGCCATGCTGCTGGCGCTGGTGGTTCTGGGACATGACGGCCGGCGGGTGGCCCAGCTGTTCGCGCTCGGCCTGCCCTTGCTGGCCTGGATGCTGTGGCCGGTGCGCAGCCGCCGGATCCATCGGCTGCGCACGGCCCTGCTGTGGCTGGGCGCCATGGCCTTCGCCTTCGACGGCGTGGCGCGCGGCTACCTGCTGGAGGCCTACCAGGCGGCACCGAACAGCGCCCTGGTGCTGGCGTCGGCGGCCAATACCAACGGCCGGGAGGGCGCGGAGTACCTCTCGATGCACTGGCGCGCGCTGGTGGTCTGGGCGGCGCCGCTGATGGTGGCAGGATGGGTTTTCGGACGCTGCGTGCGGCAAGGCGCGCGGGCGACCGCGCCCTGGCCGCCCTGGGCCATCGGGCTCCTGTGCGCGGCGCTCCTGCTGGCCGCCGCCGCCCATGCCAGCAAGCCCTGGCGGCGCCTTCATCCAGTGGTGTTCTGGACCGACTGGGCCCATTCGGTCCAGGCCCTGCGCCTCGCCTGGTCGGATCAGCAGCGCGCGCGCGACCAGGCCATGCAGCGGGCCCGGGAGGCCGCACCGATGGCGACCCGGGCGGGGCCGTCCACCGTGGTGCTGGTCATCACCGACAGCATCAATCGCGACAACCTGGCGCTCTACGGCTACGGCCGGGCGACGACGCCGCGCCTGCTGGCGCACCAGCAACTGCTCGGCGACGACATGCTGGTGATCCGCAACGCCTGGTCGGTCGATGCCAGCACCCTGCCGGCACTGCGCAGCCTGTTCAACTTCGGCGTGCCGGCCGGCGAGTCGCCGCAGCACCTGCTGGCGCTGGCCCGCACGGCCGGCTACAAGGTCTGGTGGATGAGCAACCACGACGACATCGCGGTCGAGCAGGCGCATGCGCGGCTGGCCGACGTGGTCGAGATGGTCAATCGCACACCGGGCCGGGCCGGCGCTTCGCTGGACGGCGAACTGCTCGACTGCCTGCAGGAGGCCCTGGACGACTCGGCCGAACGCAAGCTCGTCGTGGTCCACCTGATGGGCGCGCATCCGCACTACAGCCTGAGATTTCCCGCCGGCGAGAACCCGTTCGACGACCAGGTCGATGCGGTCGAGACCGGCCTGGTCGAGAGCGGCCGCTCGAGCTGGGTGCGGCGCTACCGCCAGGAGTACGACGCCGCGCTGCTTTATCACGACTTCGTGGTCTCCGAGACGCTGCAGCTGACGCGCCGGGCGGGCCGGCCGGGCGACTACCGGGCCTGGATGTACCTGTCCGACCACGGGCAGGAGGTCGGCCATGTGAGCGACCGGGCCGGCCACAGCCCGACCACCGCGTCGGGCTACCGGATTCCCGCCGTCATCTGGCAGGACCCGCCCGATGCCTCGCGCGCAGCCGGGGCGGCGCTCACGCCTTTCAGGGCGGATTGGGCCGGCTGGACGATCGCGGACCTGCTCGACATCCAATGGCCGGGAGCACCGCCGGATCGCAACGCGCTGAGCGCGGCCTATCGCTGGCAGGCGCCGGTGCTGCCGGTCGAGGTGAAATCCTTCTCGGAGTGACGAGGAGACCGGCACAATGGGTGTGCCATGCGCCGCACCTCTCTCATCTTCGCCATGCTGCTGCTCGGCCCGGTGGCCGGTGCCGAAGTGGTGCGGTGCGCGGACGCGGCCGGCAACGTGAGCTATACCGACGGCGCCTGCCCGGCGGGTGCCCGCGCGGCGGGGCGGGTCACGATCCTCGAGGCGCCGCCACCCGCCGCGGACGGCGGCGACCGGCCGGCGGCCGTGCCGCGCGAGCCGCCGGCGCCCATCGTGCATGCGCCGCCGGCGCCTTCCGGCCCGGGCGTGATCGGCAACGGCGCGAACAGCAACCAGCCGGCCGGCGATTCGCGCTGGAGCGACCGCGGCAGCGACCCGATGCTGGTCGACGACGGTTCCGGCTATGCCTTTCCCGGCTATGGCGGCGCCTATGGCCGGCCTGCGCCGCCACGCGACATGCGGCCGCGGATCCGCAGCTGCGACGCGGGCGGCTGCGACGACCGCCAGGGCAACCGGTTCAACCGCTCGGGCCAGCTGGAGCGCTACCGGAGCATCGACGGCAAGACCTGCCAGCCGGTCGGCACGACCACGGTCTGCCGCTGAGCGCGGGCGCAGCCGCTATCGGGGGCAATCGCCGCCGACCGAGACCGTTCCGTTCTTGCACTCCGTGAGGATCGGCTCGCCGCGCGGTCGCGCAGGGGCCGCCCCGGCCCCGCTGCCCGGTTCGCGCTGGTAGACGATCTTCTTGCTGCCGAGTTCGCAGGTGCCCACCACCTGGCCGGCCGCCACCGCAGCCGCGTCGACCGTGGTGACGCTGAAGCGCGTCACGCCGGCGGCGGCGATCTTGGCTTCGATCTGCGCCCGCAAGGCTTCGCAGGGTTCGGCGGCCGCGGCCGCGCCGGCGAACGCAAATGCGATGGGAAGCAGCCAGGTTCTGGTCATGACGGATGTCAGTCGAAGTTCAGGATCACCTTCATCGCCTGCGAGCGATCGGCCGCCAGCGCGAAGGCGCGGGCCGAATCCCGGTACGACAGCGTAGCCGAGATCAGCGGCTTGACGTCGACCAGGCCCTTGTTCAGCAGCTCGACGGCCACCGCGAACTCCTCGTGGAAGCGGAAGGCGCCGCGCAGGTCGAACTCCTTGGCCACGATGGTGTTGATCGGCAGCGTCATCTCGCCGCCCAGGCCGAGCTGGACGATCACGGCGCGCGGGCGCAGGGCGTCGAAGGCGCCGACCAGCGCGCGCGCGTTGCCGCTGGCCTCGAACAGCACGTCGAAGCTGCCCTTGTCGGCCGTGAAGCGCTGCAGGCCCTCGGGGTCGTCGGCCACGTTGACCACCTCGTCGGCGCCCACCTTGAGCGCCTTGCCCAGCGTGTGGGCGCCGACGTCGGTGGCCACGATGTGGACCGCGCCCGCGCGCCGCGCCGCGATGATCGCCAGCGCGCCGATCGGGCCGCAGCCCGTCACCAGCACCCGCTTGCCCAGCAATGAACCGGCCCGGCGCACCGCGTGCAGCGCCACCGACAGCGGCTCGGCCATCGAGCCCTCGCCGTCGCTGACCGAATCGGCCAGCTTGTGGGCCTGGTGGGTCTCGACCACGATCTGCTGGCGGAAGGCGCCCTGCACGTGCGGGGTGCGCATCGCGCTGCCGTAGTAGCGCATGTCGAGGCAGTGGTTCTGCAGGCCCTGCTGGCAGTAGGTGCACAGGCCGCAGGGCCTGCTGGGACTGATCGCGACGCGCTCGCCGACGGCGTAGCCGCGCACGTCGGCGCCCACCGCCTCGATCATGCCGGCCACCTCGTGGCCGAGCACCATCGGCTCCTTGATGCGCACGGTGCCGAAGCCGCCATGCTGGTAGTAGTGCAGGTCGGAGCCGCAGATGCCGCCGCAGCGCACCCGCACCTGCAGCTGGTCGGGCCCGAGCGGGGCGGTGTCGAACTGTTCGACCCGCAGGTCGCCGGGGGCGTGGATGACGAGCGCTTCCATGGGGGTCCTCAGAGGGTTGCCGTGACGCCGCCATCCACGTAGAGGATGTGGCCGTTGACGAAATTGGAGGCGTCGCTGGACAGGAAGACGGCCGCGCCGACCAGGTCCTCGACATCGCCCCAGCGGCGCGAGGGGGTGCGACCCACCAGCCACTGAGTGAATTCCTCGTTCTTGACCAGCGCGTCGGTCAGCTCGGTCTTGAAGTAGCCCGGCCCCAGGCCGTTGACCTGGATGCCGTGCTGGCCCCAGTCGATCGCCATGCCCTTGGTGAGCATCTTGACCGCGCCCTTGCTGGCCGTGTAGGGGGCGATCCCGGGGCGGCCCAGTTCGCTCTGGACCGAGCAGATGTTGACGATCTTGCCGCGCCGGCGCCCGATCATGTGCCGCGCCACGGCCTGGCCGACCAGGAAGACGCTGTCGACGTTGGTCTTCATGAGCTCGTGCCAGTCGGCTTCGGCGAACTGGTCCAGCGGTGCCCGGCGCTGCATGCCGGCGTTGTTGACCAGGATGTCGATGGCGCCGACCTCGGCCTCGATGCGCGCGATGGCGGCGGTTACCGCCTCGCCCGAGGTGACGTCGAAGGCGGCGGTCAGCACCTGCAGGCCTTCGCCGCGCAGCACTTCGGCGGCGGCTTCGAGCTTGGCCGCGTTGCGCGCGTTCAGGATCACGCGCGCGCCGGCGCCGGCCAGGCCGCGCGCCAGCGCAAAGCCGATGCCGGCGCTGGAGCCGGTGACGAGGGCGGTGCGCCCCGTGAGGTCGAAGGACTTGAGTACGTTGTTCGTCATGCGGTGTCCGAGGGAGTCAAGGAGAGGAACGGCCGGGCCAGCGCCATTGTCGGCCGGCCAGCGGCCCGCGGACGGCCGGGGTTTCCCCCTGGCTCAGTTGGCGCAGCGCGCCTCGAGCGCATCGATGAAGGACCGGTCCCAGCGCCCCTCCTTCATGGCGCGCATGGTGTTGGCCTCGGCCTCGAGATGGGCGCGCGCCTTGGTGATCAGCGCCTCGGCTTCGTCGGGTGCGAAGGCCATCAGGCCGTCCTGGTCGCCGACCACGATGTCGCCGGGGTTCACCACCATGCCGCCGACCGAAACCGGGACGTTGATCTCGCCCGGGCCGTCCTTGTAGGGGCCGCGGTGGTTCACGCCGCGCGCATACACCGGGAAGTCGCGCGCCCGGATCTCCGCCAGGTCGCGGATCGCACCGTCGAGCACCACGCCGGCGGTGCCGATGGTGGCGGCGTAGAAGGACAGGATGCCGCCGATCACGGCATTCGAGAGGTCGCCGTCGGCATCGATCACGATCACGTCGCCGGGGCGGCAGAACTCGAAGGCCCGCAGCAGCGTGAGGTTGTCGCCGCCGCGCGACTTGAGCGTCACGGCGGTGCCCGCCATGGTGGCCGGGCCCGGCCGGTGGTAGGGCGTGAGGCCGACGCTGCCGATGTTGCGGTGCATGTTGTCGCTCAGCGCCGCGACCGGGATGTCGCGCAGCGCGGCGAGGATCGCTGCGTCGACCTGCGGCGCGGACGGGTTCTTGCGGATGCCTTTGAATGTCATGGGGGTGTCCTTCAGTGCAGCTCGGCCACGGCCCGGGCGATCCGGGCGCAGCCTTCCTCGAGCGTTTCGATCGAGGTCGCGATGGAGAGGCGGAAGTAGGGCGAGAGCCCGTAGGCGGTGCCCGCGACCACGGCCACGCCCTGGCTCTCGAGCAGGTACATGACCACGTCGCCGTCCTCGGCCAGCGTCTTGCCCGCCGGCGTGGTCTTGCCGATCAGGCCGGCGCAGTTGACGTAGAGGTAGAAAGCGCCCGGGGGCGTCGCGCAGCTCAGGCCCCCGATCGCGTTGACCAGCGCGAGCGTGCGGTCGCGGCGCTGCTTGTAGATCGCGACGCTCTCGGTCACGAAACTCTGGTCGCCGTTCATCGCAGCCGCCGCCGCGGCCTGGCTGACCGAGCAGCAGTTGCCCGCCGACTGCGACAGCAGCGTGTCGAGCGCGCGCACCAGGTCCGACGGCCCGGCCACGTAGCCGATCCGCCAGCCGGTCATCGCGTAGGTCTTCGACACGCCGTTGACGACCAGCGTGCGGTCGCGCAGGGCCGGCGCGACCGCGAGGATGTGCGGCGTCTTCTGGCCGTCGAAACGGATGTGCTCGTAGATGTCGTCGGTCATCACCAGCACCTGGGGATGGCGCAGCAGCACCTCGGCCAGGGCCCGGTACTCGTCGGCGGTGTAGCTCGCGCCGGTGGGGTTGCTCGGCGAGTTGATCAGCAGCCAGCGGGTGCGCGGCGTGATGGCCGCCTCGAGCTGCGCCGGCTGCAGCTTGAAGCCGCTGGATTCGGGGCAGGGGACGGTCACCGGCACGCCTTCGCAGGCGATCACCATGTCCGGGTAGGACACCCAGTAGGGGGCGGGCACGATCACCTCGTCCCCCGGCTCCAGTGTGACCGCCAGGGCGTTGTAGATGGCGCTCTTGGCGCCGTTGGTGGCGATGATCTCGTCCATCGCGTAGTGCAGGCCGTTCTCGCGTTCGAGCTTGGCGACGATCGCCTGGCGCAGCTCCACGGTGCCCGCCATCAGGGTGTAGCGCGTGGCGCCCTTATCGATCGCGGCGGCGGCGGCCTGGCGGATGTGGGCCGGCGTGTCGAAGTCGGGTTCGCCGACCACGAGGTTCACGATCGACTTGCCCTGGCGGCGCAGCTCGTTGGCGCGGTCGGCGGCGGAGGTACTGGGCGAGGGCTTGATCCGCCGCACGCGGGCGGCAATTCGGGAGGTGGTCACATGTCGTCCTGGTTGAGGGATTGCACGGACCGAACGGTACGCAAATCCCGCTCGCGAGGCCAAGACGAGTTCGCTCTGGTCGTATAGGAAGAGCTTATGGTGGGTTGGGAAAGGTCTCCCGAAGGACATCAGCCCGCGAAGGCATCGACGCCTGGGCGCCGACGCGCGTCACGCAGATTGCCGCGGCGCGTATGGCATGGCGAATGGCCTCGGCCATCCCGCGGCCTTCCGCCCGCAGGGCCGCAAATGCCCCGATGAACGTGTCCCCCGCCGCCGTCGTATCGACCGCGACAACCGGCTGCGCCTCGAAGTGCTGCGTTCCGGCGCCGGAGCTCCATACGACGCCTTGCTCGCCCAGGGTCACCAGCACGTCGCCCGGTCCGTTTCGGCGCAGGAGGCTCGCAGCTTCCCCGGCGTTCGAGCGCGTGACCAGGGGCATGCCGGAGAGGAGGCCGGCCTCGGTTTCGTTGACGACCAGGATGTCGATCGATCGCCACAGTTCGGGCGGCAGCAGTTGCGCAGGCGCAGGATTCAACAGGACGGTGCAGCCGGCCTGGCGCGAGACCGCGGCGGCACGCACCACCGAGGCCAACGGCACCTCGAGCTGCAGCAGCAGCATCGCCGCCCGTTCGAGATGCGGCCGCAGGAGGTCCGCGTCGGCGACGGTCACCGATGCGTTGGCGCCGGGAATCACGGTGATGCAGTTCTGTCCGCCGCTGTCGACCATGATCATCGCCACGCCGGTGCTCTGGCCCGGTGTGCTGCCGACGCCGGTGTGGTCGACCCGACGGATGTCCAGGGCTGCCCGCAGCTGGTCCGCGAAGTCATCGTCGCCGACCCGGCCCACCATCTGCACCCTTGCACCCTGGAGCGCGCAGGCCACCGCCTGGTTGGCCCCTTTGCCGCCGGGATTGACGAGCAGGCTCTCGCCGGTGAGGGTCTCGCCGGGCCTGGGCATGCGCGGCACGCGTGCCACCAGGTCCATGTTCAGGCTGCCGAAGACGACGACGCCTTGCCGCAACGCCGGGGCGTTCACTTGAGGTCTCGCTCCATGTCGTGCAGCTTCCGGACCCGACGGCGATAGTCTTCGTTGTCGTCGAACCTGGCATCGAGGAACGCCGTCACCAGGTCGTTGGCAAGCCAGGGTCCCACGATCTGGGCCCCGATGCACATGACGTTGACGTCGTCGTGCTCGACGCTCTGGTGCGACGAATGCACGTCGTGGCAGACGGCGGCGCGGATGCCGCGCACCTTGTTCGCCGCGATCGCCGCGCCGACGCCGGTGCCGCACACCATGATGCCGCGCTCGACCTCGCCGGACAGCACCTGGGCCGTCAGTGCCTGGGCAATGTCCGGAAAATCCACCGGGTTGGCGTCATGGCTTCCGACGTCGACCACCTGGTGGCCGAGCGCCTCGAGATGGGCGATCACGCCGCCCTTGAGTGCCCAACCTGCGTGGTCCGAGCCGATGGCGAGTTTCATGGTGCTGCGTTCTTTCAGGTTTTCAGTTGGTCATGGACGCGGGCAGGCCGACACCATAGAACTTCTTGTAGGTGTCGCTCAGCTTTCCGTTCTTGAGGTTGGCGGCGACCCATTCGTTCAGCTTCGCCAACAGCCGCGGCTCGCCTTGCTTGACGCCGATCGCGAGGTCGAAGTTGCGGATGACGAACTTCGGCTCCCAGGGCTTCTGCGGATTCTTGGCCGAGATCTGGTTCACCAGCGCCACCGACGTCGCGACGACCTCCGCCTGGCCGGTGGCGCCTGCGGCGACCACGGTGGCGTCGTCGTCGTAGCGCACGACCTTGAAGCCCTTGTCGTTCGCCATGGCGCTCAGTTCGGTGTCCTGCGTCGTGCCGCGCGACACCGTGACGTTCTTTCCCTTCAGGTCGCCCCAATCCTTGATCGACGCATTCTTCGGCGCGCCCACGACCGATTGAAGAACCGCGTAGGGCTTCGAGAAGTCGATGATCTTGGCCCGCTCGGGCGTGACCGACAGGGTCGAGATGACGATGTCGGCCTTGCCGGTGTTGAGGTTCGGAATGCGGGTCGCGCCGGTGGTCGGCACCCACTCGATCTGCAGGCCCCAATCCTGGGCCAGCAGCTTCGCGGTCTCGACATCGGAGCCGGTGGGCTGCATGTTGGCATCCATCATGCCGGCCGGAGGGATCGCGACGTCGGTCGAAATGCGTATCTTCTTCGCCGCCATGATGTCGTCCAGCAGGTCGGCGTGTGCGGTCAATGCCAATAGGCTGAGGCAGGCTGCTGCGAGGGAAGAACGAATCGGTGTCATCTTGTCTCCTTGGTTGTTCGCTTGGGATCGGTGAAGCTACAAGTCGCTGTGCACGAATTGTTGGAGTTCCGGCGTCTGCGGATCGGTCAGGATGCTTGCATCGCCGTGTTCCCAGACGCGCCCGGAATGCATGAAGACCACCTTGTCGGCCACCCGGCGCGCAAAGGCCATCTCGTGGGTGACCATGACCATGGTCATGCCGGCGGCGGCGAGTTCCTCGATGACCTTCAGGACCTCGCCGGTCAACTGGGGGTCCAGCGCCGAGGTGACCTCGTCGAACAGCATGACTTTCGGCTGCATCGCCAGCGACCGCGCGATCGCGACCCGCTGCTGCTGGCCACCGGAAAGCTGCTCGGGATAGGCCTTCGCCTTCTCCGACAAGCCGACCTTGGCGAGGACGGATTGCGCGAGTTCGCGCGCCTGTGCCTTGTCGACGCCCTTGGCGGCACGCGGGGCCAGCATGATGTTCTCTTCGATCGTCAGATGCGGGAAGAGGTTGTAGCTCTGGAAGACGATGCCGACGTCGAGGCGCAAGGCCTTGAGGTCGACGTTCGGGTCGTCCACGCGGCGCCCGCAGACCGAGATCTGGCCGCTGTCGACCACTTCGAGGCGATCGATGCAGCGCAGCGCCGTGCTCTTGCCGGAGCCGCTGCGGCCGATGATGGCCGTGACCTCGCCGCGATGCGCCTCCATGTCGACGCCGGCCAGCACCAGGTGGCTGCCGAAGCTCTTGCGCACGTCGCGCAGCATCACGATGGGATCGTCGCTGTTCATATAGCTGTCGCTCATGTCAGGGAGAGTTGGCCCGGCGGGGTGGACAAGCTCCGGGCTTCCTGCGCCCGGGCGCTGCGGCGCTCGAGCCGGCGACTCCAGCGCGACAGGGGATAGCACAGCGCGAAGTAGACCGCCGCGATGATCAGGTAGACCAGGAAGGGCTCGAACAGCGAGTTGTTGATGATCTGGCCGGCACGGGCCAGCTCGACGAAGCCGACCACCGATGCCAGCGAGGTGTTCTTGACGATCTGCACCATGAAGCCGACGGTGGGCGGCGTGGCGATGCGGATCGCCTGCGGCAAGACGACCTTCCGCATGCGCTGCGCGCGCGTCAACGCCAGGCATTCGGCCGCTTCCCACTGTGCGCGCGGCACCGAGAGAATGCAGCCGCGCCAGATTTCGCCGAGGTAGGCCGACACATAGACCAGCAGCGACGCGCTCGCTGCCGTCAGCGGCGAGATCTTCAGGCCCAGGGCGGGGAGGCCGAAGAAGGTCATGAACAGGATCACCATGAGCGGGGTGCCCTGCACCAGTTGCACGTAGGTGCCGGTGGCCAGGCGCACCGACTTGAGCGGCGACACCCGGCACAGCGCGACGACCATGCCGAGCAGGCCGCCGCCGATGAAGGCGATCAACGACAGGCCGATCGTCCAGGCCGCCCCGTGCAGCAGAAACAGCAGGTGATTGGCGTTCAGGCCGGTCGTCACAGGGCGGTCCCCAGCCGGCGCCGGCGCGGAAAGAGCCACATGCCCAGCCCCCAGAACGCTGCGCGCATGGCGAGAGAGAGCAGCACGTAGAGGACGCCGACCAGCACGTAGGTCTCGAACGGCCGGTAGGTGTCGGACTGCACGAAGTTCGCCACTGCCGTGAGCTCTTCGGCGGAGATCTGCGAGCAGACCGAGGTCGCCAGCATCAGCAGCACGAACTGGCTGGTCAGCGCCGGGTAGACCCGCTCCATCGCCGGCAGCAGGACGACGTGCCAGTAGACCTGCCGGCGACTGAGCGCCAAGCATTCGGCGGCCTCGACCTGGCCCTTGTGGATGGAGTCGAAGCCGGCCCGCATGATCTCGGTCGCATAGGCGCCGACGTTGATGATCAGCGCCGCGGTCGCCACCGTGATGGCGGGCAGCTTGAGGCCGATGCTGCTGAGGCCGAAGTAGACCAGGAAGATCTGCACCAGCAGCGGTGTGTTGCGGATCGCCTCGACATAGGCGCTTGCCACGCGCTGCGCCCACACCACGTTGCTTCGCTTGGCGATGGCGAACAGCGTCCCGATGGCGAAGCCGATGACGGTGGCACCGGTCGCGAGTTTCACGGTCACGATCGCGCCGTCGAGAAACATCGGCCAGCGCGACAGCACCGCCGCGAAATCGAGCGTCATGCCGGTGCCTGTCCGCTCATGCGGTCGTAGACGCGAAACAGGGCCTGGTTGCCGTTGGATCCTTCGCCGTGGGCCCGTGCATCGAGGTATTGCGTCGTGACCAGTGAAGTGGCCGGCAGCGGCACGTTGGTTTCCGCGGCCTGCTGCGCCACCAGGCGCAGGTCCTTGAGCATCAGGTCGATCCGGAAGCCGGCCGAAGCGTCGCCCTCGATCATCTGCGGGCCCAGCTTGTCGAGCATCCAGGAAGCGGCCGACCCCCCCATGAGCACCTCGCGCAGCCGGGGCAGGTCGACGCCGGCGGCACGGCCGAGGGCCAGCGCTTCGCAGATCGCCTGCAAGTTGATGCCGCAGATCAGCTGGTTGCACAGCTTGACCGTCTGGCCCGACCCGCTTTCGCCGACGTGCGTGATCGTCGTTCCCATCGCCGAAAAGAAGCGCCGGGCCTTTTCGAAGGCTGCCGCGTCGCCTCCGGCCATGATGGACAGCGCCGCGTTCCGGGCGCCGATCGGCCCCCCCGAGACGGGCGCGTCGAGGAATGCGACGCCGATGCGGGCCAGGTCGGCGGACATGCGGCGCACGGCGCCGGGTGCGATGGTGCTCATGTCGATGACCAGTCGACCCGCCGGCGGATGAGCAAGGAGTCCGCCGTCGCCATGGACGACAGCCTCGACGTCCGGCGTGTCCGGCAGCATCGTGACCACGGCGTCGGCCGCGGTGCTTGCATCGGCAATGCTGGCCGCCGCGTCGATGCCGAAAGGCGCGAGTGCGTCGACGGCCTCGCGCCGCACGTCGTAGGCCTTGACGCGATGGCCGGCTTTCGCGAGGTTGATGGCCATCTCGCGCCCCATCGTCCCGATGCCGATGAAGCCGATGACGCCCTTGCTTGTTTCATCGCTCATGGGGTTGCCTTGGCCTTCCTGGGTTTCTTGGCGGTCGGCGGGGCCGCCGGCGCGGCGGCCGCCTTGCGGGGAGCAATTGCCTTCTGCCGCCTCAATTCGTCGCCGATGCGGAAGTGCTTGCGAAGGGCCTGGTCGGCGGCGTCTTCGTCGCCGGCGATCACCATCTCCAGCAGCACGTGGTGGTCTTCGACCACGGTGCGCTTGATCGACTCGTCCTTGTGTTCGCCCACCAGATGGCGGCGGTCCCGGTGCGAGCGGGTCAGCATCGCGGCCATCGCGCCATGCAGCTGGATCAGCGTGTCGGATTTGCTCGACCGCACGATCGCCTGGTGGAATTCGAAGTCGGCCAGTGCCCCTCCGGCAGCGTCGTCCACTGTGGCCTCGATGGCGTCCAGTGCTGCGCGCATGCGCTCGATGTCGGCGGTGGTGGCGCGTTGGCAGGCGAGGCGGATGGCCTGGCATTCGAGTGCGATGCGAGCTTGCATGACGTCGTCCAGTGCATCCGGTGCCTGCGCCAGCGAAAAGGCGAACACGTCGCCGAGCACGGAGACGTCAGGCTGTCGAACCACCGTGCCGACCCTTTCGCGGATCTCGACCACGCCCATCATGGACAAGGCCCGAAGGCCTTCGCGCACGATCGGACGGCTGACGCCCAGCTGGAGCGCCAGTTCGCGTTCGGGAAGCAGCCGGTCGCCGGTGCGGATGCGGCTTTCGAGCAGCTGTTCGCGCAGGAACCCGAACACCTTGGCGAAGCCGGTCGTCTGGTTTTCGGACTCGGCGCGGGTGATGTTCGGAATCCGGGACTTTGTTGTCATGCCGTGGTTTTACCAGCGGCTGACCAACGGACGCATCCGGGTAGTCCCGTAGCCTGGAAATGGCGGCGTGCTTAAGATGGGAGCCCGACAGCCGAACGCCAGGCTTGTCTTTTGCATGTGGACCGGTCGTGAACCTCCGCCGCCTCAAATACTTCGTCAAGATCGTGGACATCGGCAGCCTGACCCAGGCGGCCGAGCATCTGTTCATCGCCCAGCCGGCGCTCAGCCAGCAACTGGCGACCCTCGAAGGCGAAGTCCGCCAGCAATTGCTCGTGCGGACCGGGCGTGGCGTCACGCCGACCGAGGCCGGCAAGGTGCTGTACCGGCACGCCCAGATCATCCTGCGCCAGTGCGAGCAGGCGACGGTCGACATGGAGGCGGCCGGGCAGGGCGTGTCGGGGCCGGTGTCGGTCGGGCTGGCGCCGGGCACTGCGGCCTCGGCGCTGTCGCTGCCCCTGCTGCGCACCGTGCGGGCGCGCCATCCCGGCATCCTGCTGTACCTCAACGAGAACTACGGCACCACCTTGAGCGAGCTCATCATGAACGGCCGCATGGACCTGGCGGTGCTGTACGGCGACAAGGCCATCCACGGCCTGACCTTCCTGCCGCTGCTCAAGGAGCCCCTGTTCCTGGTCGGGCCGGCGTCGCTGCCGGCGCCGGCGCAGCCGGTGAGGCTGGCCGACCTGCACGAGATCGAACTGTTCCTGCCGCGCCCCTACAACGTGGTGCGCAAGCTGGTCGATGCCGCCTGCATGCGGCTGGGCATCGCGCCCCGGATCGTGGCCGAGATCGAATCCGCCTTCACCCTGACGGCCGCGATCGCCGACGGCCTGGGCGCGACCATCCTGCCGGCCTCGATGGCGCGCGAGGTGGTCGCTGCCTGCGGCGCCTGGCAGTTCCAGATCGTCGACCCCGTGATCGAAGCGCCGCTCGCGCTGTGCCAGTCCGACCACCTCCCGCTGTCGGAGCCGGCGCAGGCGGTGAAGGACATCCTGCTCGAACTGGTCACCGACCTGGACGGCGGCGCCGCCAGCCGCTGAGCCCCGGGCCGCCGCCCGCGTCATAAGGCGCCCTTATCCCGCCACAGCCAAACCGTCTTTGGCATCGGCGCGCGCGCCAGTTACCTTTCATGCCAGCCGTCACGCGTTCGTGGAGCGCGTCGGTCCTTCAGGAGCCTGCCCTTACCGGCGGACCCGGGCATGAACCAGGAACAGATCAAGCTACTCATCGATTCTCTCGCGGCGTCGGACCTCGCGGAACTCAGCTTCAGCGAGAACGGCAGCACGCTGAGGCTGGTGAAGAAGGCGACGCCCGCCGAAGACGGTTCGCCATCCCCCGCGCGGGTCGCCGAGCCGGAAGCGGCCGCCGCCGCCGCCGACGCGTCGAGCCTGTGCGTGGCGCCGCTCTACGGCGTGGTCCACCTGCAGCCGACGCCTGGCGAGCCCGCCTACGTGCGGGTCGGGCAGGGCATCGCAGCGGGCCAGACCCTTTGCGTGATCGAGGCGATGAAGGTCTTCAACGAGGTGCGCGCGGACGCCGACGGCACGATCGAAGCCGTGATGGTGGCCTCGGGCGACGAAGTCGAAGGCGGGCAGGCGCTCTTTCGCATCCGCCGGGGGCAGCCCGATGTTTGACACCGTGCTCATCGCCAATCGTGGCGAGATCGCCCTGCGCATCCAGCGCGCCTGCCGCGGGCTGGGCCTCAGGACCGTGGCGGTCCACTCGGAAGCCGACCGCGACGCGGTCTATGTGCGGCAGGCCGACCAGGCCCTGTGCATCGGCCCGGCGAGTCCGTCGCAAAGCTACCTCGACCCCTCGGCGCTGCTGTTCGCCGCCGAGGTCAGCGGCGCGCAGGCGGTCCATCCGGGCTATGGCTTCCTGTCGGAGAACGCGGGCTTCGCGCAGCAGGTCGAGGACGCCGGGCTGGTCTTTGTCGGCCCCAGCGCGGCCTGCATCCGCACCATGGGCGACAAGGTGGCGGCCAAGCGTGCGATGCGCAGGGCCGGCGTGCCCTGCGTTCCCGGACCCGACGAAGGTCTGCCGTCGGCGCCGGCCGAGGTGCTGGCCCTGGCGCGCGAGGTCGGCTTTCCGGTCATCGTCAAGGCCGCCGGCGGCGGTGGCGGGCGCGGCATGCGCGTGGTCCACGAGGAAGGCGCGCTGCTCGAGGCCATCGCCCTGACCCGCGAGGAGGCGCGCCGCGCCTTCGGCAACGCCGAGGTCTACATCGAGAAGTTCCTGCTGCATCCGCGGCATGTGGAGATCCAGGTGCTGGCCGACAGCCACGGCCATGCGATCTGGCTCGGCAGCCGGGATTGCTCGCTGCAGCGGCGCCACCAGAAGGTGGTCGAGGAAGCGCCGGCGCCCGGCATCGACGAGGCGCTGGTGGCGGAGGTGGGCGAGCGCTGCGCGGCCGCGTGCCGGCAGCTCGGCTACAGCGGCGTGGGCACCTTCGAGTTCCTGTACGAGAAGGGCGCCTTCTACTTCATCGAGATGAACACGCGGCTCCAGGTCGAGCACACGGTGACCGAAATGACCACCGGCATCGACATCGTGCAGCAGCAGCTGCGCGCCGCACGCGGCGAACGGCTGGCGCTCACCCAGGCCGACATCGCCTGCCAGGGCCACGCGATCGAATGCCGCATCAATGCCGAAGATCCGGACAGTTTCGCACCCTCGCCGGGCCGCATCACGGGCTGGCACATGCCGGGGGGCTTCGGCGTACGCGTCGACACCCATGCCGGGGCGGGCTACCGCGTGCCGCCGTACTACGACTCGATGATCGCCAAGCTGATCGTCCACGGCAGCTCGCGCGTCGATGCGCTCGATCGCATGCGCCTGGCGCTGGCCGAGATGCAGGTCGACGGCATCGCGACCAACGTGCCGCTGCACCGGGCCATCATGCGGGACGAGGGCTTCGCCGCCGGCGGCGTCGACATCCACCATCTGGAGCGCTGGCTGGCGCAGCGGAGCGCGGCATGAACGCGCCGCCCGCGACGCCGGCCTTCAGCCTGCTCGGCACCACGGCGCTGCTGTTCGAGGCGCCGGGCGCGTTCGACCTGGAAGCCCAGCAGCGCATCTGGGCGCTGGCGAAGGAGGCCGAGGCCTGGCCCGAGATCCGCGAAGCGGTGCCGGGCATGAAGAACCTGATGCTGACCTTCGCCGAGCCGCCGCAGACCCTCGATGCGCTGCAGGAGCGGCTGATGGCCGCATGGCAGGCCGCGCGGCCGCTCGCCCGCAGCGGCCGGGTGGTCGAGCTGCCGGTGGTCTACGGCGGCACCGGCGGGCCGCACATGGCGGACGTGGTCGCGCATACCGGGCTTTCGGTCGAGCAAATCGTCGAACTCCACAGCGCGCCGCTCTACCCGGTGTACGCGCTGGGCAGCCATCCCGGCTATTGCTACCTGGGCGGCATGGACCCGCGCCTGGCCACGCCGCGGCGCAAGGTGCCGGTCATGAGCATCCCGGGCGGCGCGGTGTCGATCGGCGGTGCGCAGACCGGCGTCTCGGCGTCCGCCGGCCCCAGCGGATGGAACACCATCGGGAGCACCACGATGTCCTTCTTCGACCCGGCGGCCGAGCCGCCGGCCGCGCTGCAGCCCGGCGACATGATCCGTTTCCGCGTGGAGGCCGTCCTGCGATGATCGAAATCCTTTCGAACGCGGCGCTGGCGACGGTCCAGGACCTCGGCCGCAACGGCAGCCTGCGCTGGGGCGTCGGTACCTCGGGCGCCATGGACGACCTGGCGCTGGCGGCCGGCAACCTCATGCTCGGCAACGCGGTGGGCGCGGCCGGCATCGAGATCCCGGTGTTTCCCTTCAAGCTGCGCTTCGGCGCGGACTGCGCCTTTGCCCTGACCGGCGCCGACTGCGACGCGCGGCTGGACGAGCGGCCCCTGCTGCCCTGGTGGACGCATCGCGCACGAGCCGGCGAGGTGCTGGCGCTGGGCGTCCCGAAGGGCCCGATGCGGGCCAGCCGGGCCCTGCTGTGCCTGTCCGGCGGCGTCGACGTGCCGGAGGTCCTGGGCTCGCGCAGCACCCAGCTGCGCGGCGCCTTCGGCGGCTTCGAAGGGCGGGCGCTGAAGCGCGGCGACGTGCTGCGCTGCGGCCATGACGGCCACGGCCGGCCCACCGGCTTCGGCCTGGTTCCGCCGGCGCTGGCCATGCCCCTGCAGCGCGACGGCATCGCGGCCGTGCGGGTCCTGCCGGCGGCCGAATACCTGGCCTTCGAACCCGCGTCGCGCGAAGCCTTCTGGAACCGGGACTGGAAGATCACCGCTCAGAGCGATCGCTATGGCTATCGGCTCGACGGCGAAGCGCTGCGTCCGATCGCACCCATGGAGCTGCTGTCGCACGGCATCGTGCCGGGCGTGATCCAGGTGCCTCACAGCGGCCAGCCGATCGTCCAGATGCGCGACGCCCAGCCTTCCGGCGGCTATCCCAAGTTCGGCACCGTGATCGAGGCCGACCTGTGGCGGCTCGGGCAGGCGCCGATCGGCAGCCGCATCCGTTTCATCGAGACCACCTGGGCGCAGGCCGTGGCGGCGCGCGACGAAGCCCGCCAATGGCTGGCGAAGGTCGAACGGATGGTGGCGCTGCATTGCAGCGCGCGGGGCGCCCGGTGAAGAAGACCGACGCACAACGCGAGGACATCGCGCGCTGGCTGGCCGGGACCGACATCGGCTACTTCGAGCTGCGCACGCCCTTCGAGACCCTGCGCTTCGGCGCGCCGCAGGCCCACCCCGCGCCAACGACGCTGCGGGCCGCCTCGGTCGGCGTCTTCAGGCGCGCGCACCCGCTGCATGCCGCAGCGCTGGCGCCGATCGGCGAGCCGGTACCGGCGGGGCAGGCGGTGGGCGTGCTGCAGATCGGCCCGCTCCTGCTGCCGGTGCTCGCGCCGGTGGCCGGGCGGGTGGCCCGGTGGCTCGCGGACGATGGGGCGGCGGTCGGCTTCGGCGCCGCCCTGATCGAGTTTCAAGAAACGACCTGACGGCGAAGGGACCGCACCATGGACATCGATCTGAACGCCGACCTCGGCGAGGGGGTGGGACCCTGGCGCATGGGCGACGACGAGGCCCTGCTCGGCATCGTCTCGTCGGCCAACGTCGCCTGCGGCTTCCATGCCGGCGACCCGCTCATCATGGACCGCACCGTGCGCACGGCGCTCAGGAACGGGGTCGACGTCGGCGCCCACGTGGGCTTTCCGGACCTGGTCGGCTTCGGCAGGCGCCAGATGCAGATGGACCCGGCCGAGCTCGCTGCCTGCGTGCTCTACCAGCTCGCCGCGCTGTCCGGCATGGCCCGGGCCGCCGGCCACCGCATGACGCACATGAGCTTCCACGGCGCGCTCGGCAACATGGCGGCGGCCGATCCGGCGCTGGCCGGGCCGCTGGTGCGCACCGTCGCCGATTTCGATCCGTCGCTCACGATCAGCTCGTCGGCCAGCCGCGCCATCGAGGAAGCCGCCGCGGACTGCGGCCTGCGCGTGCGAACCACCTTCCTGGCCGACCGCGCCTGCGACGAGGAGGGCCTGCTGATCCCGCGCAAGATGCCGGACGCCGTGATCCACGAGCCGGCGCGCGTGCTGGCCCGGGTCCGCCAGCTGCTGGAGGAGGGCACGGTCACCAGCTATGGCGGCCGAAAGATCCCGATGCGCGTCCACTCGATCCTGGTCCATGGCGACACGCCGGGGGCGGTGGCGCTGGCGCGCGGGGTGCGCGCGCTGGTCGAGGCGCACGGACGGGTCGTCCCGATCTCCAGGCAAGCGGCCTGAGGGCACGGACATGGTGCCAACCCTGAGCCGGCGCGCACCCTTCCCGGGCGACATAAGGGCCCCTTATCGCTCCACAGACAAACCGTCTTGGCGCGTTGCCGGAGCGCTCGATACAGTGAATCCATCGCATCGTCCTTCGTTCCACTGAAAGCCATCGCCATGCCGTTCTCCGACTACAAGACAGCCCTCGTGACGGGCGCCTCCTCCGGCATCGGTGCCGCGGTGGTCGAGCGCCTTTGCAAGGAGGGCCTGCAGGTCCACGCGCTGGCGCGCAGCGGCGGCAAGCTCGAGGCGCTGTCCGCGCGCACCGGCTGCATCCCGCACGCCATCGACGTCAGCGACCTGCGCAGCATCACCGCGCTGGCGAAGGAGGTCGACTTCGACGTGCTGGTCAACAACGCCGGCGTCGACCGGCCCGGCTCGATCCTCGCGGCCGATGCCGAAGGGATCGACCTGCTCGTGGACGTCAACCTGCGCGCCGTGCTGCACCTCTGCCGGCTCGTCGTCCCCGGCATGGCAGCGCGCGACCGCGGGCACGTGGTCAACATCAGCTCGATCGCGGCGGCCTACAACTTCGGCGGCAACAGCACCTACCACGCGACCAAGGCCGCCGTCAGCATGCTGTCGCGGCAACTGCGCATCGACTGCTTCGGCAAGCGGGTGCGCGTCACCGAGATCTGTCCGGGCCGCGTCGCGACCGACATCTTCGCCCACGTGCACGGCGATTCCGAAGCCACCCACCAGCGCTTCGTCGAAGGCTTCGAGCTGCCGCAGGCCGAGGACATCGCGGATGCGATCGCCTTCGCGATCGCGGCGCCCATCGCGGTCAATGTCGGCCACATGGAAATCACGCCCACCATGCAGGTTCCGGGCGGCCTGTCGACCACGCGTCCCGGCGCGGCGCAGGCCTGAGTCCGGGTCTCGCATCCCTCCGCACGGCGCCTGCCACACCAAGGACCGGCAATGAAGGAATTCGATCTCCTGGCGATCCTGCTCAAGCCCGAGTTCGGCCTGATGCTGCTGCACGGCATCGAGGCCACCTTGCAGATCGCCGCCGGCTCCTGGCTGCTGGCCATGGCCATCGCGATCGTGCTGCTGGTGGTGCGCCTGACGGGCCAGCCGATCGCCGAGCGAGCCGTGGCGGCCTATGTGTCCTACCACCGCAACGTGCCGACCCTGGTGCAGCTGATGCTCTGGTACTTCGGCATCTTCAGCCTGCTGCCCGACGCCCTGCAGGCCTGGCTGTCGGAGCACAACGCCGAGACCCTGCTGTCGATCGTCGCGCTGGGCCTGTGCCAGGCGGCGTATTTCAGCGAGGACATGCGCTCCGGCCTGCGCTCCATTCCCGCCGGGCAGGCCGAGGCCGCCCGGGCGCTGGGCCACGGCTACATCGGATCGATGCGTCACGTGATGCTGCCGCAGGCGATCCGCAACGCGGTGCCGGCGCTGGTGAACCACAGCGTGTCGCTGTTCAAGAACAGCAGCCTGGCGATGGCGATCGGCGTCGCCGAGCTGACGCATGCGGTGAAGGAAATCGAGAGCCAGAGCTTCCGCACCTTCGAGGCCTACAGCGCCGCCACCGTGCTGTACCTGGCGTTCTCGCTGCTCATCATGGCCGTCGGCGCCTGGGTGGCGCGGCGCTATCGAATCGTCGGTGCGAGGTAGCCCATGTTCAGCATCTTCGAGATCCTCAGGGACAACTGGCTGCTGCTGCTGGTGGGCCAGTATCCGAACGGGCCCCTGGGCGGGATCGTCGCCACCCTGATCCTGTCGGTGCTCGGCATCGTGCTGGCCTTTCCGCTGTCGGTGCTGCTCGCGCTGGCGCGCCTGTCGCCGTGGAAGCTGCTGCGCGTGCCCGCCACGGTGCTGGTCTACATCGTGCGCGGCGTGCCGCTGCTGATGGTGATCCTGTGGGTCTATTTCCTGGTGCCGATCCTGATCGGCCGCGACGTGTCCGGCTTCACGACGATGCTCTGCACGCTGGTCATCTACGAGGGCGCCTACCTGTCGGAGGTGGTGCGGGCGGGCATCCAGTCCCTTCCCAAGGGGCAGAGCGAGGCGGCGCGCGCGCTCGGCCACAGCCACCTCGGGACGATGTTCTACGTGATCCTGCCGCAGGCGCTCTACAACATGCTGCCGAGCATGCTGAGCCAGTTCATCTCGACCATCAAGGAAACCACGCTGGGCTACGTGATCAATGTCCAGGAGCTCACCTTTGCCGCCAACCAGATCAACAACCAGCTGCTGACCAAGCCCTTCCAGGTGTTCTTCATTCTGGCGATGACCTACTACGTGGTCTGCTTCAGCCTGACCCGGCTGGCGCTCTGGCTGGAGCGCCGCATCGCCCTCAAGCGGCTCGGCACCGCCGTCCGCCAGGACCCCGGCGCCAGCGACCTGCCGCCCGCCGTGGCCACCCATCCCTGAGGCCGCGCAGACGGCCCACCACAGAAACCGACGGAGACAGACCATGAACCCCCCATCGCCCCTCCAGGACGACCCCATGATTCTGTTCAACAACATCAACAAGTGGTACGGCGACTATCAGGCGCTGACCGACGTCTGCGCCGAAGTGAAGAAGGGCGAGGTCGTGGTGGTCTGCGGGCCGTCCGGCTCCGGCAAGTCGACCTTGATCCGCACCGTGAACCGGCTCGAGGAGATCAAGTCGGGCCAGCTGCTGTTCGACGGCCACGACATCCACGCGCCGATGAGCAGCGTGGCGCTCAACCGGCTGCGCAGCCGCATCGGCTTCGTGTTCCAGAGCTTCAACCTCTTTCCGCACCTCTCGGTGATGGACAACATCATGCTGTCGCCGATGCGGGTGCTCGGCGTGAAGAAGGCCCAGGCCCGCGAGAAGGCCGGCCAGCTGCTGGAGCGGGTCGGCCTGTCGGGCAAGGCCGGCGCTTTTCCTGCGCAGCTCTCGGGCGGGCAGCAGCAGCGCGTGGCGATCGCGCGCGCGCTCGCCATGGAGCCGCCCGCGATGCTGTTCGACGAGCCGACCAGCGCGCTCGACCCCGAGATGGTGGGCGAGGTCCTGTCGGTGATGCGTGGCCTGGCCAGCGATGGCATGACCATGATGTGCGTCACGCACGAGATGAACTTCGCCCGCGAAGTCGCCGACCGCGTGTGGTTCATGGATGCCGGCCGGATCCTCGAGAAGGCCGAGCCCGAGACCTTCTTTCGTCACCCGCAGCATCCGCGCGCGCAGCGCTTCCTGTCCGACCTGCGCGCCCATTGACCCTTCCCCCGTCCTCTCACCCCTTCAGGAGATCTCCATGTCGAAACCGACCGCTCTTCAACTCGGCGCCCTGGGCGTCTGCCTGTCCGCGCTCTCCCTGTTGGCGCATGCCGACCAGTGGGCCGACATCGCCGCGCGCAAGGAACTCAAATGCGGCACCTTCGCCGACGTGCCGCCGTTCGCCGCGCCGGACCCGAAGACGCGGGAGATGGTCGGGCATGACGTCGACCTGTGCAACGCGGTGGCCAAGGAGCTTGGATTGACGGCCAAGGTCACGCCGCTGTCGGTGGAGGCGCGGGTGCCTGAAGTCAAGCTGGGCCGGGTCGACGTGACGATCGCCAACCTGGCCTACACCAAGAGCCGCGGCGAGCAGATCCAGTTTAGCGATCCCTACTACGTCGCCAAGGAGATGCTCGCGGTCAAGGCCTCGGACCCCGGCACCACCAAGGCCGACTTCAAGGGCAAGCGCCTGAGTTCGACCAAGGGTTCGACCTCCGAGCTGTCCATCAAGATGAACGGCTCCGAGCCCGTGACCTTCCAGGACACCGGATCGGCCTTCATGGCGGTGCAGCAGAACAAGTCGATGGGGATGGTGGCCAACACCATGACCATCACCAAGCTGGTCAACCAGTCGAAGACCGAAGGCGTGCCGCTCAAGATGATCAAGGAGCCGATGGTGCTGCAGCCGATCGGCATCGGCATGAAGAAGGACGAGCCGCAGCTGCTGGCGAAGGTGAACGGCGCGCTGTATGCGCTCGAGAAGTCGGGCGAACTCGACCGCCTCTGGGCCAAGTGGCTGGGCCCGAACACCGAATACAAGCTGGTGCGCGAGGAGAAGGTGATGCCGCTGGCGGACCTGAAATTCGAACTGCTGCCCTGAGCGCAGCTGCGCCAAAAAAAAGGGCCGCACAGCGGCCCGTTCGTCTGCCTCCTTCGGCCGAAGGAGGCTGACTGCGATGTCAGCTTGCGGATGCGGTCGTCTCTGCCGAGACGGCGGGCGACACAGGCGCCGAAGATTTCGTGGACGCGCGCGGTCGGCGGGTCTTGGCGGCGGCCTTTGGAGCCTTGGGCGCAGCAGCTGCCTTGCGTGCCGGCGCAGCCTTCTTCAAAGGAGCACTCTTCCTTGGCGCGGCCTTCTTGGCGCGAATCGACTTTTTCACCGGTGCGACAAGGCGGGCCTTGCGGGTGGTTTTTGCGACGGCCGCGACCGGCGCGTCGACGCCTTCGACCGAAGGTGCCGCAGCGACGCCAGAGGGGGCGATGAGGAACTTGTCACGGTTGCGAGCCGTGGCAATCCATCCGGGAGCCTTGCCGAAGCCGGTCCAGGTCTTGCCCGTCTTGGGATGGCGGTACTTGGGAATGCCTGCGCCCTTGCGAGGTGCCTTGCCATCGCCGAGGGTCTTGCCGGCGGCCACCTTCAACGCTTTGGCGCCACGGCCAAAGAGATGTTCGACAGTCAGGCCGAACGTGGCAATCGACTCCTTGATTTGCGCAATCACCTTTGTCATTTCAGCTTCACGGAGCGCAGCCGCTTCCTTTTCGAGTTTGGCGATGGCGGATTTGAGTTGCGCGTAGGACTTCGTCATTGAGTCTGAACCTTTGAAGTTGAGGGGGTTCGTCGCATGGCGTCATGAACGTTGGCGACAAAGGCGTCTTTATTGAATGAATGAATGAACTTCGCTTATTCAAATCGACGCCAATTTGGATTTTACGGGCTGCTCGACGTCGAACCGGCGCCCTCGCCGACGCAATTGATGACCAGGTCCAGGAATGCGCGCAGTCGTGCCAGTCCACGCAGGTCCTGGTGATAGGCGAACCAAACGTCCCTGCCCGGGGGTGACGGGTGGACATCGTGTCTCTCGATACCGGGAAACTGGTCACCCAGCAGAGTCGGCAGCACGGCGAAACCTGCCCCCAGGGCGCATGTGCGAGCCTGCACATCGCGATTGTTGCTACCCAGCGCGAAGGTCGCTCCCGGAAACGTGTTTCGCAGCCAGTGCACATCCGGGAGGTCCTCGAACGCCGCATCCAACGTGATGAGCCGGCTGCCCGCGCCATCGCCTGCCGTCGGCGGAGGCATCCCGACCGGACCGTACAGGGCATAGGTCATGTGCATGAACTGCCGTTGGACGATGTCCGGGCTTTCCGAAGGCCGGATGCGAAACACCAGCTCCGCCTCCCGTCGGGCAAGGTCGCGAAAGCGCGAGTCCGTGATGAGGTCGACGCGCACCCCAGGGTGAAGCGCAACGAACCGCGCAACTACGGGCGAAAGCACATGGAGTCCGAACCAGTCTGAAGACGACACCCGGAGAAGACCTTGGAGCTCGGCGCCCCGTCCTGCAAGTTGTCGCTCGATGGCGAGCGCCTCTTCTTCCATCCGCTCGGCGTGCAATAGCACCGACGCGCCTTCATCCGTGAGTTGAAACCCCTCGCGCCCGCGTTGGAACAGCCTCTGACCGGTCGAGTCTTCCAAGGCTCGCAGGCGACGTCCCATGGTTGGCTGGGACATCCCCAAGCGCTGCGCTGCGCCACTCAGCGAGCCCGAGCGAGCGACCGCCAGAAAGATGCGGACATCACTCCAGTCCATGACGCATTCAAATATGAATGAGAGAAGTTCAGATTCGTGAATTTACATGCAAAGACGAACACCTCAAACTGAAGTCCTGGATTCACGCGCATCGCATATCAAAAGGACGTTTCCCATGCCCCGCTCACTCGTTCCCGCCACCATGCAGGCTGCTGTCGTTCACGAGACCGACGGCCCCTTCGAAGTTCTAGCCCGCCCGGTTCCGGATGTCCCTCGGGGGCATGTCCTGGTGCGTATCGGAGCCAGCGGCGTCAACCTGCTCGACACCAAGATTCGCGCCGGCGTCGCGGCGCATGCAGAGCACCCCCTGCCGGCGGTTCTTGGAATGGACATGGCAGGGGTTGTCGTCCAGGTCGGTGTCGGCGTCACCCGCTTCGAGGTGGGTGACGAGGTTTACGGTCTCGTCGGTGGCGTGGGTGGCCTGCAAGGGACCTTGGCCGAATACGCTGCGGTAGACGCGGACCTCCTCGCGCACAAGCCGAAGCGCTTGTCCATGCGGGAGTCCGCCGCACTGCCGCTGGTCTCGATCACCGCCTGGGAAGGCCTGATCGACCGCGCACGCGCCAGTACCGGTCACAAGGTCCTCGTACATGGCGGAGCGGGGGGTGTCGGGCATGTGGCCATACAGATCGCTCGCGCATTCGGCGCCGACGTCTACGCGACTGCAAAGCCCGCGCAGGTCGATGTCGTCCGTTCGCTTGGCGCGACGCCCATCGATTACGCGGCTTCGACCCCTGCGGACCATGTTCACGCGCACACGGCGGATGAAGGATTCGATGTGGTGTACGACACCGTGGGTGGCGCCACGCTCGATGCGTCATTCGTGTCTGTACGCCGCTACACCGGCCACGTCGTGAGCGCTCTGGGTTGGGGCACCCACTCGCTGGCGCCGCTGTCCTTCCGAGGGGCCACCTATTCCGGCGTCTTCACGCTGATGCCCATGCTCAGTGGCAAGGGCCGCGCCCACCACGGACACATCCTGGCCCGGATCGCCGAACTGGTCGATGCGGGTCGGCTTCGCCCTCTCCTGGACACGCAGAGATTCACGCTCGGTCAGGCCGCGGACGCACACGCTCGCGCGACCAGCGGTCGGGCTGTTGGCAGAGTGGTTGTCGACATCGCCTAGTCCCCTCGGATTCCACTTCGCAATGCGCGCCCCGAGCGGGTCACCCGCAGCCCACCACCCATCGTGCATAGAGCCGCCCCAGCAACGCGTGCATTTCCTGCGTGCGCTTCGGCAGATCGTTCAGCAGGTCGCCGCCGGCGCTCGCCGCCGGATTCGCGAGCGCGTTCTGCCGAACCAGCTGCTGGCCGTTGCGCGCCATCGACAGCTCGACCAGTGCAGGCGTCATCTCGAGGTGCGACTGCACCAGCAGATGCCGGTCGCGCAGCACGAAGGCCTGGTTGGCGCAGTAGGCGCCGCGCGCCAGCGGGACCGCGCCGGGCGGGGGCGTGAAGGTGTCGGCGTGCCACTGGAAGGTCTGAAGCACCTTGCCCGCGTGCTCCTCGCCCCACCACGCACGCGCCGTGTCGCCGGCTTCCGCGGTGATCTCGCACCAGCCGATCTCGGGCCGGTCGTGCGGATGGACTTCGCCTCCCAGCGCGAGCGCCACCAGCTGGCTTCCCAGGCAATGGCCGGCAACCGGGATGCCGCGCGCATCGGCGTCGCGGATCAGTGCAAGCTCCTGTGCGATCCAAGGCAGCGGGTCGTGCGCGCCCATGTAGCCGCCCATGAAGACCAGGCCGCTGAAGCGCGAAGCGTCCGCAGGGACCGCCTGGCCGTCGACGATGCGCACCATCTCCACCTCGCGGCCCAGGGCCCCGAGGATCGGCAGCACCGCGCCCGGTGCCCCCACCTCGGTGTGCTGGAAGACCGCGATCGGCTTCATCGGCGCCGACCCCTCATGCCTGCACGTCGGCCATTCCGACGCCGAGCAGGCCCTCGAGCAGCGACGCATCGCCCGCCAGCGCCGCGCTCGGACCGGCATGCACCACCGTGCCGCGTTCGAGCACGATGGCCTGGTGCGTCATCTCGAGCGCCAGCACCGGATGCTGCTCGACCACGATCGACGCCAGCCCCTCGCTCTCGCAAAGGTGGCGGATTGAGCGAGCCAGCTCCTCGACGATGATCGGCGCCAGGCCTTCCATCGGCTCATCGAGCAGCAGCAGCTTCGGGTTGGTCATGAGGGCGCGGCCGATGGCCAGCATCTGCTGCTCGCCGCCGGACAGCTGATTGCCGTAGTTGCCGCGCCGCTCGCGCAGCCGCGGGAAGAACTGGTAGACCCGCTGCAGGTTCCAGGGACCGGGCCGGCCGATCACGGTCAGGTTCTCCTCGACGGTCAGCGACGGGAACACCTCGCGCTCCTGCGGCACCCAGCCCAGGCCCGCGCGCACGCGCCGGTGGGCCGGCCAGCGCGTGATGTCCTCGCCGCACCAGCGCAGCGCGCCGCGCATCACGCGGGTGTTGCCCATCAGCGTCTCGAGCAGGGTGGTCTTGCCGACGCCGTTGCGTCCGAGGATGGCGAGGCTCTGGCCCTGCGCGAGCGCGAAGCTCAAGCGGTCGAGCACGACGGCGTTGCCGTAGCCGGCGACCACCTGGTCGAAGGCGAGCATTTCAGACATGGGCAGCTCCATGGCCGAGATAGACCTCGCGCACCCGCGGGTCGCGGCCGATCTCCGCCGGGCTGCCCTCGGTGAGGATCCGGCCGGCGACCAGCACCGAGATCCGGCGCGAGAAACGGAAGACGAGGTTCATGTCGTGTTCGATGAACAGCACGCTGATGTCCTGCGGCAGTTCGGCGATGGCTTCGAAGAGTTCGCCGCTCTCGTCCTCGGGCACGCCGGCGGCGGGCTCGTCGAGCAGCAGGATGCGGGGTTTGGCGGCCATGGCGAGCGCGATCTCGAGCAGGCGCTGCTTGCCGTAGGCCAGCTCGGCCACCGGCACGTCGGCCAGCGCGTCGAGCTTGAGTCGGCCGAGCAGCGCATGGGCCTCGTCGAACGCCGCCTTGTGGCGCATCAGCGGGCGCCACCAGACGGCGCCCAGGCCTTCGCGTTCGCTGATCGCCAGCACCACCGACAGCAGCGGCGTGAGGCTCGGGAACAGCGTGTTGATCTGGAAGGTGCGCGCCAGCCCCATGCGGGCGCGCTTGTCGGCGCTGAGCGCGGTGAGCTCGCGCTCGCCCATGTGGATCGTGCCGTGGGTTGGCTTGAAGACGCCCGTCAGCAGGTTGATCAGTGTCGTCTTGCCGGCGCCGTTGGGGCCGATCAGGGCCTGGCGCGCGCCGGGTTCGAGCGTGAGGTTGACGTCGTCGACCGCGCGGAAGGCACCGAAGGAGATGCCGAGGCCGCAGGTGCGCAGTACGGCGCTCATGACGCCCTCCCGGTCTTCACCAATCGAGACAGCGCGCCCATGATCCCGCCGCGGCCCAGCATGACGGCGGCGATCAGGAAGATGCCGAGCCAGAACATCCAGTACTGCGGATTGAGATCGGCGAACCAGTCGTGCACCAGCATGTAGACGATCGCGCCGATCATGCCGCCGTACAGCCGGCCGGTGCCGCCGAGCACGAGGATGATCAGCACCTCGGCCGAGCGGTTGAAGCCGATCGATTCGATGCCGACGAACTGCGTGGTCTGGGCCAGCAGCGCGCCGGCGATGCCGGCCACGCCGGCCGACAGCGCATAGGCCAGGCGCAGGCGGGCCTCGACCGGCGAGCCGATCGCCAGCATGCGCTTGCGGCTGTCGTGGATGCCACGCAGCGTGAGCCCGAACGGCGAGCGCAGCACCAGCCGCACGCCGAGAAAGACCACCAGCACCACGCCGTACGCATAGGCGAAAGCGGTCTTGCCGTACAGGTCGAACTCGAACAGCCCGAGCACCGGCGCGATCACCACGCCCTGCAGGCCGTCGGTGCCGCCGGTGATCGACGACAGCCGGTTGGCCAGCTCGGCCAGCAGCATGCACACGCCGATGGTGATCATGAGCCGCGTGAGGTCGGCGCCGCGCACCACCAGGTAGCTCAGCACATAGCCGAGCGCGACGCACAGCAGCAGGGCGAACAGCAGGCCGCTGAAGGGCTCGCTCCAGCCGTGCTTGGCCAGCAGCCCGGCGGCATAGGCGCCGGCGCCGAAGAAGGCCGCATGGCCCACCGTGAGGATGCCGGCGTAGCCGAGCGCCATGTCCAGCGAGACCGCGAACAGGCCGAAGATCACGATCTGGCTCATCAGCGTGAGCTTGTCGGGCAGGAGGAAGAAGCTCGAAGCCAGTGCGAGCCAGAAGAAGACCTCGACGCCTCGCAGGCGGGCGGGGGACAGCGCGAGCGGCTTCATGCCAGGCCCTTGCGCGGGATGATGCCGTTGGGCCGTGCCAGCAACATGATGATCATGACGACGTAGATGAGGAATGCGCCGGCTTCCGGCAGGTAGTACTTGCCTGCGACATCGACGATGCCGACCAGCAGCGCGGCCACGAAGGGGCCGGTGATGGTGCCGGCGCCGCCGACGCAGACCACGATCAGGAAGTACACGAGGTACTTGAGCGGGAACGAGGGCTCGAGCCCGAGCATGCCGAGGCTCAGCGCGCCGCCGAGGCCCGCCAGCCCGCAGCCCAGCGAGAAGGTCAGGAAGAACAGCCGCTGCACGTGGATGCCGGTGCCGCCGGCGACGCGCTGGTTGTCGACCGCGGCCCGCACCATCGCGCCGTAGCGGGTCTTGCCGAGCACCCCCAGCAGGGCCGCCAGCACCGCCACGCCGCAGAGGATCAGGAACAGGCGGTAGCGTCCCACCTCCAGCCCGAGCAGCGACACCCGGCCGTCCAGCAGCGGCGGCAGCTGGAAGGCCTGCATGGTCGGGCCGAAGAAATACGTGAACACGGCGACCGAGACGAACACGATGCCGATCGACAGCAGCACCTGGTCGAGCGGATGGGCGCGGTAGAGCCGGCGGTAGAAGCAGAACTCGAGCACCGCGCCGACCAGCGCGGCGGCGATGAAGGCCGCCGCCAGCGACGGGAAGAAGCCGACGCCGAAATGGTTCATCAGAACACTTGCGGCGTAGCCGCCGACCATCGCGAACGTGCCGTGCGCGAGGTTGACGAAGTTCATGAGGCCCATCGTGATGGACAGGCCCACCCCGATGAGGAACAGGAGCATGCCGTAGGCCACTCCGTCGAAGATCACGATTCCCATGGATTTCCCGTTGCTGCTGGCGGCCGGCTGGTGCCGGTTACTGGCTTTCCTTGGCCGGGTCCTTGACGCGCTCGAACTTGTCGAACTCGACGTTCACCAGTTCGCCGGCCTTGTTGCGTTCGGTCTTGCGGATGTAGACCGTCTGCACGATGTCGCGGGTGGCGGGGTCGATCTCGATCGGGCCGCGCGGGCTCTCGAACTTCAGCCCCTTGAGCGCGTCCATGAACTTGTCGCCCGAGAGGTCGCCCTTGGTCTTGGCGAGCGCCAGGTCGATGGCGGCCATCGTGTCGTAGGCCGTGACCGCGAAGTAGCTGGGGCGCAGCTTGGTGCCGAACTCGGCGGCGAAGTCCTTGACGAACTTCTGGTTCTTCGGCGACGCATGGGCGTACGAATAGTGATGGCTCGTGACCAGGCCCAGCGCCACGTCGCCGGTGGCGTCGAGGTAGCTGTCGTCGGTGGCTTCGCCGGTGGCGTAGAGCTTGATGCCGGCTTCTTCCATGCCGCGCTCCTTCCAGACCTTGAGGAAGGCCGGCGGCATCACGCCCGACGGAAAGAAGAAGAACACCGCCTGCGGCCTGGCGTCCTTGATGCGCTGCACGTAGGCCGAGAAGTCGGGGTTGTTCATCGGCGTGCGGACTTCGCCGACCACCTTGCCGCCCTGGGCCGTGAAGGCCTTCTTGAACGCGGTCTCGGCGTCGGTGCCCGAGGCGTAGTCGGCCACCACGGTATAGGCCTCCTTCACGCCCTGCTTGACCATCCAGCGCGCCATCGGGTCGGTGACCTGCTGCACGGTGAACGACAGGCGCGCCACGTAGGGCGAGCTGGCCGTGATCGCGGAGGAGGCCGCGTTCATCACCAGGGTCGGGATCTTGGCCTGGGTGGCGATCGCCGCGACCGCGTAGGCGTTGGGGCTGAAGTCGAGGCCGGTGAGCACGCTCACCTTGTCGCGCACCACCAGCTCCTGGGCGATCCGCTTGGCGGCATCGGGCGCTGGGCCGGCGGTGTCCTTCTTGATGACCTCGACCGTGCGGCCGGCGATCTTGCCGCCGTGTTCCTTGAGGTAGAGCGCGACGCCGGCGTCGAACTGGCGGCCGTAGTCGGCATAGGGGCCGGAGTAGGTCGCGATCAGGCCGATGCGAAGCGGCTCGTCGGCCGCCTGCGCGGACATGGCACCGAAGGCGCCGAGGCAGGCCAGGGTCAGGGTGGCGAGCGCGTTTCTCTTGTTCATCATCATCGGGGAAGCTCCGTTCAGGGAAGCCGGCGAGCCGGCGGGCAAGGGGTGATCAGGCGACCGTCTTGAGGTCGAAGGAGGGGTCGGCGAGCTGGTCGGCACCGAGGCGGGCACGGGCGCCGATCAGCTTGCGGCTTTGCATGTGCTCGGCCGGCTTGTTCACCGAGTGGGCGGCCACGAGTGTGCCTTGCCGCAGGTAGAACACGCTGAAGCGGTCGCTGGCCATGTCGCCGCGCAGCACGACTTCGTCGCCGGGCGCGGCCAGGCCGGTCATCTGCAGCTTGAGGTCGAACTGGTCGCTCCAGAACCAGGGCACCGCGGTGCAGGGCGCCTCGCGGCCGACCACCAGGGAGGCCAGCGCGCGGGCGCCGTCGTTGGCCGACTGGATCGACTCGAGCCGCATGCGCGCCGGCACGCCGGGTGCGGGCGGCAGCGCCATGCTGGCGACGTCGCCCGCGGCCAGCACCCGCGGCGCCGACGTGCGGCCCAGCATGTCGACGACGATGCCGTTGTCGACCGCGATGCCGGCCTGCTGCGCCAGCTCGGCGTTGGGCAGCACGCCGATGCCGAGGACGACCAGGTCGCAATCGATGCGGGTGCCGTCGTCGAGCTCGACCGCGGCCACGCGGCCCTGTGCGCCGTGCAGCGCCCGCACGCCGCGGCCGGTCAGCAGCGCGACGCCGCGGCGGCGATGCGCGTTCTCGACATAGGACGACATCAGCGGCGGAAATGCGCGTGCCAGCAGGTGCGGCTGGGCCTCGACCACGGTGACCTCGGCGCCGCGCGCGCGCAGCGCCGACGCCACCTCCAGGCCGATGAAGCCGCCGCCGATCACGCAGGCGCGCTCGGTGCGCCCGGCGGCTTCGGCGATCCGCAGCGCATCGTCGAGCGTGCGCAGGTCGAGCACGCCTTCGAGCGTCGAGCCCGGGAGCGCGAAGGGCCGGCAGCGTGCACCGGTCGCCAGCGCGAGCCAGCCGTAGTCGAGCACGGCGCCATCGTCGAGCCGCACGCTGCGCGCCCCGGGGTCGAGCGCGATGGCGCGCCGGCCGAGCATCAGATCGATGGCGTTCTGGGCGAAGAAATCGGGGCCGCGCAATGCCAGGTTGTCGACGCTGGTCTTGCCGGTCAGCAGGCCCTTGGACAGGGGCGGGCGCTGGTAGGGCGCGTGGACCTCGTCGCCGACGATGACGATGCGCTCCTCGAAGCCGAGCTCGCGCGCGCTGGCGGCCAGCTGGACGCCGGCATAGGACGCGCCGACGATCACCAGGGGGTGGGCGGCGGCCATCAGCTCTGGGTCTCGGGGATGCGCACGGTCAGACCTTCCAGCTCGGCGGTCACCGTGAGCTGGCAGCTCAGGCGGCTGCCCGGGCGGCGCTCGGAGGCGACGCCGTCGAGCAGCTCGCTTTCCATCTCGTCGGCCGGCGGCAGGCGGTCGGTGAAGGCCTCGTCGACATAGACGTGGCAGGTGGCACAGGAGCAGGAGCCGCCGCATTCGGCGTCGATGCCGCGCACGTTGCCGCGGATGGCGTTCTCCATCACGCTGGAGCCGGGCTTGGCGTCGACGCTGCGGCTGCTGCCGTCTTTCAGGATGTAGTGGATCGTGGGCATGGCGGGCAGCGTCAGAACATGTCGAAGTACTCGCGGTGTTCCCACTCGCTGACTTCGAGGTTGAAGCGGGCGATCTCCGCTTCCTTGATGTGGCACAGGTAGTCGACGAAGGCCTTGCCCATCTGGGCGTTGAGCATCTCGTCGCCGCGCAGGCAGGCCAGCGCATCGCCGAGCGAGCGCGGCAGCTGCTCGGCCGGCGTTTCATAGGGCGCGTCGGCCGACGGGCCGGGGTCGGTCTTGTTGCGCATGCCATCCAGGCCCGAGAACAGCTGCGACGCGAGGTAGAGGTAGGGGTTGGCCGTCGGCTCGCCGACCCGGTTCTCGATCCGGGTCGCGTTCTGCCCGGCGCCGCCCAGCACGCGCAGCATCGCACCGCGGTTGTCGCGGGCCCAGATGGCACGGTCCGGCGCCAGCGAGAAGGGCCGAAAGCGGCGGTAGCCGTTGATGGTCGGGCTGGCCAGGGCCGCCGCGCCGCAGGCATGCTGCTTCAGGCCGCCGAGGTAGTGCAAGCCGATCTCGCTCAGGTCCTGTCCCGGTTCGGCCGGCATGAAGGCGTTGACCCCGTCGCTCTTGCGGCGCAGCGACTGGTGCAGGTGCCAGCCGCTGGACATCACGTTCGGAATCTTCGGCCGGCACATGAAGGTCGCGTGGTAGCCGGCGCGCTGGCAGATCTGCTTGATGGCGCTGCGCAGCAGCACCATGGTGTCGGCCGGCAGCACGCCGGCGGTCGGGCCGAAGGTCAGCTCGAACTGGCTCGGGCCGAACTCGATCTCGAGCGAGCGCAGCGGCAGGCCGAGCGCGACCAGCTGCGAGCGCAGCAGCTCCATCACGGCGTCGACCCGGTCGTAGCGCAGCTCGGTCAGGTACTGGTGGCCGTGCGACAGCAGCGACACCCGCGGCGGCTCGCCGGGCTGGCCCGAATCGGCCAGGCCCATGCGCGCGTCTTCGAGCTTGAAGACATGGAACTCGACCTCGAGGCCGGCGATGAAGTCCATGCCGAGTGCGTCGAGCTGCTTCACCGCGCGCTGCAGGATCTGTCGCGTGGCATAGGGGCAGGGCTTGCCGTCGCCCATGTAGGCATCGCACAGGACCCAGCCCGAGCGCGGCGCCCAGGGCAGCACCTTGAAGGTGGCGGGGTCGGCCACGACCGTGAAGTCGGCGCCGCCCTGGAAGCCTTCGATGGCGAAGCCGCCCCCGGCCGCGAACACCGGGAACACGGTCTTGTGCGAGGTGTCCTTGGCGAGCAGGGTGGAGGTGAGGTTGACGCCGTCCCACAGCGCGGCGCGGGCTTCGCTGGCGACCAGGGTCTTGCCGCGCAGCAAGCCGTGCTGGTCGGGCCAGGCGAAGCGCACGACGTCGACTTCGCCGGCGTCGATGCGGCGCACCAGTTCCTGGGCCTGCTTCTGCTGGTCGTCGGACCAGAGGCCGTGGCGGTCTACAAAGGAGCTCATGGCGTGCGCGTGCTCAGGCTGCGGCCAGGCGGGCCGAGGCCCAGTCCGACTTGAGGCGGCGTTCGCGGTCGGCGCTCTGCCAGTAACCGTCGGTGTTGCCGGCTTCGCCGATGCCGTCGATCGACGGGGGTCCGCTGAGCGCGCTGGCCTGCGCGGCGTCGATCAGCATCGGCGCGGTTTCGCCGGCCTGCGTGCTCTCGATGGCCCGCACCAGCATCCGGCGGTAGGTGATGATGCCCTTGTCGGTGCTGCCCAGGTGCTCGCGCGTGCGGTCCTGGATCGGGCCCTGCGACTCGACCGCCCACTGGTCGTGAACGTTGATGTCGTCGCCCATGCCGGTGTAGGTCTGGCTCAGCTGCTCGTCGATGCTGTAGCCGTAGTTGTTGCGCTTGTTCTTGCGCGAGGTGTAGTCGGGCAGCTCGTAGAGCTTCAGGCGCTGGTCGCGCATCTGCTGCTTGTCGACCGGGCCGGTGAAGCTGGTGAAAATCGCATACCAGTAGCAGTGCGTGTCGTCGACCGGCACGTGCCACTGCGAGATCGTCATCTCGGCGCTCATCGGGATCACGAAGGCCTGCGGGAACACCACGTTGGTCACCCGCACGTGGGTCTGGGTTTCGGACAGCTGGCGCAGTGCGGTCAGCCGCATGCCGTAGTCGGTCGGCTCGACGCTGATGTCGGGGCGGTCGTACTCGCGCAGCACCTGGGTGATCGGCATGTCGGAGTCGGCCGAGGCGCCGCGGAACTGCTTGCCATAGCTCTCCGAGGTGTCGGCATCCTCGAAGAAGCGGTGCAGGTACGAGGCATGCGCCGGGTCGATGCCGACCTCGAGCGCCTGCAGCCAGTTGCATTCGAACAGGCCCTTGAAGGCGAAGGTGTGCGAGTCGGGCGCGACGAAGCAGTCGAAATCGGGGAACGCGGGCGGCTCGCCTTCGCCGATGTAGGCGAACACGGTGCCGGCGCGCTCGACCACCGGATAGGCGGCCTGCTTGATGCGGGTGCAGAGCTTGCTGCCCACGGGCTCGGCGGGGGTTTCGAGGCAGTTGCCCTTGGCGTCGAACAGCCAGCCATGGAAGGGGCAGCGCAGGCCGCCGTGCTCGAGGCGGCCGAAAGCCAGGTCGGCGCCGCGGTGCGGACAGTCGCGGTCGAGCATGCCCAGCTGGCCCTGCTCGTCGCGGAACAGGACGAAGTGCTGGCCCATCAGCTGCACCGCCTTGACCGGGCGCGGACCGGCGAGTTCGTCGGCCAGCGCCACCGGCTGCCAGTAGCGGCGCAACAGCGTGCCGGCGGGGGTGCCCCGGCCGACCCGGGTGATGAAATCATTCTGTTCTGCACTGATCATGGGGGTGCTCCATCGTGGGGGTGACTGTCTGAAACATGCGCTGCATGCAATTGCATACATTGTCTGGGCGATTTCTGATCCAGGTCAATCCATTTAGATTCCTGCGGGGGCATTCAGGCGCTAAAACAAGGGTTATTACTTAGAAGTCGACGCATCTTCGAGGTGCATTTTCTCTTTCTGAATGCACTGCTTGCGACATGTATGCAACAACCGGACCAAGTTGGCCTGACTGTGTGCAGCCACGGCTGATCTCCTTAGAATCGAGGCATTCTTCGTTCCGCTGCTCCAGATGGACTCCCAACAAAACCGTGTGCTGGTTCAACTTCGCGACCTGATCCTCAAGGGCGAATTCGTGCCCGGCGAGCGGCTGGCCGAGATCCCGCTGGCGGAGAAGCTCGGCGCCTCGCGCACGCCCGTGCGGCTGGCGCTCACCAGCCTGGAGCACGAGGGCCTGATCGAGCAGTCGCCGAGCGGCGGCTACCAGATGCGCCGCTTCACGTCTCAGGAGATCGCCGACGCGATCCGCGTGCGCGGCGTGATCGAAGGCTTCGCGGCCCGTCTGCTGGCCGAGGACGGTGCCTCGCGCCAGCTGCTGCGCGACCTTCACGACTGCCTCGACGAGGGCGACAAGGCGGTCAACAAGCCCGAAATGGGCCTGGACGACTACGCGGCCTACGTCCAGATGAACGACCGCTTCCACCAGCTGATCATGCAGGGCTGCGGCAATGTCGCGCTCCAGCGCGTGATGGACATGCTGGACGGCCAGCCCTTCGCGTCGCCGAGCGCCATGCTGCCGATGCAGTCGTCGATGGAGGAGGGGCACCAGTGGATGAAGCAGGCCCACCGCACGCACCACGCGATGGTGCAGGCGATCGAGCGCGGGCAAGGCTCGCGCGCGCAGGCGCTGGGCGAGGAGCACGTCGAGATCGCACGCATGAACCTCGACTACGCGCTCGAACGGCCGGAGCTCGCGGCCGAACTGATGCCGGGGATGCGGCTGGTGGCTGGGAAGACGCGGCCCTGACAGGGGCGCTGTGCCCGCCATGACAGCCTGGACCATCGTCGAAGCGACGCAAGAGGAGGTGCGGTCGGGCGAGCTCGGTCGACGGCTGCGCCACTTCAACTACGAATTCGTGGGCGAGTATCCCGAATCTCAACCGGTATGGCTGAGCGCAAGGGATGAGCAAGGTCGAATGGTCGGAGGGCTTCGCGGCTACGTCTTCCTTTACTGGCTCCACATCGACGTGCTTTGGGTCGACGAGGCGGCCAGGACAGCCGGGCTTGGCAGCGAGCTGCTTGGGCAGGCCGAGACGCAGGCGAAGCGCCTGGGCGCGCATAGCGCCAAGCTCGATACCTTCGAATGGCAGGCCCGCGACTTCTATGCGAAGCGCGGCTACCAGGAGTTCGGGCGCATCGACAACCACACCGATGGGTTCTACCTGGCGTTCATGATGAAGAAGCTCTGAGGTGCAAGGGGCAGGATGCGGCGTCACTGGTCATCTATCATTGCTCCGCCTGCGCAACTGGCGATAAGGTGAGTTCCACCGTGGAGCGCAGGCGAATCATTGCCGCTCGCCTGGGCACCCGACTGTTTTCCTGCAAGGAAACTGATATGAACGGTGGCACCAGGTCTGAATGTGTCGTTCTCGACGGCAAAGCGCTCGCAGTGCGTTGCGAAGCCAAACTCACGGAGTCGATTCGCGGCTTTGCGCTACGACACCAGGGCCGCGTGCCCACTCTCGCCACCATCCTGGTCGGCGACGACCCTTCTTCGGCGGTCTACGTCCGAATGAAGGCCAACGCATGCCGGCGCGTCGGAATGCACTCGAAGGCGCTGGTGTTGCCTGCGTCAGCCAGCACAAGAGAGGTGTGTGACGTCATCGATGCGCTCAACAAGGACCCTGACGTCCATGGCATTCTGTTGCAGCACCCGGTACCGTTGCACATAGACGAACGCGCTTGCTTCGATTGCATTCGAATCGACAAGGATGTCGATGGCGTCACCTCTCATGGATTCGGGCGCATGGCATTGGGACAAGAAGCGTTTGGTTCGGCTACCCCCTCTGGAATCATGAGGCTGCTGACTGACTACGGCATTGAGATTGCCGGCCAGCGAGCAGGCGTGGTCGGCCGGAGCGCCATCCTTGGAAAGCCGATGGCGTTGATGCTTTCCAATGCTGGAGCCACCGTCACTCTCTGTCATTCCCGCACGCGAAATCTGGAGCGAGAAGTGCGGCGCGCGCAGATTGTTGTCGGTGCATTGGGCAAACCGCACTTTATCGCTGCCGATTGGATTGCCGATGATTCGGTCGTTGTCGATGCGGGCTACCACGCTGGCGGCATCGGTGATATCGAGCCTCGCAATCTAATGAGCCGGTGTTCAGCCGTCACACCTGTGCCCGGCGGCGTCGGGCCGATGACAATATCGGTTCTGCTTGAGCAAACGCTACAAGCGGCCGAGTCACAGTCGAAAGAAACGCCTCGGTGAGGTGGGCTTGACTGCAGAATCCGCAGTCAGTCAGCGATTTCGCGCTTGCCTGCGTTGAGCATCGATGGTGAACACGCCGCCCGTAGCGGCTAGACGGAATCAGCCAGCAATCGGACCTTCAACCGAGCGGCAACGACTGGTCGCCGCACGGCAGCGCGTCTCGCGCCAGGGTGGCGCCCTCATTTCTTGGGCGCTTCGGTCGCAGGCACCTGCATGGTGTTGGTGCGAATCTTCCCGCCCCCTTCGACACTACCCCGTGTCGTGGTGTCGCCGGCGTCAGTCACGCGCTTGACACAAGCGTCTCGCGCAGTCCCCTCCGGCTGGCGTTCGCAGCGCTTGAGCGCGTTCTGAAGATACTGTTCATCGCCCTTGGTCGGCAGCTTGCCTTGGCGCTTTGCCTGGGCGGCGGCCGCAGCCTCACGCTCTGACGGCGACGTCTGGGCAAACGAATAGCTGGCACCGAGCGCGACACAACCCGAGAGCAAGACTCCCGATGCGATTCGAGAAAAAGCCATCACGGTATCTCCTTTGAGGTCCAGAGAGGGCGGAAAGTAGTCCTGAGCGATGGCCGAGTCAAGTATCGATTTGGCCGCCGAGATTCGGGTGGCATGGCTGCTTGGGTGGTGCCGGTTGCCGAGGCTTCAAACCAAGCCAGCTAGTTCGCTCTGGGGCGAGGAGGGGGGTGACTCGTCCAGCCATCGTGTCGACGCGCTGGTAGTCACGAACTTGGGCGCTGTACCGGAGACAAGAGGTTTGCATCACGCGCCAACAGCCATTTGCCGTCAACGTGCCGAAAGACCGTGAGCGTGTACCCTGCACGCTCCATCGGCAGGCCCGCACCGGGCGGAGTGACCGAGACCTGGAGTGCGCTCCACATGTAGGCCATGTCGCCTGAGACTTGGATCTCCTGAATCTCGGACTTGCCGTCGACAATTGGAGGTGGACGGCCAGCTGGCACGTGAGATTGCGCCGCAAACTCCGCCTTGCGCATGGGCGGGCGCCCATACACCAGAAAAACGACGTCGTCGGTCATCAGACTGAGCACGGTATCGACATCGCCGGCCTTGGTTGCAGCCTGCCAGGTCTCGACAAGCGCACGGATTTGCTCTTCGTTGCTCAACATGCAAACTCCTCGAGGTGAAGCCCGACTCCAAGTCAGGCGTCGCTCCTTCGGCGGCGACCGAACAGCATAGCCGCGAGCGGGATGGTGGTCAGCACGCCAACGGCCACCAGCGTCCAACCGATGTTCTTGCGTTGCTCTTCACTGAGCTTGTCGGAAAGCAACAGGCCGACTCCCGCCCCCAAGGCCCCGCGGGTGCCAGCCAACAAGGCGAGTTCGGGCAATCGAATTTCAGTTGTGAACACGACAGAACTCCTTTCAAGCTCATTGCTCTTCACGCATTTTCGTCGCAACGCCTTTTCGTGACCACGGTTAAGCTGCGGACGCTCAGAGGAGCCCCTCCAACCCTCGGCCAGACCCCCATGGACAGCTTGCAGACACTGGAGTCGCTCGGGATTGCGCTCCCGACGCCGGCCTACATCATCGGTGCCGTTCTGTTCGGCCTCATTGGCATCGCGGTCTATCGCTACGGAAAGCGCGCCGGTCGTCCGCGAAGCAAATGGCTCGGCGTCGCCTTGATGCTGTATCCCTACGCGATTCCGCAGACCTGGTTGCTGTACGTCGTGGGCGCCGCACTCTGCGTCGCAGTCTTCATCGACCGCGACTGAGTTGTCGGCTCCGGCCACGGACAGTCAGGCCTTGTCGGCCTTGCCCGCCGCATTGGCGAACTTGCTCAGCATGGTGTCGACGAACCAGGGTCGGCGATTCTCGTCTTCCGCGCGTTCCTTGCGGCGGATCGCGTTGCGAACCACGATCGATCCGGCATATCGCACCGGCTCCGGCGGAAAGCGCCCCAACGGGCCCTGTGTGAGAGGGCTGCGCGTCCACGCATTGTCGAGATCCAGCAGCATCGACGACAGGATCTGGCCGCCCATGTAGCTCGGTCCTACGCCATTGCCCGAGTAGCCGAAGCCATAGCTGATGTGTGGCGCACCATCGAGCCGGCCGAAGAAGGGAAAGCCGGTCACCGATCGGTCGGAGGGGCCATTCCAGCTTGCCGTGATCGGCGTGTCGCGCAGCGCCGGGAAGAACGAATGCAGCGCTTGCGTGAGTTGCGCCTCGTAGGGAGAGCGCTGGTCGAAGACCGGCGCGATGCGCCCGCCTCGCGCGAACGTGTTGCCGCCCTTGCCCAGCATGATTCGACCGTCCACGGTGCTCCGGTAGTAATAGACGAAGGTGCGCGAATCCAGTACGGACACGCCGTCGATCAAGCCGATCTCGCGCAGCAATTCAGGGCACTTTTCGGTGATGACCATGTCACTCGACACGATCGCGATGGTTCGCTCGAACTGCGCGAAGGTACTGGCCATCCAGGCATTGATGGCCAACACGACTTTTCTTGCCTCGACGGTCCCGCAAGGCGTGCGGACGACCGCCGGATTGCCTGTGCTGAACTCGCGCATCGGGCTGCGCTCGTGGATGCGCACGCCCATTGCGAGCGCCACGCGACGAAGCCCACGCACCAGCTTGCCGGGATGCACCGTGGCGGCCATGGGCGAATAGACGCCCGCCAGGTTGCGAGCCGAGCCGGAGCGTCGCGCCACCTCGTCGGGCGGCAACGGAAAATAGCTGCGGATGCCGCAGTCTTCGAGTGCTCGCATGACCGGGTCCAGGACGCCGATCTGGGCCTGCGACGTGGCGGTGTAGAGCGTGCCGTCCATGCGCAATTCGGCATCGATGTCGTGTTCACGGCAGAACTCCGCGATATGCGATACGGCCGCTTCGGATGCCTTGACCAGCCTGATGGCCTCGGCCTCGCCGAAGAGCCGTCGCAGCGTGAAGAACTTTGCCGACCAGGTGAGCAGGCATCCGCCGTTGCGCCCGCTCGCGCCGGCCCCGCAGAGATCGCTTTCAAGAATGACAATGTCCAACGACGGATCTTGCAGCTTGGCCTGGATCGCCGTCCACAGGCCGGTGAAGCCACCGCCGACGATGCAGACGTCGGCTCGCTGGCTGCCCTGCAGAGCGGGCGACAGCTCGCCGTCGTTGAACAACGCTTGCTCGATCCAGAAGGGTCGCATGTCTTCTCCTATGCCGTCTGCGCGGTGCGACGATCTGCGACGCAGATCTGCATGTGGCGCACGAAATGCGAGAGCGACGGCACGACGGCCTCCGCGGACTTGGCGGCATCGTCCCAGCGCCGCACGCGCACGGCATCTTCGGAAAACGGCAGGACGGCGAACCCCTGCGCCTGCACCTCGTCGAAGACGCCGCCCTGCAGCACGAGGCTGCGCCGCGAGTCGGCCGACAAGGTCTCGAGATAGCCAGGCTCGCGCGCGCAGAGAAAGCGCTTGGCATCGACGTGCAGGCGTATGGGTTCCAGGGTCTCCGGCCCGAAGAGCGCACGCAGGAACGGCAGGCATCGATACTGGTGCAGGTCATCGAGACCCTGCTGCGTCGGTGTCTTGCCGAAGTCGTGCAGCAGATGTCCAAGGTCATGCAGCAATGCGGCCGTGATGAGCGCGCTTCCAGCGCCATCCTGTTCGGCCAGGTGCGCGGATTGCAGCGCATGGCCAAGCTGGGTCACCGGTTCGCCGTCGTACTGCTCATGGCCCTTGGCCTCGAACACGCGGACGATGTCTTCGATCGTGAGGCTCATGGCTACCAGGGCAACGAGTAGGTCTTGCTGTTGGTGAAGCTCTTCATCGCCTCCAGCACGCCTTCCTTGTAGCCGAGCCCCGAGTCCTTGATCCCGCCGAATGGCGTGAGCTCCAGACGGTAGCCAGGCACTTCGCGCACGTTCACGCTGCCGACATTGAGCTCGCGGATGAACCGCGTGATGTAGTCGAGGCGGTTGGTGCACACCGCCGAGGACAACCCGTAGGCCGTGCCGTTGGAGATGCGGATGGCTTCCTCGATGTCCTTGAAGCGAATGACGGGCGACACCGGTCCGAAGGTCTCGTGCCTGGCGACCGTCATTCCGGGATCGACCCGGTCCAGCACGGTCGGCGAGTACAGCGCGCCACGGCGGACATTGCCGCACTTCAGTTCCGCGCCGGCCGCGATGGCTTCGTTGACGACCTTCTCGAAATGGATCGCTGCAGCTTCGTCGATCACCGTGCCCATGTCGACGCTCTTGTCCATCGGGTCGCCATACTTCAGTGCGCGCGTCTTCTGCACCAGCAATTCGACGAACTGGTCCGCCACGGCTTCATGCACCAGCATCCGCTTGATGGCGGTGCAACGCTGGCCGGAGTTCTTGTAGGAGCCGCTGGCCGCCAGCGTTGCCGCTTCCTCGACGTCGGCGTCTTCCATCACGATGATGGGGTCGTTGCCTCCGAGTTCCAGTATCTGACGCTTGTAGGTGGCCTTGCCGGCGATGTACTTGCCGATCGCCACGCCGCCCGTGAAGGTGACGAGGTCCACGTCGGGATGCGTGAGCATCTCGTCGGCGATCTCGCGCGGGTCGCCGGTGATCACGGACAGCATTTGCGGCGGAAGCCCCGCCTCGTACAGGATGTCCGCAAGGATGAATGCGGTCAACGGCGTCTTCTCGCTGGGCTTGAGCACCATCCGGTTGTTGGTTGCGATCGAAGGCGCCACCTTGTGGATCACCTGGTTCAGCGGATGGTTGAACGGCGTGATGGCGGTGATGACGCCCAGCAAGGGCTCGCGCATCGTGTAGACCTTGCGGCTCTTGCCGTGATGCGTCAAGTCGCAGGAGAACACCTGGCCGTCGTCCACCAGCGCCTGGTTGGCGGCGAACAGAAGCACGTCGGAAGCGCGCCCCACTTCGTACAGGGAGTCCTTGCGGCACAGTCCCGACTCCAGCGTGATCGTGCGGGAGATCTCGTCCAGCCTGGAGTTGATGATCTCGCCGGCGCGCATCAGGATCTTGTATCGCTCGTAGCGCGTGAGCGTCGGCTTGTAGTCGCGGGCGAGCCGGTAGGCGCGGCGCACGTCTTCGAGCGTGGCCTTCGGCACGGTGGCGATCACCTCGCCGGTGTAGGGGTAGGTGACCTCGATCACGTCGTCGCGATAGACGCGCTCGCCCGCAATGCGCAGTGCTTCGCAGTGGATCTCGGCTGGCTTGGGCATGGGCTGGCTCATTTTGGGTTGTCCTCTTCCCGGTGCTGAATGGGTGCTATTGGGCGTGATTGAGGGCGATGTCGAGCGCGTCGAAGTTGCGCAACCGGCGGCTGCTTTCCACACCATCGAGAGGGCGGTTGCAGATCAATGGCACACGCTGCTCCGACACCCCGCCATGCGAGCGCAGCGGCACTTCGAGTGCAGAGAGATCGTGGCGGCTGGCCGATGTGCCGATCACCGTGTTGCGCTCGCTGACGACGACGATGTCACCGATACGGTCGGGCGGCAACTCGAAGCGCCTTGCGGCCTCGGAGCGCGTCAGCACCGATTCCATTCCGGGCAGTTCCTTGATGCGTTCGATCCACTGCGCGGCGATTTCCTCGTCCGGTGCGTAGACGGTGGCGAACGAGCCCAGGGCACCATGGTGCACGACGTAGGGGTCGGTGATCGGAAGAATGACGCGCGCGGCCTCGGCACCGTACCAGCCGTCCAGCACATCCTGCAGGTAGATGACGTTGGGCTTGCCATCGGTATCGTGCTTGTCGTTCATGCCATGGTCGGCGGTCAGAACGATGGTGGCGCCGAGCGCGTCGAGTTCGGCCAGGTAGCGATCCATCATCGCGTAGAACGCATTCGCGGCCGGACTGCCTGGCGCCGCCTTGTGCTGCACGTAGTCCGTCGTCGAGAGATACATCAGGTCGGGGCGGCGCGTCTCCATCAGCTTGACGCCGGAAGCGAACACGAACTCGGAGAGTTCCGCGCTGTAGACCGAGGGCACGGGCAGGCGCACCAGGTCCAGCACGTTGTCGATGCCGTTCTCTTCCTGCGTGGCCTCGTCGGCTTTCTCGGAAGAGAAGCAGATGCCCTTCATGTGGTTGCCCAGCAGCTTGCGCAGCTTGTCCTTGGCCGTGACCACGGCCACCTTGGCACCTCCGTCCGCGAAGGCCGCCAGCACGGTGCCCGCGCGCAGGTACTTGGGGTCGTTCATCATCACTTCCTTGCCGAGTTCACGGTCGAAGAAGTAGTTGCCGCAGATGCCGTGGACAGCTGGCGGCGCCCCGGTGACGATCGACAGGTTGTTGGGATTGGTGAAGGACGGAACCACGCAGTCGGCCAGCAGGTTGGCGCCGGTGCGCATCATCTTCTCGAGGTAGGGAGCAACGCCCGCTTCCACCGCGGCATCGAGGTAGGCCGGCTCGCAACCGTCCACGCAGACCACGACCACCGGCCGCTTCATCCAACGGTAGCTTCTGGCGTTGACTTCGATTGACTGGGGATTCATTTCATGCTCCTTGTTGATTGGAAGAGTTGGACTTCGGCGAGTCGGCGTCAGGCCGGCCCATGGCCGCGTGCATTCGGTTGCGGCTGTCGGCAACATGTTGCCGCATGACGCGGCCTGCGCGCTCGGCGTCGCCGGAGGCAATGGCGTCGACGATCTCGCGATGCTCGTCGACGGACACGCGCAGGCCGCCGCCGTTGTCGAGCGCGCGCATGCGGAACAGAAGCAGTTCCTTGATCAGGCGCCGGTAGGTTTCGATCAGCTTCTGGCTGCCAGCCGTTTCCAGCAGCACCTCGTGGAACTGCAGATTCAATTGCGCGTATTGCTCGACGTCCTTGGCCTTTGCCGCGGACCCCATGGCCTTGAGCATGCCCTTGAGGCGCTCGATGCCGTCGGGCGCAATGGCACGCGTCACACGGCGTCCGATGATTTCCTCGAGCGCTTCGCGCAACTCGTAGATCTCGTCGGCTTCCTCGAAGGAGATCTCCCGCACGAAGACGCCGCGATTCTTCTCGTTGCGCACCAGCCCGGCTTCCTCGAGCGCCCTCAGGGCCTCGCGGATGGGGCCGCGGCTGGTGTTGAAGCGCTGTGCGAGCTCGCTCTCGTTCACGCGGGTGCCCACGGCCAGCTCGCCGGTCATGATGAGCCGTTCGATTTCTTCCTGGACCAGCATCGGCAGCGAATTGGACTGGAAGAAGGCCAGGGCAGCGGCTGGTTTGCTTGAGTTCATGAAAACCGATTCTGCGGACCAAATCGCCAACTGTCAACAATTTAATATTGACAGTGGCCAGTTGACGTTTTACATTGAACGCACCGAAGCGGCCGTCAAGACGCGCTTGGGCACGAGTCAGCAATCCAATTCCTACCCACACAGGACGAACCGATGAACTCAAGCAAAGGCATCCGCCGACTCTCTACGGCACTGTGCGCGACGGCCCTGGCCTTCGCCCTCAGCGGCGCTTCCGCGCAACAGAAAACCACCTTGCTCGTGTACACCGCGCTCGAAACCGACGCGATGAAGCTCTACAAGGACGGCTTCGAAAAAGCGAACCCGGACATCGAGATCCGATGGGTGCGCGATTCGACCGGCATCGTCACGGCCAAGCTGCTGGCAGAGAAGGCAAACCCCCAGGCGGATGTGGTCGCTGGTCTTGCGGCCAGCAGCCTCGCGCTGCTCGACCAGGAAGGCATGCTCGCCGCCTATGAGCCCAAGGGCTTCAAGGAACTGACGCCCGCATACTCGGACAGTGCGCGGCCGCCAGCCTGGGTGGGTATGGACGTGTGGGCCGCGACGATCTGCTTCAACACCGTCGAAGCGCAAAAGCGCGGCCTGCCGAAGCCGGAGTCCTGGAAGGACCTCGCCAAGCCGGTCTACAAGGGCGCGATCGTGATGCCGCATCCCGCATCCAGCGGCACCGGCTACCTCGACGTGGCCGCATGGCTCCAGATGTGGGGCGAGAACGACGGCTGGAAGTACATGGACGCGCTGCACGAAAACATCGCGCAGTACGTGCACTCCGGCTCCAAGCCCTGCAAGCAGGCAGGCGCCGGCGAGTTCCCGATCGGCATCTCGTTCGAATTTCGCGCCCACCAGGTCAAGAAGTCCGGCGCTCCGGTCGAACTGGTCTTTCCCAAGGAGGGGCTGGGCTGGGACATCGAGGCCACGAGCATCATGAAGGGCACGAAGAAGATGGAGCAGGCCAAACGCCTGGCCGACTGGATGGCCAGCAAGGAAGCCAACCAGGTCACGTCCAACTGGTGGGCCGTGGTGGCCTATCCGGGCGTCGCGAAGAAGCTCGAAGGCATCCCCGAGAACTACGAGAAGCTGCTGTCGAAGAACGACCTGAACTGGTCGGCCAAGAACCGGGACCGCATCCTGAAGGAGTGGAGCAAGCGCTACGACGGCAAGTCGGAAGCCAAGTCCAACTGATCGCTGCCCGACCCGTTCTTCAACCCGCGACGAGAGCAAGAAGATGGACATGACTGACACCAGGTTTCTCGGCAGCGAGCCGACCACCGCGGGCGCACTCGAGGTCATCGGCATCCGCAAGGATTTCGAATCCTTCAGTGCCCTGCGCGACGTGCACCTGCGCGTCAATCCAGGGGAGATGCTCTGCTTCCTGGGTCCCTCGGGGTGCGGCAAGACCACGCTGCTGCGGATCATCGCGGGGCTCGAGACGCAAACCGCCGGTCAGATCCTGCAGAACGGCAAGGATGTGTCCTGGCTGCCCCCCGATCAGCGCGACTACGGCATCGTGTTCCAGTCGTACGCGCTCTTTCCGAACCTCACGATCGCCGACAACATCGCCTACGGCCTGGTCAATGGCAAGGTGAAGAAGGCGGAAGCCAAGGCACGGGTCGAGGAACTGCTGAAGCTGGTCGGCCTGCCGACCTCGGGAAGCAAGTACCCGAGCCAGCTGTCCGGCGGGCAACAGCAGCGGGTCGCGCTGGCGCGCGCGCTGGCCACCCGTCCCGGGCTCCTCCTGCTGGACGAACCGCTGTCGGCGCTCGATGCGCTGGAACGCATCCGTCTGCGCGGCGAGATCCGCCGCCTGCAGCGCCAGGTGGGCATCACGACCATCATGGTGACGCACGACCAGGAAGAGGCCCTGTCGATGGCCGATCGCATCGTCGTCATGAACCACGGCGTGATCGAGCAGGTGGGAACGCCGATGGACATCTACGAAAGGCCGGCGACTCCCTTCGTGGCCGATTTCGTGGGCAAGGTCAACGTCCTGCACGGCTACGCGCTCGGCGGAAACCTCTTTCGCGTCGGCGACATGGAACTGCAGTGCGATGCCTGCGACATCGGCTTCGAGCCGGGCGACGAGGTGAATCTCTACCTGCGGCCGGAAGACCGCCTGGTCGAGAACCTCGCCCCCGACACGCCCAACCGGATGAGCGCACTGGTGAGCAAGGTCGAGTTCCTCGGCGGGCTGTGCATTGCCGAAGTCACTGCCGATGCGCTGCATGGCCAGAGCCTGGGCCTGCACTTCTCGCTCAACCAGTTGCATGATCTCGATATTCGCGAGGGCAATCGCATCGAGATCGCGCTGCGCGCCAACCGGATCCGCGCCTTCTGCAGCAGGACTGCCAGGCCATGAACGCCCTGGCACGTCCCTACCCGTCCGCCCCGATGGCTGCCGCCCGCCCTGGAATGCGCTGGAGCCGCGACGACCTGATCGCGCGAGGGGTGCTGCTCGCCATCATGGCGATGCTGTTCACGTTCCTCATCGCGCCGCTCTTCACGATCCTCGTGAACGCGGTGCAGGACAGGGACGGCGCTTTCGTGGGATTGGCGCACTTCGTCACCTACTTCCAGACCCCCAGCCTGCTGCGTGCCGCATGGAATTCGATCTGGGTGGCCTCGGTCGTCGTGATGATCTCGGTGCCGACGGCCTTCGTCTGCGCGTATGCGCTGACGCGTACCAGCCTGCCGGCATGGTTCAAGGGCACGTTCAAGCTGGTCGCGCTGATCCCGCTGCTTGCGCCCTCGCTCCTGTCGGCCATTTCGTTCGTGCAGTGGTTCGGCAACCAGGGGGCGTTCAAGGCGCTCCTGATGGGCGCTTCGATCTACGGTGCGCCGGGCATCATCCTGGCCGAGGTCTACAACACCTTTCCACACGCGCTCATGATTCTGGTCACCGCGTTGTCGCTTGCCGATGGCCGCCTCTACGAAGCGGCCACTGCCTTGCGCACGCCCCCGTGGCGCCAGTTCACGACGATCACCTTGCCCTCCTGCAAGTACGGCCTGATCAGCGCCGTGACGGTCGTGTTCACCTACGTGGTCAGCGACTTCGGCGCGCCGAAGGTCATCGGCGGGAACTTCAACGTGTTGTCGGTGGACGTCTTCAAGCAGGTGGTGGGGCAGCACAACTTCTCGATGGGCGCGGTGGTCGGCATGCTGCTGCTGGTTCCGTCCATCCTGTCGTTCGTCATCGACTACACGGTGCGCCGCAAGCTGAAGGCGCAGCTGACCGCGCGCTCGGTTCCGCACATTCCGAAGCCGCGGCGCCTGGCCGATTCGCTCCTGGCTGCGACCTGCGTCCTCGTGGGCACGCTGCTGCTCGGCACCATCGGCATGGCCTTCTACACGTCGTTCATCACGCTCTGGCCGTATGACCTGTCGTTGACGCTCAAGCACTATCACTTCGCCCTGATCGAAAGCGACATGGCCGCGGCCTACGGCAACAGCCTGATCGTGGCGATCTCGACGGCCATCGGCGGATCGCTGATCGTGTTCGTCGGCGCCTACCTGATCGAGAAGTCGCGCGGCCTCGTCGCGATGAAACGCGCCATGCACCTCATGGCGGTGCTGTCGATGGCCGTGCCGGGCCTGGTGCTGGGCTTGGGGTACGTGATGTTCTTCAACCACCCGGCCAATCCGCTGAACGGGCTCTACCAGACGATGGCGATCCTGATCCTGTCGATGATCGTCCACTACTACACATCGAGCCACCTCACCGCCGTGACTGCGCTCAAGCAGATCGACAACGAGTTCGAAGCCGTCTCGGCCTCGCTGAAGGTGCCGTTCTACAAGACCTTCATGCGCGTCACGGTGCCGGTCTGCCTGCCGGCCATCCTGGACATCGGTCGCTACTTCTTCGTCGTCTCGATGGCCAGCCTCTCATGCGCGATCTTTCTGTATTCGCCCGAAACGATCCTGGCGTCGGTTGCGATCATGCATCTCGACGACGCCGGCGACATCGGTCCGGCGGCCGCACTCGCCAGCCTGATCGTCGTGACATCGATCGTCGTGTGCATCGCCTATTCGCTGCTGACGCGCGTGCTGCTCGTTCGAACGCAGGCCTGGCGCAACCTTCGCCGTGGCTGACCACTACTGCATTTCCTCACACCATCGCCCTTCCCACAGGAGACACCATGAGCCAAGTTCGTTCGCCGATCCTTCTCACTCCCGGTCCGCTGACCACATCGGACAAGACCCGCGCGGCCATGCTGCGCGACTGGGGCTCGTGGGATTCGGACTTCAACCAGATCACCGCGAGGATCCGCCAGCAGGTGCTGCGCATCGTGCATGGCGAGGCCTCGCACGAGTGCGTGCCGCTCCAGGGCAGCGGCACCTTCTCGGTGGAGGCCGCGATCGGGACGATCGTCCCGCGCGACGGCCACGTGCTGGTGCCCAACAACGGCGCCTATTGCCAGCGCATCGCCAAGATCTGCAAGGTGCTCGGCCGTCGCGTGACCACGATCGACTACCGGGAAGACCAGCAGGTCCTGGCCGCGGACGTCGACCGTGCCCTCGCAGCAGACCCTTCGATCACGCATGTGGCGCTGGTCCATTGCGAGACCGGAACCGGTGTGCTCAACCCACTCCACGACGTCGCGCTGGTCGTCGAAAAGCACGGCCGCGGTTTGATCGTCGATGCGATGAGTTCATTTGGCGCGATCGATATCGACGCCCGAATCACGCCCTTCGACGCGGTTGTCGCCGCCTCGGGCAAGTGCCTCGAAGGCGTGCCCGGCATGGGCTTCGTCATCGTCAGGCGCAGCACTCTGGAAAAGTGCGAGGGCAACAGCCACTCGCTCGCCATGGATCTCTACGACCAGTGGATCTACATGGGCAAGACGACGCAATGGCGGTTCACGCCCCCCACCCACGTGGTCGCCGCACTGGATGAAGCCATCACGCAATACGTCGAGGAAGGCGGACTCGACGCGCGCGGCGGGCGCTACGCGCGCAACTGCAAGGCCTTGATCGATGGCATGGCCGCGCTGGGATTCCGCAGCTATCTCGATCCCGCCATCCAGGCGCCGATCATCGTCACTTTTCATGCGCCCGACGATCCGAAATACAACTTCAAGACCTTCTACCAGGAAGTCAAGAAGCGCGGCTACATCCTCTACCCCGGCAAGCTCACGCAGGTCGAGACATTTCGGGTCGGCTGCATGGGCCACTTCGGTGAAGCAGGGATACCTGGAGCGGTCGCTGCGGTGGCAGACACACTCGAGGCCATGGGCATTCGGCAAGGGGTTGCCGCTGCCGCAGTCACCTGATGCGGCACAGGTGGGTGCGGCCCTCTGGCCGAACCGGCCAACGCCCGCCTCAGACCACCTTGTAGACCCGTATCACGACCGCCTCGCGCTGCGGGCGAAGGCTGTTCAGCGTGCCGACGTACACGAAGTCGTTGAGCCAGCCGTAGCGGCCGTCGGGCGCGACGATCTCCAGGGTCGAGAACACGTAGGGCGGCGCATCCTTCGGCCGCCGCGAGAGCACCCGGTTGCGCACCGAGATGACGACGCCGTCCTCGGTCTTCAGTTCATAGACCGCATCCAGGTTCTTGGCACCGTCGCGGCGCAGCAGCTGCCGGTCGGCGCCGCCGGCCATGACCGTTCCGCGCAGGCCCGGCCCTTCGAAGCTGCCGCCGACGATCGGCACCATGAAGCGCTCGCCGAAGGGCGAGGCGCCCAAGGTCAGCGCCGGCGAGAGATCGACGATCGCCTCGTAGACGAACTCGGTGCGCGGCAGCACCATGGGGATGGCCTGGGTGGTCGGCGTGGCAGGGGCATCGGCCGCGAGGGCAGGGCCCGCGGCGGTCGCGCAGGCCAGGCCGGCAAGCAGCATGCCGCGGCGGGAAGTCGAATTCATCGAGGTGTCCTTGGGCTTTGTCCTGGCATCATCATGGTTATATTAAATAACTAAACAAGGGGGCTATCCCTGCTGGTTTGGGTCTCGGGGCCCGGCCGCTCTGCACCGGCAATCCGTTGTTTGTCGCGCCTTCCGTGCAGTACTGCCGCTGGCCCTGCCGGCGCGACCCGGCGCGGCCGAGGGGTGGCGCCGGCTTGGGTGGACAATCGGCGGTCCCGACCCCGCCACCGTCCCCAGGAAGCCAGCAGCCATGTCCGCGTCTACCGACCTCGAGTCGATGTTCGATCTGTCGCCCGTCTCTCTCTGGCTCGAAGACTACAGCGGCCTCAAGGACCTGTTCGACCAATGGCGGCTGGCCGGCGTCACCGACCTGGCCGCGCACCTGGCGGCCGACCCCGCGCGCATCCGCGACTGCATGGCCTGCTACAAGGTCCTGCGGGTCAACCAGCACACGCTGACGCTGTTCGGTGCGCGCAGCCAGGACCACCTGCTGGCCGCCCTCGACCAGGTCTTCCGCGACGACATGGCGGACTGCGTGATGCACGAACTCGAACAGCTCTGGCAGGGCGCGCTGAGCGTGGAGAACCAGACGGTCAACTACACGCTCGACGGCCGCCGCCTGGACGTGCAGGTGCGCCTGCGCATCCTGCCGGGCCATGAAGACCGCTGGGACCGCGTGCTGGTGTCGCTCGACGACATCACGGCCCGCGTCGCGGCCTATCGAGAGCGCACCGAGGCCGAGCGCTATGCCCGCGGTCTCTTCAACCATTCGCCGGTCTCGCTCTGGGTCGAGGATTTCAGCGCCGTCAAGAAGCTGCTCGACGAGATCCGGCAGCGCGGCATCACCGACTTCACGACCTTCATCAAGGTGCACCCGGAATTCGTCACGCGCTGCATGCAGGAGATTCGCGTGATCGACGTCAATCGCGAGACGCTGCGGATGTTCGGCGCCGCCGACACCGCCGACCTGCTGCGCAACATCCCCAGGGTGTTTCGCGACGAGATGCAGGATTCGTTCGCCGACCAGCTGCAGGACCTGTGGAACAACAAGACCTCCCAGCAGCGCGAAGTCGTGAACTACTCGCTCGCGGGCGACCCGATCAACATCCACATGCAGTTCACCGTGCTGCAGCACCACCTCCAGACCTGGGACCTGGTGCTGGTGTCGCTGGTCGACATCACGGCGCGCAAGAAAGCCGAGGCCTACCTCGAATACCTCGGCCGCCACGACGTGCTGACGCAGCTGTGCAACCGCGCCTTCTACACCGAGGAGCTGCACCGGCTGGCGCGCAAGGGTCCTTGGCCGGTGTCCGTCGTCGCGATCGACCTCAACGGCCTCAAGCGCGTCAACGACGAGGACGGCCATGCCGCGGGCGACGCCCTGCTCAGGCGGGTCGGCGAGGTGCTGACCCAGGCGGTCGATGCGCCCGGCTGGCCGGCGCGCATCGGCGGCGACGAGTTCGCCGTGCTGCTGCCGGCCACCGACGAGCGCGGCGCTGCCGGCATGCGGGATCGCATCGTCTCGCTGCTCGACCTGAACAACCAGTTCCACGCCGGCCAGAGCGGCCACGTGGTGCACCTGGCGATCGGCGTGGCGACCTGCGGGTCCGGCGACCAGCTGGAAGCCGCCTTGCAGCGGGCCGACCGGGCCATGTACGAGGACAAGGCCCGGCACTACGCGAGCAGCGTCGCCTGAGCCGTCGTCGGCGGCCGCTGGACTTCGCTGCGGCAACCGGAGGGTCATGGCACGCATCGTGCACAGCGGTGGCATGCTCGCATTCGTGATCGAGACATTTCCGCAACGGCTGCGCCGATGGGGCGCCGGGCAGGCACAGGCGCTGCGGGTGCTGCTCACCCTCGGAAGCCTGATGGCGGCGTGCGGCGCCAGCAACCGGATGGACGCCGTGACGCCGCTGTTCCTGGGCGCCATCGCCAGCGCGCTGGCCGAAACCGACGACAGCGCGCGGGGACGCTACCGGGCCCAGCTCGTCACGCTGCTCTGCTTCGCGGCGGCGGCTTTCGCGGTGTCGGCCCTGATCGACCGCCCGGCGCTGTTCATCACCAGCCTCGCGCTCGCCGCCTTCTGGCTCACGATGCTCGGGGCGGTCGAGGCGCGCTACAAGGCGATCGCCTACGCCACGCTGATCCTGGCGATGTACACCACCCTCGGCATCGGAAACCACCCGCTCGCGGGCCCGGACGAGCGCCTGCACGAGCTCTTGCTGCTGCTCGCGGGCGCTGCCTGGTACGGCGTCTTCTCGGTCGCCTGGTGCCTGGCCTTGCCGGCCCAGCCGGTGCAGGCGCGGCTCGCCCGGCTGTATTCGGTGCTCGGCCACTACGTGCGCTTCAAGGCCTCGCTGTTCGAGCCGTTGCGCGGCATCGATATCGAGCGCAAGCGGCTGTCGCTGGCGCAGCTCAATGCCGATGTGGTGGCCGAGCTCAACGCTGCCAAGGAGAGCATCTTCCGCCGCATCGGCGCGCGGGCGCCGACCGGCCGGATCGCGCGCTACCGCGGCCTCTACCTGATCGCCCAGGACGTGCACGAACGCGCGAGCTCGTCCCACGACGACTACAACGCGCTGGCGGACGCCTTCTTCCACAGCGACCTGCTCTACCGCTGCCAGCGCGTGCTGCACCTGGAGGGCGAGGCCTGCCGTCGGCTGGCGCAGTCGATCGAGCGGCGCGAGCCCTTCGTGGCCGACACCGCCACGGTGCAGGCACTGGCCGAACTGCGCAGCGCCATCGCGCATGAACGTTCGCACGCGCGCGAGCCGGCGCGGCAGGCCCTGCTGGCGTCGATCGAGGCGCTGGCGCACAACCTGGAGCGTCTCGATGGCCAGCTGGCCGGCGCCAGCGAGCCGACCGCGCGCGCCGGCCGCACCGACATGGGCCTGCTCGACCGCTCGCCGCGCTCCTGGCGCGACGCGGCCGAGCGCGTGCGGCGCCAGCTGTCGCCGCGCTCGCCCCTGTTCCGGCATGCGCTGCGTCTGGCGATCGCGCTCGCGGCGGGCTACGGCGTGATGTGGCTCATCCATCCCGCCCAGGGCTACTGGATCCTGCTGACGACGCTGTTCGTCTGCCAGCAGACCTGGGGCGACACCGTGTCGCGCATGGGCCAGCGGATGGCGGGGACGGCGGTCGGCGTGGTGGTCGGCTGGGCGCTGCTCGACCTGTTCCCGCAGCATCTGGTGCAGGCGCTGCTGGCGGTGGCGGCCGGCGTGCTCTTCTTCGCCACCCGCAGCGCACGCTACCTGCTGGCGACCGCCTGCATGACGGTGCTGGTGCTGATGTGCTTCAACCAGGTCGGCGACGGCGGCGTGCTGATCGTGCCGCGGCTGGTCGACACCGCCATCGGCAGCCTGATCGCCGGATTGGCGATGGTGCTGGTGCTGCCGCACTGGCAGGGCCGGCGCTTCAATGAACTGGCGGCCGCGGCGATGCGCAACCAGGCGCTCTATCTGCGCGAGATCGCCGAGCAGTACCGCGCCGGCGCGCGCGACGACCTGCCCTACCGGCTGGCGCGGCGCAATGCCCACAACGCCGATGCGGCGCTGGCCGTGGCGGTGTCCGAGATGTTCCGCGAGCCGGCGCTGGTGCGGCCGCGCGCCGGCGTCGCGCTGCGCTTCCTGATCCAGTCGCACACCCTGCTGAGCTACCTGTCGGCGCTCGGCGCCCACCGGGTCGCCCTGCGCAGTCCGGCGCTGGCGGTCGCGACGCGCGGTGCGGCTGAAGGCGCGGCCCAGGCGCTGGAGGCGTTGGCGGCCGATGTCGAGCGCGGGTCGGTGGAGGCCATCGAGGCCGCCACGGCACCGGCGGACGAGCGCCCGGCACTGGCCGACCTGCTGGCGACCGACGGCGAGGGCGGCGACGCCGCGGCGCAGCTCATCCGCACCGAGCTGTCCCTGATCGGCCAGCAGATCGAGGCGCTGCGCGGCCATGCCCTGCAGTGGCTGCGGCCGGTGGTCGAGGCTTCAGAGTGAGGCGGCGGCGCCGAGCCTCGCGGCCAGCCGCTCGAGCGCCTGTGCGGCGGTCGGTGCCAGATCGATCGATCGCGACAGCATCAGGTTGAGCGGCTGCCCGAGCCCCTCGACCACCGTCCCGGTGGCGGCTTCCGTGACCACCCCGGCCGCATCGCGGCGGCAGGCGATCGCGGCCTGCACGCGCTCCGCATAGCTGCCTTGCGGCACGGCGTAGCCGACCACCGGCAGGCCGAGCGCGACCGCGAAGCCGACCTCGAACACGGTGCCGGCGTCGGGCTCCTGGCCGCGAAAGCTCGCCAGGTTGGCGATCACGCCGTCGGACGCGCGGATCAGCGCGACGTTGCCTTCGTAGATGGCTTGGGCCCGGGCGTCGTCGCTGGCCGAGGCCGCCAACGCCAGCGGTGCGTCGGTCGGTGCGACGCCGGCCAGGCCCAGGCGCGCGCAGTGCGCCTTCAGGGCGGCGAAGATGCGGTCGCGGTTCGGCAGGAAGACGTCGGGCCCGGCGAGGTAGATGCGGGGGCGAGGGCGGTCCGGGTCGCCTTGGCGCTGGAAAGTCATGGCGCCATGTTATCGGCCCGCGCCGGCTGGCTTGCACTGGGCCGCCCCAGGATGTCGGCGCGCAGGTCGTTGTAGCGCGAGACGAAATTGACCAGCACGCTGGCGGTCCAGGCGAAGGCGAAGATGCCCGAGATCCCGATGATCGGCGGCACGATCCGCCAGGCGCGCGGCAGCGAGAACGGCTCGCCGAGCGCGGTGTAGCAGTTGGCCGCGAAGTAGGCCGCGGTCGACCAGTCGGCGATGATGTCGCCGAAGATCAGCGCCGCCGACCAGACCACCACCTCGGCCAGGTGCAGCGCCAGCAGCATCATCACCGTGACGGTGAACAGCAGGTCGGCCCGCCAGAGCGACGCCCGAACGTGCATGGCGCTCGTGTGCTTGAGGAAGGAACTCGTGATCACACGGATCCAGAAGGCATGGAACATGATCACGAAGACCAGCACCGCGCCGCCGAACATGATGTCGGGCAGCGGCAGCGCCTGGGTCAGGGCGTTCTCGACCAGGCTGGGCCGCAGGCTTTGCAGGTCGGACGCGGCCGTTGACATGACGCCGGGCAGCGAGTCGGTGTCGAATTTCGAATCAGCCATCTTCCAGGGTCCCCGATCGAGTGGTGGCGGTTGGAGGCACGGGAGCTTACGCCGATCCGCGGAGCGGGCAGAATCATCGCCGAACCCCGCACCCCGAAACCTGGAGACAGCGCACGATGACCATCGAGCTCAGCAAGGAAGCCCGCAAGGAGGCCATCGCCTCCATCGAGCGATATTTCCGGGAGAACATGGAGGAGCCCATCGGCAACATCGCCGCGGGCGCGCTGCTCGGTTTCTTCGTCGAGGAAGTCGGGCCGCTGATCTACAACCGGGCCGTGTCCGAGGTCCAGGAGCGGCTCCAGGCCAGGATCTCCGAGCTGGACATCGAAGTCCACGAGGACGAGTTCCAGTACTGGCGCAAGTACGAGCGCAAGCCGCGCGAGCGGAAGTGACGCGGGACGGCGCCGACGATCCAGGCGCTCAATGCACGGCGCTCGACGCCGCCGCCGCCGCCGCGGCTTGCGCCTGCGGCGCCTCGTCCCATCCCCCGCCCAGCGCCTTGTACAGGTTCACCAGGTTGACCGCCTGCTTGAGCTGCAGCTCGATCCACTGGCGCTGCTCGAGGTAGAGCTCGCGCTGGGCGTCGGCGCCGGCGAAGTAGTCCTCGAGCCCGTTGCGGAAGCGGGTGCGCGAGATCGCCGCCACCTTTTCGAGCGCCTGCACGCGGCCTTGCTGGGCCTCGAGCTGCGGGCCGAGGTGGCTGTCGGCGATCAGAGCGTTGGCGGTCTCGCGCAGCGCCTGCTGCACCGCGTATTCGTAGGCCGACATGGCGGCGGCCAGCCGCTCCTCGTTGGCCGTGAGGTTGGCCGAGCGGCGGCCCCAGTCGAGGATCGGCAGCGAGACCCCGAGCACCGTGGCCCAGCTGCGGTTCCCGCTTCCCAGCAGGTTCGAGAACTCGCTGCTGAGCCCGCCGGCCACGGCGGTCAGCGAGAAAGTCGGATAGAACGCCGCCTTGGCGGCCCCCACGCCCGAGTTCGCCGCCTCGACGCGCGCATAGGCCGCCAGCAGGTCGGGGCGACGCTGCAGCAGGCTGGCCGGCAGCCCGACCGGCACCTCGGCCACCGAACGGTCCGGCCAGGGGCGCTGGGTGCCGGTCGTGGCCGCCACTGGCTGGCCGACCAGCACCGTGAGCCACTGCAGGTCCTGGCCGACCCGCATGCCGAACTCCTCGCGCTGGACCTTGGCCCGCTGCACCAGCGACTGCGAGCGCAGCAGGTCGAGGTCGGAGGTGCCGCCGACCGAGCGGGCGCGCTTCATGATGTCGGTGCTGTCGCTCTGGCTCTTCAGGTCGGCCTCGGCCAGTGCGAGCAGCGCGCGGTCGGCGCGCAGCGTGAGGTACGCGTTCGTGACTTCGCCGACCAGGTTCATGCGCGCCGCGGCGTAGTCCCGGTCGATGGCCTGCGCCTGCGACCCGGCCTGTTTCACGCCGGCATCGACATGGCCGAAGAAGTCGAGCTCGTAGGCCGTGACGCCGGCCTGGACCGCGTAGGTGTTGCCGACCCGGCCGATCGCCTGGTTGCTCGTGACGACACCGGTGGAACTCAGCGAAGTCGCCATGTCGCCCCGTTGGGCATAGCCGGCGATGCCGATCTCGGGGAACAGGCTGGAGCGCGTGCCGGCGTAGACGGCGCGCGCCTCGCGGGCCTTCGCGGCATAGGCGCGCAGGTCGCGGTTCTGCGCCAGTGCGGTCGCGACCAGGCCGCGCAGTTCGTCGTCGCGCACGAAGGCCTGCCACGCCATGGGTGCCGCGTCGCCGACGGCCGCGCCGGTCGGCCATTGTGTCGGCAGCTCGACATCGGCCGGCTTGAGCGCGGGCGTCAGGCTGCAGCCGCCGAGCACCAGCACGCCGAGGACCAGCGCCAGCAGCAGCGGGGCCGGCGCGGCGACGCTGCGCAGCCACGCCGCCGGAACCCGGGGCCAGCGCCAGCCCGCGCTGCCGAGGAAGGCCATGGCCGCGCGGCCGGGCCGCACCTGGGTGGCGACATGGCTCGGCGGCAGGCTGAACACATGGCGAACCAGGCGGTCGTGCACGGTCTCGTCGCAGGCGAAGCTCAGCTCGGCGCCGGCTGGCGTGTGGTCCGCCAGCAAGGCGGGCACCCAGCCGACCTGCGCGACATGGACATCCAGCGGCTGGCCGACGGGGATCCGGCGCAGCAGGGCGCTGTCGCGCAACAGCGCGCCATCCACCGCGATCTCGATGAAGTGCGTGGCGCCGACGCCGGCGGCGCTGCGCAGGGTGGTGGGGGCGTCGCAGGGAAAGCGTTCGTCATGGTCCGGCCGCGGGCGGTCGATGCAGGCGATCAGCGCCGCCAGGCAGTAGACCGTGGCCACCAGGGTCCAGATCACGTTGAGGACATCGCCGGTGCTCATCGTCCCGCCGATGGCGTCGAGCGCACCCATTTCCATCGCCACGATGAGACCGCCGAAGACTGCGACGAGGTTCCAGTGGACCACGGTCTTCGAGCGATCCTGGCCCTTGGCCGTGACCTTGAAAGGGCGCCCGAAGGGCCGCACCAGCGAGGTGACGATGGTGCGCGTCACGGCCATCGCCGCCACGATCTGCGTCACCTCGGTGAACACCGGCAGGCAGCGCCGCTGGCTGATCCAGTAGGTGTAGCCCCAGAACATGACCAGCGGCGGCAGGCCGTAGAGTGCGAAGGCTCGAGGCGTCGCGTGGAAGGCCGAGACGCCCGCATACCAGTACAGCGCGGGCGCCGCCAGGATCAGCAGGATGAACGGCTTGCTGAGCCAGTGCAGCAAGCCATGCACATAGTGCAGGCGCGCCGCCAGGCGATACCCCTTGCCGCGCAGCGGACCGTCGCGCAGCAGCGCTACCTGGATGGTGCCGAGGCACCAGCGGCTGCGCTGGTTGATGTAGTCGACGATGCTGTCGGCCGACAGCCCGTTCGACAGCCGCTCGTTGAGCCAGCGCGTGACCCAGCCGAAGCGCATCAGCGTGTAGGTGGTGTAGATGTCCTCGCACACGCTGCCGGTCGGGAAGCCGCCGGCGGTCGTGATGGCGTCGCGCCGCACGATGAACGAGGTGCCGACGCAGAAGGCGACGTCGGCCGCGTCCTTGGCCGGCTGCAGCACGTCGAAGAACACCCGCTGCTCGTCAACCCAGCTGTCGGTTGCGCGCAGGTTGTGCTGGATCGGGTCGGCGTTGTAGTAGAACTGCGGCGTCTGCACCAGCCCCACCTTCGGATCTTCGAACAGGCCGAGCATCCGGTAGACGATGTTGCGGTGTGGTGTGAAGTCGGCGTCGAGCACCAGGATGTACGGCGCATCGGTGGCCGCGGCCGATTGGCGCAGGCCATTGTTGAGGTTGCCGGCCTTGGCATGCGCGTTGTCGGCGCGCCGCGCGTAGTGCACGCCCTTGCGGGCGCAGTAGTCGCGCAGCCAGTCGCGGCGCGTGTCGTCGAGCACCCATACCGCGAGGCGCGGGTAGTCGATCGCCTGGGCGGCGAGGATCGTCTTCTCGAGCACCCCGAGCTCCTCGTTGTAGGTGCAGATGAAGACGTCGACCGCCGGCACGTCGGCGCTGCGCGCGCGCAGCGAGGCTTCGCCGCGGTCGGCCAGCCCGTGGTTGTCGCGCCGCCCGGTCAGCATCTGGATCGACATCAGGGTGTAGAGGATCGACACCATCTCGAACACCAGGAAGACCCAGCCGACCAGCGTGCCGAAGCCGAGGTCGGCCGGCGGCAGGGTTTCGGCCAGCCGCCACACCACGTAGCGCACCAGCACCAGCGCGGTCAGGAAGCCGAACAGCGCGCGGTGCCAGAGGCGGTCGGCGCGGGCATGGAAGATCATCATCAGGGCCAGGCCGACGACGATCAGGTTGATCCTGAACTCGGGCGAATCGATCAGCTCGGACATGTCGTCTCTCCTGTGGCGGTGGGGCTTCCGGTGAACGGGTTCCAGCCAGTCGCTGCGAGCGCGATCCAGGCGGTGGCACCGAGGTGGGGCCAGCGGTAGTAGAAGAAGTCGGCGCCCGCCGAGTCCGGCCCGATGGCCAGCCCGGTCGAGATGCGCGGGCTCGGTGTCGCGTAGTACAGGCCGTTGTCGGCGCGCTGCGCGGCCAGCAACTTCCACAGCCCCTCGGGCACCGCGCCCTTGACGGCCGCCAGGGTCGCGGCGGCCTGGGCGCTGCCTTCGGTCCAGATGCCGTCGGGCTGCTGCGAGAACCCGTAGCCGTCGCCGTAGCGGTGGTTGCGCTCGACCCACGCCAGGCCGCTTCGCCAGCGGCAATGGCCCGGTGGGGCGGCCAGCAAGGGCCACAGCTGGGCGTCGAGGCCCGAGCCGGTGGTCGACAGGGTCGCGCCATCGGCCTGGGTACCGATGTAGAAGCGCTGCTGCTGCGGGCTCCACATGCGCGACACGAACGCCAGCGCGGTGCCTGCCTGCCGCGTCTGCTCCGGCCGTGCACCCGCGCGCCCTGCCCAGGCCGCCGCCATGGCGATGTCGATGTGGTGCTCGGTCGACTTCCAGGTCTGCGCGCTCTGCGCATCGTCCCAGCCGTACCAGCCGCCGTTGTAGCCATCGGGATCGACCGTGGCGCGGGTGCGCTGCTCGATCCATGCCAGCAGCCTGGCGGTCGCGTCGAGGTAGCGCGGCGTGGGCGCCTGCTGGTTCAGATTCAGCAGCAGCAGCGCCGCCCATGCGACGTTGCCGGTCGCGGTGCTGATCTGGTAGGCGTCGGCGATCCACTGGTTCCTCGCGGCATCCCAGTAGCCGGGCAGCGCCGGCTTCGCCTCGGCCAGCGGGCCGGCGCGGTAGGCGTTGCGGACCCGGCCGTCGAGGTAGTGCGGATCACGCTCGACCGCCAGCACGACGGCCTCGGCGATGCGCCGGGCCGAGGCCGTCTCGCCGCAGGCGAGCAGCGCGATGCCGGCCAGCGCGTTGTCGTAGACGAAGGCGACGTTCGCGAGCGTCGGCGGCAGCGGCGCAACGCCCTCGATGACGGTGTCGACGCGATAGCTCGCGAGCAGCAGCGGCGCCGAAGCATCGCCGCGCCCATCGGTGGCTACTGCGCGGCGCAGTCCTTCGCAGCTTTGCCGCGCCAGCGCCTGCCGGACCTCGCTCGCTGCCGTCGCAGGCCCGGCGTGCAGCGCCCAGGCGATCGGCCATGCCAGGGCCAGGCGGATCGCGTGTCGCCAGGCGGATGCAGTGCTTGTCATGGCGTGACTCGATCGACGCCGCTACGCGCCCAGCCGGGCCGACACCACCTTGCCGGGCGCGCACAGACTGCGCTGCACCGCCGGGTCGGCGCTCGGGGGTTCGATCCGCGCCACCGCATAGACGGAACCCTGCTCCGCGAAGGGGAAGGGGACGATGTAGCTGCTCTGCAGTTCGTCCGGCGCGACCGGCAGCAACTGCGTGACGCGCGCCGGAACCTCCAGGCCGCTGTCATCGGTCGTCACGGTGAGCATCGAGCCCATGTTGAGCCGCTTGGCGAGCCGCGGCGCGAACACCGCCACCACTTCGATCCGGCTGCAGTCGACCATCCGCACCAGCGTGGCTCCCTGGGGCACGAAGCTGCCCTGCGGCATCAGCACGGTATGCACCTGCCCGGCCTGCAGCGCGCGCACTTCGTAGGCGGCCAGCCGGTCGATTCGGCGCCGCTCGTCGTCTTCGAGCGCGGTCACTTCGCGCAACTGCTTCTGCACCGCCGTGCTGTCCTGCTGGGCGCGCTCGATGCTGCCGGCGAGCGTCTCGCGGCGGCTCACCAGGGTCTGGAACACCGTGCCGCTGCCACTGCTCACGAAAGCCCCCTGGCTGGCGATCGCGACGCTCTTGCCAAGCCCGGCATAGGCCTGTTCGGCCACCGCGGCGTTGGCGCGCGAGGTGCTCAACTGGGCCTGGGCGGCGTCCATCGCCTGCGGACTGACCGCGCCCTGGTCGAGCATCGCCGAGGTGTGGCGCACCTTGAGCTCCTGCTCCGCCACGTTGGTCAACGCCACCTCGCGCTGGCGCTGGGCGATCTGCCAGGCGTCGCGGGTCTGCGCCATCGACGCCTGGCGGTACAGCTTGACCTGCTGCTCGACGAACTGCAGTTCCTCGTCCGAGGCATGCAGCTGGTTCGCCAGCTGCGACACCTGGCTTTGCAGGGCCAGGCGCTGGGTGGTCAGCGTGGTGAGGATGTCGCGGTCGATGGTCGGGTTTTGCACCGTGGCGACCACCGCCCCGGCATCGACCTTGTCGAGCGCGCGCACCGTCATGTGCGTCACCACGCCGCTGATCGGCGAGGTGACCAGCAGCACGGGGGCCTGCAGCACCGTGCGGGTGGCCTGCCTCGACACCAGCGGCTGGATCAGGGTCGTGACCACCAGCCACAGGATGAAGGCGAGCAGCGCATAGCCCGCGAGGCGGGGAACGATCGACTCCGACGTGCTGCCGCGCCAGCGCCGCAGCCGGCCCCGCCAACCGGCGGGTTCGGCACCTGCAATCTGGATCGACTCCTGGACAGTGCTTGCGTTCATGGGGCGCCTCGCGTGAGTGGACGGGGTGGCTTTTTCAGGACCGGGGGCGTCTCCGCTGTCGCAGCACATCGTTGGGGCATGCTGTCGTCTTATGCTGCAGTGCAGCAATACGCGTGCCAAAAATTAAGGGTTTTTACTTATTGAGCAACAGGATGTACATCACCCTGCAGCCGCTCGGCCAGCAAGAAACTAGGGTTAACCCTATAATTGAGCCCGTACGCGACCCCGTCCCGGCGTCGCTCCCCCTGGAGAACCCCTCTCATGTCCACGATCCTTGCCAATGGCCTTTCCGTCGACGCACCCGGTTCGTCGCCGGCTTCGTACGCCCTGTCGCGCGTCCTGGGCTTCGGCATCCGGCTGCTGACCGGCTGGAAGGTGGCGGCGCCCGAGGCCCCGCTGTCGCGCAAGGCCGAAGCCGATGCGGTCCGCGAATGGGCATGGACCTTCGCCCGCACCGATCGCAGCTTCTCGGACGACCTGTTCGCGGCTGCCGATCGGCACGAACTCGCCCGCCACTGAGCACAGGCGCGGGCCGGCGCCTCCGCTGAAGCCCGTCAGAGAACCTTCACCGCCCGGCCGATGAACTGGATCGGCCCGGTCGGCCGATCGAGCGGCGAGCCGTTCGCTGGCTCGAGGGTCAGTTCGAACAGCTGGTTCGGCTCCAGCGGCGGCAGCTTGTCGAGCGGTACCTGAAGCGTCTGGCCCGGCGTGACGAGGCCCAGCGACACCGGGCCACGCCAGCCGTCGGCCTTGGTCCAGAACTGCAGCGACTTGTCGCTCGGCACCGTGATGCTGCCGAGCGGCGTCAGGCTCAGCCGGCGCGCATCGGCGGCCGCCTGCACCACCCAGCCCGGGGCCTTGTCCTGCGGCGCAACGAGCACCACGATGAACTGCGTGGCGGGCGCCGGCTCAATGCGTGTCACCAGCACGGCAGCCATCAGGGCGGCCGCAGCGAAGCCGGCGCCGGCCAGCCCGCGCCAGAGTTGCAGGCTGCTCCACCAGCCGGTGCGGCTGGCGGTGCGGCGAGGCGCTGCCGCGGCCGACACGCTGGCGTCGATGCGGCGCCAGAGCGCGGGCGATGGTTCCACCGGCTCGGCGAGCGCCACCAGCGGATGCAGGCGTTCTTCCCAGGCTTCCACGGCCTCGCGCAGCGCCGGCTCGCGCCGCATGCGCGCCTCGACCTCGCGGCGCGTGGTGGCCGACAGCGTGCCGAGCACGTAGTCGCCGGCCAGCGCGTCGAGGGCGTCGTCGGCGGACGGGGGCGTGGTGTCGTTCGGGTTCATGCCATGCATTCGCGCAACGAGCGCATGCCGCGCTGGATCCAGGACTTCACGGTGCCCAGCGGCTTCTGCGTGCGCTGCGCGATTTCCCCGTGGGAGCAGCCATCGAGATAGGCAAGCACGATGCACTCCCTGCGTTCGGCTTCGAGCCGCTCCAGGCAGGCCTCGAGCCGGCCCAGGTCCACCCGCGTCTCGGCCGGATCGAGCTGGGTCGCATGGCGGGCCAGCGCCACTTCGTTTTCGAGCGCGGCCTGGCCTTCTTCGTCGACCGGCACTTCGCGCGCATGGCTGCGGACCCAGTTCAGCGCCGCATGCCGCACCACGCTGTAGATCCAGCCTCGTCCGGCGCCGCGGGCCGGGTCGAAGGATCCGGCCCGCTGCCAGATGCTGACGAAGGCATCGTGCAGCACGTCTTCCGCCGACTGGCGCTGGCGCACGATGCGCAGCGCCACGCCCAGCAGGTAGCGGCCTTCCAGGCCGTAGATCTGCGCCAGCGCCTGCCGATCGCCACGCGCGCAGGCGGCCAGCGCGGCGTCATGGTCGAAAGGGTCGGTAGCGGGCAAGGCGCCATCGTAGTCGACGGCCGCCCCCGCGGTCAGGCGGCTTTCCAGAAGATGTAGTCGGCCTGGTAGCGCACGGTCTCCTGTTGGCCCTTGGCGGCTGGCGTGCAGGCACTGGCGGGTGCGATGCCGCCCTTGAGCGCGACCCGCTGGATGTAGGTGACGCCGCTCATCGCGCCGCTGCCCATCGCCGGATTGGCCTTGACCAGCTGGTAAGGCAGGCTGGTGGGGCCGGAGGGCGCGACAGCGAGCTGCGTCGCCGTGAGCTTCGAGCCGTCGTTGGCCTCCCAGGTGGCGGGCGGTCCGTAGTACCTGCCGACCGCCTTGCCGCTGCGGTCGTTCAGCACCGCCTTGGGCCCGACGAACACCCACTCCGCCTGGCCGGGCGTGCCGGCCTTGTCGCGGCACTCGTAGGTGATCTCGCCGACGCCGACGGTTTCCAGCGCGACCTTGTGGCCTGCCGGCACCTGGATCGGGGCCGGCAGCGAGGCCTGCGAGAAAGCCGATCCGGAGCTGGGCATCGAGCCGCAGGCGGTCAGCAGGGCGGCGGCCAGCAACGGTGCGGCGACGACGGGGCGCGACGGGATGAGGTGACGCATGGGAAACTCCTTCGGTGGTTGGGTGGGCAGCGGCTTGCTGCTGCCGGAACTACCCGCCGACGGTGCGATTGGATGCAGGTGCAGCCAAAAAGAATCTTCGGCGCGGCGTTGTGAATCCGCTGCTTTACCGGTCGGACAGTGGGAGCGGATGCGCAATAATCGTCCCCATGTATCCCGCGAAAAGCGCAGTTCGGCGCCATCAGCCATGAATTCGAGCGTGCCGACCCCGGCGCAGCTGGCCGACATCGACGACGAAGAACTCGTGCGCCTGGCTGTGAGCTGGCGCGCCCAGGCCTCGCGTGGCGACCGCGAGGCCTTCGGCATCGCCCACGCGCTGGAAGTGGAGTGCCGCCAGCGGCTGCGTGCCAGCCAGCTCCAGCAGTTGCCGCCCGAGTCGATACCGGCGACGCGGCCCTGGTGGAAGTTCTGGGGCTCGAAGGACCACCCGGCGTCCGCCCCCTGACTCAGCCTCCGCGCACCATCGACAGCACCTGCCGCGGGTCCAGCGTGCGGGCCTTCTCCTGCATCGCCGGCAGATAACGCGTCTGCAGCCCCTGCGCCTCCTGCATCACGCTGGCATAGGCGCCCTTCAGCATCTCGGTCGACAGCTGGCGTCCACCCGCGTAGTAGCGTCGGGCGACATGGCCGAGCGCGTAGGTTGTGGCGAAGCTCATGCCCGAACTCACGGCCTGCTTGCCGAGGCCGGCGAGCAGGCCGCCGCCGACCTTGCCCAGCAGCCCTCCGAGCAGCTTTCGGCCGGCCTGCTCCAGGTACTGCGAGGTCAGGCCGACGCCGACGGTGGCGACGAAGTCCTTGATGTGGCCGCTGTCGAGCTCGAAGCCGTAGGCCTTGCCGACGCGGTAGACCAGCTTCATCTGCAGCGGGATGATGGCCATGGTCGAGAGTGTCTCGGGCAACAGCTCGAGCGCGCCGTTCAGGATCGCGGCGTTCAAGATGGCCTGGTCGAGTTCGGCCGGGTCGGGCCCGCCGCCCGGTGCCGCCAGCGCGGCGCCCGCGGCCAGAGGCGCCGCTGCGATCGCCTGCGCCTCTTCGGTGAACGCCGCCGAAGCGGCGGCATCGAGTCCGAGCGATGCGCGCAGTTCGGCCAGGAAGCCGCGTTCGGCCTCCGAGTGCGCGCCATCGGCGTCGCAGACGCAGACCGCCATCTCGTAGGCCAACTGCCTGGCGCCGTGATTGCGCAGCTGCGCACCCAGGTCGGCGACCGAGACGCGCTGCATCAGCACGTCCTGGTAGAGCGTCGGCAGATTGATGGCTTCGGCCCGCGAGAAGCCGTCGGCGATGCGCTTGATCTCCTCGCGTTCGCGCGCGTGCTTGTCGCCGTCGGCGAAGGCCGCCATCAGAGCCAGCGTGACGATGGCGCGGGACTCCGTGTCCGTCATGCTCATTCCTCGCGGCTGCCGCCCAGGCCCAGCAGCATCAGCAGCGACTGGAACACGTTGTACAGGCTGAGGTAGACGCCGAGCGTGGCCGTGATGTAGTTGGTCTCGTGGCCGTCCTTGACGCGCTTGAGGTCGTGCAGGATGAAGGCCGAGAAGATGCCGATCGCCAGCACCGCCAGCGTGATCATCAGCGCGCCCGACTGGATGAAGAAGTTGGCGATGCCGGCCACCAGCAGCAGGATGGCGCCGATGAACAGCCACTTGCCCATCGCCGACAGGTCGCGCTTGATGATCGACGACAGGCTGGCCATGCCGAGGAAGATCGCGCCGGTCCCGGCGAAGGCCGTCATCACCAGGCCGGCGCCGTTCTGCATGCCCAGAACCACGCCCAGCATGCGCGACAGCATCAGGCCCATGAAGAAGGTGAAGCCCAGCAGCACCGGCACGCCGGCGGCCGAATTCTTGGTCTTCTCGATCGCGAACATGAAGCCGAAGGCACCGGCCAGGAAGACCACCATCGAGATGCCGGGCGACATCGCGCGCGCCAGGCCGGTCGAGAGGCCGAGCCAGGCGCCCAGCACGGTGGGCACCATCGACAGCGCCAGCAGCCAGTAGGTGTTGCGCAGCACCTGGTTGCGCTGTGCGGCGGCCGGCGTCGCCGCGTAGGGCGAGCCGTAGACCTGGATGTTGTCGTTCATTCGAATGTCCTTGGTAGGTTGGAAAAACCACGCGTGTGCACGCGCATGAGGCCCACTCTAGGGCGATATAGCCTTCGAGAAAAGTCGAATTTTTGACACCATTCATTCGAGTTTTTCGTAGTATTGAGGCTGGTATGAACTTCAAGCACCTGCACTACTTCTGGGCCGCCGCCAAGGCCGGCGGCATCGTGCGCGCCAGCGAGCAGCTGCACATCACGCCGCAGACGCTGTCGGGGCAGATCAAGCTGCTCGAGGACAGCCTGGGCAGCCCGCTGTTCCAGAAGCGCGGCCGCGGGCTCGAGCTGACGCCCGAGGGGCGCACGGCGTTGAGCTATGCCGACCAGATCTTCGCGCTCGGCGCCGAGCTCGAGGCGGCGCTCGGCAGCCGCGGCGAGGGTGCCCGTGCGCTCGACTTCCGGGTCGGCATCGCCGATGCGGTGCCGAAGTCGATCGCCTACCGCCTGCTCGAGCCGGCGCTCGGCATCGCCGAGCCGGTCCGGCTGATCTGCCACGAAGGCAACTTCCGCGACCTGCTCGGGCAGTTGTCGGTGCAGCGCATCGACCTGGTGATCGCCGACGAGCCGATGGGCCGGCAGGTCGGCGTCAAGGCCTTCAACCACACGCTGGGCACGACGGCGATGAGCTTCTTCGCGACCCCGGCGCTCCGGCGCACGCTCAGGGGCGAGTTCCCGCAGTGCCTCGACCGCGCGCCGATGCTGATCCAGGGCGCCTCGTCGGCCGCGCGCCAGCGGCTCGACCTGTGGCTGGCCGAGCACCGGCTGCGGCCGCGGGCTATCGGCGAGTTCGACGACGCCGCGCTGCTGAAGGCCTTCGGCGGCGAGGGCCGCGGCGTCTTCATGACGCCCGAGGTGCTCGAGGAAGAGACCTGCACCCAGTACGGTGTCGAGGTGATCGGCCGTGCCGCGGGGCTGATCGAGGAGTTCTTCGCGATCTCGGTCGAGCGCCGCGTCACCCATCCTTGCGTGGTGGCGATCACGAAGGCCGCGCGGGGGCGCTTCCATCGCCGCCGCGGCGCCGGATGATCGGCTGGTACGCTTCGCGCCAACTCGGGGTTCACAGGCTGGAGACAAATGACAAGCGCGTTCGGCAGCCTCATCCGTAGTGCCAGCCTTAGCGGGTACAGCGACCTGGTGCGCGCCCTGGGCGGCGACCCGCAAGCGCTGCTGCGCAAGGTGGGCCTGTCGTCGCGGCTGCTGCAAGACCCGGAGGCGCTGATTCCCAATAACGCGGTGCGCGAGGCGCTGGAGCTTGCGGCTCGCGCCACGGGCGCGGAGGACTTCGCGCTGCGGCTGGCGGCGCGCCGGCCCTTGTCCAACCTCGGGCCGGTCAGCATGGTGCTGCGCGAGGCCGCCACGCCGCGCGAGGCGCTCGACGCGCTGTGCCGTTACCGCAAGCTGCTCAACGCTTCGCTGATCACGCGCATCGACGATGAGGGGGACTGCACCATCATCCGCGACGACCTGCTGCCCATTCCCGGCCTGGCGACGCGTCAGTCGATGGAGCTGGCGCTGGGGGTCATGCTGCATATCCTGAAGGAACTGATCGGTTCCCGCTGGCGACCGCGCAGGGTGTGCTTCACTCATGCGCCGCCCGCCGACATGGCGGCGCACCGGGCCTTCTTCGGCTGCCGCGTGCTGTTCGACCAGCCGTTCAACGGCATCGTCTGCCAAGCGGCGGATCTGCGGCAGCCGCGCAGCACGCAAGACCCCGGCATGGCCCGCTTTGCCCGCGACTACCTGGAGTCAGCCTTGCAACAGCGGGGCAACCGGGCCAGCGAGACCTGCCGCGAACTGATCCAGGCCTTGCTGCCCGGAGGCCGCTGCACCGCGGACGCGGTAGCCCGCCACCTTCGCATGGATCGACGCACGCTGCACCGCCATCTCGGCGCCGAGGGGCTGACCTTCATCGTCCTGCTGGACGACGTACGGCGCGAACTGGCGCTGCGCCATCTGCGCGACAGCAATATGCCGTCGGCCGAAATCGCCCACCTGCTGGGCTTTTCTGCGCCCAGCGGATTCAGTCATTGGTTCCGCGCGCATTTCGGTTGCAGCGTGACGCAATGGCGCCAGCAGGCGACCGGCTGACTCAGGCCGTGAACACCTTGCGCAGGAAGCCCTGGTTGCCTCCGTTGCGGTTGGGCGCAAAGCCGTTGGCGGCCAGCGACTCTTCCACGGTGTCGTAGAACACGCCGATCCTGCTGATCTCGCGCGCCTGCCTGGCGGTGGCGATCGGCCGGCCGAACTCTTCGGAGATGCGCACCAGCTGCTCGATCTGCGACACGGTGCTGGCCTTGGCGCTGCGCTTCTGGTTCCACAGGCAGTCCTCGGTGCCGCAGCGCACATGCAGGCCCGCCGCGATGCCCCACATGTTCACGGGCAGCACGTTGCGCACGTTGCTTTCCACGGTGAGCACGGCGCCATCGGGCACGGCGCGCACGAAGTTGGCCAGACTGTAGAGGCTGGGCGCATCCATGCCACCGCCAATGGCCACCCAGTTCATCACCAGCGGGCCCTGGTAGACGCCCTTGCGCATCAGGCGCTCGACCGACTCGAAGCTGTTGATGTTGTAGCACTGGAAGGCGCTCTGAATGCCCGCCCTGGTCAGGCGGCGAATATGCTCCTCGACCCAGCCGGGTTGCGCGGGCACGGTCATTTCCTTGTAGGCGTTGAAGATGGCCGGGATCTGGCGCGAGGTGCCTTCGAAGTCCGCGTCCTCGGCCTGCTCGGTCACGTTCATCTGCGAGGTGTTCACTGTCACCGTCACCTGGTCGGGCACGGGCTCCAGCTCGGCCAGCATGTGGCGGGTGTCGTCGCTGAGCCACTTGGCGGCTGCGCCTTCGGTTTCCGGCGCGAAGCTGATGGAGCCGCCCACCTGGATGATCATTTCCGGCACCGCCTTGCGCACGCCCGCGATCAGTTCGTTGAACTTGCTCAGGCGCTTGCTGCCCTTGCCGTCGAGTTCGCGCACGTGCAGATGCAAGACGGTCGCGCCGGCGTTGTAGCAGTCCACGGCTTTCTGGATCTGCGCCTCCATGGTGACCGGGATGTCTTCGGGAAAGTCGGACGGCAGCCAGCCCGGCGCGTAGGGCGCGGCGGTGATGATCAGGGGCTGCTGGTTTTCGGGGAACAGGTGGCCATCGAGGAAATTCATGGGTACTCCGGCGAAAAGACTGTGGTTTCGGTTTCAGTAGGGAATGTCGCCCCCGTCACATCCTGATCTCGTACTTGCGCACGATGGCGGCGTTGCGCTCGGACATCTCGCGCGTTTCGCGCTGCAGCGCGGGCGTGTCGGTGTTGATCTCAGGCTCCAGGCCCACGTCGAGCAGCTTCTGTCGCACGGCGGGAGCGCCTGCGGCCTTGGCCACGGCCTTCTGGATCTGGGCCAGCAACTCGGCCTTGAGCTTGGGCGATCCGATCATTCCCACCCAGCCCATGAACTGGATTTCGGGATAGCCCAGCTCTGTCATCGTGGGAACCTCAGGCAGATGCTGCGAGCGCCTGGCCCCGGAGAAGGCGTAGGCCCGCAGCTTGCCCGCCTTGATGAGCGGCACGGAAGTGAGCATGCCGTCGAACATCATGTCCACCTGCCCGCCGAGCACATGCTGCAACGCCGGCGGGGAGCCCGGATAGCCCACATGCTGAAGGTCCAGCCCGGCCTTGTCGCTCAGGATCAGCCCCGCGTAGTGCGAGACGGTGCCAGGGCTGTAGCTGGCATAGGTGCCGCTGCCCTTGCGGGTCCGCAGTGAGGCCAGCAGACCCTTGAAGTCGGTCGCCGCCACCGTGGCGGAAGTGACCAGCACCACGCCCGAGCGCGCCAGCGAGGCAATGGGCAGCACGTCCTTCAGCGGGTCGTAGGGCGGCTTCATCACGTGCGGAATCTCAGCCAGTGCGTTGCTCGCCGTGATGGCCAGGGTGTAACCATCGGCGGGCGCCTGCAGCATGGCCTGGATCCCGATCGCCGCGCCCGCGCCGGGCTTGTTTTCCACCACCACGGGCTGCCCGGTGTCGCTGGACAACTGCTGTCCCACCACGCGGGCCACGATGTCCATGGTGCCGCCCGCCGGGGCGGCGACGACGAGCTTGATGGGTTTCTCGGGCCACGCCCAGGCCGCGCAGGCGAGGGTCATTCCCAGTGCCGCGGCGGCGGCTCGAACATGCAGTTGCATCGCGGTGTCTCCGTTGTGATTGACCGCAAGTTTGCGACTTCAAGCCCTGCCGCGACTTGCGAATCTGGGACATTCACTTGGGAAATTGGGACATCGCTGGCATGGGAAGCATGTCCTGCGCAATGATGCAAATGCACTATTCGGCCGGGCGGCGCTTGGCCCGAGACTGGGGGTAGAAACCCTCAGCGCCTCGCCATGCTCACCCGTCACCGGAAAGAAAAGATCCTTCGCAAGGCCGGCATCCCGTTGCCGCCGTTTCCAGCCCGCCGCCTGCCGTTGCAGGAGCGCCACATGCGCGACGCCGCCAAGGTGCCGCAGGAAGAGCGGGAGGCGGATGCCGAACAGCGCGCAGCGGTCCAGGCCTGGCGGCAGGCGGTCGATGCCCTGCACGCGGCGCTGGCGGAAGGCCGCGTCAGGTCAGCGCACCCGGAATCGTCATGATGTCCCAGGCGCCGCCGAAGCCGCTCGGCGTCGGCCGCTCGACCACCGGCTGGAAGCTGGCCAGCACCCGGTTGCCCGCCGCCTGCGCCGCCTGGTAGGACGGCAGCGGCCCGCTGCCCGCATCGACCACCTCGCAAGGCCCCAGTCGCAGCCATCCGCCGGGTCGCACGACCATCCAGTAGTAGTGGCCGGCGATGGGTTCTTCGATGACGAGGCTGAGGTCAGGCTTCATGTGCGATGGGTTCAAACTCATGTGCTGGCATGGGATTGAATCGAAGCCGCGCAGGCGCGCCAAGGAAAAAGATCACGCCGGCAAGCCCTATTTGCGGCGCCGGTCAGCCATCGCGGCCGTCCGCCCGCGGGCTGGCGAGCCACGGCGAGAACTGGGCGAGGAAGAGCGCGAACGCCAGCGTCCACGCACCCGCCGCGACGAACAGCGCCGTGCCTTGCCACTGCGGCGGCAGCCCAGGGGCGGCCACCCGCACCAGCGCCGCCGCCATCACCAGCGCATAGGCCGCGATCTCGTTGCGCGAGGCCGTCAGGTCCCGGCCGGTGTGGCCGCGGGCAGTCCGGGTCATCATGCCGATGACCAGGCCGCCGATGCAGCCGACCGCCAGCGCGTGCACGCCGGCGGCGCTGCCGATCCAGCCGGCCTCGGCGGCAGCCAGCAGCGCCAGGCCGGCCGGCAGCCACGCATAGGAGGCGTGAAGCACCCACAGGATCGGCCGCCGCCGGCTCGCCGCCGGCGCCCAGCGGCCGAGTCGCAGCGCCTGCAGGATGGCAGCGACGGCCAGCGTGGCGGCACCGAGCGCGGCGAAGGATCCTGCGACCCAAAGCGCGAGGCCCAGCGCCGTGCAACCGATGGCCGCCGGCGTCAGCCAGCGCGGCTCGGTGATCCGCAGGCCCGGGGTGACGCTCTGGGTGAAGGCCGGTATCACGCGGCCGGCGACGATCGAGACCAGGATCACGACCAGCGCCAGGCCGGCATGCAGCGCGCGCATCGGATCGGCCCAGGACACGCCGATGGACCCCAGGTGGAAAGCCGCATTGGCGGCTGCCAGCAGCGCCAGCACCACCACCACCTTGAGGTTGCGCGTGTTGCGCGCGCGCAGGATCAGGGTGGCGAAGACCAGCGCGGCGGCGACCAGAAACAGGGTGTCGATCGCCGCGAAGACCGGCGCCGGCGCCGCCACCGAGGCGATGCGCCCCGCCAGCCAGAGCAGCCAGAGGGCCGCCAGCGGCGCACCGCGCGGGGTCTGCAGACCGGTCCAGACCTTGCCCGCGGTCAGCAGGAAACCGACGATCACGGCGGCGACGAAGCCGAACAGCATCTCGTGCGCATGCCAGTAGATCGGCGGCAGCCGGTTCGGCAGTGCGGCATGGCCGCTCAGGAGTGCCGCCCACAGCGCCATCCAGGCCACGCCGGCGACCGCCGCGCCGAGGTAGAAGGGGCGGAAGGCCAGCCGCAGCAGCGGCAGGCCCGTCGGTGGGGGTGTCTTTAACATATACATGACATGTATCTTATAGTCGGCGCGACTTCAAAGCAATACGTAAAATGCAGCTTATGAGACTGACGCTCTTCACCGACTACTCCCTGCGCGTGCTGCTGGTGCTGGCGACCCGCACCGATTCGCTGGTCACGATCGCCGATCTGTCGAAGGCCTTCGACATCTCGAACGCGCATCTCATGAAAGTCACCCATCTGCTGGGCAAGTCGGGCTGGGTCGAGACCGTCCGCGGGCGCAACGGCGGGATGCGGCTGGCGGCACATCCTTCGAAGCTCAGGATCGGCACCATCGTGCGCCACCTCGAGAGCGATTTCGCGCTGGTCGAGTGCTTCGGCGACGACAACCGCTGCGTGCTGACCGGCGGCTGCGAACTGGCCGCGGTGCTGGCGCGCGCGATGCAGGCCTTCGTCGACGAACTCGACCGCTACAGCCTGGCCGACCTGGCGAACGCCAGCCCGGCGCTGATGGTGCTGCCGCTGTGGCAGGCGGTCACCTGGCAGGCGCCGGTGCGGCCGCCCAGCATCGAGGTCGTGCCGGGCGTCGCCCAGGCGCTGCTGAGCGAACCCGCCCCCGCCCGCCCGCGGGGCAGACGCGCCGGCTGAAGGCGCGGTCCGGAGGACAATCGGGGAAATTCCGTTCGACTCTCACAGCCACGACCATGTCCCGTCTCGACGATCCCCTCCACGATGCCGAAATCGGCTCCCGCGACAGCACCCTCGATACCACGCGGATCGACGACGTGCGCATCGGCGCCGTGCGCCCGCTCATGACCCCCGCGCTGCTGCAGGAGCGCGTGCCGGTGCGCGACAACACGCTGGCGCTGGTCGAGGGCAGCCGCGCCGCGATCGCCGACGTGCTGCATGGCCGCGACGACCGGCTGGTGGTCGTGGTCGGCCCCTGTTCGATCCATGACCACGGCCAGGCGATCGAATACGCGCAGCGCCTCAAGGTGGTGGCCGATTCGCTGCAGGACGACCTGCTGATCGTGATGCGCGCCTACTTCGAGAAGCCGCGCACCACCGTGGGCTGGAAGGGCTACATCAACGACCCGCACCTGGACGGCAGCTTCGCGATCAACGAGGGCCTGGAGCGCGCGCGGCGCCTGCTGCTCGAACTCACCACCCTGGGCCTGCCGACCGGTACCGAGTTCCTCGACTTGCTGAGCCCGCAGTTCATTGCCGACCTGATCGCCTGGGGTGCCATCGGCGCGCGCACCACCGAGAGCCAGAGCCATCGCCAGCTGGCCTCGGGCCTGAGCTGCCCGGTCGGCTTCAAGAACGGCACCGACGGCAGCGTCAAGGTCGCGGCCGACGCCATCCTCGCGGCCCGCGCGCCGCATGCCTTCATGGGCATGACCAAGATGGGCATGGCGGCGATCTTCGAGACCCGCGGCAACGACGACTGCCACGTGATCCTGCGCGGCGGCAAGGCCCCCAACTATTCGGCCGCCGACGTGGCGGCCAGCTGCGAGGCGCTGCTGGCGAACGGCCTCCGGCCCCAGGTCATGATCGACGTCTCGCATGGCAACAGCAGCAAGCAGCACCAGCGGCAGATCGTGGTGGCCGGTGACGTGGCGGCGCAGATCGCGGCCGGCGAGCGCCGCATCACCGGCGTGATGATCGAGAGCCATCTCGAAGAAGGCCGGCAGGACCTGAAGCCGGGCGTCCCGCTCAAGCACGGCGTCTCGATCACCGATGCCTGCATCGGCTTCGCGCAGACGGTGCCGGTGCTCGAAGGGCTGGCGAGCGCGGTCAAGGCGCGGCGGCGCCTGTCGAAAGCGTGACGCGCGAGCAGGCCGGCGAGCGACCGGTGCTCGACATCCGCGATCTCGGCTTCGCCTATCCGGGCCAGCCGGCGCTCGCCACGGGGTGGGCGGCGTCGATCGGCGCCGGCGTGACGCTGCTGCACGGCGACACCGGCAGCGGCAAGTCCACCTTGTTGCGGGTGCTGGCCGGGACCCTGGCCGCGCGCGGTCAATTGAGTCTGGACGGCGTCCGGCTGGACCAAGACCCCGAGCGCTATCGCCGCAGCGTCTTCTTCGTCGATCCTGCGACCGACGCCTTCGATCCATTGACGGTGTCTGCGTGCACGGCCGCGCTGCGCGAGGGCGACGCCGGCTTCGACGCGGCACTCTGGCAGCGCGTGGTCGACGGGTTCGCACTCGCGCCGCACCTCGAGAAGTCGATGTTCATGCTGTCGACCGGCTCGAAGCGCAAGGTCTGGCTGGCGGCCGCGCTGGCGTCGAGCCGGCCGCTGCTGCTGCTCGACGAGCCGACCGGCGGTCTCGATGCGGCCTCGATCCGCTGCCTCTGGCGCACCCTGGCCGAGGTGTCGCAGGGCCGGGCCGTCGTGGTCGCGAGCGGCGAACGCATCGATGCGCTGCCGCTGGCCGCGACCCTCGCGCTGCCGTTGCGCTGAACGCTATCGCGCCACCAGGCCGGGATGCGGCTCGGCTTCGGGCGCCAGGTCCAGCATCGTGCCGCGGCAGTTCTCGGCACCGCAGTGGCACGGATAGTCCGAAGGCGATGAGCCGTCGTCGGCCGTGAGGCCGTAGTCGATGAAGAGCTCGTCGCCGGCCTCCACCGGCACCAGGGTCTGGAACCTGAGCTCGAGGCGGCCCGCCTCGTCGTATTCCTCCACCGCCTCGCAGTTCGGGTTGCACGAATGGTTCAGGTGGCGGGTGGCGTTGCCGCCCTTGCCGCCGTCGATGATCTCCTCGTTGGAGAGCATGAACAGATAGGTGAGCTGGTCGTTCCACTTGCGGGCGGCGACCTGTTCGGCGGTGTAGCGGCGGCCCTCGTAGAGGCCCAGCAGGGCCTGGGCGGGCAGGTCCCGGGTGGCGAAGGCGCCGAGTCCGTGGACGCCGCTGGGCGACACCCGCAGGCAAGGCGTGGAGGAAGCGGGCTTTCTGGCGGCGGTCATGGCGGGCGGGTCGGAGGGCGAGTGCGGAGCGCAGGAGCGCCGCGGGCCCGCATCGTACCCGCTCAGGCCGGGCTCTTGAACGCCGGCAGCTTGGCGCCGAGGCGCTCGCCCATGGCCTGCCCGAGCGCCTGCAGGCCGCTCAGCGGCCGCACCATGACCTCGAACTCGACGATCTTTCCGTGTTCGTCGAACCGGACCAGATCGATGCCCTTGAGCTTCTTGTCGCCGACGCGGGCGCTGAACTCCAGCACCACGTTCAGGCCGTCGTCGCTGGCCAGCTCGCGGTGGTAGGCGAAGTCCTCGAACACGTCGATGACGGTGCCGAGCACCAGCAGCACGGCTTCGGCCGGCGCATACGCGTTGAACGCCATCGGCGAGCGGAACGATGCATCGGGATGCACGATGGTCGCCAGCTGGCTCAGGTCGCGGCGGGCGATCATGTCGTGCCAGGCGGCGAGGGAGGTGGCGACGGCCGGCTTCAGCCGGGTGAGGTTCGAAGTCATCGAGAGTCTCCTGTCCTGAGGTTCGTGAAACGGATCAGATGCTCGCGGCGAGCCGCGTGCCCTGGTCGATGGCGCGCTTGGCGTCGAGTTCGGTGGCCACGTCGGCGCCGCCGATCAGGTGCACGCGCAAGCCCTGCGCCTGCAGTTCCTGGTAGAGCTCGCGCTGCGGCTCCTGCCCGGCGCAGATCACCACGTGGTCGGCGGCGATCAGGCGGTCCTGGCCGTCGACCGTGATGTGCAGGCCGGCATCGTCGATGCGCCGGTAGCCGACGCCGGGCGTCATCGACACGCGCCTGGCCTTGAGCGAGGTCCGGTGGATCCAGCCGGTGGTCTTGCCGAGCTGGTCGCCGACCTTGCTCTCCTTGCGCTGCAGCAGCGCGACCTTGCGCGGCGCCTGCGCCATCCGCGGGGCGCGCAGGCCGCCGGGCTCGGCGTAGGCGGTGTCGACGCCCCACTCGGCGTAGAACTTCTCGGGCGCCATGCTCGGGCTTTCGCCTTCGTGCAGCAGGAACTCGCTGACGTCGAAGCCGATGCCGCCGGCGCCGACCACCGCCACGCTGTCGCCCACTTCCCTGCCGTCGCGCAGCACGTCGAGGTAGCCGAGCACCTTCGGATGGTCGATGCCCTCGATCGCCGGCACCCGCGGCACGATGCCGGTGGCCAGCACGATGTCGTCGAAGCCGCCGTTCTTCAGCGCCTCGGCCCCGACCCGCGTGTTCAATCGCAATTGCACCCCGCGAAGTTCGATCTGGCGCCGGAAGTAGCGCAGCGTCTCGTTGAACTCCTCCTTGCCGGGCACCTTCCTGGCGATGTTGAACTGGCCGCCGATCTCGCCCGCGGATTCGAACAGCGTCACCGCGTGGCCCCGCTCGGCGGCGGTCACCGCGAAACTCAGGCCGGCCGGCCCGGCGCCGACGACGGCGATGCGCCTGGGCTGGGGCGTCGCATCGATCCGCAGTTCGGTCTCGTGGCAGGCACGCGGGTTGACCAGGCACGAGGTGATCTTGCCCGCGAAGGTGTGATCGAGGCAGGCCTGGTTGCAGCCGATGCAGGTGTTGATCTCGTCGCCGCGGCCCTCGCGCGCCTTGCGCACGAAGAAGGCATCGGCGAGCAGCGGCCGGGCCATCGAGACCATGTCGCAGCAGCCTTCGGCCAGCAGACGCTCGGCGACTTCGGGCGTGTTGATGCGGTTGGTCGCCACCAGCGGGATGCCGACCTTGCCCATCAGCCGCTGGGTGACCCAGGCGTAGGCGCCGCGCGGCACCTTGGTGGCGATCGTCGGGATGCGCGCCTCGTGCCAGCCGATGCCGGTGTTGATGATGGTGGCGCCGGCCCGCTCGATCGCCTGGGCCAGTTCGATGACTTCGGCCAGCGTCGAGCCGCCCTCGACCAGGTCGAGCATCGAGAGCCGGTAGACGATGATGAAGCGCTCGCCGACCCGTTCGCGCACCCGGCGCACGATCTCCACCGGGAAGCGCATCCGCCGGGCGTAGTCGCCGCCCCATTCGTCGTCGCGGTGGTTGGTGCGGGCCGCGATGAACTCGTTGATCAGGTAGCCCTCGGAGCCCATGATCTCGACGCCGTCGTAGCCCGCGTGCCGCGCGAGTGCGGCGCACTGCACGAAGTCCTCGATCGTCTGTTCGACCTCCTCGCTGCTCAATGGATGCGGCACGAAGGGGTTGATGGGCGCCTGCAGCGCACTCGGCGCCACCAGCGAAGGCTGGTACGAATAGCGGCCGAAGTGCAGGATCTGCATCGCGATCCGGCCGCCTTCGGCATGCACCGCCTGCGTGATGAGGCGGTGGCGATCGGCCTCCTGCTCGGTGGCGAGCACCGCGCCGTGCTTCATCGGGCGGCCGCGCTCGTTGGGCGAGATGCCGCCGGTCACGATCAGGCCGACCTCGCCGCGCGCGCGCTCGGCATAGAAGGCCGCCATGCGCTCGAAGCCCTGCGGGGCTTCTTCGAGGCCGACGTGCATCGAGCCCATGAGCACGCGGTTCTTGAGCGAGGTGAAGCCCAGCTCCATCGGCTTCATCAGGTGGGGGTAGTGGTTCATCGGGGTCTCATGTCTATGCAACGGGTTGCATAAATATGCCCGAGTTCGCTCGTTCATGCAACTGGTTGCATTTACAATCGCGCTCGATGTCATTGCCCCACGCCTTGTTGACCGCGCTGGTCGAGCGGCCCGGATCCGGGTCCGAACTCGCGGGCCGCTTCGACCGATCCATCGCCTATTTCTGGCAGGCCACGCACCAGCAGATCTACCGTGAGCTCGCGCGGCTCGAAGATTCGGGCTGGGTGCAGTCGTTGCCGGCCGAGCAGGGCAGGGGCCGCAAGCGCACCTACAAGATCCTTCCCGCCGGGCGCAAGGAACTGAAGCGCTGGGTGCTCGAGATCGAAGACCCCACGCCCTTGCGCGACACCTTGATGGTCCGCCTGCGCGCCGACGCCGCACTGGGGGCGACCGGACTCGACAAGGAGATCGTCCGGCGGCTGGCGATCCATCGGCGCAATCTCTCGGTCTATCGCGAGATCGAAGCACGTGATTTCGCCGACACCGCGGACTCGCGCCAGAGGCAGGTGCAGCACCTGGTGCTGCAGGCCGGAATCTTGCTGGAGAGCATGTGGGTCGAGTGGTCGAAGAACGCCTTGAAGGTGCTCGGCAGGTAGGCGGAATCGGCCCGGGCGGCACAGGGACTAAGCTATGGCTCCTTTCTCAATCACAGGGTAGTAGTGCCTATGACGACATACGCTCAGATTCAAAAGAAGATCGCATTGCTTCAGCGCCAGGCCGACAGTCTGCGCGACAAGGAGGTCGCCGGCGTGATCGATCGGATCAAGGTCGCGATCTCCCACTACGGATTGACTGCGCAGCAATTGGGCTTCGGCGGCGGCTCGGGTGCCAGCCCCAAGGCGGCGCGGGGCAGCAGGAAGTCGAGTGCGACGGGGACCCGCTACAGCGACGGTGCCGGCCGCGACTGGTCGGGACGCGGCCCCCGTCCCCGCTGGCTGCGCGAGGCACTGGCGGCCGGCCGCGCCCTCGAAGACTTCCGGGTCTCGGGCGCGCCCGCAAAAGCCGCGCCACCTGCCGGGAAGGCGGCCCGCGCGCAGCGCCGCCCGTCGACCGTGGTCTACCGCGACGATGCCGGCCATTCGTGGACCGGCCGGGGTCCGCAGCCCCGTTGGCTCAAGGAAGCGCTGGCCCAAGGCAAGACCCTGAGCGACCTGGCCGGCTGACCGGACGGCGTTCCGGGGACGCGGGGGTGGCACTTGTCGCGCGAAAGGCGACAGAGTCCTGAACGGTTCCGTGCATTTGTGCGCAAATCACGGTATACAGCGAGTTGTAACTCTTTCGGCTTCATTGAGGTCGTTTCACAATCGCTTCAATCCCGCTCGCCCCGCCCCATGAAAGCTACGCCCTTCCTCGGAACATTGCATCGACTCCGCAGTCGCCTTCGGCTCCTGTTCGGCCGGCGCCGGACGGTGCGTTCGGCGCCGCGCGTGGTGGCGTCGGCCGCACCGCGGCTGCGGCCCGAGACGCCGATGCCGACACCGCCGAGGACGGTGGCCTCCCGGCCGATGCCGATCGCGTCCGATGCGTCGATGCCGGTGCGCGAGGCGCCGAAGCCGGTCGACGTGCCGGCGGTCGTCATGCCCGTCTTCCCCGCTCCGGTGCCTGCCGTGGCTGCGGCGCCGATCGTGGCCAAGGCAGCCGAAGCGCAGTCGCCGGCCAAGACCATGCGTTCGCTCGAGGAGGTCCGCGCCGACCTCGCCCGGCTGCGCGAGAGTGCCAAGGAGCGGCATGCGCGGGCGCCGGTTGCGCCCCGCCGCGACATCAGCTTCGAGCCGACTGATTTCATGGATTTCGCCAAGCCGGAGCCGGCACCCGAGCGGGACGAGTCTTTCGAGCAGACGGCGTTCCTCGACTTCACGACCTTGAAGCCGCGCGTCGAGCGCTGAGTCCGGCGGCTGGCTAGCCGGCGGGCCGGACCGGCGTGTCTCTCTGCCGCGCCGGCGGTGGCCGCGACGATCCCCGGTCGTCGACGACCGGGACCCGTCCGCGAACCGGATCCTGCAGGTAGCGTGAATCCACCCAGCCCCGGTGACGCCGCGTGACCACCTGGCACCAGCGCCAGCTGGCGATGCAGCCCGTCACCCGGACCGAGGTGCGTGCGGGCAGCACCGTCATGACTTCGAAGAAGCGATCGGGCCCGGTGCGCATGTTGACTGCGCGCGTGGTCGAAGTGCTCAGCGCGAGCGCCGACAGCGGCAGCAGCAGCAGCGCCGCCAGGACGAAGCGCTTGGCCTGCGGCGCCGCCACCGGCCTCACCAGCCCATCTGCTGCTGCCTGCCGCCCCTGATGTTGCCGGCCACGCCGCCGGCGAGGCCGCCGATGGCGGCACCGGTCCAGGCGTCGCCGCCCGAGATGGCCGCGATGCCGGCGCCGCCCGCCGCGCCGATCGCCGCCCCGCTCATGGTTCCCTGTTGCTGCGGCGTCATGTCGGTGCAGCCTGCCATCAGCGCGATCGCCGCGACGATCGCCATCCAGTGAAGTCGTTTCATGTCGCTCTCCGTTACTTGTTCTTCTGCAGGCCGGGCAGGGCCATCTCGAACCAGAGGGTGTCGAGCACCGGCCGCTTCAGCTTGGTCGGGTTGGCCGCATACCAGCGGTCGAGACCTTCGCGCACGCTGTCGAGCGTCTGGCCCTGCATGCCCCTGGCGAGGCGCGGCACGAAGTTCTGCGCATCGGTCGGCGGGTTGGCGGCGAAGTACGCGGTCTGGACCTGCACCAGGTTGGCGATGCCGACCAGGTAGGCTTTCTTGACGGCCTCGCTCGAGGCGGTCCATTGCTCGCCGGTGACCAGCGGCAGATCGGCGGCGCGGGCGGGCAAGGCCGCCATCGCCAATGACATGCAGGTGGCGGCCAGCGTCGCACGCAGCCGAAGTTTCAGTGTCATCGCGTTCTCCTCAAGTGGACGTTGGATGCGGGTCGGCGTCGATATTGCGCTGGGGTTTCGACGCCTGTCAAACACATCGAAGAAGGGTCGCCGAGGCGATCAGTCGCCGGTGCGCCGGGCGCGCACGTGCAGCGACATCGGCGCCACGCGGGTGTCTTCGATCACGGGATGGTTCGCATGCGGGCCCGTGCCGGCCGTGGGCTCGCCCAGCTTCTCGACGACCAGCCCGGCCGCGGCAAGAAGGTCGAACCACTGGCTCAGCGTGCGGTGGAAGATCGGCGTTCGAAAGGGCGCGACCTCGTGGCGTTCCTTGCCTGTGAGCGTCGAGAACCACCAGCAGTCCACGCGTCCCTCGGTCGATTCGAAGTAGTCGCCGATCTCGATCGCGCGCGCCTTGCCCTTGCGATTGCGCAGCACCCTGCGGCGCGGCGGCACGAAGCACGGATGCAGGATGGAGAACTGCACGAAGCCACCGGGCTGCAGTACGCGGCGAATCTCCCGCAGTGCGCGTCCCGGGTCCGGCATGTCCATCAGGGACATGAAGGCGGTGACGAATTCGAAGGCGCCATCGTCGAACGGCAGCTGCATCGCGTCGCCGATGGCGTAGTCGATGCCGAGCGGGTCGCAGGCTTCGCTGGCCTGCGCGTAGCGCACGAAGGTGGGTGCGATGTCGACGGCCGACATCTTCGCGCCGAGCCCGGCAAGCTGCCGCGTGTTGGCGCCTTCGCCGCAACCGACGTCCAGGCCGCGCAGGCCGGCGATCGGCGGCAGCAGCGCGAGAAAGGCGGGCGTGTTGAGGAGGTCGCGGAAGACGTCGACGCCGAGCCGGGCCTGTCGAGCCCACGCATCGGCGTTGTCTTCCCAAAGCCTGGCCACATCCGTGGCCGCCAGTTCGCGCACCTTGCGCCGTCGCTGCGAAGTCTCCTGCATGACATCATTGGGGCGTCTCGGGATGAGATCGTCGTCCCCTATCGAGGGGAGTCGAGCCGTCGCTGCACGGCCTGACTAAGATGCCGGTCCGAACCCTCGAATGTCATGGAAAAGCGAAATGACGAAGCCATTCAGCCGTGCTCTGATCTCGACGGCGGCGCTCGCCGCGGGCGTGGCCTGCGGGGCGCAGCCGCTGGCCGCCGCGCCCCCGACCATCGAGGGTCCGACCTGGCGCCTCACCGACCTGCGCGGCATCGATGCCGCGGCGCTGCCGAGCGGTCCGGGCTCGGTCACGGCCCGCTTCAAGGACGGCCGCGTCGATGGCTTCTCGGGCTGCAACCGCTACTTCGGCAGCTATGCCTTCAAGCAGGGCCGCCTCGTGATCGGACCGCTGGCCGGCTCCATGATGGCCTGTGATCCGGCGTCGATGGCGCTGGAGACGGCCGTGCACCGGGCGCTGGCGGGCGCGTTCCGGCCGGTGCGCACCGATGACCGGCTGAGCCTGCTCTCGGATCACGGAGAAGCCGTGCTGGCCTTCAAGGCCGAACCGGCGCCGGCGCTGGTCGGTCTGCGCTCGAACATCACCGGCTTCAACAACGGGCGGCAGGCGGTCGTGAGCCCGCTGGCCGGCACCACGCTGACGCTGGCCTTCGGCGATGGCGTCGTCAAGGGCTTCGGCGGTTGCAACAGCCTGCGCGCCAGCTACAGCGTCAACGGCGGCCAGGTCAGCGTCGGGCCGGTGGCCACCACGCGCAGGACCTGCCCCGGGGAGGGCGTGATGCAGCAGGAGCGCGAGTTCATCGCGGCACTCAGGTCGACCACGACCTGGGCCTTCAGCGGCGCCTTCCTCGACATGCATCGGCCGGACGGCGAGCGGACACTGATCGGGAGCCGCGAGTAGGCCCGAATGGACATCACCTGGCGGACTTGGCACCATGCCCTGACCTGCAAATTAGCGGGTGGTTTTCAACACATGAAGGTTTGCATGAGAAAAATCGTTCCCCTGGTCGGTGCAGCTTTGATCCAACTGATCGCCGGCGCGGCGATGGCGCAGAGCAGCGGCGAAGTCGATCCCGCTCAAGGCAAGGCGCCGCCGGCGGCGAAGACGACGCCGGCGGAGCGCTCCGAAGCACGCACCGAGCGGCGCGCGAGCGGTGGCCAGGCCGCGCGCGGCCCGCAGATGGGCGAGGCCCAGGCCAATCCCCTGACCGCGCCCTCGCACCCGCGCGCCGAGCGCCAGGCCGCCACCGCCAAGCGCCGCTCCGCGAATGCGGCGGCCAACAAGGAAGGCACGTTCTCGCGCGGCGGCAACGCCGACGCGCCGGAACGCCAGAAGCCCTGAGCAATCAGCCGCGCGCGCGCAGCCGCATCCGAAGACCTACCGGGGTCATCGTGAAGGCGAGATGCTCGCGCGCCGGCTGGCCGTCGGGCGTCTCGACACTGGTGATGTCAAAGCAGTTCAGCAGCTGCGCCATCGCCATCTTCATTTCGAGCAGTGCGAGGTAGCGGCCCGGGCACATGCGGGGTCCGGCACCGAAGGGCATCGAGATGCGCTTCGCATTGCCGGCCACGGCGGCGGCCGGCCCCTCGGCGAGCCAGCGCTCCGGCTCGAAGGCCGAAGCGCTCGACAGGTGGGCGTCGCTGACGCTGTCGACGCGCATCAGGTTGATCACCACCGTGCCGGTCGGCACCTGCACGTCGCCGACCCGGGTGTCGCGCTCGGCCTGCAAGGCGAGGATCGGCGCCACCGGCTTGAGGCGCATCGTCTCGTGCGCGCAGGCCTCGACGTAATCGAGCTGCGCCAGCTGGTCGAAGCTCGGGCAGCGCGTGTCGCCAAGCAGGCCGCGCACCTCGTCGGTGGCGCGCTTCAGCGCCGCCGGATGGCGCCACAGCAGGTCGATCATCCAGGCGATGGTGTTGGCGGTCGTGTCCTCGCCGGCCAGCAGCATCGTGAACACGTTGCCCGCCACCTGCAGGTCGGTGATGCCGCTGCCGGGCTGGTCGGCGGCCGCGATCATCGCTTCGAGCAGGTTGGTCGGGTGGGTGCGCAGCGCCGGGTCGGCCGCCATCCGGCCGCGCGCGTCGGCGATGAACTGCGCCACCGCCTCGTTGACCGCCTCCACGCCGTGCTTGAGCTCGCGGTCGGCCCGGCTGGGCAGCAGGCGCCAGGTCGGCAGCGGCGCCAGCATGCGGCGCACGAGGGCCGGGAAGATCTTGTCGAGGTGCTGCTGGATCACGTCGCCGTCGGACTCCAGCGTGTTGACCTCGGCGCCGAACGCGAGCCCGGCGATCGTGTCGACGGTGTAGCGCATCAGGTCAGGCTGGAGGTCGATCGCGTCGCCGCGTCGGGCGGCCGCCTGCCATCGGCCGACCAGCCGCTCGGCGACCTTCTGCAACGAGGGGAAATAGTGCCGCACGTGCGCCGGATCGAAGCTGGCCATCACCATGCGCCGCTGCCGCCGCCAGTCTTCGCCGTTGGCGCCGAAGACTCCCGGCTTCAGCCCCATCTCGCTGGCCACGGCCTCGAAGCGGGTGGTGCGCTTGAAGCCGTCGGGGCGGTCGCGCAGCGTGGTGGCCACCGCCTCGTGGTCGCCGACGATGAGCAGCCTGCGGCGCCCCATCCGAAGCTTGAAGAAGGGACCGAATTCGCGGCACCACTGCTCCAGCTGCTGGTGCATGCGCGAGGTGTCGATCTGCAGCAGGTTGCCGATCAGCGGGGCGCCGCGGGGTCCCGGCAGGTCGTCGATGTGGCGCAGGGCCGTGGTTTCCATCATGCTTTCCTTGTGAATCCGTCGGCGCTCCAGCGCTCGCTGCCGACGCCGTGGTGGACGAAGAAGAGGCCGTCGGGGTCGTAGCGTTCCTTGACCGCGAGCAGCCGCGGATAGTTGCCGCCCCAGAAGGAACGCTGCCAGTCGGGCTCGAAGTAGTTGCTCTCCGACAGGTAGGAGCCGGGTTGCGGGACCAGCCGGCGCAGTTCGTCGAAAGCCCGGCCGATCGCCGCCGCCTGGCGCTGTGCCATCGCGGCGTCGGGCTCGTGCCCCGCGACGCCGGGAAAGGCCGGCGGCCCGTCGGCGCCGCCGATCGCAAGCGCGAAGGCGTCGAGCACGGCCGGGTTCATCGCGGTGTCGCGGGCGGCGGCCAGGGCCTCGGCCGGTGCGCCGGCCAGTCCCTTGTTGACGTGCAGCGACACCCCCCAGTGCCGGCTGGCGGCGAACAACGCGTCACACAGGGCGCTGCGCCGCTCCGGCTGCAGCAGCGCCGCCGGCAGCCAGGCCGACTGGTAGCCGTGCAGCACCTGGCCGGCCTGGCGCTGGTCGCCCGGCCAGAACACGTTGCCGTCCGGCGCGCCGGGCCGGTCGTCGGTGCTGATGAAGCCGAACATGCGCTTGAACAGCGTCGGGGACCAGAAATCGCGCGCCGAGGTCGAGACGATCCTGAGCGGCGAGTACTCGGTCTCGAAGGCCTCGGGCGCGGCGTCGACGGCATCGAGAAAGGGCTTCCAGACGGCCTGGGCCTCGGCGCGAGACAGGCCCTGGAACACCATCGCGACGCGCAGCGTGTTGTCGGGCCGCAGGCGGATCTGTTCGCCCCAGTGCGGGTTGTGCAGCGCGGCGGCATAGAAGTCGACGACCAGGCCGACCAGGCGGCGAAAGGCCGGCGCCGATGAAGCCTTGATCGTGAGGTTGACCGCACCGAATGATTCGGGGAGCGCATGCACCTTCAAGGTCAGGCGGGTGACCACGCCGAGGCTGCCGCCACCGCCGCCCTTGAGGCCCCAGAACAGCTCCGGCTCGCTGCAGGCGTTGGCGATCCGCACCTGGCCGTCGGCGGTGACCACCTCGGCCTCCAGCAGGCTGCCCGAGGCCAGGCCGTAGGCCTTCGAGAAGCTCCCGAAGCCCCCGCTCTGCACCAGACCGGCGACGCCGACCGTCATGCAGCCGCCGCCCTGCACGTAGCCGCCGCCGCGGGTGGTGACCGCGTCATAGACATGGGCCCAGACCGCGCCGGCGCCGACAGAGACGGCCCGCACCGGCGCCGCTCGGCCTTCGCAGCCCTTGCCGACGAAGGCGTCATGGAGCAGGACCTGGTTCATCCGGCGGGTCCAGACCAGCAGGGAATCGGGCGCGCTGGAGGTGCCTTGGTAGCTGTGGCCGCCGCCCTTGACCACCAGCCGCAGCCGATGGTCGCGCGCGAAGTCGATCGCGGCGGCGACGTCGGCGGTGCTGCGCGCGGCCATCGCATGGACGCTCGGGCTGGAGGTCCAGGCGCCGACCCAGCCGAGGGTCTGCGTCAGGCCGATCTCGTCACCGAGGAAATAGGGGTTGCGCACCGCCTTGAAGAACTGCGTGCAGGCGGGTCCGGCGGGTGCCTCGAGGCAGGGCGTGAACGGCGACTGCACCTTGACCAGCGCGTCGCCGCCCAACCGTTCGCCGAAGCGCTGCCATTGCGCGTCGCTCGGCCAGTCGGGGTCGCCCGGTCGCACCCGGCCGGCCGCGGCGGCCGCGCGTGCTGGCGCCAGCAGACCCCAGGGGGTGGCGAAAGGGGTCGCGGCGGCGAGTTGCACCAGACGTCTTCTGCGCATGGGGAATGCCTTGGTCGAGGACTGCATGGGTCGGGCGGGCTGAAGTATGCCGAACACGCGGTGCGACGTCTTGCCTTCAGCGGGACGCCGGTTCCGCGGCCAGTGCCACGTTCTCGAGCACCGCGTCGACCAGCGCCAGCGGGTCGCGGAAACCGGGGGAAGCCTTGAGCACGCCGTGCAGCCGCTGGTCGATGAGCAGCGTCGCGAGGCCATGCACATAGGCCCAGGCCGCGGTCACCCGCATCGCGTCCGACGCCGAGAGCGCGTCCGCGCCGGCGGAGGGCGCCTCGCCGATGGTCGGCGCCATCACCTGCATCGCGGCTTTCGCGGCCTGCGACAGCGAGGGCCGGCGCATGTCGATGATCTCGTTGCGGAACATCAGGCCGAACAGCGCGGGGTTGTCGTGCGCGAAGTGCACATAGGCATGGGCGATGGCGTGGCGGCGCTCGCGCCGGTCGGCGACGCCGTCCATGGCCGCCAGCATCGCGTCGCGCAGGCGCTGGAAGCCGACCGCCGCCAGATCGCTCAGCAAGCCCGTGGTGTCGCCGAAGTGGTGTCTGGGCGCAGTGTGCGACACCCCCGCCTCGCGCGCGATGGCCCGCAGGCCCAGGCCGGCGATGCCGTCCCGCACCAGTACCGTTTCGGCCGCCGCCAGCAGGGTCAGCGGCAGTCCGCCGTGGTGGTAGGGCCTGGATTCTGGAACAGCGGGGGTGGAGGCGGTGGCCATGGAAACTGCGCAGCGGATGTCGGGGAAAATCTTAACACTGGAAAAATAGATTGACAGTGTGCATTCGCACATGCATATTTCCATTGGAAAGATAATCCCAGCGCCAGGAGATCCCGATGGACGAAGCCACCCCCCGCCGCGGCCCGCCTCCCAACATGATGCCGATCGACTTCGAGACCGAGCTGGCGTCGCTGCCGCTGCGGGGCGCCTTGCCGGCAGGCCTGCGCGGCACGCTGGTGCGCAACGGGCCCAATCCCGTGGTGCCGGATCCGCGCGCCCATTGGTTCACGGGCGACGGCATGCTGCATGCGTTCCACATCGACGAGGGCAGGGTCGGCTACCGCAACCGCTGGGTGCGCACCGGCCAGTGGGCGCTGGCGCGGCGCACCGGCTGCAACCCGACCGTCGGCCTGAAGATCGAGCTGCCCGAGGGCGAGGCACCGATCGCCGACGACGGCGCGGCCAACACGAACGTGATCGGCCATGCCGGACGCATGCTGGCGCTCGAAGAGGCACACCTGCCGATGGCGGTCGACCTCGCCACGCTCGAGACCCTGGGCCCCGACGATTTCGCGGGCGGGCTGAAGCACCGGGTCACGGCGCATCCCAAGACCGATCCGCACACCGGTGAGCTGCTGTTCTTCGGCTATGGCACGCCCGAGTCGCTCTCCAGCGGCATGAGCTTCGGCGTGATCTCGCGCGCGGGCGAGGTGATCCGGCGGGAAGAGTTCGAGGCGCCCTACGCCAGCATGGTGCACGACTTCGCGGTCAGCGCCGGCCATGTGCTGTTCCCCATCATGCCCTTGACCGCCAGCCGCGAGCGGGCGCAGTCCGGCCGCCCGCCTTTCGCCTGGGAGCCGGAGTACGGCACCCGCGTCGGCCTGATGCCGCGCGGCGGCAGCACGGCCGACATCGTCTGGTGGCGCGGCCCGGCCTGCTACGTGTTCCACGTCATGAATGCCTGGGAGGCCGATGGCCGGGTGTTCGCCGACGTCATGCAGTTCGCCCGGCCGCCGCTGTTCCCGTGGCCCGACGGCTCGCCGGCCGGCGATGCGCGCGAGCCGGCGCGGCTGGTGCGCTGGCAGTTCGACCTCGCGCAGGCCAGCCGGGAATTCAGCCAGACGGTGCTGGAAGAAATCCCGGGCGAGTTCCCGCGCATCGACGAACGCCGTGCCGGCCTGCCCTATCGCCACGGCTGGTTCGCCGGGCATGCGCCGGGCGCCGATGGCCTGCTGCGCATGCAGGCGCGCCTCGTCCACGTCGACCATGCCGCGCCGCGCCCCGACGTCTACACCTTCGAGCCGCCCGACCGCATGTCCGAGCCGGTGTTCGTGCCGCGCGGCGCGGATGCGGAAGAGGGCGATGGCTGGATCCTCGCCACCGTCTGGCGCGGGGCGACCCACACCAGCGACCTGGCGGTGTTCGATGCCCGCCACGTGGCGGCCGGGCCGCTGTGCATCGCGTCGCTCCCGCACCGGGTGCCGGACGGCTTCCACGGCAACTGGTTCGGGGCCGACTTCCCGCGCTGAGGGCGCTCAGCCCTGCTGCTCGATCGCCGCCTGCAGGATCGGCCGCGCCCAGTCGGGCGTCGCCGCCAGCGCCGCCGCCTCGTCGGCGGCGGGGAACAGCAGCCGGCCACCGGACATCTCGAGCAACAGCACCGGGTCGGGAATCGCCTCGCCCGGAGCCGCCTCGGCGCTGTTGTCGAAGACCTGCAGGCGGGCCAGCAGCGGCATCAGGCGGATCAGGTTCATGCGCGACCGGGTCCAGCGCTCGCGGATCTTGCCGGCCGGGATGTCGTGGCCGCCGGCGGCCACCCGGGCCTGGACCCGCCGCAGGTGCATCTCGGCCGTGGCGAGGCCGCAGAAGATCATGACCACGTCGTGGCTGCGCGCGGCCTGCGCGAGCAGTCCGGGGATGGTGCTGGCGCCGAGCGTGGTCTCGAAGGCATGGTTGCGGCGGCCGTCGATGGCGGCGGCGAACTGGGCGCGGCCATGTTCCCAGGCGCGGCCGTTGGCATCCTCGACCTCGAGGCCGAGCTGGCCGACCAGTTCGCGCGCGTAGCTGTCGGGGTTGTACCAAGCCAGGCCGTGCTCGGCGAGCAGGGCGCCGCCGACCGAACTCTTGCCGGCGCCATTGACGCCGGCAAGCACCAGCACGAAGGGCCGCGCCGCGCCGGCCGCGGCGGCCATCAGAACGAGGCGCCGGCCTTCGGACGCCGGGCCGACCGGCCGCGGGCCGCGAACAGATCGCCCACCTGCTGGGCCGCCTCAGGCTGCTGCAGCACGGCCAGGCGGCTGTCGAAGCGGGCCGACAGCTCCGCGAGCACCGTCTGCTCGCGGGCACCGAGCGTCTGCAGGTCTTCGGTCAGCTGCTGGTAGGTCGCGGCGTCGAGCAGCACCATTTCGACCGCGGCATGGTTGGTGATGGCCACGCTGCCGCTCTGGCGAACCTGGCGCACGACCTCGCCCCACTTGTTCTTGACCTGCGAGGCGTTCTGGCGCGGCAGGTCGTGGAGAGCGGGCAAGGTGGTGATCATGGGCGACTCCGGGTGGAGTGGCCATTATGGCAAAAATAGACAAATTGTGACGCTGGCAGGCTCAGCTGCGGTGTTCCGCGTTGCGCTTGCGGGTCGCGGCAGCCTTTCTTGCCGACGCGGAGCGCTCCGCGGCAGAGCGCGAGGCCGTCGCCGCACCGCCCAATCGACCGCCCTTGCGGGCCGGCGCGTGGTCTTCGGCTTGGCCGCGTCCGCTGCCGCTTTTCTTGCCGCCCCCGGTCTCGGCGTTCACCGTCGCCCAGGCGCGCCGTTCGGCCTCGCCCTTGCCGACACCGCGGTGTTCGTAGCCTTTCTCGATGTGCTCGGCTTGGCGCTTTTGCTTGTCCGTATAGGACGACTTGTCACCCTTGGGCATGATCGCTTCCTTCTGGTTGAGCAAGGCCCGTTTCTTGCTCGCACTGCGCCACCTGCGGGTAGGCGGCGAGAGGCGATCCGCGTCAGAGCGGACTGGCAGAGCAGCGATGGGTCGATTCGGCGTTCAGGTACGCTTAAGGCACGAGGTGTCGAATGCGCGAGAAATCAGGATTTGCGGCTATCGTGCTGGCCGCTGAACCGCCTCCGACACGAGCCCAGGCTGAGGTCCTACGGTTACCGGCGCGCCGTCAGTGGACAGTGCGTGACGCCGCCCACTGTGAGCCATCTGAATGTCGCCCCATGTCGGTGCCACGCGCATGGCGAGTTGATGCGCACCTTCCTTATTTGAGGAGTTTTGCAGTGAAGACGACGTTGCGAGCACTCACCGAGATCAGGCTTCGCCGCTCAGAAGAAGTGTTCCAAGGCCTTGAGCCTGACGGGGGATGCGACCACCTGTGGATCCCCGACAACCGCGTCAACAGGGAAAGGCTCGTCCGGGCCGTGGAGCTTGGCAATCGCCTGCATGGCCCGGCCACCCATTGGATCGAAAAGCGCCAGGCCTGAGGCGAATCCATCGGGTCAATCTGCCCGAAGATTTTTCCTGCTGGCGGCGAGGCGCCTGCGTTGTCGCTGGATGGATCGCTTCGCGGCGGCGTTGGCGATGACGAGAATCGCGAGCACGATGACTTGCCGCGCGAACGTGGCTGTTGCCCGCTCGCGGAATCGTCGCGCTCTTTCCAGGGCCAAGGTTGTGGCCTCCGCTTCTTGCGGCCCGGTCGAGGCCAATGTGCGGTTCTCCACGATCGACGTCCCGGCTTCGGCCACTTCGGCCGCCATTTCGGTGGCCTGCTGCGCCTTGACGCCGGCCAGCGATCCGTGCGAGTCGGCGTAGACCTTCGTGAACTCGGCACCCAGGAGAAAGATCTGGGCGGCGTAGTAGACCCAGGCCACCAGCACCACCAGCGAACCGGCCGCGGCAAACGATTCCCGGACACCGCTCTTGCCGAGGTACATGCCGATCGCGAACTTGCCGAGCTCGAACAGGATCGCGGTCACCGCGGCCCCGATCCACACGTCGCGCCAGGCAATGGGCGCGGTGGGCATGAGCTTGAAGATCATGGCGAAGAGCAGGGCGATGATCGCGAAGGAGATCACCTCGTTGAGAATCTGCAGCACGGCCTCCCAGCCCGGCAGCAGGCCGCCGAACCAGCCATCGAAGGCGGCCAGGCCGGCGCTGACCATCAACGAGACCATCAGCAGGAAGGCCAGCCCCAGGATGAGGCCGAACGACAGCAGGCGGGCTCGCAGCACCGACCAGACGCCCGACGGCTTGTCTCTTTCCGGAACGTGCCAGATGCGGTCCAGCGCGCTCTGGAGTTCCGCGAAGACGGTGGTGGCGCCGACCAGCAGGACGATCGCGCTGATGATGCCGGCGATCCGGCCTCGCTCGGGATCCGCGACGCTGCGCAGGAGTGCTTCCACGGCCGTCGCGCCCTCCTGGCCGACCAGCCCCGCGACCTGGGCCACGATCTGCGCCTGGGCAGCGTCGCGCCCGAACAGGGCGCCTGCGATGGCGATGACGATCACCAGCAGGGGGGCCAGCGAGAAGATCGTGTAGTAGGAGATCGCGGCGCCCATGCTCGGCGCGTAGTCATCGGCCCAGGCGCCCACGGCCTTGCGGCAAAGCGCGAACAGTTGTTTCCAATTCATGACGCGGCCCGCTGGAGTTCGATGACGCACTGTCAGGCGAACCGAAGCCGGTCGAAGGTCGGCATTGCTGCGACTTGGGGTAGGCGGTCTTCCCGTGCGGGACGTCGCGAAGTGCGTACTGCTGCGAAAGCCCGTCAATACCCGCGCGACGGCTCGATGATGTTGTCCGGCAGTTCTCCGGCCGCGACGCGCAGGATATTGGCTGCGATCTGTTTGGCCGAGGAAGACGGGATCGCCACGGATGCGAGGTGCGGAGTGATCAGCACGTTGGGCATCTGCCAGAGCGCATCTTCGGCAGGCAGGGGTTCGCGCTCGAAGACATCCAGCGTCGCGGCGCCGATGTGGCCGCTCTGCAGCAGCTGCGTCATCGCGGCCTGGTCCACCAGCGCACCCCGGGCGACGTTGATGAAGGCAGCGCCGGGCCGCATTTTTACGAGGCGTTCGCGATCGAAGATGTGCTTCGTCTGCGGCGTGAGCGGCAGCATCAGGACGACGATGTCGGCCTGGCCGATCACGGCATCGAGCGTGTCCATGCCGGCCGAACATTCCACGCCGTCGATCTGCGCCAGGCTGCGCGACCAGCCCAGCGTCCTGAAGCCCTGGCGCTGGATCTCGTGCGCTGCCTTGGCGCCCAGCTGCCCCAGTCCCAGCACCGCGACCGTGATGTCCTCCGGCGAACGCGGGTGGCGATAGGCCCACTGGCCCGCGCGCTGGGCCTGCTCGAAGTGCGGTATATCCCGAGCATGCCGGATTACGGCGAACAGCACGTAGCCGGCCATCATCCGCGCCATCTGCGGATCGGTGATGCGGGTGATGGGGATGTTCGGCGGGAGATCGTCGCGTCCCACCAGCGAGTCGACGCCTGCCCCCAGGTTGATGATCAGCCGCAGCTTCGTCATCCGTTCGAAGATGCCCTGCGGGGGCTTCCAGACCATGGCGTAGTCGATCTCTTCCGGCCGCTCGGTCTCGCTGGCGTGAACCACCCGGAGCGCCGGAAGCTGCGCCTGGAGCGCCTGCTTCCAGGTCTGGAAATCGTCGAAGTCGCTGTAGAAGGCGAGGGTGCCGACAGTCATGTTCAGGAAGCCTGCAGGTTCTTTCGCACCAGCCGCGCGACGGCCTCGATGGCGAGCTCGTAGCCGTCGCCGCCGAGTCCGGCAATGACGCCATCCGCCGCCTTCGATATGAAGGAGTGATGCCGGAAGGGCTCGCGCTTCCAGATGTTGCTCATATGGGCCTCGATGATCTTGCCGGGGAAGGAGAGCAAGGCATCCAGGATCGGGATGGAGGTGTAGGTCAAGCCGGCCGCATTGATGACGATGCCGTCGGCGACGCCGCGCGCTTCCTGGATCCAGTCGATCAGCTGGCCTTCATGGTTCGACTGCAGGAAGCGCAGGCTGACCCGCAGCGAGGCCGCCTTCTGCTCGCAGCGCGACTGCAGCACGGGGAAGCTGTCGGTGCCGTAGTTCTTGTTGGCATCCAGGCCGTAGAGGTTGGCGTTGGGGCCGTTCAGGAACCAGACGGTGATGGGAGAAGTCGAGGTGTCGGTCATGGGTCTTCAAGCTTCGTAGGGTCGGGTGGCCTGCATGGCGGGCAGGTGCTGGAAGGCTTCGTTCCAACGGGCGGCGTTGCCGCATCGCGCGCGCCAGTCCAGTTCGGGAAAGCGGAAGTCCAGGTAGCCCAAGGCGCAGCCGATGGTGATCTCGCCGATGGTGGGCTTGTCGGGGCTCAACCCGGATGCGATGGCTTCGATGGCTTCGAGGCAGGCCCTGACCTTGGTCAACAGGGCCTCGCGCCAGGTGGGCCACTGGAATTCGGGGGGACGCGCGGTCAGCTCGTAGCGCGCCAGCAGCGCCGCGTCGAGCAGGCCGTCGCCCAGCGCCTGACGGGTGAGCGCCGTCCATCGATCGCCGCCGGACGCGGGAAATATCGTCTGTGCGTCCGCCTGGCTGGCCAGGTACTCGCAGATCACCCGGCTGTCGTAAAGCACTTGGCCGTCTTGCAGGATCAGGGTCGGCACCTTGGCGAGCGGATTGTGGGCCGCGATGCGCGGGTCGCGTCGAACCGGATGGGCGGCGCTGTCCAGCAGTTGGATCTTGTCGGCCTGTCCGGTCAGATGCGCACACACCATGACCTTTCGCACGAAGGGCGATGTCGGAGCGAAGAGGAGCTTCATCATCAGGGCACCAGCACCAGCTTGCCGAACACCTTGCCGCTCTCCAGCAAGGCATGCGATGCCGCGGCCTCCGCGACCGGAAAGGTGGTGTGGATGCGCGGCGCGATCCGCCGGCTTTTCAGGAGCGGCATCACATGGTGGGCCAGGCGCTTGGCCATGCGGGACTTCTCATGGTGACTCTGCGGACGCATCGTGGAGGAGTGCAGGCTCAACTGGCGCTGCATCAAGGTCAGCAGTTCGATGTTGACCGCCGAGCCCTGCATGAACGACAGGCTGACATGCCGCCCGCCGAAGGCCATGGCTTGCAGATTGCGGCGCACGTAGTCGCCGCCGACGATGTCGAGCACCACGTCCACTCCGCGCCCCGCGGTGTAGTCCAGGCAGGCCTGCGTGAAGTCGGTGGTCGGCCAGCAGATCGCCAGATCGGCGCCCAGGGCCTTCAGTTCGGGGAACCGGCTTTCATCGTTGTCGGTCACGATGACCGTGCAGCCGGCCGCATGGGCCATCTGGATCGCCAGCGTGCCGATGCCGCCCGCGGCGCCGTGGATCAGGACCGTCTCGCCCATCGCCAGGCGCCCGAGCTCGAACAGGTTGTGCCAGACCGTGAAGAGGCCTTCGGGCAAGGCCGCCGCCTCGATGTCGGACAGCGGCGCCGGCACCGCGAAGGAATGATCGACCGATGCCGTGCACCACGGCGCATAGCCGCCTCCGGGCACCAGGCTCATCAAGCGCTGGCCCATCAGCGCGGTGTCGACGCCCGGGCCGCAGGCGACCACCTCGCCGCACACCTCGAGGCCGAGCACGTCGGTGATGCCCGGCGCGGGCTTGGCGATGCCCTGGCGCTGCATGACATCGGGCCGGTTGATGCCGGCGGCCAGCACGCGCAGCAGCACTTCACCGGCGCCGGGCACGGGCATGGGGCGCTCGGCCAGCACCAGCACGCTGGCATCGCCGGGCTCCCGGGCGACGATGGCTTGCATGGAACTCGGAAGGGAGGTTCTGATGTCGGTCATGGGTTTGTCTGGCCTTTTATTTTCGGGAGCTGAAGACGCTGATGCCCTCGTCGAGAAGCGCCAGCCCGGCGACCGAGCCGACGGGCCAGTGCTGCATGGCGGCGAGGCCCGCACTGCGCACCGTGACGACCTGCCGGGCCGTCATCGGGACATCCACATCGACGTAGGTATTGATGTGGTCGCCCTGGAAGACATGGTGGATCACGGTGCCGCTCAGGACCGATCCGGCATGCAGGGTCTCCAGCTGGATGTGCTCCGGGCGAACGTAGACGTCCAGCCTCTCGCCTTCGTGCGATGCGTCGACCAGTCGCGCATGCGGCAGGCTGAGATGGCCGGAGCCCAGGCGCAGCTGGATCTCGTGGGCGGTCTTGCCGTGGTAGTGGGCCGGCAGGATGTTCACGTCGCCGAGAAAGGACGCCACGAACGGATCCTGCGGACTGCGGTACAGCTCGGCGGGCGATGCGATCTGGCGGATGACACCGGCCGACATCACGGCGATGCGGTCCGACATGGCCAGCGCCTCGCCCTGGTCGTGGGTGACGAAGACGGTGGTCAGGCCCAGGCGGCGCTGGATCTCGCGGATCTCGACCTGCATCGAGCCGCGCAAGCTCTTGTCCAGGGCCGAGAAGGGCTCGTCGAGCAGCAGCACCTTGGGCTGGATGATCAGTGCGCGCGCCAGCGCCACGCGCTGCTGCTGGCCGCCGGAGAGTTCGCGCGGCTTGCGGTGGCCCAGGCCGGTGAGCTTGACCATGGCCATCGCCTCCTTGACGCGCTGGGCCACTTCGTCCTTGGCCACGCCCCGCATGCGCAGGCCATAGCCGATGTTGCGCTCCACGGTCATGTGCGGAAAGAGCGCGTAGTTCTGGAAGACGATGCCGATCTGTCGCTTGTGCGGCGGATCGCTGGTCACCGGCTGGCCCTCGATGAAGATCTCGCCGCTGTCGGCCTCGGCGAAGCCCGCGATCAGGTTGAGCAGCGTCGTCTTGCCGCAGCCCGACGGACCCAGCAGGGTGAGGAACTCGCCCCGCCTGATCTTCAGCGAGACCTCGTGCAGCACGGTCTGGTCGTGGTACTTCTTGACCACGCCTTCCAGGCTGACGGCCGTGTCGGCCTGCGGATGCGAAAGGCTGGGCTGCGCTGCAGGGTCGGAGTGGACTACTTTCATGCCCGAACGATAAGGCATGGGTACGCGACCGGGTCTTTGCCGAAATTGATGCGGACCCTCGGAAAAACGAAAGGCCTCGACGGCCGCGGGGCACAGGCCTGTGCGAGGGCTTCTGTCGAGAGTCACGCAGGCAGCGCTTTGCTTTTTCCTAAGTCCTGAATCCGAAAAACGTGATTCTCAAATGCGGTGTGCTTCTTCAGACTCGCCTGCATCGATGGCTGGTGTCTTCAGGTTGCCTGGCGACTTGCATCAGTGGCGATCTTCTTTAGGAAACACACATGTCAGTGGAAAAAATCAATACCTTGGTGGTCGGCGCTGGTCAGGCGGGCATTGCCATGAGCGAGCATCTTTCGCTCATGGGTGTGCCGCATCTGGTGCTGGAGCGCAATCGGATCGCCGAACGCTGGCGCTCGGAGCGTTGGGATTCCCTGGTCGCGAACGGCCCCGCCTGGCACGATCGTTTTCCTGGTCTGAAGTTCGAGGGTGTTTCGCCGGAGTCCTTTCCGCCCAAGGAGCGCATGGCGCAGTATTTCGAGGACTACGCCGCCATGCTGAAGGCGCCGGTGCGGACCGGTGTCGAGGTCAGGCAGGTCGAGCGCAACGCGGGTCGCCCGGGCTTCAAGGTGACGACCTCCGAGGGCGTCATCGAAGCGAGCAATGTCGTTTCCGCCACCGGTCCTTTCCAGATCCCGGCCTATCCGAAGATCGTTCCCGAAACCGATGCGGTTCAGCAGCTTCATTCCTCGACCTACAAGAATCCGGGCCAGTTGCGGGAAGGCGCCGTATTGGTGGTGGGTGCGGGAGCCTCCGGCTCGCAGATCGCCGAGGAGCTGCGCAAGGCCGGCAAGACGGTCTATCTCTCGGTGGGCGAGCACTACCGGCCGCCGCGCTCCTATCGGGGCCGCGACTACTGCTGGTGGCTCGGTGCCCTGGGCCTGTGGGACGAGGTCAAGACCAAGCCCAAGAAGCAGCACGTCGCCTTCGCGGTCAGTGGCTACGAGGGCGGCAAGACGGTCGACTTCCGTCGCCTTGCGCACATGGGCGTGACGCTGGTCGGCCTGACCAGGACCTACAAGGACGGCGTCATCGAATTCGAAGAAGGCCTGGCGAGAAATGTCGCGGAAGGCGACCAGGCGTACTTCGACGTGCTGCGCGAAGCGGATGCCTACATCGAGCAGAACGGCCTGCCCTTTGCGCCGGAGCCCGACGCCTGGGAACTGCTGCCGGACCCGGACTGCCTGAAGGAACCGATCATGAGCCTGGACCTCGCGAAGGCCGGCATCACGACGATTCTCTGGGCCACCGGATTCACGTTCGACTACAGCTGGCTGAAGGTCAATGCCTTCGACGAAAAGGGCGCGCCATTCCACAAGCGGGGCATCTCGGCCGAGAGCGGCATCTACTTCCTGGGATTGCCGAACCTGGTCAACCGCGCCTCGTCCTTCATCTACGGCGTGTGGCACGACGCGAAGTACATCGCCGACCATATCGTGATCCAGGACGCCTACATGTCCTACGGCAAGACCTGAGCCCGGATGGCCGAGATCACCTGCATCGAGGACCTGCGCCGCCTGGCGAGGAAACGCGTGCCCCGCATGTTCTACGACTACGTGGATGGCGGCTCGTGGACCGAATACACCTACCGTGCCAACGAAGAGGATTTCGGCAAGATCGAGTTTCGTCAGCGCGTGGCGGTGGACATCACCGAGCGCAGCACCGCCAGCACCATGGTGGGCCAGCCGGTCACCATGCCGGTGGCGATCGCGCCCACGGGCCTCACCGGCATGCAGCATGCCGATGGCGAGATCCTGGCGGCGCGCGCGGCGCAGAAGTTCGGCATACCGTTCACCTTGTCGACCATGAGCATCTGCCCGATCGAGGCGGTGGCCGAGGCGACCGGTCGCCATCCGTTCTGGTTCCAGCTCTATGTGCTGCGCGACCGGAGCTTCGTCGAAGGCCTGATCGAACGGGCCGGCAACGCGAACTGTTCCGCGCTCGTGGTCACCATGGACCTGCAGGTCTTCGGCCAGCGGCACAAGGACAAGAAGAACGGCCTGTCGACGCCGCCTCGGCCGACCCTGCGCAACCTCCTGAACCTCGCGAGCAAGCCGCGCTGGTGCTGGAACATGCTGGGCACCCGGCATCGCCAGTTCGGCAACATCGTCGGGCACGCGAAGGGCGTGGACAACATCGGCTCGCTGGTGGAGTGGACCCGCGAGCAGTTCGATCCCCGCCTGTCGTGGCAGGACATCGAATGGATCAAGAAGCGCTGGGGCGGCAAGCTGATCGTCAAGGGCATCCAGGACCCTGAGGATGCGCGGCTGGCGGTCGATAGCGGGGCCGATGCGATCGTGGTGTCGAATCACGGCGGGCGGCAGCTGGACGGCGCCTCGTCGTCGATCTCCACCCTGCCGCGCATCGTGGAGGCCGTCGGCCACCGGGTGGAGGTGCACATGGATGGCGGCATCCGCTCGGGGCAGGACGTGCTGAAGGCGATCGCGCTCGGGGCGCGCGGCACCTACATCGGCCGCGCCATGATGTACGGCCTGGGCGCCATGGGAGAGAAGGGCGTCAGCACCGCCCTGGACCTCATCCGGAACGAACTCGATCTCTCCATGGCCTTCTGCGGCAAGACGGATGTCCGCGGGGTCGACCGCGACATCCTGCGCATGCGCTGAGGCCTACCTGCAGAGGAAGTCGACGAGGGCGGCCATCATCCGGTCGCAGGCCTCGATCTGCGACAGCTCCACGTACTCGTCGGCCTTGTGCGCGACCTCGATGCTGCCGGGGCCGCAGATCAGCACCGGGGTTTCGCGCCAGCTCTGCTTGAACAAGCCGCCTTCGCTGCCGAAATCGACCTTGGTGCAGCGGGTGCCGGGGGGCAGCAAGCCGCTGAGCAGGCGGACTGCCTCCGAGTCCTCGGGCGTGCTCAGGCTTGGATAGCTGTTGGTCAGCTGGATGTCCGGCAGGGGGGCCTCGGGATGCACCGCATCGGCCGCCACGCGCTCGGCCAGGCGCTTCAGCACGCGCGCCAGGATCTCCTCGGGCTGGTCCTCGGAGACATGGCGGATCTCGAAGCTCAACTCGCATTCGCTGGGCACGATGTTCAGCGCCCGGCCGCCCTGGATCACGCCGACATGGACCGTGGAGTAGGGCACGCCGTAGCCTTCCTCGCGCGGGCCGGTCTCGGACAGCTCACGCTGCACCTCGCGCACCGACGCGACCAGGTCGCTGGCCATGTGGATGGCGTTGACGAATCGGGGCGCCAGGCCCGAATGGCCGGCCTGGCCGCAGCAGACCGCCCGGTAGGCGGCCTTGCCCTTGTGACCGGTGCCGATGCGCATCAGGGTGGGCTCGCCGACGATGCAAAGGTGGGGCGCGGGAAGCTGTTTCTCGAGCCGGCGCAGCAGGTGGCGCACGCCGACGCAGCCGATCTCCTCGTCGAAGGACAGGGCCAGCTGCAGCGGCCGCGTAAGCGGCCTGCGGGCCGCGGCCACCATGGCGACGACCGCGCAGGCGACGAAGCCCTTCATGTCGGCCGCGCCGCGACCGTAGATGCGGCCGTCCTTGTGCGTGGCCTCGAAGGGCGGGGAGGTCCAGGGCTGGCCGTCCACGGGCACCACGTCGGTGTGGCCGGAGAGCAGCACGCCCGGCACGCCTTGCGGACCCACCGTGGCGAACAGGTTGGTCCGGCTGGCGTCCTGCGGGTCGGGCGCGAGGATCGATTCGATGCCGGCTTGCGCCAGGATCTCCTGCACCTTGTGGATGAGCCCGATGTTCGGTTGGAGGGACACCGAGGGGAAGGCGATCAGGGCTTCCAGCAACGAGATGCTGGACATGCTTGCAGAACTTGATTGATCCATGGCGATGTGTGGGGCGCTTCAGGGCGCCGTGATGTGGGGGTCGAAGAAGCTCGCCGCGCTCATGCCGGGGATGTACTGGTCGGAGATGTAGGCACGGCAGCGCTCCATGAAGACGCGGGTCAGTCGCGACTGCTTCATCGGCTTGTAGGTCGCCAGGCCGAGCTGCATCGGGCGATGGGTGCCGGCCAGGCGCACCCGCACCATGCGCTTGCCGTCGAGCGCCTGGTTGGATTTGGGCCGCACGTTGAACAGGGCATAGCCGATGCCGTTGGCCACCATGGAGCGCACCACTTCCTCGGAGCGCGAGCGCGCCACGATGTTCGGCGTGACGCCGGCCTTGGCGAACAGCGAGGTGAAATACTCCCGGCTCATCGGAAGGTCCAGCAGCACGTAGGGCTGGCCCGCCAGGTCCTCGAAGGTGACGGCCTTCTCCTGCGCCAAGGGATGCAGCTCGCTCACCAGCACATAGGGCGGCAGCGTCGCCAGGGTTTCGAACTCGATGTCCTCGCCCAGGGTCAGGTCGTAGGTGATCGCCAGGTCGATCTCGAGCGCGCGCAGCTTGTTCATCAAGACCACCTGGTCGCCTTCGACCAGCTCCACGTCCACCGACTCGAACGCGCGCGAAAACCCGAAGATGACCTCGGGCGCGATCATCGCGGTGAGCGACTGGAAGCTGCCCACCCGCAAGGCGCCCTGCATGACATCGCTCGAGTCCGAGGCGATCTCATACAGGCGGGAGGACTGGTCGAGCACGTCCTCGCACTGCTTCAGCACCAGGGTGCCGATGGCGGTCAGGCCCAGCCCCTTGGAGGGATGGCGGACGAACAACTGCACGTTCAGTTCGGATTCGAGATGCGCAATGGCCGCGGAGATCGAGGGCGAGGAGATATGGATCTGCGCCGACGCGGCGGCGATGCTGCCGTGGGTCGCGGTGGCGACGAAATACTCCATCTGACGCAGGGAAACGCGGTTGAGCATGTCGAGGAAGAGAAGAGGCCGTGGGGCGGCACGTGACGTTGGAAGTCCAGTGTACCGGCGGCCCTTCAGAGATTCCCAGGCACCCCGAAGCTCGGGGCGGCGCGCGGGTCGAGCGCGCGCGTGATGTAGGCCTGCAGCTGCGGTTCGTAGACCTTCCAGGTCGCGTAGAGGGCCTGCACCGGGTCGAGTTCCACCCAGTCCAGCCGCAGGTCCACGATCGGCCAGTTCTGCTCCCCGTAGACCAGCAGGCCGGCCGAATGCACGGGGCCTTCCTCGCCGCCGGCCGCCTGGCCGGCGAGCATGGCCTGCATCAGGCGTTCGGCCAGCGAGCCTTCGGCGCTCTCGAAGGCCGACAGCATAGCCTGGGGCACTTCGCGCGTGAGCAGCATGTTGCCGGCGCAGGCGGCATGCGTGCCGACCACGCTGGCCAGCGTGCCGAGCGCCTGGGCGCCGGTGAAGACCACCGGCGGATTCGACGCATCGATGGCCATCAGCTGGCGGTAGTCGATGAAGGGGCGCTTCTGCAACTCGGCCACTGCCTGCGCCGGCGTCAGTCCGCTGGCGAGCAGGTCCAGGGCGAGCGGGCCCAGATCCGGATCGGTGATGTTCTGGCTGGCGGCAGCGCCCACGCCCTTGCGGCCGCGGATGCAGCGCGCGGCGACCGCGGGAGAGGACGAGGCCACGGCGGCACCGAACTGCCCGGTGGCGGGGCAGCGCGCGATGATGGAGAAAGTCATGGGGCTCAGTCGGGAATCATCGCGGTGGCATCGATTTCCACCAGCCATTCCGGACGGGCGAGGGCAGACACCACGATGCCTGTCGACACCGGGAAAACCCCCTTCAGCCAGCGGCCCACGACCAGGTACACGGCCTCGCGGTAGCGCGGATCGATGATGTAGATCGTGATCTTGCAGATGTCCTGGAGCTCGCCGCCGGCCTCTTCGAGCAGCATCGCGATGTTCGCCATGGCCTGCTCCGCCTGACCGCTGACATCGCCGATGCAGACGCTCTCGGAGGTCTCGAGGTTCTGTCCGATCTGGCCGCGCAGGAAGACCATGCTGCCGCGGGCGACAACGGCCTGGCAGAGGTCGTTGTCGAGCTTCTGTTCGGGGTACGTGGCCTTGGTGTTGAAAGGCCGGATGCGGGTGTGTTTCATGTTGCTCGGGGCTGGTGACGGGAATCGCGATCCTCATCTGCGCCGGCCACTGGAGCCATTTGTATTTTCCGGGCGACCGTTTAGGAATTTCCGAGCGTTGCCCCCGACCCGCGCCCATCAGGAAAATTGAGGCACCTCTAAGTAAAAGGCGACTTGGCCGCGAGTCGCGAGTTCCACATCATCCGGTCGCTGAAGTGAGTGGACCTGGTGCTGGCGTAATGCTTGCATCATCAGTCGACTCGCCGACCGATGGCAGCTCCGACCAACGTTCAACTTTTCGATTTGAGGGTTTTCAATGATTCGCAAGCTTTTGACACTGTGCATGCTTTCCGCCACGCTGGCCGCCGCTTCGGCCTACGCGCAGGACAACGCCCTGGTGGTGAGCACATGGGGTGGCAGTTTCCGCGATCTCATCGACGAGAACATCGGCAAGGAATTCACCAAGCAGACCGGCGTGCCGGTGAAGTACGTGACCGGCGGCACCATCGACCGCCTGAACAAGGCCAAGCTAGCCTCCAAGCCCGAAAGCGACATCACGTTCACGACCTCGCATGTAGGCTGGCTCTATGTCAACGGCGATCTGTTCGAGCAGCTCGACACCAGCAAGATCCCGAACGCCAGCCGCCTGGTCGACCGCGCCAAGATCAGCCCGTACCACATCGGCAGCTGGGCCTATGTGTATTCCATCGGCTATCGCCCCGACCTGCTGCCGCCGAGCGTCAAGTTCGACAGCTGGAACGACCTGTGGAATCCGGCCCTCAAGGGCAAGATCAGCGCCCCCGACTTCGACCCCAGCCACTTGATCGCGGTGTCGGCGATGCTGTCGGGCGGCGATGCCAAGTCGTGGGAGAAAGGCCAGGACAAGCTCAAGGCGCTCAAGCCCAACTTCAAGGCCTTCTACACCAATGACGCCAATGCGCAGCAGCTCATCGCCACCGGCGAAACGCCCGTGGAGGTGATCCTCTCGATGAATGCGTACCATATGGCGAGCCAGGGCGTGCCGATCAAGGTGGTCATGCCCAAGGAAGGTGCGGTGCTCGGCGTCGACACCATGGCCATCATGAAGGGCAGCACCAAGACCGACCTGGCCTACAAGTTCCTGAACATCGCGCTGTCGCCCGAAGTGCAGTCGAAGATCGTGGCTTCGAAGAAGGCCAGCCCGGTGGTCGACAACGCGACGGTCTCGGCCGAAGACGCGAAGCTGCCGGGCGTGTTCACCACCAAGGCACAGTGGGACAGCCAGACCATCGTCATCGACAACAAGCTGCGCGCCGAGAAGACGGCCGAGTGGCGCAAGTGGTTCACCGAAAACGTGATGAACTGACCCCGGTCCCAGGAACAAGGTCAAGGAATGCGCTCCGATCTACGGGCCTGGCTGGTCTCTCCGGCCGTCATTGTGGCGATGGGCATCGCCGTGTCGCTGGCCGCGGTGTTCCAGTTCAGCTTCAGGACCTTCGTTCCTGGCTCGCTGGATGTCGGAGGGCTGACCTTCGCCAACTTCACCGGCATGGGCAAGTCGATCTATCTCGATGCCTTTGCCAATACCTTGCTGCTGAGCGTGGAGACCACGGTCTTCTCGCTGCTCGCCGCCTATCCGCTGGCCTACTCCCTGGTCCGCGTGAAGAACCGGGCGCTGAAGTCCTTCATCCTGATCGTTTCGATCACGCCGCTGTTCCTCGGTGAGATCGTCCGGACCTACTCGTGGATCGCCGTGCTGGGCAGCAACGGCTTCATCAACGGCACCCTGCGCAAGCTCGGCCTGATCGAATGGCCGTTCGAGCTCATGTTCACCCACCTGGGCGTGCTGGTCGCGCTGGTGCACGTGACGATCCCGGTGGTGGTGCTGATGCTCGCCACGGCGATCTCGCACATCGACCGCGACTACGAGAAGGCCGCGCAAAGCCTGGGCGCCGGCCCGGTCAGGACCTTCGTCACGGTCACGCTGCCGCTGTCGATGCCCGGCATCCTGGCCAGCATCACGACCGCCTTTGCCTGGACCTTCAGTGCCTTTGCGACGCCGCAGATGATCGGCGGCGGCCGCGTGCCCACGGTGTCGACACTGGTCTATCAACTCGGCTTTTCTTCGATGAATTTTCCGCTGGCAGCCAGCCTGAGCGTGATGGGGCTGATGTTGACGGTCGCGGCGCTCTTTGCCTTGGGACTCTTGACGAAGCGCCTGAAGGCCTTTGGAGGACACTGACATGAAAATCCGAAGTTCCATGCCGCTGGCGCTGCGCGTGGCCGGGCCGCTGCTGATCGCCATCCTGCTGGCATTCGTATTGCTGCCGGTGGTGGTGGTGACGATCGCCGCCTTCAACGAGAAGGCGATCCTGGCCTTTCCGCCCGAATCGTATTCGCTCAAGTGGTTCGCGCGGGTGTTCAGCTATCCGGATTTCCAGGAAGGATTTCGATCGAGCATGATCGTCACCGGCTGGTCGTCCTTCCTGGCGCTGGTGATCGGCACCTGCCTGTCCATCGCCGTGAAGCGGCTGGAGTTCAAGGGCAAGCAGCTGCTCCTCGCGATCCTGCATTCGCCGCTGGTGGTGCCGCATTTCACGCTCGGTCTGGGCCTGCTGATCCTGGTGTCGCAGACCTCGGTGCAGCGCGGATTCGGCATCGTGATCCTGTGCCACGTGATGCTGGTGCTGCCCTTCGTGCTGCGCAGTGTCTACGTGTCCATGGAGAACCTGGACCAACGGCTGGAGCAGGCGGCGGCCAGCCTCGGCGCGTCGCCGGTGAAGGTGCTTTTCACGATCACGGTTCCGTTGCTGGCGCCGGGCCTCTTCGGTGGATGGCTGTTCGCGGCCATCATGTCGTTCAGCGAATTCACCGCATCGCTCTTCGTGACGACCCAGGACACTCAGACGCTGCCGGTGGCCATGTACAACTATGTCCGCGAGTTTGCCGATCCGACCCTGGCGGCGCTCTCGGCCGTCTACATCGCGGTGACTGCGGCGCTGCTGGCGTTTGCCAACTACTTCCTGGGGTTGGGGAAGGTCCTCAATATCGAGGACGGCCACTAGGCCACCAGGGCGCTCAGTCCAGGTCCTCGTGCAGGCAAAGGATGTTGCCTTCCGGGTCCTCGAACCAGGCCGCCTTCTCGGACCCCAGCACGCAGATGTGGTCCACGGTCTTCAGCCCGGGCAGGTCGTAGTCCGCGAAGCGCACGCCGCGCTGCGAAAGCGCCGCCACCGCCTGGTCGATCTGCGCCACCCGGAAGCTCAGGGCCGTGTGCTCGGCCTTGGTGCCCTCGGGCCTCGGGAACAGGGCCAGTTCGGTGCCGCCGCAGCGGTAGATGAACTTGCCGTCGGGCTTGGCGCCCAGGGGCTCCAGGCCGAGCGCCTGTTCATAGAACTGGCGGGCACGGGCCAGATCCTTCACGGGCAACATGCAGGTCACGCTGCTGGCGGCAAGCGGGTTCATGGCGCGCTCCTCGGGAGTTGACGCATGGGTTGTACGCCGGTTGGTTTGCATTGCCAATGGGCTATTGCATCGCGTGCGGCCGGATGCCAGAATTTTTGCATCGATCCGGCTCTTCCACCGACGGGGCCAGCCAAGCACGCATCGCAGGTCCCGCCTCTTCGAACAGAGGGGAATGCCATGCCATCGCACCACCGCTTCGTGATCCGTCGCCGGTTGTTGCCGGCGGTTGCCGTCGTCCTCGCGGGCACCGGCCTGCTGCTGCCCGACGGGGTCGATGCCGGGCGGCAGCAGGCGCCGCCCTTCGATCCCCTGCTGTCGGGTGGCATCTGCGGACCGGTGGTCAGCGCGCCGCCGGCGCTGCTCAAGGCCCTGGTCCGGGTCAAGAGCGAGACCGCCCCGTTCCAGCCGGTGCCGATGCAGGCGGCCGGCGGCACCGTGCCGCTGTACGCGAACCTCGGCACGCTGGCGTTTCCGATCAGCACCCGCAACCCCAAGGCCCAGGCCTATTTCAACCAGGGAATGCGACTGTCCTTCGGCTTCAACCATGCCGAGGCGCAGCGCGCGTTCCAGGCGGCGCAGCAGCTCGATCCCGATTGCGCCATGTGCTTCTGGGGCGAGGCGCTGGTGCTGGGTCCGAACATCAACGTCCCGATGATGCCCGAGGCCAATGCGCCGGCACTGGCCGCACTGGCGAGGGCGGTGGCGCTCAAGGGACGGACGAGCGAACTGGAGCAGATGCTGATCGGCGCGCTCGAGAAGCGCTACGCCGCCGATGCCCCGCCCGACCGCAGCGCTTTGGATGGGGCCTACGCGGACGCCATGAAGGCCGTGGCGGCCAGATTCCCGACCGACGACACGCTCCAGGTGCTGTATGCCGAAGCCGCCATGGACACGCAACCCTGGGACTACTGGCAGGCCGGCGGCGCCGAGCCCAAGGGACGCGGCGCCGACATCGTCGCCACCCTGGAGACGGTGCTGAAGCGCAACAGCACCCACCCGGGCGCCATCCACCTGTACATCCACGCGGTGGAGGCGTCGGCCCAGCCGGACCGCGCGCTGCCCTACGCGAAGCGGCTGGGCGCGCTGGTGCCCGGCGCCGGCCACCTGGTCCACATGCCCGCGCACATCTACTACCGCGTGGGGCTGTACCGTGATTCGCTGGAGGCCAATCGCCGCGCGATCCAGGTCGACGAGGCCTACTTCAAGACTTCGCCGTCGGACCCGCTCTACAAGGCCGCCTACTACCCGCACAACATCCACTTCGTGATGGTCTCGGCGCAGATGGGCGGCGACGGCGGCACGGCGGTCGACGCCGCCGCGAAGCTGGACGCCTCGGTGCCCGCCGAACTGGTGAAGATGTTCCCAATCCTGCAGCCGATCAAGGCGGCGCACTACACGACGCGTGCCCAGTTCAGCGACCCGGACACGATCCTCAGGCTGGCGCCGCCGTCCGACGACGTGGTGCTGGTGTCGACCATGTACCACTATGCGCGCGCCACCGCCTACGCGCAGCGCAAGGACAAGGCCGGGGCGCAGCGCGAGATCGACGCCATCGCCGCGATCGAGCGCACGGCGGACTTCAAGCCCTTCGAGCCCTGGGGACTGCCGGCCAAGGAGATCGTGCGCACCGCGGGGCTGGTCGCCGCCGGCCGGCTGGCCGATGCCACCGGTGACCTCGACGCTGCCGCCAAGGCGTACACCGAGGCCGTTGCCATCGAAGACGCGCTGGCCTACACCGAGCCGCCCTACTGGTACTACCCGGTGCGGCAATCGCTGGGCTCGGTCCGGCTGCGCCAGGGCAAGCTCGACGAGGCCGAGCAGGCGTTCAGGGACTCGCTGGCCCGGGTCCGGAACAACGGCTGGGCGCTGGCCGGCCTGGCCGAGGTCGAGCGCCGCAAGGGTGATGCCAACGCCGAGCGCGCGGCCCGGGAGGCCTATCGCCGGGCCTGGTTCGGCCCCAAGGACGGACCCGACCTGGCACGGCTCTGACCTTCGGTTTCAGAGCACGCGGAACCCGTGCGTGCCGTCGGCGCTCAGCTGCGCGACCAGGCCGAACTCCCAGTCCAGATAGGCCTGCATCGCCTCGGCGGGCGCATCGGTGCCCTCGTAGGGCCGGCGGTAGCGATCGGTGGGCGGCGTCGCGGCGCGTGGCAGGCCGCTCTCGGCCGGCAGGCCGGCCGCGAACCATGCGGCATTGCCGCCCGCCAGCACGGCCACCTCGGCAGCGCTGCGGCGGGCGTCGAGGGCTGCCCGCAGGTCGGCGGCGGCGAAACGTGCCAGCAGGCTGCTGCCGCAGGTCAGCAGGTAGCGGCGCGCGGGCGGGATCGTGTCCAGTGCCTGCGCGAGCTGGGCGCGGATCGCGAACCAGGCGCCCGGGATGTGGCGCTTCGCGTGCTGCACGCTGCCCGTGAGATCGATCACCGCGATGTCGCCCGGTGCGGCCCGCAGTGCCTGCGCCAGATCGGCCGGCGAGACTTCCTCCACCGGCGGCGCGGCCGGGTGCGCCGCCGGCGCCGCACCGATGGCACTGCGCGCCGCCTCCGGCTGCGGCTCGGTGACGTAGACCTCCCATCCCATCTGAGCCAGCCACGAGGCCGTCATCGGCGCCCGCACGCCGTCGTCGTCGGCCAGCACGATGCGCGCCCCGCGCACCGGCACGTGATGGTCGGTCTCTTGCACCAGTTGCCCGCCGGGCGCGCTGGCGAAGGCCGGCAGATGGCCGGCCTCGTATTCCTCCGGCGTGCGGACGTCGAAGCGGTAGACGCTGCGGTCCGGCGCATCGAGGGTGGGCAGGGCGTCGAGGGCGACCCAGCGCACGCCCGCGCGCCGGGCCACGTCCTGTGCACTGGCTTTGGCGAGGGCGCGATTCGCCTCGCCAGGCGCGGGCGCCTGGCGCGCGGCCTCGTGGTCCAGCACCTGCCCGGCGAGCTTCCAGCCGATGGTTCCGTTGCGCAGCGCCGCGACCGGATTGGGAATGCCCGCGTTGACCAGCGACTGCGTGCCGATGATGCTGCGCGTGCGACCCGCGCAGTTGACGATCACCCGCGTGGCCGGGTCGGGCGCCAGCTCGCGCACCCGCAGCACCAGTTCGGCACCGGGCACGCTGGTCGCGGTCGGAATGCTCATGGTCCGGTATTCATCGAAGCGCCGCGCATCGAGCACCACGACATCGGCGCGCGCATCGATCAGCGCCTTGACCTCCTGCGCCGAGAGGGAGGGCGTGTGGCGCTCGTGCTCGACCAGTTCGCCGAAGGCCTTGCTCGGCACGTTGACGTCGCGGAACAGCTCGCCGCCCGCGAGGCGCCAGCCATCGAGGCCGCCTTCGAGCAGATGGACGCGGCTGTAGCCCAGCGCGGAGAGCCGGCCGGCGGCCAGCGGTGCGAGGTCGGCCCCCGCGTGCTCGCCGTAGAGGACGATGAGGGTGTCGCGGCGCGGGATGCGCCGCCAGGCGTCGAGCTCGATGCGCGACAGCGGCAGGTTCGCGGCCCACAGCGGATGGGCCTGCGCGAAAGGGTCTTCCTCGCGCACGTCGAAGAGCGCGATCTCGCGCTGCTCGAGCAGCTGCGCCCGCACGTCGGCGAAGGACAGGGTGGGGAATCCGGTGGCTTGGGCGGTGGCGGCGGTCATGTTCTGCGGAGATCGGGAGGCTGCGTGTTGGCATAGCCGGAGACGAAGGGCTTGCGCCCGCCGCCGGCTGGATAAGTATGGCGCTTCACGGCGCCGATGTCGGCGCCATAGACATGGATGCTGATCGACACCCGGTCGTCGAAGGCGTTGTGCACGCGGTGCACGTCGCCCACCGTGGGCGACACCGCCCCCACGTCGCCGGGCTCGAGCCGCACCGGCGGTCCGGCGGCCGCCATCCGGCCGTCGTGCTCGCGATAGGGCTGGCTGTACTCGGCGCCGCGCAGCATGCCGATGAGGCCCCACACCGTGTGGTCGTGCACCGGCGTGGCCTGTCCGGGCCCCCAGACGAAGCTCACGACCGAGAAGCGTCCGGTCGCATCGGCATGCAGCAGGTACTGCTGGTAGCGCACGGGATCGGGTTGCGCGAAGGCTTCGGGCAGCCAGTCGTCGCGCGCCACCAGCCCGCGCAGCAGGCTGCCGCCGGTTTCGAGGATGTCTGCTTCGCCCGGGCGCCGGTCGAGCAGGCGGGCGAAGCCGGCGACGAAATCGCGCAGCGGCGCCGCGCTCATCGGGCGGTCGCGGCGCCCAGGGCGCCCTTGCCCGCGGCCACCAGGATCGCGTCGTTCTGCGGCGTGTGGATGCGGCTGCACAGCACGTCGCGGTAGTGGCGCTCGAGCGGGTTGTGGCGCGTCAGGCCGTGGTTGCCGCTCGATTGCAGCGCGAGTTCGACCGCGCGGATCGCCTGGGTCGTGACCGTGTACTTCAGCAGGCCGCTGTCGGCCGCCGAAGGCGCATGGCCGGCGTCGACTTCGGCGGCCGCCGCGTCGAGCAGGACGCGGTTGGTGCGCAGCAGCGCCTCGATCTCGCCGACCGTCTCCTGCACCCGCGGCAGGCTGGCCAGCGGCGCACCCAGGCCGCTGGGGGCCCGCTGGGTGAGAAAGCCGAGCAGCCAGTCGCGCGCGGCCCGCGCCACCGCGTCGTAGAGCGTGCCCAGCAGCACCACCATCCAGGCCTGCTGCGTCGCATGGGCATCGACGTCGGTCTGGCTGCCGGCGTCGGGCGCCCATTCGGCCGGCGCCCGCAGGTCGACTGCATGGTCGAGCGGGATCGCGACCTCTTCGAAAATCACCTCGTGGCTGCCGGATGCGCGCAGTCCCAGGTGGTCCCAGCTCGCGACCACGCGGACGCCCGGCGCGCCGCGCGGCACCAGGAAGACGCCGACCCGCGGCGACGGCTCGTCCGTGCGGCCCCACACCGAGAGCCAGCGCAGCCCCTCGATGCCGGTGGTGTAGAGCTTGTGGCCGCTCAGCTTCCATTGGTCGCCGTCTCGGCGCGCGGTGGTGGCGGGCAGGCCGCCGCGTGCGGGCGATCCCAAGGCGGGCTCCACGCGCAGGGCGTTGATCAATGCGCCATCGCGCACGGCGTCGCGCAGCACGCGTTCGCGCAGGGGGGCGGGCCACCGGCTGTCGCTGCGGCCAACCGCGTGATGCTGCAGCCAGGTCATCGTCAGGATCAGCGCGGTCGCGGGCTCGCCGTACGCGACCGCGGCGAGCACGCGGCGCGCCGCATCGAGCGAGGCGCCGCCGCCGCCGTGCACAGGCGGCGCGACCCATGCGATCAGGCCGTGCGCGTGCAGCGCGGCGAAGTTGTCGCGCGGGAAGCTGCCGTCGCGGTCGTGGTCGGCCGCGGTTTCGGCGAAGCGGGCGGACAGGCGCGCGAGCAGCGCGGCGTCCTCGTGGGGAGGCACCGGCAGGCGGCGCAGGGCTTGGGAACTCATGGCTTCGGACCTTAGCGGCCGAGGCGCGCGGGGCCAACGACGGAAGCCGCATATCCAAACTCGGATTCATGCGTTCGCTTTCGGGCGCCCGGGCCTTACGGTCTGGGTCCATGACATTTCCATCCCACGCCACTTCCACCGCCTGGTCGCGCCGCCGCTGGCTGCAGTCGGCGGGCGCCGCCACCGCCCTCGGCGCCGCCGGCACGCTGGCCCGTGCCGCTGCGCCGGACCTTGCGGGGCTCACGCTGCGCATCGGCACCTACAAGGGCCTCTGGCGCCCGCTGATCGAGGCCTCGGGCCAGGGCCGCACGCCCTACAAGATCGACTGGCGCGAACTCAACAACGGCGTGCTGCACATCGAGGCCATCCAGGGCGACGCGCTCGACCTGGGCTCGGGCAGCGAGATCCCCGCCGTCTTCGCTGCGCGGCAGAAGGCCAGGGTGCGCTTCATCGCCGTGATCCACGAGGACCTGAACAACCAGGCGACCCTGGCGCGCAAGGACGCGCCGATCAGGACCATCGCCGACTTCAAGGGCAAGCGCGTGGGCTACGTGCGGGCCACCACCGCCCACTACTACCTGAGCAAGCAGCTCGCGGAGGCGGGGCTTTCATTCGGCGACATCCAGCCCATCAACCTGAGTCCGGCCGACGGGCTCTCGGCCTTCGCTCGCGGCGATCTCGATGCCTGGGCCATCTACGGCTACAACGGCCAGCTGGCGCGCACCCAGCACGGGGCCCGGGTCATCAAGACCGGCAAGGGCTATCTGTCGGGCAACTTCCCGGTCTATGCCAATCCGCGCGCGGTGGACGACCCGTTGCGCCATGCCGCGATCGCCGACTTCCTGCTGCGGCTGCAGCGCGCCTATGCCTGGGCCAACGACAACTACCTCGACTACGCGAAGGCGCAGTCGGCCGAGACCCGGGTGCCGGTGGGCGACATCATCGAGCTCTTCAACGGGCGCAGCAACGACTACGCACTGGGCCCGGTCACCCAGGCCGCGGTGCGCAGCCACCAGGAAGTGGCCGACACCTTCCAGAAGCTCGGCGTGCTCGACGGCGCCGCGGACGTGGCGCCGCTCTGGGACCGCAGCTTCGACGCCGCCTTGTCTCGCGCCAATCCAGCATGAATAGCCCCCACGCTCCCCACTGCGTGTGGTTCGCTGCCCCCCGAGGGGGCCGCAGGCCGCCTTGGGGCGGCCCGGCGTCGGCCTGACACGCCCTTTCATTTTCTGACTTCATCCAAGGACGCAACACCATGAGCGACATCGAATTCATCGGCATGATCCAGGCCCAGAAGGTCTCCGAGATCCATCCCGCACGCGGCCCCGCCATCGACCTCGACTACGTGCGCGCCTTCGCCCAGGCGCACGAGCAGGCCGGTTTCGACCGGGTCCTGGTGCCGCATCACTCCACCAGCCCCGACGCGACCCTGACCGTGGCCTACGCCGCCTCGGTGACCGAGCGCATCCACTTCATGCTGGCGCATCGCCCCGGCTTCGTGAGTCCGACGCTGGCCGCGCGCCAGTTCGCCTCGCTCGACCAGTTCAGCGGCGGCCGGCTCGGCGTGCACTACATCTCGGGCGGCTCCGACGACGAGCAGAAGCGCGACGGCGACTGGCTCGACCACGACCAGCGCTATGCGCGCACCGACGAATACCTCGAGGTGCTGCGCAAGGTCTGGACCGCCGACAAGCCCTTCGACCATGAAGGCCCGCACTACCGCTTCAAGGACGCCTTCTCGGAAGTCAAGCCGGTGCAGACGCTGAACGGCAGGCCGCACGTGCCGGTGTACTTCGGCGGCGCTTCGGAGGCCGCGATCCCGGTGGCCGGCAGGCATGCGGACGTGTACGCGCTGTGGGGCGAGTCGCTGGCCCAGGCGCGCGAGCTCACCGGCCGGGTGCGCGCCGAGGCCGCCCGGCACGGGCGCCAGGTGCGCTTCTCGGTGTCGTTCCGCCCCATCCTGGCCGAGACCGAGGCCAAGGCCTGGGAGCGCGCCGACGGCATCCTGGCCGAGACCCGCCGGCTGCGCGTGGTGCAGGGCTTCGGGCGCGGCGGCCCGCTGCAGAGCGAAGGCGCCAAGCGCCTGCTGGCCGCCGCCGAGCAAGGGACGCGGCTCGACAAGCGGCTGTGGACCGCGGTCGCGCAGGAGATCGGCGGCCGCTCGAACAGCACCGCGCTGGTCGGCACGCCGGAGCAGGTGGCCGATGCGCTGCTCGACTACCACGCGCTCGGCGTGACCACCTTCCTGATCCGCGGCTTCGACCCGCTCGAGGACGCGATCGACTACGGCCGCGAGCTGATCCCGCGCACCCGCGAGCTGGTGGCGCAGCGTGTCGCCGCCCAGCGCCAGGCCGCTTGACCGGGCCGTGCATCCACGTGCCCGAAGGAACCGAATGAGCGCCGTACTCGACATCGACCGCAGCGGGGAGCGCACCCGCGGCCGGCTGGCCCTGAACCCGAACCCGCAGCGCAAGTACTGGTTCGATCCGCCGGCGCCGCGCAACAGCGTGGAAGCCGAGCGCCGCCACCGGCAGGAGCGGCTGGCAGGGGCCTTCCGCCTGTTCGCCCGCTTCGGTTTCGCGCAGGGCCTGGCGGGCCACATCACGGCGCGCGACCCCGAGCTGACGGACCACTTCTGGGTCAATCCGCTGGGGGTGCATTTCTCGCGAATCAAGGTGTCGGACCTGCTGCTGGTCAACGCGGCGGGCGAGACCGTGGTCGGCGAACGCCCGCTCAACAAGGCGGCCTTCGCGATCCATGCCGCGATCCACGAACACGACCCGAACATCATCGCGGCCGCGCACACGCATTCGACCTACGGCAAGGCCTGGTCGACCCTGGGCCGCAAGCTCGACACGTTGACCCAGGACGCCTGCGTGTTCCACGACGACCATGCGCTGTTCGACGATTTCACCGGCATGGTGGTCGACGAGAGCGAGGGATTGCGCATCGCCAGGGCGCTGGGCGGGCGCAAGGGCGCGATCCTCAAGAACCACGGCATCCTCAGCGCCGGCCCGAGCGTGGAGGCCGCCGCCTGGTGGTACATCGCGCTCGACAACGCCTGCCACACGCAGCTGCTGGCCGAGGCGGCCGGCACGCCGCAGGCTATCGACGATGCGGTGGCGCGCCACACCCACCAGCAGATCGGAGGCCCCGAGGGCGCGCTGCATGCCTTCGAGAGCCTGTACGAAGGGCTGGTCGAGGCCGAGCCCGAACTGCTTCTTTAACCAGCGAATCCCTGATCTCCATGAACCACGACACCTCACTCTCCCGCCGCGGCGTGCTGCGTGCCGGCGGCGCAGCCGCGGCCGTCGCCGCGAGCGCCCTGATCGCCACCCGCGCCTGGTCGCAGCAGCGCAAGCTGACCTTCGCGTGGAACGCCTCCGCCTTCTGCCTCTCGCCCGTGGTGGTGGCGCAGGAGCGCGGCATCTTCGAGAAGAACGGGCTGCAGGTCGACCTGATCAACTATACGGGATCGACCGACCAGCTGCTCGAATCGCTCGCCACCGCCAAGGCCGATGCGGCGGTCGGCATGATCCACCGCTGGCTCAAGCCGCTCGAATCGGGCTTCGACGTCAAGATCGTCGGCAGCTCGCACGGCGGCTGCGTGCGCCTGGTGGGCGTCAAGGAGGCCGGCGTCACCGACCTGCAGAAGCTCAAGGGCAAGACCATCGGCGTGTCGGACATCGCGAGCCCGGGCAAGAACTTCTTCTCGATCCTGCTCAAGAAGAACGGCATCGATGCCGACAAGGACGTCACCTGGCGACAGTACCCGGCCGACCTGCTCGACATCGCGGTCAACAAGGGCGAGATCCAGGCGATCGCCGACGGCGACCCGACGCTCTACCTGATCGAGAAGCGCAACAAGGGGCGCTACCAGGAGCTCGCATCGAACCTCTCCGGCGAGTACAAGGACAAGGTCTGCTGCATCGTCGGCGCCCGCGGCGAACTGGTGCGCAAGGAGAAGCCGGTGGTGGCGGCGCTGGTGCGCTCCATCGTGCAGGCCTCGGACTTCGTGGCCGAGAACCCGAACGAGTCGGCCAGGCTGTTCGCGAAGTATTCGCCGAAGGTGCCGGTCGAGGACCTGCAGGCGCTGCTCGGCACGCTGACGCACGCGCACCACCCGGTCGGCAAGAACCTGCGCGACGAGGTCGAGTTCTATGCCCGCGACTTCCGCTCGGTCGGCGTGCTGAAGTCGAGCACCGATCCGGCGCGGCTCGCCAACCACGTGTCGGTGGACGTGCTGGCATGACGACGGCCGGGAACATCCTCGGCGCGCCGCCTCGGCAGCAGCCGGCGCCGGCGCGCGTGCCGGTCCGGCGCGACGCGCGGCCCGCCGCCATCCCCTCCGTGCTGGACGAACCCGCCGTGGCCGGCGTCTGGCGCACGGGCCTCGTCGCGGCGGCCGCATGGCTGACGCTCGGCGTGCTGACCGCCTGGTGGCCCAATCGCGAAGTCGGCTTCAGCGACTGGAACTTCACGCAGGAGTTCGGCATCGGCGCGATCGCCGTCGCCATCGCACTCGGGGTGGTGGCCTTGCTCGGCGCCCGCGCCGGACGGCTCGGCCGCAAGCTGCGCCCCGCCGGCCAGTGGCTCGTCGCCGCGCCGCTGCTGCTCGCGCTCTGGGAGGCGCTGACGGCCAAGCTGGGCCTGCTGCCGCCGCCCTTCTTCGCGCCGCCGCAGAGCCTGCTCGACGTCGCCGTCGAAGATTGGGCGCGGCTCGGCCTGTCGACCGCGCATTCGCTGCGCTTGCTCGCGCATGGCTTCGTGCTGGGGGCGCTGGTCGGTTTCGCCACCGGCGTGTGGATCGGCTGGTCGCGCATCGCCGGCTACTGGGTGCATCCGCTGCTGCGCTTCCTCGGTCCGGTGCCGGCCTCGGCGTTGCTGCCGCTGGCGTTCTTCTTCGCGCCGTCGAGCTATGCCGCGGCCGTGTTCCTGGTCGGGCTCGCCACCTTCTTCCCGGTGGCGGTGCTGACCTGGTCGGGCGTGGCCTCGGTGAACAAGAGCTACTACGACGTCGCGCGCACGCTGGGCGCGACCGAATGGTTTCTGGTGCTCCGGGTCGCGGTGCCGGCGGCGCTGCCGCAGGTCTTCGTCGGCCTGTTCATGGGCCTGGGGGCCTCCTTCTCGGTGCTGGTGACGGCCGAGATGATGGGCGTCAAGGCCGGCCTCGGCTGGTACCTGCAGTGGGCCCAGGGCTGGGCCGCCTACCCGAACATGTACGCGGCGCTGCTGGTGATGGCGGTGCTGTGCTCGGGCCTGATCACGCTGCTCTTCAAGGTGCGCGACCGCGCGCTGTCGTGGCAGAAGGGGACTGTCAAATGGTGAGCACGGCCAGCATCGCGCAGGCCGGCGCACGCATCGACATCCAGGCGGTCAGCCACTGGTTCAGGCAGCAGCAGGGCGGCGTGCTGCAGGTGCTCGACGGCATCGACCTGCAGGTGCGCGCGGGCGAGTTCGTCGCGCTGCTCGGGCCCAGCGGCTGCGGCAAGTCGACCTTGCTGCGGCTGGTGGCCGGGCTCGAGCCGGCGACCACCGGTCGCATCACGCAGGACGATGCACCGATCGCGCGGCCCGATCCCTCGCGCATCGTCGTCTTCCAGGACCCGACGCTCTATCCCTGGCGCAGTGTCTGGGACAACGTGGCGCTGGGCCTGCAGGCACGCGGGCTGCTGAAGTCGCAGCGCGGGCGCGTCGACGACGCGCTGGCGCTGGTCGGGCTCAGCGACTTCGCGAAGAGCTTCCCGCACCAGCTCTCGGGCGGCATGGCGCAGCGGGTGGCGCTGGCGCGCGCGCTGGTCAACGATCCGCAGCTGCTGGTGCTCGACGAGCCGCTGGGCAAGCTGGATTCTCTGACCCGCATCGCGATGCAGAGCGAGCTGGTGAACCTGTGGCAGCGGGCCGGCTTCTCGGCGCTGCTGGTCACGCACGACGTGGAAGAGGCCCTGTTCCTCGCCAACCGCGTGATCGTGCTGAGCGACCGGCCGGCGCGCATCACGGCGGAACTGGTGGTCGACCTGCCGTACCCGCGGCATCGCGGCCACCCGCGGCTGGCGGCGCTGCGGCACGAGGCGCTGCGGCACCTCGGCCTCGACGCGACCTGGTGACGCCGCGGTGATCCGCACGCCGGACGCCGGGTGGCTGGACCCGCTGGTCGGGGGGCTGCAGAAGGCGCAGGAAGGCCTGCTCGGGCTGCTGGCCTGGGCCGGCCTCGCCGGAACCAGCCATGGCCAGGCCGCATGGCCCTGGGCGCTGCGGCTGTCGGGCGAGAACCTGCTGATCGACGCCGGACAGGCCAGGCGCCTGGGCATGAGCCTGCTCGTGCTGGCGGTCGCGGCGCTGGCGCTGTTGCTCGCAGGCCTCTGGCGCAAGCCGCGCTGGTTCTTGATCGTGGCCGTGCCGCTGCTGCTTGTCGCCGCGCCGTGGCCTCAGGCCGCGGTGCTGTTCGTGCCGGCGGTTCCGACCAGCTTCCATCGCTCGCCGACCGGGTTCGACGTGGCTTCGATCGCGCGCGGCGGCGAACTTCATGCGCAGCATTGCGCCGCCTGCCATGGCGTCGACGGGCGCGGCCAGGGCCCACTCGCGGCGGCGCAGCCGGTCTGGCCGCCGGACCTGGCCGGCCCGCTGCTCTGGCGGCGCGCCGACGGCGAGCTGCTCTGGCATCTGCTGCACGGCATGAAGGATCGCCACGGCGCCGCGACCATGCCGGCCTTCACGCAATTCGGCGACGACGATGCCTGGGCGCTAATCGACTTCATGAAGGCCCAGGCTGCCGGCCAGAGCCTGCGCGCGACCGGCCTCTGGGCCGGGCCCGTCGGCCTGCCCGATGTCGAGGTGCGCTGCGAAGCCCGGCCGCCGCGCCGGCTGGCGAGCTGGCGCGGCCAGCGGCTGCGCATCGTGGCCGCCGGCACGCCCCAGGCCGCGCTGCGCGAGGACCCGCGCGTGGTCACGGTGCTGCTGCGCCGCGAGGACGAGAGGGCGTCGAGCCCCGCTGGCGAATGCGTCGCCGAGTCGACGGCGGCCTGGAACGCGTTCGCGTTGATCGCCGGCACCGGCCAGCTGGCCGGCACGCAGTGGCTGGTCGATCGCGACGGCTGGCTGCGCGCCCTCGGTTCACCGGGCCAGGCGGCCTGGTCGGAAGACGACCTGCTGTGCCGCACCGAGGCCGGCGACCGCGGCGCGCCGGCGGCGGCGCCGGACGACGGCCTCGGCGCGCTCATCGCGCGCATGGATTCCGAGCCGGTGCGCTTCCTCAAGGGCGGTTTCGTCCGCTGAGTCCCTTCATCCGCCTTCCAACCTTCAAGGAGTTTTTCATCATGATCCGCGCACCGCGCCGCCAGTTCATCACCCATTCGCTCGCGGCCGCCGCCGCGCTGGCCTTGCCGGCCGCCGCCCTGCGTGCGCAGCCGCGCCCCGTGCTCAAGGCCGGCGACCAGAAGGGCGGGCTGCGCGCGCTGCTCGAGGCCGCGGGCGGACTGGAGGGACTGGGCTACGACATCCAGTGGTCGGAGTTCCCGGCTGCCGCGCCGCTGGCCGAGGCGCTCAATGCGGGCGCCGTCGACTCGGGCCCGATCGGCGACGCGCCGCTGGTCTTCGCGCTGGCGGCCGGCACGCGGGTCAAGGCGATCGGCGCGAACCGTTCCGACGCCTACGGCACCGCGGTGCTCGTGCGCCCCGATTCGCCGCTGAAATCCGCGGCTGATCTCAAGGGCAGGAGCATCGCGACCAACCGTGGCTCGATCGGCCACTACGTCACCCTCAAGGCGATCACGACGGCCGGATTGAAGCCGGAGGACGTCACCCTTCGCTTCCTCGCCCCGGCCGATGCCAAGCTGGCCCTGACCCAGGGCGCGGTCGACGCCTGGGCCACCTGGGAGCCCTACACCGCCATGGCGGAAACCGGTGGCCATGCACGGGTGCTGGTGAGCGGGCGCGGGCTGTTGCCCGGCCTGAGCTACCTGGCGGCGACCGATGCCGCGATCGCGGCCAAGCGGCCGCTGCTGCAGGACTTCCTGCGCCGCGTGGTGAAGGCCCAGGACTGGTCGTACCGCAACGTCGACGCGTTCTCGGCCACGCTGGCGAAGATCATCGGCATCCCGCCCGAGGCCGCCAGGCTGCAGTTCGAGCGGCGCCAGCAGAGGTGGGTGCCGATCGACGCCAAGGTGATCGCCGACCAGCAACGCACCGCCGACTTCTACCACCAGGTCGGGCTGATCCCGCGGCCGCTGGATGTGCGGCCGACCTTCGATACCGGCTTCGCGCTCGAGGATCGGGCTTAGGATTGGCGCCGCGACTCAAGCAATTTTTGTGGCGGTGCTGGCGCTCGGCATGGCAAGCGGCGGGGCGAGCGCGAAGGGCTGCCTCGAAGGCGCGGCGGTGGGGGGCGTGGTCGGCCACGTGGCCGGCAAGCATGCGGTGCTTGGCGCTGCCGGCGGCTGCGCAGTGGGGAGCCACGAGGCCAACAAGAAGGACAAACAGCGCGCGGCCCAGGCGCACTCGTCGGACGCCGCAGCCGCAGCGCCTGCCGCCTCTCCTGCGCCCGACACCAAGAAGTGATGCCTACGCCGGTCCGAGCACGATGCCCTCGCACCCGGCCAGCACCAGCGCGCCGTCGATGAGCGCAGCGCGTGCGGGCGCCGTGGACGCCAGCACGGTCGGGTACCCCGCCACCAGATCGGGCGGCACCGTCGCCGGGCCGGTGCCGAAGTTCAACACCACCACCAGCCTGCGCCCCTGCGCCACGCGCGCGTAGGCCAGCAGGTCGGCCTGGCTGTCGAGGGCTTCGTAGGCGCCCTGGTTCAGTGCGGGATGCGCGCGCCGCAGCGCGATCAGCCGCCGGTACAGCGCCAGCATCGAAGCCGGGTCCTGCGTTTGCGCAGCGACATTGCGCGTCGGCCAGTCGGGCGCCAGTCGCAGCCACGGCGTGCCGGTCGTGAAGCCGGCCTGCGGCGCGCCGCTCCACTGCATCGGCGTGCGCTGCGGATCGCGGCCGAGGCCCTTGCCTGGCTGGTTCTTCTCGAACGGGTCCTGCACTTCCGCGCGCGGGATGTCGACGTCGGTCATGCCAATCTCGTCACCGTAGTAGAGCGTCGGCGTCCCGCGCAGCGTGAGCAGCAGCATGGCCGCGAGCCGCGCCATGGGGGCACCAACGCGGCTCGCGATGCGCGGCTTGTCGTGATTGCCCAGCACCCAGTTCGGCGCGGCCCCGGCCGGCAGGGCCGCCTCATAGTCGCGCACCAGGCGATCGATCCGGCGCGCCTGCCACTCGGTGCCGATCAGCTGGAAGTTGAAGGGCAGCTGCACACCTTCGAGCACGCCCTCGGCATTGGCGCCGTAGTAGGCGACCAGCCGGGCCAGCGGCAGGTAGAGCTCGCCGATCAGCACCCGGGACGACCGCGCGTCGCTGAAGGCGTCGACCACCCGGCGCATCTCGGCCACCAGCTGCTGCATCTCCGGCCGGTCGGCGGTGTAGAGCGGCGTCCAGCGATGGGCCGGATCGTCGCCGTCCGCGTAGTCCGGATTCGGTGGGTTGTCGCGGAACTGGTCGTCCTTGATCAGGTGATAGAGCACGTCGACGCGAAAGCCGTCGACGCCGCGGCGCAGCCAGAAGCGCAGCACCTCGTACATGGCGGCGCGCACCTCGGGATTGCGCCAGTTGAGGTCGGGCTGCGCCTTCAGGAACGAATGGCAGTAGTACTGCCCGGTGGCCGGGTCCAGGGTCCATGCCGGTCCGCCGAAGTTGCTCAGCCAGTTGTTGGGCGGGCCGCCGTCCGGCGCCGGATCGCGCCACAGGTACCAGTCGCGGCGCGGGCTGCCGCGGTCGCTGCGGCTCTGGACGAACCATGGATGCTGGTCGGACGTGTGGTTGGGCACGAAGTCCAGGATCAGCTTCAAACCCCGCGCATGGCAATCGCGCACCAGGGCGTCGAATCCGCCCAGGCTGCCGAAGCGAGGATCGATGGCACAAAAATCGGAAATGTCGTACCCGAAGTCCGCCATCGGCGAGGGATAAACCGGGGAGACCCAGACGGCGTCGATGCCCAGCGAGACCAGATGGTCGAGCCGCGCGCGGATGCCGTCCAGATCCCCGATGCCGTCGCCATCGCTGTCCTGGAACGAGCGTGGATAGATCTGATAGACGATTCCGTGCTTCCACCAGTCGTCGGCCGACATCGCGTTCCCTTAGCCGTGAACAGGGTTCCATTCTTCCTCAGAAGGCGAAGTCCCATGATCAATGACCTCTGGTACAAGAACGCGGTGGTCTACTGCCTGTCGGTGGAGACCTTCATGGACGCCAACGGCGATGGCTGCGGCGACTTCGAAGGCCTGACGCGCCGGCTCGACTACCTGCACGGGCTCGGCGTCACCACCGTCTGGCTGATGCCCTTCCAGACATCGCCAGGACGCGACGACGGCTACGACGTGTCCGACTACTACAACGTCGATGCGCGCTACGGCACGCTCGGCGACTTCGTCGAGTTCACGCACGCCGCCCAGCAACGCGGCATGCGGGTGCTGATCGACCTGGTGGTCAACCACACCTCGGACCAGCACCCGTGGTTCCAGGCGGCTCGCAAGGACCGCGATTCTCCCTTTCGCGACTGGTACGTTTGGGCCGACAAGAAGCCGGCGAATGCCGGGGAGGGCATGGTCTTTCCGGCGTCCAGAAATCGACCTGGAGCTTCGACAAGGTGGCCAGGCGCTGGTACTTCCACCGCTTCTACGATTTCCAGCCCGACCTGAACACCAGCCATCCGCGGGTGCAGGCGGAGATCCTGAAGATCATGGGCTTCTGGACGCAGCTGGGCGTGTCGGGCTTCCGGATGGATGCCGTGCCCTTCGTCATCTCGACCAAAGGCGCCGACGTCGCGAGGCCGCAGCCACAGTACGACATGCTGCGCGAATTCCGCGAGCTGCTTCAATGGCGCCAGGGCCAGGCGATCATCCTCGGCGAAGCCAACGTGCAGCCGCGCACCAACATGCAGTACTTCGGCGAGGAGGGCGAGCGCATCCACATGATGTTCAACTTCCATGTGAACCAGCATCTGTTCTACGCGCTCGCCAGCGGCGACAGCCGTCCCCTGGCCCAGGCACTGGAGGCGTCGCGGCCGCGGCCGGCCACCTCGCAATGGGGCTTGTTCCTGCGCAACCACGACGAGCTCGACCTCGGCCGGCTGACACCCACGCAGCGCGCGCGTGTCTTCGCCGCGTTCGCTCCCGACAAGGACATGCAGCTCTACGGCCGCGGGATCCGCCGCCGCCTCGCGCCGATGCTCGGCAGCGACCGCCGCCGGCTCGAACTGGCCTACAGCCTGCTGCTGACCCTGCCCGGCACGCCGGTGCTGCGCTACGGCGACGAGATCGGCATGGGCGACGACCTGTCGCTGCCCGAGCGCAACTGCGCCCGCACGCCGATGCAGTGGTCGACCGAACCGCACGGCGGATTCACCGCGGCCGACAAGCCCGTGCGGCCGGTCATCTCCGGCGGCGCCTACGGTTTCGAGCATGTCAACGTCGCGGCGCAGCGGCGCGACCCGGACTCGCTGCTGAACTGGACAGAGCGCGCGCTGCGCATGCGCCAGGAGATTCCCGAAGTCGGCTGGGGCGAGTTCGAGGTGCTGCCGCAGCCGGGCCGCTCGGTGCTGGTGATGCGCTACGCGTGGCGCAACAACATCGTGCTCTTCGTGCACAACCTGGTGGCCGACCCGCTCGAGATCGAGATCGCCGCCGGCGCCATCGGCGACGGCGGGGAGCAACTCACCAACCTGCTCTCGGAGGACCACAGCGAGGCGGCAGCCGACGGCCGCCACTGCATCCTGCTCGAACCCTACGGCTACCGGTGGTTCCGAGTCGGTGGACTCGACTACCTGCTCAAGCGCAGCGACGTGTGAGGCTGGCGGGCGGCGCCAGGCTCGGGCCTTTGTCACCTCTCAACGACTGACTTGACGCTTTGCGACCTTTCGGCGCAAAGTCGGCTCGCGATCGGAAGCACACGGGGCCTGCTTGGGTTCTGGGAGGGAATCGGGGACATGCGAACGACGCTACGTGTATGGCTGACAGGCTTTCCGCGGCGACTGGCGCGGCAGGCGCTGATCCTGGATGCTGCAGACCACCGCGCGGCGCTGAAGCGGGTTCGTCACGCGCTGTTCGGCCTCCGGCCGACGCCCCTCGACTGCACCGTGAGGGGAGGGCTGACGCGCATACCCGAGACCTTTTCCGAACGCCAGGCCTACCTGGCACTGGAACTGGCAACACTTCATCTGAGCAGCCGTGCCCGAGCGCTGCACATGTTGCACGACTGGACGCATGCGCGGCTGATGAGTCCGAGCCAAGCCGAATGCCTTGCGCAGATGCTCCTGCTCGACCGGCAAGACTTCCTGGCCACGCTGGCCGACGCCATGAAGCCGTGCGCGCTTCGCCATGAGTTGCGTGCCATGCGGCATCACTTCCGTCGCGGCGGCCCGGCTGCCGCTTTTGATCTTGAAAGCGAAGGCGGCATCGACCTGGCCAGCCACCCTGCGCCGCTCAGGTGATCAGCCTGAGCAGCCGCCCCATCCGTTCGAAGGTCCGTCCATACGGCGGCCGCAGCAGCGCCGTGCCCGACAGCCTCGACTGGTGGAACACCGGCTTCTCCTTGCTGAAGGTGCGAAAGCCGTACGCGCCGTGGTAGGCCCCCATGCCGCTCGCGCCGACACCGCCGAAAGGCAACTCCTCTTGCCCGAAGTGCCACATGCAGTCGTTCAGCGTGACGCCGCCGGAGATCGTGCCCGACAGCAGCCGGTCCTGCTCGGCGCCGCCGGCACCGAACCAGTACAGCGCCAGCGGCCGCTCGTGCGCGTTGACGTACGCGATCACCTCATCGAGCGTGTCGTAGGCCAGCACCGGCAGCAGCGGCCCGAAGATCTCCTCCTGCATGATCTTCATGTCCTCGGTGGTGTCGAGCACCAGGGCCGGCGCCAGCACCCGGCCCGCCGCGCCGCCCGCCATGCCCTCGGCGTGCAGCGGCACGACGCGCGCGCCGCGCTTCTGCGCATCCGCGAGCAGGCCCTGCAGGCGCGTGAAGTGCCGCTCGCTGACGATGCCCGTGTAGTCCGGATTGCCCGCGAGGCGCGGGTACTGCCGCGCCACCGCGCGCCGCATCGCCTCGACGAAGGGGCCGACCGCGTTGCGCGGCACCGCCGCATAGTCGGGCGCGATGCAGGTCTGGCCGGCGTTGAAGAGCTTGCCCACCACCAGCCGCGCCGCGACCTGCTCCAGGTCGGCGCCGGCACCGATGATCGCCGGCGACTTGCCGCCGAGCTCCAGTGTCACCGGCGTCAGGTTGGCCGCCGCCGCCATCGCGACCTGCCGGCCGACCGCGGTCGAGCCCGTGAACAGCAGGTGGTCGAAGGGCAGGCCGACGAAGGCGGTGCCGACCTCGGTGCCGCCCGTGACGACCGTGAGTTCTTCGGGCGAGAAGCATTCCGCCACCGCGGCCCGCATCAGCTCGGCCAGGCGCGGCGTCAGCTCCGAGGGCTTGATCATCACGCGGTTGCCGGCGCCGATTGCCGCGATCGCCGGGCCCATCGCCAGCTGGTAGGGATAGTTCCAGGGGCTCACCACGCCGACCACGCCGAGCGGCTGCGGGACGATGCGGCTGAAGCCGGGCCGGAAGGCGAGGCCGGTCGGGGCACGCCGCACCTTCATCCACGACTTGAGATGCCGGCGCGCATGCCGGATCGCGGACTGCACCATCATCACGTCGGCCAGGCGCGTCACGTGCACCGATCGATGGCCGAAATCGGCCGACACTGCGCGCTCGATCTCCGGCGCGATCTTGTCTGTCATCGCGAGCAGGCGATCGAGCCGGTCGATGCGCACGGCGTGCGACGGGTTCATGTCGGCGCCGAAAGCGGCCCGCTGGCGGTCGAAGGCTTCGCGCATGCGCAGCAGCGAGGGGTCGAGCATCTGCTCGCGCACGATCGCGTTCATGGCTTGCCCCCCAGCGCCTGCGGCGCGTGGGTGGCTGCATCGCCGTCGACCTCGGCCTCGGCATAGGCGCGGCCGCCAGGCACCAGCGCCGAGTGCGCGCGCCGCGAATGGAACAGCGGGTAGAACATCTCGATGAACCAGCGCTCCTTGCCGAACACCAGGTCGTCCTGCAGGCCGACCTTGGCCGGGTAGCGGCGCGTGATCTTGGCGGTGCCGAACAGCAGGTCCCAGACGAACAGCAGGTTGCCGAAATTGCCCTTGTAGTGGCCGATGCCGTCGTCGTTGGTGAGCGCGTGGTGGGCCCAGTGCGTAGCCGGCGTCGAGACGGTACGCTCCAGCACCCAGGCCAGCGGATGCAGCCACTTGATGCGGTAGAGCGGCGCGTCCCACGGCACCGCGCTGTGGGCGCCCAGGATCACCGTCAGCTTGACGACGATGTAGACCAGGTAGACGTTGCCGAAGCCGAGGTAGATCAGCACGCCCGAGGCCCACAGGCCCGGCATCATCAGGTAGTAGAAGAAGTTGTTGCGGTAGGTGACACGGATGCTCATGTAGTGCGCCGTGTGGTGCGCGCGGTGCAGCGGCCAGAGCAGCGGCGAATGCGACACGCGATGCCACCAGTACTGCGTCATGTCGTCGGCGACCAGCAGGATCGCCCCCATCGCCCACCAGGGCAGATGGGCCCAGGCATCGCGCTGCGCCGGCATCAGCAGCGCGCACAGCTTGCCCGTGACGGCGAAGATGAAGGGCTGCGAGAAGGCCAGCAGCGAGAGGAACATGAACAGTTCCAACTTGGTGTCGTCGGCGGTGGCGTGGAATTGCCTGTGCTTGCGGGAGCCGACTTCCAGCAGCGCGAAAAAGAGAATGATCGCCACGAGGACGATGTTCTGGACGAGGTTCACTGTCTTGTCTCCTTGCTTTGTGCCCGGAGTGTTCCGTCAAACCCCTCTTGAGTCCAATGCATAGTGAAGCTAATCTTGATGCAGTGGCTGCAATTGGCTACCAAGGAGTGGCGTCATGGACTTGAAGCGCTGGACCCACATCGTCGCGGTTGCCGACCGGCGCAGCTTCATCCGCGCGGCGGAGCAGGTGCACCTGAGCCAGCCGGCATTGACCCGCAGCATCCAGGCGGCCGAGGCCGAACTCGGGTTGCAGCTGTTCGACCGCGGCACCCAGGAAGTGGTGCCGACGCCGGCTGGCGAGTTCATCGTCGCGCGGGCGCGGCAGCTGGTCTTCGACAACCGCTGCCTGGAGCGCGACATCGCGCTGTACCGCAGCCTGGAGCTGGGCGATACCGCCTTCGGTGTCGGGCCCTTTCCGGCCGCGACCTTTCTGGCGCCGCTGCTGGCCTCGATGCGGCGCGAGTACCCGGCCATCAACCTGAGGGTCGAGATCAGCAACTGGCAGCTGCTGCTGGCGCGGCTGCGCGAGGAAGACATCGAGTTCTTCGTCGCCGACACGCGCGACCTGCCGACCGACAGCAGTCTGGAGCTTCGCCCCTTGCGGCGCGAGCCCGGTGGCTTCTACGTGCGCGCCGGGCACCCGCTGGCGCGGCGCAAGCGCGTCGCGTTGCAGGAGCTGTGGGCCTGTGGGGTGCTGTCGGTCCGACTGCCGGAGGGCGTGCGCGCCATCGTCGCGCGGCTGCTCGGCCTGCCGTCGGTGGCCGATTTTTCGCTGGCGCTCGAATGCGACCACGTCGACCTGCTGAAGGACATCGCGCTCGGCTGCGACTCGGTGCTGGCCGCCCCGCATGTCGCGGTCGCGCCGGAGGTCGAGGCCGGCCGGCTGCGCGCGCTCGACGTCGAGGGCCTGCCGCCGTTGGGGTCCGAGATGGGGGTCGTGACGCTGAACGGGCGCACGCCGTCGCCGATGGCGAAGCTGATCATGGGCCGGCTGCCGGGCGGCAGCTTCGAATCCGGCCCACGCCTGGATCAGCCTGCAACTTTCGAGTGATGAAGCTCGGCACCCTGTGAGGGCTGGCGCGGTTCTGTCAGGAAGTACCCGAGGGCGACAATGCCAAAAGCCAGCCCTGCGGCGGATGCGCCATTCCATCCATGCCTCGCGTAAATCCAGCCCCCAAGTGCAGAGCCAATCGCGCCACCGCAGAAGAAGGTTGCCATGTACAAGCCGTTGAGGCGACCGCGAAACGCGGGCGACTACGAGAAAATGATGCGCTGTCCGAGGACCAGATTGGCCGATACCGCGAAATCCAGCGTGATCCCCGCCACGACCAACATCGCGAGCGCCAGTGGCGTTCCCCTGGCACCGATGTGCGTCATCGCGAACGCCCCGATCGACATGAGCATCGCCATGGCGGTGGCTTGCCTGATCCAGCCCCGATCGGCAACGCGCCCCGCGATGGGTGCCGCAATGGCACCTGCCACGCCGGCCAGCGCGAACCACGCGATTCCTTTCTGCGTCAGTCCAAACTCAGGCCCCGCCAGGAGCAAGGGGGTCGTTGTCCAGAACAGGCTGAATGCGCCAAACATGCAGGCGTGGTAGAGAGCCCGGCGACGAAGTTCTGGCGTGGTGCGGACGAGTTCCACCATGGATGCCAGCATCTGGTGATACCGCATCCTGGCCTGGACGGGCCGCGGCGGCAGTGCAACGCGCAGGACCAGCGCCAGTGCGAGCACGGCGACGAAGGAGGCACAAAAGATGACCCGCCATGCCGAATAGTGAGTGATCAGGCTCGCCACCGGCCTGGCCAGCATGATGCCGAGCATCAAACCGCTCATGACGTTGCCGACCACCCGGCCGCGAGTGACCTCGGGCGACAAATGGGCTGCGTAGGGCACCAGAATCTGGACTGTCACGGAACCCAGTCCCACCAGGACCGCCGCCGAAAGAAATAGCGCTGCCGATGTCGCGAAACCAGAAATCACGAGGCCTGTCGCACCAATGGCAAGGATCGAGATGGCGAGTCTTCGATTCTCGAACAGGTCGGCCAAAGGAACCACGAGCAGCAAGCCCACGCCATAGCCGATCTGCGTCAGCGTCACGATCAGACCACCAGCCTGTTCCGACAGGCCCAGGTCGGCGCTGATCGGCCCGATGAGTGGCTGCGCATAGTAGATATTGGCAGCGATCAGGCCGCATGCAAAGGCCAGCAGCATGGTGAGCCAGCTCGAAATGTCGGATGCGTGGGCGCCTGACGGTTCAGGAAGTCTTGTTGAAGCCTTCATATTGGATTAAGTCATTTCCTATTTGAACAAAATAAGCGATCGCGTTGCAGCTTCCGGTCTCATCGGCCGAGTGACGCTGACAGCAGGGAAATCAGTCGAGAAGCTTCATCGCTGTATCAACGACGGCCATCATGGCATCGCGCTTCTGGCCGGTCTTGCCTAGTACGCGCATGCCTTGGACGAGAGCCAGCATCAGCTTCGCGGTCGTTGTGGGATCGACAGCTTTTGCGATCGAACCATCTTGTTGGCCCTGCTGGATGATCTGCTTGAGGCGTCGTTCGTTGAGCTTGAGTGCGTTGGTCACTTTCTGCGCGATGGCCTGGTCGGTACTGGCCAGTTCGACAGCCCCGACGATCACCAGGCAACCGTACCGTCCTTCCGCGGCGTGCGAGGATTCGGCATAGAACCCGAGCAGACGGTGCAGCTTCTCGCGCCCCGACGCGCTGCTGCTGGTGATCTCTGCGAGCTTGGCGCCACGCAGCGCCATGTATCGATCAAGGGCAGCCGTGAACAATGCATGCTTGCTGTGGAAGGCCTTGTAAATGCTTCCGGCTGACAACTTCAGGGCCAGCGAGAGATCGGCAATGGACACGCCGTTGTAGCCGTGTTCCCTGAAATACAGGATGGCCTGGTCCAGGGCGGTATCGAGTTCGAACTCCCGCGGGCGTCCTCTTTCTCGAGAAAGAGGACGCGGCATCGTGCTTGTGGTGCTCATGCGCACTAGTTTGGATCACTTCATTTCCAAAAACAAGACGAGATTTCTTGGCCTGCGATGGACTTTTCTGCAGCAATGTGCAGGTTCGCAAGGGGGCGGCCCTGGCGGAGGCAGAGCCCATGCTCGCGGTCGGGGTCTAGTGCGTGTCGAACGCCGCGAGCTTCAGCTTCACTGCCGCCTGGAGCAGACGCTTGTCGCGCGTCCACAAGCGTGCTGCCGGCTCCAGGCGTGTCGCCGCGAGCAAATGGAGATCGACGTAGCCGATGCCCATCCCGAACAATTGCTCGCCGTGAAGGAATGCCATCGCCTCGTCCGCGCTGGCGATGTCTATCGCGGGCAATGCCTGCAGCGCGCTCAGCGTTTCTTGCCGCCTTGGCAAGCTTCCCAAGGCAATTTCCCCGATGACGTAGGGATGCGTCAGCACTTCGCCGTCTTCCAGCAGCGTCTGCAACCTCGCGTCACCGTGCGCGAGATGGTCGATCCAGACGGAAGTGTCAACGAGGATCATTCGAAGGCTTCGACTGGCGGCGCGGCACTGGCTTGAGGTCGGGCGCGGAGCCCGCGAGGAGCGACAGTCGCCTTGCCGCTTCTCGTTGCACCAGGCTCTTGAGTGCTTGCTGGATCAAGGCGGAGTTTTCCTGGATGCCGGTGAAGCTCCGTGCCTGGGCCAGCAAGTCGTCGTCCAAGGTGACGGTCGTGCGCATGATGATCTCCCGAAACGCATCAAATGTAGCATCATTTGATGCGAGACGGATCGCTGCATCCTACTCCAGCGCCGACGCCGGCCCGAAGAACTCGTAGCGCGCCTGCCGATCCGGCACGCCGAGCGCGCGCAGTGCGCTCTTCACCTGCTGCATGAAGGGCTTCGGTCCGAGAAAGTAGGCGTCAACGTCGCGTGTCGCCGGCAGCCACTGCGCGAGCTTCTGCGCGTCGAGGCGGCCGACCGCATGCGGGGCGTCCGCTGCGGGCGCACCTTCGCTCACTTCGTCGTAGCAATAGAAGCGCGCGAGCTGCGGATGCTTGTGGGCCAGCGCATCGATGGCATGGCGGAAGGCATGCGCGCCTCGCGTGCGCGCGCAGTGGATGAAGTGGACCGCGCGCGAGGTCTTGAGCGCGGCCTCGAGCATCGCCAGCGTCGGCGTGATGCCGACCCCGCCGCTGATCAGCACCAGCGGCCGTTCGCCCGGCTCCAGCGTGAAGGCGCCCGCCGGCGGGAACAGCTCGACCGTGCTGCCTTCGCCGACTTCGTCGTGCAGGTGGTTCGATGCCAGGCCGCCGGTTTCGCGCTTGACGCTGATGCGGTAGGTCTGGCCGTTCGGCGCCGCCGACAGCGAGTAGTTGCGGCGGATCTCGTTGCCGTCGACGACCAGCCGCAGGCCGATGTACTGGCCCGGCTTGAAGTCGAGGATCGCGCCACCATCGGCCGGCGCCAGGTAGAAGGAATTGATCTCCTCGCTCTCGACTTCCCTGCGCACGACGACGAAGGGCCGGGCACCGCGCCAGCCGCCGGGCGCATCGGCCCGCTCGTCGTAGGCCTGCTTCTCGGCACCGATCAGGATGTCGGCCAGTTGCCCGTAGGCGGCGGCCCAGGCGGCGATCACCTCGTCGGTGGCGATCTCGGCACCGAGCACCTCGCGGATCGCACGCAGCAGGCAGGCACCGACGATCGGGTAGTGCTCGGGCAGCACCTGCAGCGCGACGTGCTTGTTGACGATCTGGCCGGCCAGATCGCCGAGCGCTTCGAGCCGGTCGATGTTCTTGGCGTACATCAGCACGCCGTTGGCCAGCGCGCGCGGCTGGTCCCCGCTGGCCTGGTGGGCCTGGTTGAACAGCGGCCGCACTTCCGGATGCTCGTCGAGCATGATCCGGTAGAAGTGCGTGGTCAGCGCCTCGCCGCCGGTTTCGAGCAGTGGCACGGTGGCGGTGACGATGGATTTCTGTTGCGGGGTCAGCACGGAAAAGGCTCCTGGAGTTCAGATGGATGCCTTGTTCATCGCAATCTCCGTTCCAGGCGCGGGGGGCAGCAAAATCAACGACTTGTCGTTGACAGTGTCCTTATGACCTGACGAAAATCGTGTCGATATGACCCACTACCGTGTCCAGATGACTGCCGACAAGCTGCTCGAAGCGGTCGCGCCGCTGGTCGCTGACCTGGGCTCCGGCCTGCCGGCCGAGGAGCTCTATCGCCGCCTGTTGCAGTCGCTGCGCCTGCTGCTGCCCTGCGATGCCGCGGCGCTGCTTCGGCTCGAGGACGGCAGCCTGCTGCCGCTGGCGGTCGACGGCTTGAGCCGCGACACGCTGGGCCGTCGTTTCCGCATCGCCGAGCACCCGCGCTTCGCGGCGCTGCTGGGGGCCGCCGGGCCCTTGCGCTTTCCTTCCGACAGCGCGCTGCCCGACCCCTACGACGGCCTGGTCGAGGGCCTGCATGGCGACCTCCCCGTGCACGACTGCGTGGGCTGCCCGATCCAGCTCCATCAACGGATCTGGGGCTTGCTTACGCTCGACGCGCTGCAGCCCGATCGCTTTTCGCGCGGCGACCTGGCGGCGCTGCAGCTGTTCGCCAACCTGGCGGCCGGCATCGTCACCGTGGCCGGCCGAATCGAACAGTTGGAGAACCGCGTGGCGCTCGAGAGCCTGCGCGCCGAAGGCTACCGGCTCGCCGCGGCGCCGCGCGCCCGCGAGCTGATCGGCCGCAGCACGGCCATGCGCCGGCTCGTCGCCGACATCGAGACCGTGGCCGGCAGCGAGCTGTCGGTGCTGATCCAGGGCGAGACCGGCGTCGGCAAGGAACTGGTCGCGGAGGCGATCCATGCCGGGTCCCCGCGTGCGGCGCGGCCCATGATCAGCCTCAACTGCGCGGCCCTGCCCGAGACGCTGGTCGAAAGCGAATTGTTCGGCCACGTCAAGGGCGCGTTCACGGGCGCCACCAGCGACCGGCCGGGCAAGTTCGAGCTGGCCGATGGCGGCACGCTGTTCCTGGACGAGGTCGGCGAGCTGTCGATGCCGGTGCAGGCCAAGCTGCTGCGTGTGCTGCAGAGCGGCCAGCTGCAGCGCCTGGGCTCCGACCGCGAGCACCATGTGGACGTGCGCCTGATCGCTGCCAGCAACCGGGACCTGGCCGACGAGGTCAAGGCCGGCCGCCTGCGCGCCGACTTCTACCACCGCCTGAGCGCCTACCCGCTGCGGGTGCCGCCCCTGCGCGAGCGGGGCCGCGACGTGCTGCTGCTGAGCGGCTTCTTCCTCGAAGAGAACCGCTCCCGGCTCGGCATCGGCGCGGCCCGGCTCGATGCCAGCGCGCAGGCGGCGCTGCTGGCGTACGACTGGCCGGGCAACGTGCGCGAGTTGGAGCATCTGCTCGGGCGCAGCGCGCTGAAGGCGCGCGCGCGGCATCCGCAGCGGCCGCGGATCCTGAGCCTCACGGCGGAAGACCTGGATCTGGAAGGGCGCCGCGCCGAGGTCGCCCCAGCGATCGAAGGGGCGGACAGCGCGGACAGCGCCACCGACGCGCCGCGCCAGGGCGAGTCGCTCCAGCAAGCCGTCGATGCGCTGAAGAGGCAGCGCCTGCTGGCGGCGCTCGCGGCGCATGGCTTCAACCGGGCGGCGGCCGCGCAGTCGCTCGGCCTCGACCGGGCCAACCTGATCCGGCTGGCGAAGCGGCTGGGGGTCGCGCTCGAACCCGTGAAATGAGGCCTCAGGGCAGCAGGCGCAAGCCGGCCCGGCCGGCTTCGGTGCGGCCGATCACGGCCGCGGCGCCGAAGCCTTCGTCGCGGAAGATCGCCAGCACCGCATCGACCGCCTCGGGCGCGCAGCTCACCAGCAGTCCGCCCGAAGTCTGGGGGTCGCTCAGCAGCGCCTGGGCAGTGGCCGGCAGGCCCGCGGCCAGCTCGACATCGGCGCCATAGCCGCTCCAGTTGCGGCCCGAGGCGCCGGTCACGAAGCCCTCGGCGGCCAGCGCCTCGACGCCTTCGAGCCGCGGCACCTTCGACCACTCGATCACGGCGGTCAGCCCGGCGCCGCGCGCGAGCTCGAGCGCGTGGCCGGCCAGTCCGAAGCCCGTGACGTCGGTCAGCGCATGCACGCCGGGCAGCGCCGCCAGCGCGATGCCGGGCGTGTTGAGCCGAGTCGTGCTGTCGATCAGCTGCCGGTAACCGGCCTCCGACAATTGCTCCTTCTTGAGCGCCGCCGACAGCACGCCGACGCCCAGCGGCTTGCCGAGCACCAGCAGGTCGCCGGCCCGGGCGTCGGCGTTGCGCTTGACCTGCGCCGGGTCGACCAGGCCCATCACCACCAGCCCATAGATCGGCTCGACCGAGTCGATGGTGTGGCCGCCCGCGATCGGGATCCCGGCGGCGCGGCAGACGTCCTGGCCACCGCGCACGATCTCGCCGATGGCCTCGATCGGCAGTTGGGCGACCGGCATCGCGACCAGCGCCAGCGCCATGATCGGCTTGCCGCCCATCGCGTAGACGTCGCTGATCGCGTTGGTGGCCGCGATGCGCCCGAACTCGTATGGATCGTCGACGATCGGCATGAAGAAATCGGTGGTCGCGATCAGGGCCTGGCGGTCGTTGAGCCGGTAGACGGCGGCGTCGTCGGCCGTTTCGATGCCGACCATCAGCTCGGGCGGCATCAGGCCGCCGGCGCCGCTCTTCAGGATCTGCGAGAGCACGCCGGGCGCGATCTTGCAGCCGCAGCCGCCGCCATGCGAGAAGCTGGTGAGCCGCAGCGGCGCGAGCGGGTTGACGGGGCGGGAGGAGGGCGTGTCGTTCATGGGGCCCATTATCCGAGCGGCGTGCTGGCGCGTCTTTCTACAATCGAGGGTTGTCCGCCTACCGGCCCTCCGGCCGCTCCCTCATGAAAACAATCTCCCGCCGCGCCTTGGCGCTGGTCCTTTCCGCCTTCGCCGTCGGTGCCTTTGCTCAGGGCAAGGTGCTGCGCGTGTCCGCCATTCCCGACGAGGCGCCGACCGAGCTGCAGCGCAAGTTCAAGCCGCTGGGCGACTACCTGCAGAAGGAGACCGGCATGGAGGTGCAGTTCACCCCGGTCACCGACTATGCGGCGGTGGTCGAGGGGCTGGCCACCAACAAGCTCGACCTGGCCTGGCTCGGCGGCTTCACCTTCGTGCAGGCGCGCATCCGCACCAACGGCGGCGCGGTGCCGATCGTGCAGCGGGCCGAAGACAAGGTGTTCACCAGCAAGTTCATCGTGCCGGTCGACAGCCCGGCCAAGACCCTGGCCGACCTGAAGGGCAAGACCTTCGCCTTCGGCGCGCCTTCGTCCACCTCGGGCAGCCTGATGCCCCGCTACTTCCTGCTGCAGGCCGGCATCGATCCCGAAAAGGACTTCAAGACCGTGGCCTTCTCGGGCGCGCACGATGCCACCGTGGCCTTCGTGGCCGCCAACCGGGCCGAGGCGGGCGTGCTCAACGCGTCGGTGTGGGACAAGCTGGTCGAGGCCAAGAACCCCAACGCCGCCAAGGTGCGCGTGCTGGCGACCACGCCGACCTACTACGACTACAACTGGACCGTGCGCCCGGGCCTCGACCCGGCGCTGGCGAAGAAGCTGACCGACGCCTTCCTGAAGCTCGATCCCGCGAACCCCGCCCACAAGGAAATCATGGACCTGCAGCGGGCCAGCAAATTCATCCCGACCCAGTCGTCCAACTACGACGGCATCGAGGCGGCGGCCAAGTCCGCGGGCCTGGTGAAGTGATGCGGCGCAGGCCGCTTGCCGGACCGGACGCGTGAGCTTCTCGCTCGATGCGGTCGGCCTGGTGCATCCGAACGGCCACCGTGCGCTGCAGGGCGTGTCGCTGGCCGCCGCCGGGGGAGAGCGGCTGGCGGTCATCGGTCCTTCGGGCGCCGGCAAGACCACGCTGCTGCGCGTGCTCGGCGCGGCGCTGCGGCCCGGCGAGGGCAGCGTCCGGCTGCTCGACCAGGCACCCTGGCAGCTGAGCGCGCCGGCGTTGCGCGGCCTGCGCTCGTGCATCGGCACCGTGCACCAGAGCCCGCCGATCGCGCCCAGGCTGCGGGTCGTGACCGCGGTGCTCGCGGGGCGGCTCGGCCAATGGTCGGCGCTGCGGGCGCTGGGCTCGCTGCTGCGCCCGTCCGACCTGCCCGGTGCGCACGAGGCGCTGTCGCGGCTGGCGCTCGAAGACCGGCTGTTCGAGCGCTGCGATCGCCTGTCGGGCGGGCAGCTGCAGCGCGTCGGCATCGCCCGCGTGCTGTACCAGCGGCCGGCCCTGCTGCTGGCCGACGAGCCGGTGTCGGCGCTCGACCCCACGCTGGCCGACCTGACGCTGCAGCAGCTGGTGCGGCAGAGCGAGGCGACCGGCGCGACCCTGGTGGCCTCGCTGCACGCGGTCGACCTGGCGCTGCGCTGGTTTCCGCGCATCGTCGGCATGCGCGGCGGGCAGGTCGTGTTCGACCGGCCGGTGGGCCAGGTCGACGAGGCGATGCTGAAGGCGCTGTACGCATGACGGATCCGACCGCGCTGCGCGACCCGGCGGCCCGCCGTCGGCTGGTCGGCGGGTTGGCCGCGCTGGCGATCGCCTGGCCGATGCTGCAGCTGGCCGGGTTCCAGCCCGCGGCCCTGTTCGGCGCCGGCAACCTGCAGGTGATCGGCGGCTTCCTGGCCGGCTTCGTGCCGCCGGCCACGGCGCCGGACTTCCTCGCGCTGCTGGCCAAGGCCACGCTCGAGACTTTGGCCATGGCCACCGCCGGCACCGCCCTGGCCTTCCTGATCGGCGCGCCGCTGGCCTTCGTGACCACCCGTGCGCTGTCGCGGTCGCGCATCGGCCCAGGGCCGGGTCGGGTGCGCGCCGCGGCGCTGCGGCAGTGCGCACGTTCGCTGCTGATGGTGCTGCGCGCCATCCCCGAAATCGTCTGGGCGCTGATCTTCGTGCGTGCGCTGGGGCTCGGTCCGGCGGCCGGCGTGCTGGCGCTCGCCATCACCTATGGCGGCATGCTCGGCAAGGTCTACGCCGAGGTGCTCGAATCGACCGACACCGCCCCCGCACGGGCCCTGCTCGAAAGCGGCAGCGGCCGGCTGGCGGCACTGTGCTACGGCCTGCTGCCGAACTGCGCCCAGGAGCTGACCTCCTACACCGTCTACCGCTGGGAGTGCGCGGTGCGGGCCTCGGTGGTGATGGGCTTCGTCGGCGCCGGCGGCCTGGGCCAGCTGATGGACCAGTCGATGAAGATGCTCAACGGCGGCGAGGCCAGCAGCATCCTGCTGGTCTTCCTGGGGCTGGTGCTGCTGGCGGATGCGCTCAGCAATGCCCTTCGGAGATTGCTGCGATGAGCGCCTCGTTCGCGGCCGCGCCGCCGCGCTGCCTTCGCTGCTGGGCCACGGCGCTCGCCATCGTGATCGCGGCGGCGGCCAGCTTCGCCTGGCTCGCGATCGACTATGGCGCGCTGTTCACCGGCGAGTCGCTGTCGCTGATGGGCAGGTTCATCGCCGAATTCTTCCCGCCCGACCTCTCCGCCGCGTTCCTGCAGAAGACCGCCTGGGGTGCCTTGCAGACCCTTGCCGTGTCGGCGCTCGGGACCTTGCTGGCGGCCGCCGGCGGTGCGCTGCTCGCGTTGCCGGCCTCGGGCCGCTCGGGGGCCTGGGTGCAGGGCGCGACCCGCTTCGTGCTCAACTTCCTGCGCAGCGTCCCCGAGCTGGTCTGGGCGGCGCTGATGGTGCTGGCGGCGGGCATCGGCCCCTTCGCCGGTGCGCTGGCGCTGGCGCTGCACACCACCGGCGTGCTCGGCCGCCTGTTCGCCGAGAGCCTGGAGAACGCGCCGCGCGCCCCCGAACGGGCGCTCTCGCAGAGCGGCTCGGGCGCCGTGGCGGCCTTCGCCTACGGCAGCCTGCCGCTGGTGCTGCCCCAATGGGTGGCCTACACGCTGTATCGTTGGGAGATGAACATTCGAATGGCCACCGTGCTGGGCTTCGTCGGCGGCGGCGGCCTGGGCCAGCTGCTCTACTTCCACCTGTCGATCTTCCAGCAGCCACAGGCGATGACCGTGCTGGCCGCGATGTTCGGCCTGGTGGCGCTGGTCGACATGGCGAGTGCCCGGCTGCGCCGCGACCTGGGGCCGGCCTATGCATGAGGACGACAAGCGCTACCGCCCGACCCGGGTGGCCGACATCCCCGGCTTCGACACCCTGATCGACGCCCGCTCGCCGGCCGAGTTCGCGCTCGACCACATCCCGGGTGCCATCAACTGTCCGGTGCTCGACGACGAGGAGCGCCGCATCGTCGGCACGCTCTACAAGCAGACCGGGGCCTTCGAGGCCCGCCGGGTCGGCGGCGCGATGGTCGCGGCGAACCTGGCGCGCCACCTGCGCGAGCAGTTCGCCGACCGGCCCGCCAACTGGCGGCCGCTGGTCTATTGCTGGCGTGGCGGCCTGCGCAGCGGCTCGATGGTGACCTGGCTGCGACTGGTCGGCTGGGACGCCCAGCAGCTGGCCGGCGGCTACAAGAGCTTCAGGCACCACGTGCTGGCGCAGATCGAGGCCACCTGTCCGCAGCTGCAGCTGCGCGTGATCTGCGGCGCCACCGGCAGCGCCAAGACCCGCCTGCTGCAGGCCCTGGCCGCGCGCGGCGAGCAGGTGCTCGACCTCGAGCACCATGCCAGCCACAAGGGCTCGCTGCTGGGTGCCTTGCCCGGCGTGCCGCAGCCTTCGCAGAAGCAGTTCGAGACCCGCATCGCGACCGCCTTCGAGGCCCTGGACCTGGCCCGGCCGGTGTACGTCGAAGGCGAGAGCGCCCGCATCGGCCGGCTGTCGCTGCCGATCCCGCTGGTGGCGCGCATGCGCGGGGCCGACTGCATCGAGGTGCAGGCCGACCCGGCCGCGCGGCTGGCCTACCTGCTGCGCGACTACGCCTACCTCGGTGACGACCGCGAGGCCCTGGCCGGCCAGCTGGGCAAGCTCAAGGAGCTGCAGGGCAAGGCCGTGGTGGACCGCTGGCAGCAATGGGCGCGCGACGGCGAACTGGCGCCGCTGTTCGCGGAGCTGATGCTGCTGCACTACGACCCGCACTACGAGCGGTCGCAGGCGAAGCACTTCGGCCGCTGGGCGCAGCGGATGACGGTGGCGACCGCGGATCTGACGGAGGCCGGAATCGAGGTGTTGGCCGAGGGCGTGCGGGCTTGCGAAGAGCCGACCGGGCGCGCGTGAATTCGCGCAGCGCGTGCGTCAGCGTCCCGAGAAGCGCGCCGGTCGTCGTTCGACGAAATGCGCGACACCCTCGGTGAAGTCCTCGCTCCGGATACTCTCGACCATCTCGGCGTTGGCGAGCGTCACGGCCTCGCCGAGCGACTGGTAAGGCGCCTCCCAGAGCTGCCGCTTCATGACGCGCACCGAGCGCGGCGACACGTCGGCAGAGAGTGTCCTGGCCAGCGCCTGTGCCTCGGCGAGCAATCGATCGGCCGGGACGACCCGGTTCACGAGCCCCATGCCGAGTGCCTCCTGCGCGTCGATCTTGCGAGAAGTCAACAACAGGTCGGTGGCATGCGCATGGCCGACGATGCGCGGCAGCATCCACGAGATGCCGTGCTCGGCGATCAGGCCGCGCTTGGCGAAGGCGGTGGCGAAGACCGCCTTGTCGGAGGCGATCCGGAAATCGCTGTAGAGCGCCATCACCAGGCCGAGCCCGGCAGCGGCGCCGTTGACGGCGCAGATCACCGGCTTGGGAGCGGCGGGGAAGTACGAATAGCGCGTCTGGTAGTCGGCCCTTCGGTTCATGTCGAACGGCCGCATCCACTGCTCCGCGCGGATGTCCTCCGGCGGCAGCACTTCGAGTTCTTCCATGTCCATGCCCGCACAGAAGGCCCGGCCCGCGCCGGTCAGGACGATGGCCCGCACGTCCTTGTCGCTGCCGGCCTGTTCGATGGCCGTGCGCAGTTCTGCCTCGAGGATCCGCGTCAGCGCATTCATGCGCTCCGGCCGGTTCAGCGTGATCGTCGCGACGTGTCCGTCGACCGTGTAGATGATTTGTTCGAAGTTCATGGTGAGAGGTTCAGTGGAGGGTCTCGATGAAGGCGGCAGGCAACTGGATGGACACGGGCTCGACGAACTCCTCGAGGCCACAGCGCCCGTTCTCGCGCCCGATGCCCGATTTCTTGAAGCCCCCGAAAGGCGCGGCGGGGTTGAAAGGGGCGCCGTTGATGTCGACCTGACCGGCGCGCAGGCGGCGGGCGACGGCCAGCGTCGCCGCCTCGACCGGTCCCCACACGGCGGCTGCCAGGCCGTAGTCGGTGCCGTTGGCGAGGGCGATGCCGTCCTCCACCCCGTCGTAGCCGATCAGTACCAGCACCGGACCGAAGACCTCGTCGCGTGCCACCGCCATGTCCGGCGTCACGTCCGCCAGCACGGTGGGCGCCACGAAAAAGCCGTGCGGGGGCAGATCGGCCGGGCTCCCGAGCCGGCGTGCGCCGGCGGCCAACGCCCCGGCGATCAGGCCTTCGACCTTTTGCTGCTGCGCCTTGGAGGCCAAGGGCCCGAGTCTTGTCGCGGCGTCGGCCGGGTCGCCCATGCGGTAGGCGGCCAGGAGATCCACGGCCGCCGCTTCGGCTGCGCCCAGCAAGGGCCGCGGCACCAGCAGCCTTGTCGTCGCCGAACAGGTCTGGCCCGAATTGAGCATGCAGCCCGCCAGCGTGGTCTTGACCGCAAGCGCCAGGTCGGCGCCGGGCAGCACCAGCGCCGCCGACTTGCCGCCGAGTTCGAGCGCCACGCGCTTGATGGCTTCGCCGGCGATGGCCGCGATGTGGCGTCCCGCGCGGGTGGAGCCGGTGAACGACACCATGTCCACTTCGGGATGCCGTACCAGGGTCTCACCGACCTCCGCTCCGCTGCCGTGGACGAGGTTGAACACACCGGCCGGCAGCCCGGCCCGAAGTACCGCCTCGGCGAGCAGGAAGGCGCTGGTCGGCGCCAATTCCGAAGGCTTGAGCACGACCGTGCAGCCGGCCAGCAGTGCAGGCGCGATCTTTCCGGTGATCTGGTGCAGGGGATAGTTCCAGGGGGTGATGCAGGCCACGACGCCGGTAGGCACTTGCTGCACGAGCGAATGGCCGATGCGCGTCTCCCATTCGAAATCGCCGGCAAGGTCCGCGTACATGTCCCAGGCGGCCAGTGGCGCGCCGACCTGGATGCGCGCGGCCAGCTTGCGCGGCATGCCGACTTCCCGCGAGATGGCGGTGGTCAGCGCGTCGGCTTGTTCGCGCAGCGCGGCGGCGATGCGGCGCACGGCCGCGATGCGCTCGGCGGGAGGCGTGGCGGCCCAGCCTGCGAAGGCGCGGCGAGCGGCCATCACCGCGGCATCGACGTCGGCGGGCGAGGCGCTGCGCCAGGAGGCGAATGCTTCCTCGGTGAAGCTGTCGGTGACCGGCAGGTCGTCCGCGCCATGGGCGGGCACCATGGCGCCTTCGATGAAGAGCTGGTTGAAACGGGTCATCTGGGGTCAATCCTTGGAGGGGTTCGAAGTCTTCGGGGCGTCGCGTCTGGCCAGGAACTCGCGCATGACGCGCTGGGGTTCGCCGGTGGAATAGCACTCGAGCTGGTAGCGGATGCCTGCGCTGCAGGCGTCGTCGAAGCCTGCTTGGGTGCGCTCGCGAAAGCGTTGCTTGGTGGTGCGCAGCGCGGCGCCAGGGAGGGCGGCCAGGGCGCGCGCGCGTTCGAGCGCGCGCGGCAGCACCTGCTCGGGAGCGACCAGGTCGTTGACCAGGCCCAGCGCATGCGCGCGTTCGCCGGTGATCAGTTCACCGGTGAGCGACAGCTGCTGGTTGAGCGAATGACCGATCTGCAGCGACATCAGGTAGGAGCCGACGATGCTGGCCAGCCCGGCCTTGACTTCGGGCTGCCCCATTCGCAGCGTCGGGTGTGCCACGCGCAGGTCGCACATCAGCGCCATCTGGAACCCGGCGCCGACCGCGGTGCCGTTGAGCGCGGCTACGATCGGCTTGGACACGTCGCGCACGGCCTGGTACATCGCATGCTGGCGGTTGAGCCAGCCTGCCAGCGTGTCGGTGTCGATCATTGCCGACTCGTCCAGGTCCTGGCCACCGCAGAAGGCGCGCTCGCCGCTGCCGGTCAGCACGATCGCCCCGACGTCCCGATTGGCATCGAGGGCACGCAGTTGCTCGCCGAGGGCGGCGCGCAACTCTGCGTTGACCGCATTCATCACGGCAGGCCGGTGCAGCCGAACCACAGCCGTGCCGTCCTGGATATCGACCTGCACGGTGTCAGTGCGCTGCATGCGATGCTCCCTGGCGTTCGATGACGGCGTCGACGGCCCAGCCGCCCTGGCCTGCGTCGCCGACGATCAGCGGGTTGAGGTCGATCGATGCGATGGCGAGAGGGTGCGCCGCCGCGAGCGCGCCGAGCGCCACCGCAGTGCGCGCAACCACGTTCAGATCGAGGGGCGCTTCGCCGCGGACGCCGGCGAGGACCGGCGCGATGCGCAAGCGGGCGAGTTTGGCGATCACGTCCGATTCGGAGAAGGGATGCAGCAGCACCACGAAATCGCGCAGGGCCTCGACGTACTTGCCGCCATCGCTGACCATCACGACGGTTCCGAACAGCGGGTCCTGACGCACGCCGAGTGCGAATTCGCGGCGCCCGCGCACCCTTTGCGCGACGATGACGCCGTCCAGCGGCAGCCCCATCGCGGCGACGCGTTCGGCGCATGCGGTCCAGGCGTCTCGAACCTGGTCCGCGGTCTGGACGTCGACGAAGACCAGGCCGTGCTCCGACTTGTGGGGAATGCGCGCCGAACACGCCTTGACCACGACCTGCGGTCCCAGGGCTCGCCAAGCGGCGATCACTTCGTCCGCGTTTCGGCACAGACGGTGCGCGACCGTGGGGATGCCGGCGGCGCCCAGCAGGGCGAGACTGTCTGCCTCGCTCAGGAGCGGGTCATCGCCGTCCGGCAGGGGCCGCGCATCCAGCGAAGGTGCCCGCAGCGCGTGGCGCGCGGCCGACTGCTGCATCAGCATGCCGTGCCGGCTCCACTGGTGCAGCGCATTGATGGCGTCCGTCTCATGGGAGAACACCGGAACGCCGGCATCGCGGAAGGCCTGTCGCACCGAGGCCTGGGGCGCGGACACCACGCACGGCTTGTTGCGCGCTGCGGCGAAGCGGGCGGTGTCGCGGGCCATGCCGGGCACGTCGTAGCCTTCTCCGGCGACCGGCACGCCGATGAGGAACATGTCGGCCTGCGGGTCGGCCGCCAGCGCGCCCAGCGTGTCGGCGTACATGCCGCCCTGGGTCATGAGCGAGGCCGTGAGGTCGACCGGATTCTGTGCCGTCGCGAAGCTCGGCATGATGCCGGCGAGGGCGTCGATGACGGGTTGGCCGAGTTCGGCCAGCGGCAATCCGAGCGTTGCGGCCGCATCGGCGCAGAGCACGCCGACGGCGCCGCTGTGGCTCATGACGACCAGGTGCTCGGCCGCCCGGGGCGGCGAGGCGAGGTAGAGCTCGACGGCGTTGACCAGCCCCTGCACGTCGTTGGCACGCCAGATGCCATGGCGCTCGAAAAAGGCGTCGACGACGACGTCGTCGTTGACGATGGCGCCGGTGTGCGAAGCGGCGGCCTTGGCGCCGTGCGCGCTGCGACCCGACTTGAGCGCGATCACCGCGGCACCGCGCGCCGAGGCGAGCCGAGCGACTTCCGCGAGCATGGCCGGGTCGCTCAGGGACTCGATGTACATCAGGACGACGCGAACGTCGGGGTCCGCCGCCGCCGCCAGCGCCAGCTCGCACACCGATGCATCGGCGTCGTTGCCCGAAGCGACCAGGTAGCGCACGCCGACGCCGCGCTCGCGCAGCATCGCGTACGGCATCACGCTGGCCGCACCGCTCTGGCTCACGATGGCCACCGGGCCGTCCGCGGGTTCGACTTCCTTGAACATCGTGCTGAAGTTCATCACCGCGCCGGTCTGGAAGTTGGCCACGCCCTGCGCGTTCGGCCCGATCAGGCGAATGCCGAGGCGCCGCGCCTGCGCCACCAGCGCCTGCTGGCGCGCGACGCCCTCGGTGCCGGTTTCGCCGAAGCCCGAGCTCATCACGATGGCGCTGCCGATGCCGCGCGCCGCACACTGGTCGATCACGCCGGCGACCGCATCCTGGCCGACTGCGATGATCGCGACGTCGGGCGCCTCGGGCGTCGCCGCGAGCGAAGGGTAGGCCGCCAGGCCCTGGACCGTCGCGCGCTTGGGATTGATCGGGTAGACCGCACCCTGGAAGCCGAAGCGCTGAAGGTAGTGCAGTGGACGCCCACCGACCTTGTTGCGGTCTTCTGTCGCGCCGACGATGGCGATGCGCCGCGGCGCGAAAGCGCGTTGCAGCCGGGGATCGAGGAGGTCGTTCATGGTGTCGCTCAGTCGAGGCTGGCGCCGGAGGCCTTCACCACCGGCGCCCACTTGGCGGTGTCGCTCTTGATGAGTGCGGCGAATTCGGCTGGCGTGGTCGTGTGGGCATCGGCGCCGTCGGCCTCCATGCGCTTCTTCATCTCGTCGGTGGCCATGACCGCGGCCATTTCGCGGTTCAGGCGCTCGACCACCGCAGGGGGCGTCGCCTTGGGCGCCAGCACGCCATACCAGATCGTCACGTCGAAGCCCTTGAGGCCGGCTTCCTGGACGGTCGGCACGGCCGGCAGCAGCGGCGAGCGCTTCGGACCCGTCACGGCGAGCGCGCGCACCTTGCCGGCGGCGATGTTCTGGGTCTGCTGCGCGATCGTGTCGAACATCATCGACAGGCGGCCGCCCAGCAGGTCCACCATGGCCGGCGCCGAACCCTTGTAGGGGACGTGCGTGATCTGGATGCTGGCCGTGCTGCGGAACAGTTCGCCCGACAGGTGATTGGAGCTCCCGTTGCCGGCCGAGCCGTAGGTCAGTTCACCCGGCCTGGTCTTGGCCAGCGCGATCAGGTCGGCCAGGTTCTTTGCCGGAATCCCGGGGCTCGCGACGAGCACGTTCATCGTCGTGGCCATGAGGCTCACGGGCGCGAAGTCCTTCACCGGGTCGTAGCGCAGCCGGGCGTAGAGGCTCGGGTTGATCGCCAGCGTGCCGGTGGTGCCGAAGAACAGCGTGTGGCCGTCGGCGGGCGCCCGGGCCACGAGTTCGGCCGCGATGCCGCCGCCGGCGCCGCCGCGGTTGTCGATGATCACCTGCTGGCCGAGCCGATCGCCGAGCTTCTGGGCCAGCAGGCGCGCCATGGCGTCGGTCGGACCCCCGGCGGGGAAGGGAACGACCAGCGTGACGGCCTGCCTGGGATAGGCCGCCTCCTGGGCATGGAGCAGGGGCGCGGCCAGCAGCGAGGCGGCCGCCATCGCGAACGCGATCGGGTGCTTGAACTTCAAGGTTGTCTCCTTTTGGGTGAGTGCAGCCCGAGGTTAGGCCGCGCCGTGAGTTCCAGAAAGGGCAAGTTATGGATTTCTGATTTCCATTAAAGTGAAGTCATGAAGCTCAAGCAACTGGACACCTTCCTGCGGGTTGCAGACATGAAATCGCTGTCGCGGGCGGCGCTCGCTTCGGACATGGCCCAGTCGCTGGTGAGCCGGCAGATCGCCATGCTCGAAGCGGAGTGGGGGCGGCGGCTGTTCGACCGCACCGGTCGCGGCATGGCGCTGTCCGACTTCGGCCGGCGCATCTATCCGGAGGTGCAGCGCGTTGTCGAGCAGGTGCGCCAACTCGACGCCGCGGCCACCGAGGCGGCCGGCGTGCTGACCGGCACGGTGCACGTGGGCGTGTTGCCGTCCTTGTCGCGCCAGTTGCTGCCGATGCTGCTGGCCGACGTGCGCGAACGGGCGCCGGCGCTGCACCTGCACGTGATGGAGGGTTTCAGCGGCACGCTCGACGAGCAGCTCGCATCCGGCCGGCTCGACATGATCGTGGTGAATCGCTATGGCTCGTCGGCGCTGCGCGGCGAGGACGTGCTCGGCAAGGTCGAGACCTTCCTGATCGGCAAGACGGGCCGGCCCGAACTTCAAGCCAGGACGGTTCCGTTTCGCGCCCTGGGCGGCCTCCCGCTGGTGTTGCCCGCGGCGCCGAACGGACTGAGAACCACGCTGGACGTGCTCTCGCGGCGCCACAACGTCGCGCTCGACATCGTCATGGATGTCGACACCGCCACGGCAATGAAGGACGTCGCAGCGAGCGGACACGCGTTCACGCTGCTGCCCATCACCGCGGTGACGCAGGAGATCGAACTGGGCCTGCTGTCGGCCTGTCGCGTGACGAGCCCGGGCATCCGGCGGACGATCGCGCTGAGCCTGACGCGGCAGCGGCCGCTGTCGGAAGGCGCCCGGCTCGTCGCTTCGCGCGTGCGGCTGCTGGCCTCGGGCCTGCTGTCCGGTCTCTAGATCCCGTCCAGCGCCTCCAGCGCGGCGTCGCGCGCCATCACCGCGGCGTACTTCTGCCCCATGTCGAACAGACTCGCCTCGTGCGGCCCGAGCGCCCGGTCGCCGACGCAATCGGAGACCACCAGCGGCCGGAAGCCGTGCGACATCGCGTCGACCACGCTGGCGCGCACGCAGCCGCTGGTCACCGCACCCGCGACCACCAGCGTCTGCACGCCGCGCTGGCTCAGCCAGGCGGCCAGCGAGGTGCCGAAGAAGGCCGAGGGCACGGTCTTGCGCACCACCAGCTCGCCCGCCTGCGGCGCGAGTTCGGGCACGATCGCGCTGTTCGCATCGCGCTCCTTGAGGCCGAGCATGCCCGGCACCTTGAGCGAGAAGATGTTGTGGTCGGCGCCATCGTCGGCGTAGACGATCCGGCTGTGGGCGATGGCCCAGCCGCGCGCGCGCGCAGCGGCCAGCAGCGGCACCGTGCGCGCGATGGCCTGGGGGATGTTGCCGCCGCCGAACACCGCCGGGTCGGCGAAGCCGTTGACGAAGTCGACGATCAGCAGGCCGACCGGGGCGCGCAGCGGCAGCGTGCTGCCGAAGCCCTGGCGTTCGTAGGTCTCGATCTCAGCATGCATCGTGGTTCTCCCGGCCGTCCAGGACCTGGCCGTCGCGGACCATGTCCACCCCATCGAGGCGCACCGTGCACTTGCGCAAGGGGATGTCGATGTGGCAGGCCGTGTCGCGGCTGCCGCCGGCCTCGTTGTTGGGGCCGAGCGAGAACAGGAAGTTGCCCTCGTAGGCACGGGCGTCCATGCCGATCGTCGCTTCGCGGTCGTACAGGCCCAGGGTCGACCAGCGCGCGCGCGGCTGCAGTCCCCAGCCGATGTGGGAGATCGCATAGGCCTCGGGATCGCGGAACGATGCCATGTAGTCCTCGAGCAGTTCGGCATCGACGCCGCCCTCGATCTTCACCGCGTAGCCGTTGTCCACCGTGAGCACGATGCGGTCCGACGCATAGGCCTTCTGCGGCAGCAGGATGTCGCCGCGGTCGATCACGATGCGGCCACTGGCGCCGCCCTCGTCGGGCCAGGTCAGCGCGAAGCCGCTCGGCCAGTGGTCCCAGCGCCCGGGCTCGTCGACGAATCCGTACTCGCTGATCGCCGGGTACTGGCCCAGCTTGCAGCGCAGGTCGGTGCCGGCGGCCGACACCACGTGCATCTCGCGCGCGGCGCCGATGCGCGCCGCGGCGGCCTTGACGCGGGTGCGGTCGGCCAGGGTCGGCACCATGCGCACCAGCACCTCGGGCGGCTCGACCGCCAGCAGGATCCGGGTGCCGGACGCCAGGATCTCGTGCTGCTCGGGCGAGAACAGCAGCGTCATCAGGTCGAGCACCAGGTCGCTGGCCTTGAGGGCCGCGATGGCTGCCGGGTTGCCGGTCAGCGGCGTGGTGCCGAGATAGGCCAGGCTGTCGCGGCTCAGGGCCTTCTCGGCGTTGACCGGCGGCAGGTCCAGCCGATTGACGATCGCGCCCATCGCCTGCGAGCCGATCAGCGCGCACTGCAGGGTCTGCGGGTGCGTGGCGGCGCTGGTCAGCACGGTGACGCTCTGGCCGGCCTGCAGCTTGCTGAGGGTGAGCACCTGTTTCCAGGCCTCGATCATCTGGTGGTCGCTGACGGGCATTGCATGCTCCTTTCCGGGTTGGGGGTCAGTCCGAAGCCGCGGCCAGCGGCTGGCCGAGGAAGTCGCCGAAGGCGCGGTAGAAGCCGGGCTCGTCGTCCCACGGGATCATGTGGCCGGCGCCAGGCACCTGGGCCACCCGCAGCGCCGGCATCAGGCGCCGGAGCTCGTCCTGGTCCTCGGGCCGGATCACGTCGCCGCGGCCGGCGACCATCAGCAGGGCCGGCACTTCGATGTGCGGCAGGTCGGCGTGGATGTCGTCCTGGTGGAAGCCCTCGTAGGCGGCGACGATCGCACGCTCGTCGCAGGTGTGGAGCCATTCGGCGCGCAGCCGCAGCTGGGCCTCGGTCCAGGTCGGCGAGAAGGCGCGCAGCGCCTCGAAGCCGGCGCCGTCGCGCATCAGGCGGATCGAGTCGATGTACCAGGGCAGGTTGGCCGGGTAGGCGCGGCGGCCGGGACCGGAAACCGGCGGGTCGATCAGCACCAGCCGCTCGAGCCCCGCGGGGCACAGGCGCGCGGTCCGGATGCCGATGCGCGCGCCCATCGAATGGCCGACCAGCGCATAGTCGCGCAGGCCGAGCGCCTCGGCGAAGGCGCCGACGTCGCGGGCGCAGGCGTCGAGGCCGTAGTCGAGCGCGGCGGACGACTCCGAGAGGCCGCGGCCGCGGACGTCGAGCACATAGGTGTCGAAGTGGCGGCCGAACTGCTCGGCCACGAAGCCCCACGTGATGGCCGGGCTGGTGATGCCCGGCACGATGACCACGGGGCGGCCCTGGCCGCCGTAGCGGAGGTAGTGCTGGCGGATGCCGTTGGCGCGCAGGTTCGCGCCGTGAAGGAAGGTGCTGCGCATGGGCGTGCTCCGGCTCACCAGGCGCCCGAAAGCAGCGCACCGGCACCCGGCACCACCGGTTCGAGGTCCAGCGCCTTCAGCATCGCGTAGGTGGTGGCGATCGCCGCCGTGACCACCGGCTTGCCGGTCATCGCCTCGACCTTGGCGACCGAGGGCAGCGAGGGCATCTGGACGCAGGCCGACAGCACGATCGCATCGACGCCGCGGGTGTCCATGCCGGCGACGATCGCGGGCAGCAGGGCCGGGTCGTGGCGGCCGACCTCGAGGTTGTCGGGGATCTCGAGCGCGCGCCAGTCGCTGACTTCGATGTCCTCGTGGCGGATGTAGTCGACCACCAGTTCGGTCAGCGGCTTCATGTAGGGTGCCACCAGCGCGATTCGTTTGGCGCCCATCACCTTGAGCGCGTCGACCAGCGCGCCGGCGCTGGTGACCACCGGCGCGGCGCCGCCGTTGTCGGCGGTGCGGGCATGCAGGCGGGCCTGCGAGCTGCGGTGGTAGCCGTGGCCCATCGACATGATCGCCACCAGGCAGGCATAGCCCAGGACATCGACGCGCGCATCGCTGAGCTCCAGCGCGCAGCGGTCGGATTCGGCGTCCATCGCGGCGAGCTCGTCCTTCTTGACCGTCTTCATGCGCATGCGACTGGAGTGGAAGGTGAAGCGCTCGGGGCGGACCGCCTGGCGGGCCATGAGCATGGCCGGGATCTCGGTCTCCATCGTGGTGTTCGAGCTCGGCACGATCTGGCCGATGCGGTAGCTGCGGGTCATGGGGTTCTCCGGTGATTGAAGGGAAAGGCGCTCAGGCCAGGTCGAGCTTGAGCAGGCGTTCGGCGTTGCCGTGGCAGACCAGCGCGCGGGTGCGCTCGTCCAGCGGCGCCGCCTCGATGAAGTCGGCGGCGACCGCGGTCGACTCGTAGGGATAGTCGACCGAGAACATCACGGCCTCGGCGCCCATCTCGGCGATGGCGCCCGCCAGTGCGGCGGGCGAGCAGACGCCGGAGGTGGTGATCACGATGTTGCGGCCGATGTACTCGGACGGCGCGCGCTGCAGCGTGAGGCCGTGCGGATAGGCGGCGAAGCGGCTGTCGAAGCGCCAGCGCTGGAACGGCAGGCCCTCGCCCATGTGGCCGAGGATCAGCTTGAGCCGCGGGAAGCGGTCGAAGACGCCGCCGAAGAGCAGGCGCAGCGCATGGGTCGCGGTCTCGACGCCCCAGCCCCAGGTGGCGCCGTTCAGCTCGGCATGGCCTTCGAACGAGACCGGCGCTGACGGGAAGTCGATCGGGTGCAGGTACAGCGGCACGTCGAGGGCCTGCAGGCGGTCCCACACTTCGTCGTAGGCGCGGTCGTCGTAGTAGCGGCCCCGGGTGTGGCCGTTGACGAGCGCGCCCTTGAACCCGAGCTGCCGCACCGCGCGCGTCAGCTCCGTGGCGGCGGCCTTCGGATCCTGCATCGGCAGCGCGGCGAAGCCCGCATAGCGGGTCGGGTGGCGCGCGACCTGCTGCGCGAGGAAGTCGTTGTTCTCCTGCGCGCTGCCGATGGCGAGCGAGGTGCTGGCCTCGCCCTGCACGCCGGGGCCGGTCTGCGACAGCACGGTCACCGCGATGCCGGCCCGGTCCATCTCGCCGAGGCGGATCTCGTCGAAGTCGGCCAGCCGGCGCGCGAGCTCGGCGTAGACCGCCCGGTCGATGTGCTGCAGGAAGGACTTCGAGTAGCGTTCGAAGCCGGGCGCCATGAAATGCTCTTCGAGCGCGATCTTGCGAATTCGGGTCATCCTGGGGTTCTCCTGGTGGGGTGTGGAAGGGAAGGGCGGGCTGGCCGGGCTAGAGGTCGAAGAGCAGCAGCTCGCTGCCTTCGGCCTCGGCGACCAGCGCCAGCGTTTCGTGGTGGGTGAAGCGCAGGCCGTCGCCGCTGCGCAGTTGCAGGCCCGGCGCGACCGCGACCGCGCCGGCCACCACGTGCAGGTAGCCGAGCCGGTGCGCCTCGAGGCTGAAGCCCAATGCGCCGCCGAGCGCCGGCCGGCCGACGAACAGGAACGCCCGCTGCCGCACGGTCGCCGAGCCGTCGCGCCCGTCGGGCGACGCGATCAGCCGCCAGCCGTCGCGCGCGCCCGCGGCGTCGATGCGCACCAGCTCGCAGCCGGGCGCGAGCCCGCGGGTCTGCGGGTAGAGCCAGATCTGCAGGTGCCGCTCGGGCGCGACGGCCGAGGCGTTCATCTCGGCGTGTTCGATGCCGCTGCCGGCCGTCATGCGGTGCAGTTCGCCCGGGCCGAAGACATAGTCGTTGCCCAGGCTGTCGGTGTGATGGATGCGGCCTTCGATCGGATAGGTCAGCGACTCGATGTCGCGATGCCCGTGCCATGCGAAGCCCTTGCCGGCGGCGACCTGGTCCTCGTTGAGCGCTCGCAGCGAGCCCCAGTGCGTGTGGTTCGGATCCTGGTAGTCGCCGAAGCTGAAGCTGAAGCGCGCCTGCAGCCAGTCGTTCTCCATCGCGCCGCGCTGATGGGCACGGCGGACATTGCGCTCGCTCAAGCTTCGGGTCTGCGGACGTGGTGTCGGTTGCACGGCGTCTATACAATTCTCAGTGTGCTAACAAACGGGGAGCCCAGGTGCCGTCGAAGAAGCGTCAGTCCGGTCAGGAGCCCGCGCTCGAAGACCTCGAAACCCCCATGACCACGGTCGATCCCGCCAAGGAACTGCTCTTTGCGCGGCCGGGCTTCCTGGTGCGCCGGCTGCACCAGATCCACGTCGCGATGTTCTTCGAGGAGTGCAAGTCGCAGAACGTGACGCCGGTGCAGTACGCGATCCTCACGGCGGTCTCGGTGCTGCCCGACCTCGACCAGACCTCGCTCGGCCAGGAGGTCGGGCTCGACCGCACGACCACCGCCGACGTCGTCAAGCGGCTCGAGGACCGCGGCCTCGTCGAGCGGCGGCCGAATCCCTCCGACAAGCGCACGCGCCACGTGCGCCTGACCGCCGAAGGGCAGACGGTGGTGGACGCGCTGCGCGGCGACATGGCCCGCGCCCAGGAGCGCCTGCTGGCGCCCTTGCGTCCGGCCGAGCGCACGATGCTGATGGACCTCATGAAGATCCTGGTCGAGGCCAACAACCAGTACAGCCGCACGGTGCTTCGCGCCATCTGAGGGCATGCGAGCCGGGCCGTTCACAGCGGGTAGACCAGGTCGTTGGCGATGATCGTGGTGTCGTAGATGGCCTGGCGCTCCTTGAGCAGCAGGCGGCCTTCGATGCGCACGAAGCGGTCGTAGTAGGTGCCGGCCATGTGCACCGTGCTCGGGCCCTCGACCAGGGTCTGCAGCAGCAGGAAGTTGGCCTGCGCCTCGACCTCGCCGTCGACCGATTCGCGGCTGACGCGGGTGTTGGTCACCAGGTGCAGGTTGTAGCGCGGCGCGAACATCTGCGTCTTGGCGATCGCCACCGCGCGGTCGTGCATCATGCCGCGGCCCTGGGCATACACCAGGCCGACCGGCATGCCGAGCTCGGCGTTCTCGCGCGCGGTCACGCGGTAGATGCCGTCGGCGGCGAAGAACCCGGGCCAGGCCTCGACCTGGCCGGCGTCGAGCACGGCGCAGTAGTCGGCGTTGAAGTCTTCGATCTCGTGGCGCAGCGCGGCGGCGCGTGCGGGGGCGATGTCGCGCGGGCGAAAGAGGCTTTGGGTGGTGGCTTTCATGGCGTTCAGAACCCCATCACTTCGCGGTAGTAGCCGTACATGGCGCGGATCGCGGCTTCGGAGATCAGCGAACTCGAGGTGCCGACGTTGCCGGCATCGAGCTTGAGCACGTTGGTGTCGGTGCTGGAGCGGCGCACGCCTTCCTGCACGAACTTCATCGCCTCGTTGTCCTCGAGGCCGAGGAAGCCGGCCGGGCCCATCAGGTTGCCCTGGCGCAGGCGGTGCTGGGTCATCTCCTCGGTGTCGTCCTCGTAGCCGAACATGGTCCACAGCATCAGCATGCTGTTGGGGCCGTTGGGCACGATCTGGCGCACGCCCAGCGTGTTCATCTCGCGCTGCACGATCAGGTTGGGCCAGATGGTCTGCATGGTCACCGACCAGGGCGAGTCGAACTCCTTGACGAAGTCGAGGAAGCGCTCGTCCTGCAGGCGCATGCCCTCGTGGTAGGAGCGCATCTCCTTCTTGTTCTCGTCGCTGACCGCGGCGTACTTGTCTTCTTTCTTGGCCGAGGCCATGGTGCCGTGGCGGCCGTGCACCGGGTCGGCGATCATCGCGGCGTCGTTGCCCGCCACCAGCAGCCCGAAGACGACCAGGAAGGAATGCAGCAGGGTCGCGTGGTAGGGGTCCTTGAGGTTCTCGTGGTACATCTTCCAGTTGCAGGGCAACTCGTTCTTGTAGTAGCCGTGCACCTTCAGGCGCTTGCCGTTGAAGACCACGTCGAAGTCCTTCAGGATCTCCGGCGTCATGTAGTCCTCGAGCGATTCCATGTCCGCCGCATACGAGGCGAAGACGACGCCGTTGCGGGTCGCGACGTGCAGCTTGCGCAGTCCGTGGTCCTCGTTGCGGAAGTCCTTCGGCATGCCGCCTTCGCGGTTCACGCCGCGCTTGAAGGGCACGCCCTGCAGGTTGCCCTTGAGGTCGTAGGACCACTGGTGGTACGGGCACACGAACTCGGTCGCGTTGCCCTGGCTGTGGCGGCAGAACTCGGCGCCTCGGTGGGCGCAGCGGTTCTCGAACACGTTGATCGAACCGTCGGCGGCGCGCGACACCACGACCGGCGTCGCGCCCACGTAGGAGCGCTTGAAATCGCCGGTGTTCGGCACCTCGGCCTCGAGGGCGACGAAGTTCCAGGAGCGGCCGCGGAAGATCTTGTCCATCTCCTGGTCGTACACGGCTTCGCTGGTGTAGACCCAGTCGGGGATGAAATGCGCCGCGTCCTCGGGCCACTTGCAGGCGGCGAGTTCGGCGTCCTTGGCCTTCGGGGTGCGGTTGATGACCGCGTGGGTGCTGTGCATGGCGGGGGTCCAGTCAGGAAAGTGAAGGGCTGGCCGCGGCGGACAGTGCGTTGCGCACCAGTTGCCGCGGGGGGATCGAGACGTCGCGCAATTGCGCGGGGTCGCAGGGGATGCGCTGCCCGACCAGCGCGCGCAGGGGCCGCAGGTCGCCGCCGGCGTTGACCGCGATCGCGTACCCGAGGCAGTGATCGGCATCGAGGCCGAGCAGCATGAATCTCGGTGTGCCGTCGATCGCGGCCTCGCCGCGCAGGTGGTAGGTGGTGGCCGCGCCGGGCAGCCCGAGCATCTGGATGTTGCAGCCGAACTGGTCGCTCCAGAACCAGGGCGTGGCGGCGGCCTCGGTCGGCACGCCGAGCATCGCGGCGGCGGCGATGCGCGCCTGCTCGTTGGCGCTCTGCCAGGATTCGAGCCGCAGTTCCTCGCCGGCCAGCGGCTGGACCTGGCTGGCGCAGTCGCCGGCGGCGTAGATGTCCGGCGCACTGGTGCGGCACTGCGCATCGATGCGGATGCCGCCGTTGTGCGGATGCAGGGCCAGGCCGCAGTCGCGGGCCAGCGCGACCTCGGGCGTCTGGCCGATCGCCACCACCAGCAGCGGGGCATGGAGGGTGCTGCCGTCGTCGAGCGCCAGCGCGACGCCGTCGGCCTTCGGTTCGATCGAGGTGCAGCTGCGCCCGAGCCGGAGCGCGACGCCCGCGGCCGCCGCACGCCCGGCGAGCCAGGCCGAGAACTCGGGCGGCACCGCGCGCGACAACAGCCGCGGCGCGGCCTCGATGACGCTCACCGCGAGCCCCGCCGCGCGCGCCGTGGCCGCCACTTCGAGTCCGAGGAAGCCGCCGCCGAGCACGCACAGCGACCGCAGGCCGGCCATCGCGGCGCGCAGCGCCTGGGCGTCGGCCAGCGTGCGCACATGGTGGACATGCGGCGTGCCGGGCGGCAGCGAGGGCAGGGTGCGGGCCCGCCCGCCGGTCGCGATCAGGCAGCGGCCGAAGGCCAGCTCGCTGCCGTCGCCGAAGCGCGCCAGTCGGCGGGCGGCATCGATCGCCACGACGCCGGCGCCGAGCCGAAGCTCGATCGCCTGCGCATCATGGAAGCCCGCGGGGTGGATGCCGATGCGCCCGTCCATGCCGGCATCGGCCAGGACCGCCTTGGTGAGCGGCGGCCGCTCGTAGGGCAGCGATGCCTCGTCGCCGGCGAGCACGATGCGCCCGGCGTGGCCCAGGCTCCGCAGGGCGGCGGCGGCGGTCGCGCCGGCCTGGCCCGCACCGACGATCAGGAAGGGCGCGGCGGCGGTCATGGCGGCGCGCTCAGGCATCGACCAGGACATCGACCAGGACATCGCCGTCCTCGACCCGCACCGGATAGACCCGGATCGCCCGGGTCGCGGGTGCGCACAGGGCTTCGCCTGTGCGCAGGTCGAAGCGCGCCTGGTGCAGCGGGCATTCGACGCAGCCGTCTTCGACGTAGCCATCGGACAGCAGCGCGTACTGGTGGGTGCAGACGTTGTCCGTCACGTGGAATTCGCCGGCACTGCGGAACAGCGCGAGCTGGGTGTCTCCAAGCGCGATCGGCATGACTTCGTCGTCTTGCAACTGGTTCGCGGCAGCGATTCGGGTCCAGGCCATGGTGGGCGTCCTTTGAAACGTACACTGAGTTGATATCGTCAGTGTACTGAACAAAATAAGAGGGGCGCAAGCGGTTTTGAGTTTCGTGTCGGGCGACCAGGGTTTGCACTTATTCAGTGCAATCGCCTGTGAACATGCACCGAAACCAGCCCTGGAAGACCAGATCCTGGTGCACGGGAAAACACGAAGAAAATGTCGTTGACACGAAATAATCAAGTCAGCATACTGACAATTATTCGCCCCACACCCCAGGAGTCATTCATGCAAAGACGTCGCTTTTTCGAGAAGACCGGAGCCCTGGCGGGCCTCGCCACGCTGGCAGTCCCCGCCCTCGCCCAGACCGCCCCGACCGTCAAGTGGCGCATGTCCACCAGCTGGCCCAAGAGCCTGGACACCATCTATGGCTCGGCCGACCGCTTGTGCAAGCGGGTCGCCGAACTCACCGAGGGCCGCTTCGAGATCCGCCCGTTCGCGGGCGGCGAGATCGTTCCGCCGGCGCAGAACATGGAGGCGGTGAGCAACGGCACCATCGAGTGCAACCACGTGCTCGCGTCGGCCTTCATCGGCAAGGACACCGCGATCGCCTTCGACACCGGCCTGGCCTTCGGCCTCAACGCCCGCCAGCACAACGCCTGGATGCAGTTCGGCGGCGGCATGGCGCTGGTCCGCGCGATGTACAAGAAGTACGGCATCGTCAACCACGTCAGCGGCAACGTCGGCGTGCAGATGGGCGGCTTCTACCGCAAGGAGATCAAGTCGGTGGCCGACCTGCAGGGGCTCAAGATGCGCATCGGCGGCATCGGCGGCATGGTGCTCGAGAAGCTGGGCACGGTGCCGCAGCAGATCCCGGCGTCGGACATCTACTCGGCGCTCGAGAAGGGCACCATCGATGCCGCCGAATGGATCGGTCCCTACGACGACGAGAAGCTCGGCCTGCAGCGCGTGGCGCAGCACTACTACGCCCCGGGCTGGTGGGAGGGCAGCGCCTCGATCACCTCGATGGTCAACGAAAAGGCCTGGGCCGCGCTGCCTGCGTCATACAAGGCGGCCTTCGAGTGCGCCTGCTCGGAAGAGACCCTGAAGATGCTGGCCGACTACGACGCCCGCAATCCCGAGGCGCTCAAGAAGCTGATCGGGCAGGGCGCCAAGCTGTCGTACTTCCCGCGCGACGTCATGGTCGCCGCCTTCAAGGCCTCGGATGAGCTGTGGGGCGAGCTGTCGGCGAAGAACCCCGAGTTCAAGGCGATCTATCCCAAGTGGCAGCAGTTCCGCCAGAACCAGGCGAGCTGGTTCCGCGTGGCCGAGAACGCGCTCGACAACTTCACCTTCGCCGAGCTGGCGAAGAACAAGGCCTGAGCGAGGCCGAGGGGACCATCGTCATGAACTCGCTGCTGCGCGCTTCGCGCCTGATCGACGCCCTCAACACGGCCGTCGGCAAGGCCTCGTATTGGCTCATCCTGATCGCGGTGCTGGTCAGCAGCGGCAACGCGGTGGTCCGCAAGGCTTTCAACATGAGCTCCAACTCGCTGCTGGAGATCCAGTGGTACCTGTTCGCGGCGGTGTTCCTGCTCTGCGCCGGCTACACGCTGCTGAACAAGGAGCACGTGCGGGTGGACCTGATCCATTCGCGGCTCTCGCGGCGCCAGCAGCTGTGGGTCGAGATCTTCGGCACCTTGTTCTTCCTGGCGCCGGTGACCTTGCTGATCCTGGTGCTCTCGTGGGCGCCGTTCGTCGACGCTTACACCAGCGGCGAGGTCTCCTCCAACGCCGGCGGCCTGATCCGCTGGCCCGTGAAGCTGCTGATCCCGGTCGGTTTCGGGCTGCTGCTGCTGCAGGGCGCCTCCGAGCTGATCAAGGACGTGGCCGAGCTGCGCGGCCTCGACCGCAGCGCCCCGACGGCCGCCTGAGACGGCCGCGCCCCCCGACCCCTCCGAAGTCCACGATGATTGAATTCCTGACCACCTACATGGCGCCGATCATGTTCGCGTGCCTGGTGCTGCTGCTGCTGATCGGCTACCCGGTGGCCTTCGCCGTCGGCGCCAACGGCCTGATCTTCGGCCTCGTCGGCATCGCGCTCGGACTGATCGAGCCCTCGCTGTTCCAGGCCCTGCCCGAGCGCGTCTTCGGCATCATGTTCAACGAGACGCTGCTGGCGATCCCGTTCTTCACCCTCATGGGGCTGATCCTCGAGCGCAGCGGCATGGCCGAGGACTTGCTCGAAACGATCGGGCAGCTGTTCGGGCCGGTGCGCGGCGGCCTGGCCTACGCGGTGATCTTCGTCGGCGGCCTGCTCGCGGCCACCACCGGAGTGGTGGCCGCCTCGGTGATCTCGATGGGCCTGATCTCGCTGCCGATCATGCTGCGCTACGGCTACGACAAGCGGCTGGCCAGCGGCGTGATCGCGGCCTCGGGCACCCTGGCGCAGATCATCCCGCCGTCGCTGGTGCTGATCGTGCTCGCCGACCAGATGGGCAAGTCGGTCGGCGACATGTATGCCGGCGCGCTGGTGCCGGGGCTGGTGCTCACCGGCCTGTACGCGGTCTACGTCTTCGTCTATTCGATGTTCAAGCCGGAGGCGGCGCCCGCCTTGCCGCCCGAGGCGCGCACGCTGCGCGGCGGCGCATTGGCGCTCCGGGTGCTGACGACGCTGGTGCCGCCGCTGGTGCTGATCTTCCTGGTGCTCGGCACCATCTTCCTGGGCATCGCGACGCCGACCGAGGGCGGCGCCATGGGGGCCGCCGGGGCGCTGCTGCTGGCGCTCGCGCGGCGCAAGCTTTCGCTGCCGCTGCTGCGCCAGGCCATGGACAAGACCGCCAAGCTGACCTGCTTCGCGATCTTCATCCTGGTCGGCGCGACCGTCTTCGGCCTGGTGTTCCGCGGCGTCGACGGCGACCTGTGGGTCGAGCACCTGCTGCTGCACCTGCCGGGCGGACAGATCGGCTTCCTGATCGTGGTCAACCTGATGGTGTTCCTGCTGGCCTTCTTCCTCGACTTCTTCGAGCTGGCCTTCATCATCGTGCCGCTGCTGGCGCCGGTCGCCGACAAGATGGGCATCGACCTGATCTGGCTCGGCGTGCTGCTGGCGGTCAACATGCAGACCTCCTTCATGCATCCGCCGTTCGGCTTCGCGCTGTTCTACCTGCGCTCGGTGGCGCCCAAGGAGGTGCCGACCAGCGACATCTACCGCGGCGCGATCCCGTTCGTGCTGATCCAGCTGGCCATGGTCGGCCTGGTCATCGCCTTCCCGGGCATGGTCACCGGCAATGTCCACAAGGCGGCGAAAATCGACCTCGACACGATCAAGATCGAGATGCCGCACACGGGCGATGGCAGCAGCTCGGCCTATCCGGGCGACGATGCCCCTTCGCCCTTCGACAGCAGGAAACCCTGAGCATGCAGACCCCGCACTCCCACCCTCCGGCCGACCCGAACGCGCAAGGCGTCGGCGCCCGCGTGCTGCGCAAGGAAGACGCGCGCCACCTGCACGGCAAGGGCAATTTCGTGGCCGACATGAGCCTGCCCGAGCTCTGCGAGGTCGCCTTCCTGCGCAGCCCGCTGGCGCACGCCCGGATCGTCTCGGCCCGGCGGCCCGCAACGGGCAGCGAGCGCGTCGTGCTGCGCGAGGACATGGCCGATGCGCTCGACATCGTGGCCGACTCCACCTTGCCGACCTACCAGTCCTCGGCCCAGCCGCCGCTGGCGGCGGGCAAGGTCCGCTTCGTCGGCGAGCCGGTGGCCATGGTCTTCGCCCGCACCCGCGCCGAGGCCGAAGACCTGGCGGAGCAGGTCGAGCTCGAATACGACGAGCTGCCCGTGTACGCCGACGCCGAGACCTCGCGCGCCGCCACCGGCGAGCGCATCCACGCGCAATGGCGCGACAACACCTTCGTCACGCTGCACGCCGACAAGGACTTCGAGGCCCACGCCGCCCAGGCTTCGCTGGTGGTGCGGCGCGAGGTTTCGCTGGCGCGCCAGTGCATGGTGCCGATGGAAGGCAAGGCCGTGCTCGCCTACTGGGACCACCAGGCCGACCAGCTGGTGGTGGTCAGTGCGACCCAGGTGCCGCACATGATCCGCACCGTGTTGGCCCAGTGTCTCGGGCTCGACCAGGGCCGCGTGCGCGTGATCTCGCCCGACGTCGGCGGCGCCTTCGGCTACAAGTGCGTGCTGCAGCAGGAAGAGCTCTGCGTGGCATGGCTGGCCAAGACCCATCGCAAGCCCTTCCGCTACATCGAGGACCGGCGCGAGCACCTCATCGCTGGCGCCAACACGCGCGAGCACAGCTACCAGATGACCGCCTACGCGGACGCCCGCGGCCGGCTGCTGGCGCTTGACGCCCGGATCACGATCGACGGCGGCGCCTACTCGGTCTGGCCGTTCACGATCGGGCTGGAACCGGGCCAGGCCGTCGGCAACCTGCCCGGCCCCTACGCCTTCCGCGGCTACCGCTGCGTGACCGAATGCGTGGCCACCAACAAGCCGGGCTTCGTGCCCTACCGCGGCGTGGCGCGCACCGGCGTCTGCTTCGCGATGGAACTCACGCTCGACGCCATCGCGCGCGCGGTGGGCCGCGAGCCCTGGGAGGTCCGGCTCGAGAACCTGGTCCCCGCCTCGGCCATGCCCTATGTCAACGTCGCCAACAAGCATTTCGACAGCGGCGACTATCCGGCCAGCCTGGTCAAGGCACGCGACATGATCGGTGTCGAAGCCGTGCGCCGCCGCCAGGGCGAGGCACGGACCGACGGCCGGCTGGTCGGTGTCGGCTTCGCCACCTACACCGAGCAGTCGGCGCACGGCACGTCGGTGTTCGCGTCCTGGGGCACGCCGGTGATTCCGGGCTTCGATTCCGCCGCCGTCCGGATGACGCCCGACGGCGGGCTCGAGATCCGCGTCGGCGTGCATTCGCATGGCCAGGGCATGGAGACCACCTTCGCGCAGATCGCGCACGAGATCCTCGGCGTCGACATCGGCCTGATCAAGCTGGTGCACGGCGACACCGGGCAGACGCCGTTCTCCACCGGCACCTATGCGTCGCGCTCGCTGGTGATGTCCGGCGGTGCGGTGGCGCGGGCCTGCAAGGCGCTGGCGCCTCGCATCCTGCACATCGGCGCCCACCTCCTGGGCGCCACGCCAGACGCCGCCGTGCTTGCCGGCGGACGCATCGTCGTGGGCGACCGCAGCGTGCCGGTGGCCGAAGTGGCGCAGGCCTGGTACCTCCGGCCCGACCGCCTGCCGGCCGACGTCGATGCGGCCGGGCTCGAGGTCACGACCGGCTTCAAGCCCAAGGTCGACACCGGCGCCTTCACCTATGCGACCCATGCGGTCACGGTGGCGGTCGACCCCGAGACCGGCCATGTGGACATCCTCGACTACGTGATCGTCGAGGACTGCGGCACCATGATCAATCCGATGGTGGTCGAGGGCCAGACCTACGGCGGCGTGGCGCAGGGCATCGGCACCGCGCTCTACGAGGAGACGCCCTACGACCGCAACGGCCAGCCGCTCGCCTCCACCCTGGCCGACTACATGCTGCCGGGCGCGACCGAGGTGCCGGCCATGCGCATCCACCATTTCGAGACCCCGTCGCCGCACACCGAGTTCGGCGCCAAGGGCATGGGCGAGGGCGGGGCGATCGCGCCGCCGGCCGCCATCTTCAATGCGGTCAACGACGCCCTGCGGCCGCTGGGCGCCGAAGTCTCGCGCACGCCCCTGACCCCGCGCCGCCTGCTCGAGGCCATCGAGGCGGCGCAGGTGGTCGACAACCGGAAAGCCGCATGAGGAGCCCCCGATGAAAGCCGCGAGCTTCGACTACCAACGCCCCGCCACCCTGAAGGACGCCTTGCGGGCGCTGGCCGATGGCGGCGGCGCCGCCAAGGTGATGGGCGGCGGCCAATCGCTCGGCCCGATGCTGAACCTGCGCCTGACCCGGCCCAAGCAGGTGGTCGACGTCTCGGCGCTGGCCGAGCTGCGACAGGTCGCGGCCGAGGGCGACCAGCTGCGCATCGGTGCCGCCGTCACGCATGCCGAGATCGAGGACGGCGTCCACCCCTTGCTGCGCGACGGCCTGCTGCAGTCGGTGGCGGGCGGTATCGCCTACCGGGCGATCCGCAACCGCGGCACGCTCGGGGGCAGCCTGGCGCATGCCGACCCGGCGGCCGACTGGGTGCTGACGATGGCCGCCCTGGGCGCACAGATCGAGATCGCCTCCGCCACCGGCATGCGCCGGGTGCCGATGGAGCGCTTCATGCAAGGCGCCTACACCACCGACCTGGCCGACGGCGAACTGCTGGCGGCAGTGCTCGTTCCCAGGCTCGGTCCCGCGGCCCGCTGGGGGTATTTCAAGTTCTGCCGCAAGACCGGCGAGTTCGCCGAGGCCAGCTGCGCAGCGGTGTTCGATCCGTCGCGCAAGCTCGCGCGCATCGTGCTCGGGGCGCTCGATGGCGCACCGCAGGCCTTGCCGGCACTCGCCGCGCAGGTGGCACGCGACGCCGCGATGCCGTCGCGCGACACGCTTCGATCGGCGGTCGCCGCGGCGCTGCCGGCCAAGGACGCGGTCGATCGCAAACTGATGGTCGCGGCGGTCGAGCGCTGCCTGCACCAGATCTTCGTTCCGGAACTTTCCACATGACCACCATCGCCCTCGAACTCAACGGGCACGCGCTCCGACGCGACGTGCCCGCGCGCATGCACCTGGCCGATTTCGTGCGCGAGGAAGGCCGCCAGACCGGCACCCACCTCGGCTGCGAGCATGGCGTCTGCGGCGCCTGCACGGTGCTCGTCGACGACCGGCCGGTGCGCTCGTGCATCGCCTTCGCGGTGGCCTGCGACGGCCGGAAGGTGACGACCGTCGAAGGCTACGACCATGACCCGGTGATGGCGCTGCTGCGCCCCGCGTTCTCGCGCCACCATGCGCTGCAATGCGGCTTCTGCACGCCCGGCATGCTGGCCACGTCGCGCGACATCGTGCTGCGCTTCCCCGACGCCGACGAGGCCCGGGTCCGGCTCGAACTCTCCGGCAACCTGTGCCGCTGCACCGGCTATGTCGGCATCGTGGCGGCGATCCGCGACGTGCTGGCCCAATGCCGCGCCGGCGCCCACCCCGGGATCGACGCCCTGCGCGCTGCGATGCCGGTTCACGCCTGCAGCGCATCGGTGCCCGCAGCGACGCCGGGCTTCACGGCCTTCGAGGCGGCCGACACCGGCGTGGCGGCGGTGGCCGCCGTGCCGCGCGGCGAGGCGCCTGCGGCAGAGGGCGCCGCGCCGGCCAACGGCACCCGCATCCAGGGCCAGTTCACGGTGCCGTTCCCGGCCGCCGACGTCTGGCGCTTCATGGCCGACCTGCCGGCGGTGGCCGCCTGCCTGCCAGGCGCCGAACTGACCGAGCACAATGGCGATCGCGTCAAGGGACGGGTGGCGATCAAGTTCGGACCGATGTCGGCCAGCTTCAACGGCGCTGCCCGGCTCGACCGCGACGACAGCACCCGCAGCGCGGTGCTGAAGGGCGCCGGCCAGGATTCGCTGAGCCAGTCGCGCGCCAACGGCGACGTGGCCTACCGGCTGACGGAGGTCTCGCCGGCCTTGACCCGGGTCGACGTCGACCTGCTCTATTCGCTGCAAGGCCCGCTGGCGCAGTTCTCGCGCTCCGGCCTGGTCAAGGACTTCGTCGGCCGCCTGATCCAGGAGTTCGGCAAGAACGTGGCCTTGCGCATGGACCCCGCGCGCGCCGCCGGCGCGCCCCTGCCGCCGGCGCGCCTCAATGCCTTCAGCATGGGCGTCGGCGTGCTGTGGTCGCGCATCCGCCGCTGGTTCGGCCGCGGCGACCAGGTCGGATAGCCGCCGCTTCCGTTCCCCATTCCCCGCACCGCGGCGCGTCTCGCAGGACTCGCGCCGATGGCGCAGCTTTGTCTGTCGATTGGTCCCTTTGCTCCTGGAGAAACGATGATGAATGGCTTGCTTGCTGGAACTCTTCGCGCAGCGCTCGCGTGCTGCATCGGCCTCGGTGCCATGGCGGGCGCCCATGCCCAGGCGCTCGAGAAGCTCAAGGTCCGCCTCGACTGGACGCCCTGGGGCGTGCACGCCGCGCTGCACCTGGCGCAGCAGAAGGGCTGGTTCAACGCCGCCGGGCTCGACGTCAGCCTGGAGGACGGCAACGGCTCCGTCACCACGGTGCAGCTGGTCGGCGGCGGCGACCAGTTCGATGTCGGCCATGCGGCGCTGGCGTCGATGATGATCGCGCGCGACAAGGGCGTGCCGGTGAAGGCGGTCGCGGTCTTCGCGCGGCTCAGCGACGTCGGCCTGCTGGTGCCCAAGGACGGTGGCATCCACGGGCCGAAGGACCTCAAGGGCAAGAAGGTCGCCTACACCGCGGGCTCGCTCGAAGCGCCGTTCATCGATGCCTTCCTGGCCGCCGGCGGCCTGAAGCGCAGCGACCTCGAACTGATCGGTGTCGATGCCGCGGGCAAGGCGGCCACCTATGCCGCCGGCCGCACCGACGCCGCCTTCTCGACCATCCCGTTCTTCCTGCCCGTGGTGTCGCTGACCCGGCCGTCGGACGCCATCCGCTTTGCCGACTACAACCTCAACATGCCGAGCTTCGGCCTGTTCGCGACCGAAGGCAAGCTCGCGTCGCGCGGCCCCGCCATCGGCAAGTTCGCGAGCGTGGTGGCTGCCTCCTGGACCTACGTGCTGAACGGGCATGAAGACGAGGCGGTCGATGCCATCGTGGCCCAGCGGCCCCAGGCCAAGCTCGACAAGAAGGTGGTGCGGGCGCAGATCGATGCCCTGCGGCCCTTCTTCCAGTCGCCGGCCGCGGCCGGACAGCCGACCGGCGTGCCGGTGGCCGCCGACTGGACCACTGCCGTCAAGACGCTGACCGATGCCGGGCTGATCAAGTCGATCAAGGACGGCAACGACTTCTTCGTGCCGGGGCTGGTGCGGCCGGTGGTGCTGAAGACGGCTGGCGCGCCATGAACGCGGCGGCCATCCATGCCGACCGGGTGCGCAAGGTCTATCCCGGCGAGCGGGCGCTGACTGCGCTGGACGGCATCTCGCTCGATATCCGGCCGGGCGAGTTCGTGAGCATCCTGGGCCCCAGCGGCTGCGGCAAGAGCACCTTCCTGCGCTGCGTCGCCGGGCTCGAAGCGGTGACCGAGGGGACGCTCAGCGTCGACGGCCGCGTGGTGGCCGGGCCGCCCGACCACCTGGGCATGGTGTTCCAGCGCGACGCGCTGCTCGAATGGCGCACCATCGAGCGCAACATCCTGCTGCCGATCGAGTTCGCCGGCAAGCCGACCCAGGCCTACCGCGCCGCGATGGCGCAGTTGCTGAGGCTCACCGGCCTGTCCGACTTCGGCGACCGCTATCCGCGCGAACTCTCGGGCGGCATGCGGCAGCGGGCGGCGATCTGCCGTGCGCTGATCGACCAGCCGGGCCTGTTGCTGATGGACGAGCCCTTCGGTGCCCTCGACGCCCTGACGCGCGACCAGATGAACGTCGAGCTGCAGCGGATCTGGCTCGAGACCCGCAACACCGTGATGTTCGTGACGCACGGGATCTCGGAAGCGGTATTTCTGGCCGACAGGGTGGTGGTCTTCTCGCCGCGGCCCGGGCGCATCGCCGACATCATCGAGGTCGACCTGCCGCGTCCGCGCCGGCTGGCGGTGCGCGAGACGGCGCAGTTCGGCGCCTACACCGGGCGCATCCGCGACCTGTTCCACGAGATGGGGCTCATCAACGAAGAGCCCGCCCAGGCCATCGAGGAGGCCGCCTGATGAACCCATGGATCGCCAAGGCCAGGCAATGGCTGCTCGGCGCGATGTCGATCGTCGCCTTTCTCGTGGTCTGGGAAGTGCTGGTGCGGGTGCTGCACGTGCGGCCGGTGACGCTGCCGCCACCGACGGCCATCCTGGGCGAGCTCGCCGGCGAATGGCACTGGTATCTCGACCACACGCTCTACACCCTGCTCACCACGCTCGGTGGCTTCGCGCTGTCGGTGGTCGTCGGCGTCGCGCTGGCGATGCTGCTGGTGGGGTCGCGCTGGTTCGAGCACGCGGTCTATCCGCTGATCGTGGCGCTGAACAGCGTGCCCAAGGTGGCGATCGCGCCGCTGTTCGTGATCTGGCTCGGCACCGGCTCCGAACCCAAGATCGCGATCGCCTTCCTGATCGCGGTCTTCGCGGTGATCGTCGACGCGGTGCACGGGCTGCGCTCGGTGCCGCAGGACGTGCTCGATCTGGGCACCGTGCTGAAGGGCTCGACCATCGACTTCTTCTTCAAGGTCCGGCTGCCCTGCGCGCTGCCGTCGATCCTGACCGGCATGAAGGTGGCGATCTCGCTGTCGCTGGTGGGCGCCATCGTGGGCGAGTTCGTCGCCTCGCAGCGCGGCCTCGGCTACGTGATCCTGAGCGCGCAGGGAACCTTCGACACGGCGCGGGTGTTCGCGGCGGTGTTCATGCTGGCGCTGCTCGGCATCGTGCTCTATGGCGCACTGGCCTGGGCCGAGCGGCGGGCGACGCCGTGGCGCCGGGTCGAGGGCTAGCGTCGCCTGGCATCACTCCGGCGCAATGCTCAGGTCTTTCGTGAGCTTGGCCCAGCGTGAATGCTCCGCGTCCAGCATGCCGCCCATCTGCGTCACCGTGCCGGCGCCGTCCGTCATCGGGCCGATGGCCAGCAGGCGCGCCGCCATGTCCTTGTCGCTCAGCACGACGTCGAGCTCGCGGTTGAAGCGCTGGACGACGGCGCTCGGCGTGCCGGCGGGGGCGACGATTCCGATCCAGCCGGCATAGTTGAAGCCGGGCAGCGTGTCGGCCACAGGGGGCACCTGGTCCCAGCCGGCGATGCGCTTGGCGGTGGTGACGGCCAGCGGGCGGAGCTTGCCGGCCGTGACCATCTGCGAGACCGACGGGACGTCGCTCACCAGCACTTCGATCTGGCCGCCGACCGTGTCGGTCACGCCGGCACTGACGGAGGCATAGGGCACCGAGTTCACCTCGATGCCCAGTTGGGCGGCCAGCAGCCGGGTGATCATGCCGCTGAAGGTTTTCGGCCCTTCGTTGGCGATGGCCAGCTTGCCGGGATTGGCCTTGGCGTATGCGACCAGGTCGCCCAGCGACTGGAACTTCGACCCCGCATTGACCGAGATGGTGAAAGGCACAGTGCCGACCATGCCGACCGGAACGAAGTCCTTTCGCGGGTCGTAGGGCAGGTTCTTGAACAGGTAGGAGTTCATGACCAGCGCCGCGGCGGTCGCGAAATAGAAGGTGTAGCCGTCGGCGGCCGAACGGGCCGCCGCCTGGGCGCCGATCGCGTTCTGACCGCCTGGACGGTTCTCCACCACGATCGGCTGGTTGAGCCGGCGCGAGAGCTGGTCGCCGATCATGCGTGCCATCGAGTCGGCGCCCGATCCGGCGGGCTGCGACAGGATCAGCTTGATGGGCTTGTCGGGCCATCCTTGGGCCCAGCTGGTCGGCATCCAGGTGGCGAGCAGCGCGGCGCCGGTGGTCAGGGTGAAGGTCCTGCGATTCATTGTCGATGTCTCCTGTTGATTGTTGGGTTCAGGCCTCGCAGGCCGCCGTGACGCCGAGGGCGATGGCCGCCTCTTCGAGCAGCGCCGTGGTGTCTTGCGCCGTGGCTGCGACGCCATAGACGTAGTTGTCGGGCCGCACCAGTGCCGCCACGCAGGCATGGCGCTGGAACCAGTCGGCGGCGACGCCTTCGGTTTCCGCCAGGGCCTGCAGCGAGACCCGCGCGAGCCCGCTCCATGCGCCGACTTCCGCGTCCGCTGCAGCGTCGGCGGAGAGCACCAGCCGCCAGCCGTGGCCGGCGACCTCGTCCATGCGGCTTCTTTTCCCGCCCTGCTGCAGCCAGGGCTGAGGAAACAGGCCGCCGCGTGCCGCGCTCTCGCGCCCGGACAGCAGGCCGTGTTCGAGCCGGGGCAGGATGTCCTGGCGCGGCGTGTCCCTGACCACCCCGGCGCAATCCGCCAGCAGCTGCGCATCGCGCGCCCGGGCCTTGGCCGGGTCGCGTTCGCAGATCACCGCGCCGACGCCCTTGATGCGGCTCGTCAGCTCGCGAACATGCGCCTTGCGCTCGGTGCCGTAGCTGTCCAGCAGGGCTTCGGCGGCCGTGCCGCGGACCTCGCCCTGCAGCACCGCCGCGAGCTTCCAGCTCAGGTTGGCCGCGTCGCGGATGCCCTGGCACATGCCCTGCCCGAGGAAGGGCGGCTGCATGTGCGCGGCATCGCCGGCCAGGAACACGCGGCCCTTGCGCCACTGGGCGGCCACCAGCGCGTGGAAGCGATAGCTGGCCTGGCGCCACAGCGTTCCGTCCGCGGGCGTGAGCCAGCGCGAGAGCAGCTTCCAGGTCTCGGCGTCGGTCGCGACCGCGCCGGGATCTTCGCCCGGCTTCAGCGAGATCTCCCAGCGGCGATGGTTCTTCGGCCCGATCACCAGGGTGCACGGACGCTCCGGCTCGCAGTACTGCACGCTCACCGGCGGCAGCTTGGCGAGGCCCTGGTCGTTGACCAGCACGTCGACCACCAGCCAGGGCTCGTCGAAGTCGAGGTCCTCCAGCGGCATGTCGAGTTGCGTGCGCACCGTGCTTGAGCCGCCGTCGCAGGCGATCGCATACCGGGCGCGCACCGCCTTGCGTTCGCCGTTCGCGGTGTCGATGGCGAGCGACACGCCGTTCGCGTCCTGCTCGATGCCTTGCAGCGTCGCGCCGAGCTCCACCGTCACGTTGGGCAGCTCGGCGACCCGAGCGCGCAGCACGCGCTCGACCGCCGGCTGCGTGAAGACCATCGAGGGCGTGTAGCCCTGCGGGTAGGGCGGCGCGACCATGGTCATGCGGCGGATCAGCTGGCCATCGACGCCGAAGTATTCGGAGTTGGTGAAGGGCTCGCAATAGGGCTGCACCGCTTCCGCCACGCCGAGCTGCTGGAACACCCGCATGATCTCGTGGTCGAGGGCGATCGCGCGCGGGATCTGGTAGACGTCCTGCAGCCGCTCGCAGACATGGACCCGCAGGCCCTTCTGCCCCAGCAGCCCGGCTGCGACCTGGCCCGCCGGACCGTAGCCGACGATCGCGACGTCGTAGACAAGTTCGCTCATCGCGCTTCGTTCACGATCGGGTTCGACAGCACGCCGACGCGCTCGATCTCGACCTCGTAGCGGTCGCCGGCCTTCATCCACACCGGTGGCGTGCGCGCCTGGCCGACGCCGGCCGGCGTGCCCATGACGATCACGTCGCCGGGCTCCAGGGTCAGCACGTCGGCCAGCAGGGCAATGGTCTCGGCGACGCTGAAGATCATGTCGCTGGTGTTCGCGTCTTGCATCACCTCGCCGTTGAGGCGGCCCTGGATCTTGAGGCCGACCGCGCCGGGCGGCAGCGCGTCGGCGCTCACCAGCACCGGCCCGAAACCGCCGGTGCCGTCGAAGTTCTTGCCGATGGTCCATTGCGGTGTGCGCTTCTGGTAGTCGCGCACGCTCATGTCGTTGAAGCAGCTGTAGCCGAAGACGTATTGCAGCGCGTCGGCCTCCTGGGTGTGGCGCGGCACGCGGCGGCCAATCACCACCGCCAGCTCGGCCTCGTAGTCGAACTTCGAGGACACCGAGGGCACGACGCCGGCCTCGCCGTGGGCGATCAGCGAGGAGGCGCCGCGGAAGAAGAACCAGGGGTAGTCGGGCTTCTCGCGCCCGCCTTCCTTGGCATGGTCGTAGTAGTTGAGGCCGAGGCAGATGATCTTGCCCGGCTCGGGCACCAGCGGTGCGAGGGCCGCGGCGGCGAGCGGCTGGCGGGCGCCATGGGCCAGCGCCTGCCGTGCCGCCTCGTTCAGGTCGACGCCGGCCTGGAGTGCGCGGCGAAGATCGTCGGGCACCTGCGGCTGGGCATCGTTCAGGTCGATCAGCTGGTCGTTGTCGACCACAGCCAGGCGAGGCGCGCCGTCGCGCAGGTAGGTGGTGAAGTTCATGGCTTTCTCTTTCAGGGGAATCAGGAGGGAACGAACAGGACGCGCCGCTGCGCCTCCTTCAGGGTGGGGCCGGGCGGTGGCGAGATGCCCCACTGGTCGACGCGGCCGGGCGGCCACTTCCAGTCCTCGGGGCCGCGAGGCCGGTAGCGCTCGTCGACCTGCTCGACCTCGGCCGTGTATTCGATGACGACGCCGAAGGGATCGATGAAGTAGTTGAAGAGGTTGTTGCCGGGACCATGGCGCCCCGGCCCCCACTGGATCGGGAAGCCTGCATCCTTCATCCGGCCGCCGCCGCGCATCACGGCATCGCCGTCGGGCATCAGGAAGGCGATGTGGTTGAGCGCGTCGTTGTCCGAGACGCCGACGGCAAGCGTGTGGTGGTCGCTGTTGCAGTTCATGAAGGCAATCGCCACGGTGCGGTCGGCCAAGGTGAAGCCGAGCACCTTCGACAGGAAAGCCTGCGTCTCGTCGACGGCGTGGCTGTTGAGCACGACGTGGGTCAGCCGCAGCGGCCGGTCGCGCGTCGACGCCGACGGCTCGCGGCGGGCATCGCCGTGCACCACCTGGAAGATGCGGCCGTGCGGGTCGCGGAAGCTGAAGCCGGTGCCGCCCGTTTCTTCGTCCAGCGGCTGGACCGGGCTGAGGATCCGTCCGCCGCTCGGCTCGACCTGCGCGGCCACGGCAGCCAGCGCCTCGGCGCTGCGCGCGCGCAGCGTGACATGGCGGATCCGCGGCAGGCCGCCGCCCTGGTGCAGCGCGAGCAGGAAGGCATCGCTGCCGCTGCCCCGCAGACAGAGCGCGCCGTTGCCGCGTGCAGCGACCTCCAGCCGCCAGGTCTCGGTGTAGAAGCTTTCGGCCTGCGCCAGGTCGGGCACTTCGAGTGCCACGCTGCGCAGCCCCTCGATCCAGGGTGAACTCATGCGATGCCTTTCGAAAGGCCGAGGAAGCGCTCGGCGTTGCGGTGGACCAGCGCGGCCGCGGTGTCGGCATCGAAGCCTGCGGCCTCGACCCGCTCCACCGGCGTGCGGTCGTGGAAGTTGAAGGGGTAGTCGGTGCCCAGCATCAGCTGGCTGCCGCCGAAGCTGCCGACCAGGTGGCGCAGGGTCGGGGTGTCGAACACCAACGTGTCGTAGAAGAAGCGGCGCGCCTGTTCCACCGGCGATTGCAGCAGGGTGTCCTGCAGGGCGGGGAACACGCCCGCGCCCTGCTGCAGGCGCGGCAGCAGCGAGGCCAGCGTGCCGCCGCCGTGGCTGAAGGCGATCCGCAGCTTCGGCCGCCGCACGAGCAGGTTGCTGGTGATGGCCGAAGCGGCGGCGAGGCCGACGTCGCCGGGGTAGGCCAGCACCTGCTGCAGCGCTGGCGGCCCCACCAGCCGGTCCATGCCCGCGGGCCGGATCGCATGCACGAACACCGCGGCGCCGAGCCGTTCGCAAGCCTCGAAGAAGGGGTCGAAGGCCGGCGCGCCGATCGCCACGCCATTGATGTTGCTGCCGATCTCGACGCCGGGGAAGCCGAGCACCTGGACCACATGCTCGAGTTCCCGGATGGCAAGGTCCATGTCCTGCAGCGGCACGGCGCCCAGGCCTGCGAGTGCGCCGCCGCTTTCGGCCACCATGCCGGCGATCTGCTCGTTCAGGAAGCGCAGCAGCTGCTGCGCGGGCTCGGCCTCCATCCAGTAGGAGAGCAGCTCCGGCATCGGCGAGACCACCTGCAGGGCCAGCCCCATGCCCGGCAGGTCCTGCAGCCGCTTGCCCGTGTCCCAGCATTTGTCGGAGACGGTGCGGTACACCTTGCCCGAGATCATGACGCTGCGGTGGCAGGGCTGGGCCGCGGCCATCGACGGCCAGTCGGACGGCAGGCGGCTGCCGACGTAGGCCGGGAAGTTCTCCGGCACCACGTGCGCGTGCGTGTCGATGCCGCAGGCGCAGCCGGATGGGTGTTTCAACGTGCTCAATGTGTGTCTCCGGCCGCGATCGTAGGAAGTCGACCAGCCCATGTACAGACGATTTGGACGATAGATAAAATCGGTTTCATGGATATTCGTTCGGTCGATCTCAACCTGCTGGTCCTGTTCGACACGATGGCGCGCCTGCGCAGCGTCAACAAGGCGGCGGAGGCCCTGGCGCTGAGCCAGTCGGCCACCAGCGGGGCGCTGGCGCGGCTGCGCGCGGTGTTCGACGACCAGCTGTTCGTGCGCACGGCCTCGCAGATGGAACCGACGCCGCGCGCGCTCGAACTGGCGCCGGTGGTGCATCGGGTGGTGCAGACGATCCAGTCCGAGATCCTCCAGCAATCAGCCTTCGATCCGGCGCGCGCGGAGCGCAGCTTCACGATCCTCACGCCCGACATCGGCGAGGTCGCCTTCCTGCCGGGCGTGCTCAGGCGGCTGCGCGAAGAGGCGCCGCATGTGCGGCTGCATGCGGTGTCGAGGCCGCGGGCGGCGGCGGCGGACGCGCTGGAGCAGGGCGAGGCCGAGCTCGCCGTCGGCTTTTTTCCGGACCTGCAGCGGGCCGGCTATTTCCAGCAGGCGCTTTTCATGAGCACCTACACCTGCATCGCCTGTTCCCGCCACACGGCAGCGGGGTCGCGCATGACGCTGAAGCAGTACCTGTCGGCGCGCCACATCGTCGTGCGGCCCGATGGCCGGGAACATCTGCTGGACCGCTTCCTCGACGACAAGGGCTGGCAGCGCCATGTCACGCTGGAGCTGTCGCATTTCATGAGCCTGGTGGTGCTGCTGCCAGGCAGCGACCTGATCGCCACGGTGCCGCAGGACATCGCCACCGTGGTCGGCCGGCATGTCGCGATCAAGGAGATCGCGCTGCCGTTCCGGCCGCCGCAGCTGCAACTGCAGCAGTACTGGCACCGGCGCATGCAGAACGATCCCGCCAACCGCTGGCTGCGGGGGCTGTTCTATGACGTCAATCGCCGGGAGGCCGGGGCGCAGATGCCGGGCTGAGGGCCGTCTGCTCCGCCGCGATCAGTTGCGCCAGCACGCGTCGGGCGCGCACCGGCCCGGCGTCGACGGACAGCATGACAGGGTTCAATTCGTCCAGCGCGAGGCCGCCCATGTTCTGGTGGACCGCCTCGATCATCGGCTTGTCCTGCGTGTCGAAGGCCTTGCGCAGGGAGGCCAGGCGCCCGCTGTCCATCTCGGGATCGCGGGCCCCCCAGTTGCGCCCCTGGGCCCAGAAATAGTGGGTCGCGGTGGCCGAGGCCGGCGTCATCAGATGGCAGCCCTGGCTTTCGTTCGCGCTCTGCGCGGGCTCGCCCTCGGGCAGCACGCCCACGCTCAGCTTCATCAGTGCGGGCGGGTCCCAGCGCACATCGAGCCAGCGCTCGACGAAGCGATCCCCGGCTTCGTACCAGCGCTGCAGGAAGGGCGGAAGAATCTCATGGCTGGTGCGGCGCTTCGAGAGCACGGTGTGGCCTTCCTGGACCACGCCCGACTGCGCGCGTCGGACCGCCTCGCTGCCGAGCAGTCCCGGATGCAGGAACTCGATGTGGCCGAGGTCCATGATGTTGTCGGTCATCAGTTCGTAGTGGCCTTCGGCCAGCGTGTAGCCCTTGACGTTCTGGAAGTCGGGATCGGTCAGGAACTCGAATTCGGGGATGGCCGACGGATCCGCCCGCTCGGCGTCGCCCATCCAGACCCAGATCAGGTGGTAGCGCTCCACCACCGGGAAGCTGCGCACCACTGCGCGCTTCGGGATCATGCCGTTGCCATGCGGGTTGTGCACGCAAGCGCCGCTGCAGTCGAAGCGCAGGCCGTGATAGGCGCACTCGATCCGGTCGTCGACCCGCTTGCCGAGGTGCAGCGGCGCGAACCGGTGCGGACAGCGGTCGTGCAGTGCATTCGGCCGACCGTCCGAGGTGCGGAAAAACACGACGGGAATGTCCAGCAGGCGGCGGGGAAGCATCTGGTCTGTGAGTTCGTCGGCCCATGCCGCCGCGTACCACGCGTTGAAGAGAAAGGCTCGGCCAGGCGATTCAAATGAATTGGGGGTGTTCATCGGAGCGATCCTAGGAATAGCATCAGAATCCATCAACTCAATGTCATGAATACGGGGAATCCATGCGATGGATTTAAGGTCGCTCGATCTCAACCTGCTGGTCGTCTTCGACGCCATGCTCAAGCACCGCAGCGTGACGCGGGCGTCGGAGGCCATCGGCCTGAGCCAGCCGGCCACCAGCGCCGCCGTGGCACGGCTGCGCGCGCTGTTCGACGATCAACTCTTCGTGAAGATCGGCGCCGAGATGAAGCCGACGCCGCGCGCGGCCGCGCTGGCGCCGAGCGTGCTTCGCGTGATGGACACCGTGCGCGACGAGATCCTCCAGGACAGCGCGTTCGATCCGGCGCTGGCCGCGAGAACCTTCACGGTCCTGACGCCGGACATCGGCGAGGTCGCCTTCATTCCGCCGATCCTCGATCGGCTTGCGCTGCAGGCGCCATCGGTGCGGATTCGATCACTTGCCCTGCCGCGCAACGCGGCCGCGGAGGCCCTCGAATCGGGCGCGGCCGAACTCGCGATCGGCTATTTTCCGGACCTCCAGAAAGGGAATTTCTTCCAGCAGATGCTATGTAGGACTACCCGAGTCATCCCCGTTTAGCTACAACGGGATTTCCAACCTCTAGACAAGGAGACGGAAATGACGACCCAGACAGTCCTACCCGGCAAGGAT